>JAEYPP010000068.1 GCA_023410575.1 Bacillota bacterium | reverse complement strand
TGCTATTCACCTTTTTGTTTTATTTTATCCTATGGAGGTGCAGAACTATTAGCGAATTAATGATTAACGAGCAAATCAGAGACAGAGAAGTTCGTCTGATTGGAGAAGACGGGGAACAGCTTGGTATTATGCCAGCAAGAGATGCGATGAGGTTAGCGCAGGAGGCAAATTTGGATTTAGTAAAGATTGCCCCAACTGCAAAACCACCTGTATGTAAGATTGTTGATTATGGCAAATACAGATATGAGCTTGCTAGAAAAGAAAAGGAAGCGAAGAAAAAGCAGAAGGTAACTGATGTAAAAGAGATCCGTTTATCACCGAACATCGATGACAATGATTTGACAACAAAAGCAAATCAGGCAAGAAAGTTCATCACCAAAGGAGATAAGGTAAAAGTAACTCTAAGATTTAGAGGAAGAGAAATGGCTCATATGCAAACAAGCAAACAGATTCTTGAAGATTTTTATAAAATTGTAGAAGATGTGGCTGTTGTAGAAAAGCCAGCTAAGATGGAAGGAAGAAGCATGATTATGTTTCTGACTGAAAAGAAATAACAAACGATAGAACAATAGATGTACTAAGAATACATGCTATTGTCATTATAAAAAATTAAAGGTGAGTGAAACATACGCAAGCCGAAATTTAAGGAGGAAATATCATGCCGAAATTGAAAACAAGCAGTGCTGCTGCTAAGCGTTTTAAGGTAACTGGTACAGGTAAATTAAAAAGAATGAAGGCCGGAAAACAGCATATCTTAACGAAGAAGTCCCACAAGACAAAAAGAAATCTTAGAAAAGCAACAATGATGGATCCAAGTAATGAAAAGAACATGAAGAAAATTTTACCATATCTCTAAGATTGGGTAATAAGGAGGGAATAGAAGATGGCAAGAATTAAAGGCGGCTTAAACGCTAAAAAGAAGCATAAAAGAGTATTAAAGCTGGCAAAAGGTTACAGAGGAGCCAGAAGTAAGCAATACAGAGTAGCAAAGCAATCAGTTATGAGAGCTTTAACATCTGCTTTTGCAGGACGTAAAGAAAAGAAGAGACAATTCAGAACATTATGGATCGCGCGTATCAATGCAGCAGCAAGATTAAACGGTCTTTCCTATAGTAAATTTATGTATGGCTTAAAGTTAGCTGACGTAACTGTGAATAGAAAAATGTTAGCTGAATTAGCTGTTAATGATGCAGAAGGCTTCAAAGCACTAGCTGAAGTAGCAAAAGCTAAATTAGCATAAATAGAATCATTACCCTCGGAAATGTAGCATTTTCGGGGGTTTTCTTTTTTAAGTTTCTTTTAATGGAATTCTAACTTGAATAACCAAATAACCTAGCGTAAGATAATTACATAAGAGGAAATCAAATTAGGTTTCCGTGAAGAAAGGCAATCGATTCTCTAAAGGCATGAGAGAGAAAGAAAGCCGAATAATAAGGAGGTTACATGAGAGATAGAATATCCAGGTGGTCATGGGGATTAATTTGGATTGCACTAGGAGTTATCATAGCAGGCAATGCTTGTCAATGGTGGGACATTCGTTTATTCTTCAAGGGTTGGTGGACATTATTTATTATCATTCCATGTGCAATTACTGTCTTAAGCAAAGGTTTGGGTAATTTTTCTGCAATTGGATTAGCTGTTGGAGTTATACTATTATTCAATTGTCAAGGAATTATTGTTGATGAAGAATTCCGAAGGCTCATCATTCCAGTAATCATAATTGTAATCGGGCTTAATATTCTCCTAAGAAATATGCTTCATAATTTTCGTAAGGTGAATGTTACATATACAAAAGAAGATTGCCATGCAGCTACGTTTAGTGGAATGACATTTGTGCAACCAAATACAAAATACTGCGGTGGTGAATTGGATTCCATATTTGGTGGACTTACTCTTGATTTGAGAAATGCAATTATTGATGAGAATATCATAATTAATGCTACCTCTATTTTTGGAGGAATTGACATTTATGTTCCTAAAACAGTGAGAGTAAAGGTTAGCTCTACCTCATTTTTTGGTGGAGTATCGAACAAGAGAAAGGGAGCGGCACCTTCTAAAGCTCCAATTATCTATATTAATTCTACTTGTATGTTTGGAGGTGTAGAGATTAAATGAGTCCAATTCAAAAGGTAATAAAATACGGTGCGATGGCATTTGCAATAGCTTTAATGGTGAGTATACTTACAGTAATAACGACTGTGGTCAGTGGAATTGATAAGGGTATAAATTGGAATGGAAAAATCGAATATATAGATATCAATAAAGAGTTTGATGATGTCCAGAATCTAGACATAACGAACTACAGTGGAAAGATGCTGATTCAGGTTGGCGATGTGGAGAAGATAGAAGTAAAGGCAGAGAAAGTCCCAGATACTATGGTAGTTCAAATGCTAGATGGTAATACATTATATATAGCGGATACTGAGTCTAATATGTGGTTTTTTAACTTTAATTTCTTGGATAATGATCGTAGCGAAGAGTCAAGGATTACAGTTACACTTCCTATAGATTTTGTAGCAAAGAGAGTAAATCTTGATAATAATAGTGGTAAAATGGAGTTGAAAGGAATGTATGCAGATCGTCTTATCATAGCTGGAGGCTCCGGTAATATCATTGGTTCAAGATTGAGGGCAGAAGATGTTGATTTGAGTCTGGGTTCAGGTGCTTTCGAGTTAGATAATGTGCATTTACGTAATGGGGATATTGATGGTGGTTCAGGAACCATAAATTTGACGAATAGTACATTAGAAAATATCGAATTTAATCTTGGCTCGGGAGATTTACACGTAGAGGGTAATCTAACTGGAGATAGTGAATTGAATGGAGGAAGTGGAGATATCCTAGTCAACTTAACCGATTCTCTAGATAATTATCAATTGGAGCTAGATGCTCATTCTGGAGGTATATGGGTTGATGGTGAAAGAAGAAATGATGAAGACATTAGAAATGAGGATGCAGACAATAAGTTAAAAGTCGAAAGTGGATCTGGAAGAATTAATATTAATTTTGTAGAACAGTAATTAAAAGTAGGAGTTGTTACGTTATATTAACGTGATGACTCCTATTTTAACAAAAACTTAATTCTAATGAATGGCATTTACTTTTAGGTAATGGGCTCTCTTTTATATTGTGTAAATGAATAGTTACTAAAACGTAACACAAATGTAATTGTGTTTTTTCGAATAAGTGGTATATTGTAACTTATAGGAATATGGGACATATTAGGAGGTTTACAACATGAATATAAGAAACTTTTTAAAACGAGGATTGCATACGATAGTAATATGCTCCACGATGGTATTAATCGTAGGATGTAGTAAAGATAAAACGCAGAACGTGGATGAGAATGCTATCATTTCACCAATTATTTCACCAAGTGGAGACCCAACACCCTCACCTACGCCGATTTTGATGACACCAGCCCCTGGAGTGACATTAACACCAACACCGGAGCAAGAACCAACACCAACACCAATCATATTACTGACAAAGGCAGAAGCAGAGGCTAAACTAAAAGCAAAAGTGGATACAACCACTTATTTCTATGAATTAGTTGAGGATGATTTAAACATCGATGGAGTAACATATTTTCAGTATGTTTTATTTGATAATGGTGTGGAAATACAACCATATATAATTATTGACCGCACGACAGGAGCTCTTTCGCTCTATGATTCTGATGGAAACATAACATCATTTACAAAGTTTCCAGTAGATAAGGTGGAAAAGATAGATTCTAAAGAAGCAGAAATAACGGTTGAAGATGCATTAAGTATGTTAAAAAGAGTAACAAAAGAGAAATTAGGATTACCTAAAAACTTATCTCGCTATTCCATCATTGCAGATGAGTGGACTACTGTTGTTAATGGCGAAGCTTGTTACTGTTTTAATATCTTTGAAGGTGGCGAAGAAGGTCAGTTAGTTGCAATGTATTATGTATCTACCTTAGGTACTGCGATTTATACCTTTGATGAAGAAAATGGTGAGTTCGTTCTTTGTGATTAATGTGATTTTCGGTAATGAAAAATAACCAGAAGAAACAAAATTTGTGTGTTTCGCTGGTTATTTTTATGCCTTGTTTTGGCTTTACTCGAGCACTTTTGCTACAAGGATTCTGTCTTGAAATGGGTGGCGCATAATGGTATAATTATTTGATAAGAGTGACTTTTTGTAAGGTTAGGGTGGTATTGTGAAAGAAAAGATAGAACAATTGGCAAAGGGTATATTTGAGTATGAACTCCCAAACATACTTCTATCGGAAGAGAAAATAGATATAACGATAGAAACAGGTAGTACATATCAGGGTTCATTTAGTATACGTAATAGTGAGAATAGCCGGATGAAGGGTGTTCTATATTCTTCGTCTCGATTGCTATGCCTAGAAATAGATAAGTTTGTTGGCGAAATGGTGAGTATTCGATATCACTATGTAGCAGACTACCTAGATGCTGGTGATGAATTTCATGAAGAGATAAGTATTATTACCGATTGCGGTGAGATAAGTATCCCAGTCCACATTCAGGTAGAAGCCCCTTATTGTAATACTTCCCTTGGAAAAATCAGAGATTTGTTTCAATTTGCTAATTTAGCAAAATCAGATTGGACGGAAGCGAAACAGGTTTTTAAGTCGGAAAAGTTTGCAAAAGTGTTAGAATATTATGATAAACAACATTTGTTATTATATCAAAGTTTAGTAAAGAGCAGTTCAATATCTCAGGCATTGGATGAATTCTTGGTTGCAACTCATAAAAAAAATGTAATTACAATTACAGTAGATAAAACAGAAATGGAGTATGAAGCCGGACCATATAACTTTATGGATAAACTCATTCTTACAAAAGAAGGCTGGGGATATGGTGAAATTCGTATTACATCTGATCAAAGCTTTTTGGAATTAGAGAGAAAGATGTTATGGACGGATAACTTTATTAATAATCAATGTGAAATTAACTATGTTATTAAAACAGAAGCTATGAAGGAGGGCATCCATCAAGCTAATATTGTTATAGAAACGGTGTATTCCAAATTAAACGTTTCAGTAAAAGTACGATGCACAAGAACTCGTGGAAATGAACGTATTAAGCGCAGAAAAATGAATCAAGTAAAAAAAAGATTAATGATGAATTACTTAGATTTTCGGTTTAATCGTATTGGAGTAGGGAAGTATGTGACAGAAGCGGAAACCTTACTACATAATTTAATGATTCGTGATAAGTCTTGGATTAATTGTTTGTTGTATCAGCTTCATCTTCAAATAATTGCAGGAAGAGAAAGTGCAATTACTACTTCACTGTTTGCGTTTGAAGAAAAGTATGATGACTTAATCACTACGAATGAAGTTGCATATGGATTACTTTTATATTTGAAATCTTTAAGAAAAAAGTCATCCGTAGATGCAGTGGCAGCATTTGAAGAAATAAAAGATATTTTTGCTCGTAATCCCAAAGAGATATTTCTTTTTTGGTGCTTGCTTTATTTAAACCCGCAATATGAACATAATCGTGGGAAAAAATATGAAGATATAAAAGAACAGTATGAGAATGGACTACATAGTCCGATTCTTTATTATGAGGCTACCTCCATATTATTAGAAGAACCATCTCAGTTAAAATCAATGGATGCATTTGAACGTCAGCTAATAATATTTATGTTACGTCAAAAAGCGTTAACGAAAGAACTAGCCTTAATAGTATCTTATCACATTGGAAGAGATAAGGTGTTTCATAAGCTCAATTTACTGATTCTTTTGTCAATTTATGATGTGTTTAAGGTTAAAGAAGCTTTGCAGGGCATTTTAAGTCTATTAATTCGTAACCATATACGAACTGTTAAATATCATAGTTATTTTGAAGCAGGTGTTAATCAGCAGTTACGAGTTACAGAATTACCAGAATATTTTGTTTATACGATGAGTGAAGACAATTATGTTCCAATTCATCCATCAATTATAACTTACTTTAATTATAAAAATCATTTACCAGAAAAAAAGAGAGCATTTTACTATTGTTGTATGCTTGAAAATGCGAAAGAGAATTCAGAAATTTTAATTCAACATCGAGAGGAAATTCTTAGTTTTATTAAGCAACAAGTAGAAAACGGTAATGTGAATTGTCACCTTGCCGTACTTTGTGATGCCATGATAAATGAAGATGTTTTGGATGAAGCGTTAGCTGATAAGCTACCAGAGTTATCATTTCTTTATGAACTAGAATGCCCAAATAAAAAAATAAAGTCAGTTGCTGTTTGTCATCCAGAAAAAGAAACGGAAGATATAGTGCCTGTGTTTGACCAAAAGGCATATATTCACCTATTGACCGATGATGCGCAGATCGTACTAATTGATGGAAATAATCAACGATTTTTTATTACGATTGGATATTCGATAAGAAAAATATCGCATCTAGAGGAATATTATGATAAGCTCATTTCGTTAGCGCCAGATAATTCAAAACTATTGTTATATTTAGCAGATAAAGCTCAGTATTATCAGAGATTTGATGAACAGGCAATTGAACTTCGTAAGAGAGTAGCATTGTTGCCAGAGTTAACAAAGGAATATCGTAAAGAGTTCATTCAGACATTAATTCATTATTATTATGA
The DNA here is from genome assembly GCA_023410575.1 of Bacillota bacterium. Lineage (GTDB taxonomy): Bacteria > Bacillota > Clostridia > Lachnospirales > Lachnospiraceae > Lachnoclostridium. Next base: position 4,718 of record JAEYPP010000068.1, on the reverse strand, counting down.
TAATTTTGAAGGTGAAATTCTAGAGAGCTATTTGATGAAAATTGATTTACATTCGATTGAACGTAATGCAAGAGGTAAATTAATTGAGTTTATGATTGTGCGTGATTTGTATAATATTGCACTTAAGGCGATGGTAGAGCTAGGGTATGAGGGTGTAGAGGTTAAGCGGATTCTAAAGCTTTGTACTCGTTTGATTTCAAATGCGGATGGTAATATAGAACGCCTTGATATCTTGGTTGAGATAGCTTATTATGCATTTATCCATGGTAAATATGATGTTCCAGTCTTAGAGTACCTAAATAAATATTTTAATGGTACTACAAGTGCAATGTTTGATTTATGGAAGTGCTCGAAAGAAAATAATCTTGACGTATCCAACTTAGAAGAACGATTACTTGCTCAGATGTTATTTACAGAAAGTTATATGAGTAATGCAAAGTCAGTATTTATGAGTTATTATCATGGTGGTTGCAATCAAAAGTTAATACGTGCCTTTTTATCTTATTACTCCTATAAATATCTTATTTTTGAGCGTATTGCAGACCAAGAGATTTTTGAGATTATTCGACATGAACTTAGTTATGATGACAATGAAATGACATTGGTGGCATTTTTAAAATATCAGTCCACAAAAGAACAATTGACAGATAGTGAGATTAATTTTATTGATTTTCACTTAAGCCAATTTGAACATAAAGGCATTTTATTTCCATTTTTTCAGAACTTTAGAAAGAATATGCGAATTCCTCAAAATATGTGTGACAAGTATTATGTCGAATACCGTACTAATCCCAAAAATAAAGTTATGATTCATTACAGTTTAAATACAGATGAGGAACATGTCGAATTTTATGTAGAAGAGATGGTGAATTTATGTCATGGTATCTTTGTAAAAGAATTTATCCTATTTAACAAGGAATCTTTACAATACTATATATCTGAAATCTCAGATAAAAAAGAGAATATTACGAATAGCTATACAGTAACAATACAACCAGAAATTGACCATTATGAGGAAGATAACTTTAGCAGAATTAATCAGATTATCGAAGCGAGAGATATGAATGACGATACAACATTAAATCGTTTGTTACAAGCATATGCAAGTATGGACCACTATATCTCAACTTTGTTTCGGCCAGTATAAATAGAAAGTGAGGTGGTATCGATGGGGGATAATAAGTCTCTGTTACTGGGGATTGATTTGTCAGATGAATTTACACAGGTTAGTTTTTATCAATATCAAACAAATGATGTATCTAGTATTTCTATGTCGATGGATACGACAGACCCATTCATACCGACCTGCCTACTTGTAAAGGAAAGCACGAAGGAATGGATCTTTGGGGAAGAAGCAGTACGGCTTAAGGAACTAAATGCAGGTATTTACATTGATTATTTAGTTACGAAGGTAATACGTGAGCAAAATATTGAAATATATCAATCGGTCTATACGCCTGTGATGCTACTCTCAAAATACTTTAAGAAGGTTCTAGGCTATATTCGACAACGTTTTTTGAATAGTACGATAGCAAAGCTTGTAATTACCTTAGATAATACAACACCAAAGGTATGTGATGCTGTTTATGAAGCATTAAAGCCATTGGGATTAGAAAAGGATCGAGTTACTATACTGACGAAAGTCCAGTGCTTCATGTACTATATATTAAGTCAAAAACAGGATTTATGGTTAAATGATGTTGGGTTATTTCAATTTGATGATAACGGTATGAACTATTATCGTCTCTCAGTAAATCGAAGAAACACCCCGATACCAGTTATTGTAAATAAAATAGAGCTTTCTATGGATTTCTCATTAAAGATTTTAGGACAAGAAGGAACAGCTCGATTTTCTCAAAGATTCGAATCGACAGCTAATCAGCTATTATTTAAACGATTGACAACATCTCTATTTTTCACAGGGAAAGGTTTTTTGGGAGATTGGGTGGATGATACACTTAAAAAACTATGTGTCGGAAGAAGAGTTTTTAAAGGGCAGAATTTATATACCAAGGGAGCATGTTATGCTGCGAAAGCACTACAAACAGATGAATTTGATAGTTATTTGTTGTTAAGTGATGATATGATCACATCAACAATTTCAATTCGCCTTTATCAGGATACAAAGGAAAGTGATTATGTATTAGCTAATGCGGGAACACCCTGGTGGCAAGTTAATAGTGATATAACTGTAATTTTAGATGCAACAAAAGACTTGGATTTTACTGTAAAAAATCTTCTAAAAAGAGAACCGATAAAAGAAGTTATTCATATTGATAATTTGATGGAACGAGAAAATAAAACGATTCGTCTATCAATACAGTTGCACTTTGTTGACCGAGATACTGCTGTTTTAACAATTAGAGATACTGGTTTTGGAGAGTTTTATAAGACAACATACCGTATTTGGGAACAGACGTTATCATTATAGAAGAAAGAGTAAATTACATTGGAGGGGCGCTATGGGAAAATTAATTCTTTGTACCGGAAAAACTGCTAAGCGGCCATATTTATTTAAGGCTACCGGAACGAAGATATATACGATAGAGGAACTGTGCTATTATATCTACCATAATGTTGAAACCATTAGCGAAGACTTATTTCGAATTGACTTAATTGAATTCATCCGAGATGAATTGGACCTAAAGGAACGTGCAGATTACCTAGAGGAGTTGGTGAAAAAGCGCGTTGGTATTAAAGATTTGGTTGTTAGCATATTCTGTAGTGCTGATTATTATGATAAGAATGAAATCAATAGATTATTAATAGAGATTGATGAGCTGTATCGAATGAATGCTGCTCAGAGAAAAAAGAGACAAGCTGATTATTGTATGCGTCACTCCCAATTAAAGGAAGCAATGATACAATATCAAAATATTCTAAATGGAAAAGAATTCACGGAATTAACAAGTGAAGAATATGGTGATATCCTTCATAATATTGGTGTGCTTGAGGCGAAAAATGGTGCTTTAGCCGTTGCTTCCATTAAGTTTAGAGAGGCATATGAGCGTAATCATAAAGAAGAATCATTAAAGCAATACTTGTATGCATTAAAACTAAGCAATCAGCAAGAAGTTTTTGAACGTGAAGTGAAAATGTATGTAAATACAAGAGAACTTTTGTTTTCGATTGAGGAAGAATTACTTCGGGCAGAAGAAGGTAGTGAATACACGTCTATGAATGCGGAAGTAACGCATTTAATTGAACTAAAAGAACGAGGCAAGATGAAAGAGTACTATCTAAAGGTAGACGAACTTTTGAATCGAATCAAGGCAAAATATCGTAAGGATAGCTTATAGAGGAAAGTGGGTAAACATGGGAATATTCTCATTTCGTAAGAGAAAGTTAAAGGACGAATCAATAGAGCATAATTTTGAGCAATTAACAGTAGAACAAGCACTGTTAAAGTACTCAAAGTCTAGTGAGACGACGAAAAAGGAGGTTCTAACTTTAGCTCAGGAAAACTGTGACCAAATTACTGAGATTAAACGTCAATTGGAAGAGGCAATTACAGAGTATGAGATAGTTACTTCTTATCTATCCGATATTCAAGTAATTGACCGAATACCAACAGAGCAAAGAGCTCCAATTGAAGAAGCGGCAGAACAGATTATAAAAGCTGAGACCGAGAGAAAGAAATATAAATCGCAAAACAAAACAATTTCAGACCTACAATATGATAATATGGCCCAGTTTGAAGAAGATATTGAACGAGAATTGCCAAAACTAAAGGAGCAGGAAGCATATCAGCTTTTGATAAAGGAAGATTTACGTCAGTTAGAAGGTGAAAAGGGAGTCCAAAAGTATGAGATTGAGAATGCAATTGCCAAAAAGGAGTTTTTAAAGAAGCTTTCAATTGTGAGTTTAATTTTAGTCATTGGAATGTTCTTGATCTTAATTCTATTGGAAAACGCAACAAAGGCAGATTTAATGATTCCATTTTTCTTGACTGGATTATTATCTTTAGGGTTAATCTTATACATCGTATTGGAAGAACGACGCAGTATAATTACGCTTCGTCATGCACAGAAGAATTTAAACCGTGCCATTACTCTGATTAATAAAGTGAAAATCAAATATGTAAACTGTACAGCCAGTATTGATTATGCCTATGAAAAATACCATGTAAATGGGTATCACGAGCTGAAATATCAATTTAATGAATATAAAAAGATGAAAGAACGAATGGCACAAGTTGAAAAGAGTAATGAACAACTAAAGTTTTATCAAGGTGTACTGATTAAAGAACTGCGTAAATATCAAATACAGGATGCAGAATGCTGGTGTCACCAGGCAGAAGCATTGCTTGATAAAAAAGAGATGGTGGAGGTTCGCCATCGCTTAAATGTTCGTCGTCAAAAGATTCGTGAACGTGTAGAATATAATACGAACCAATTGGAATTGGCAAGGAATACGTTAATGGGTCTAAGAAGTCGTCATCCAGAATATGAGGGAGAAATCAAAGCAATCATGATGTAAAGATAAGGCTCTAATTTTGAATATTTAGAAAAATTACTATATTTAGGGATGCAAAGCTAGCTTCGCATCCCTAAAATATTTGTATCGCAATAAAAATAAACCACCGGCTATGCCGGTGTGTCCCCAATTAGCTTTAGCTTCAAGCAAAAAACCTCCTATGATATAATAAATGTGGGTTTAGCCAACCACAAAAATACATAGGAGGTATCCAAAATGGATATGAATAGTTTAGCCCATAC
>JAEYPP010000059.1 GCA_023410575.1 Bacillota bacterium | reverse complement strand
ATCAAGTATTCTGATGAAGTGATCAGACGTAAAGTTGGTAAGACTGGTAAGAAGTAGAAGGAGGAGAGATAATAATGGTTAGCAAAATTAATAAATCAGAAGTTCGTATTAAAAAGCACAACAGAATGCGTAATCGTTTCTCCGGTACTCCTGAAAGACCACGTTTAGCTGTGTTCAGAAGTAACAACCATATGTACGCTCAGATCATTGACGATACAGTAGGTAATACCTTAGTAGCAGCTTCCACTCTTCAGGCAGATGTTAAATCTGACTTAGAGAAGACAAACGATGTTGCAGCTGCAACAAAGTTGGGAACAGTTATCGCTAAGAAGGCTCTTGAAAAAGGAATTACTTCAGTTGTATTTGATAGAGGCGGATTTATATATCAGGGTAAGATTCAGGCATTAGCAGAAGCAGCAAGAGAAGCTGGTCTTAATTTCTAAGCAAGGAGGAGAACACATGAAACGTACAATCATTGATGCGAAACAAATGGAGTTAGAAGATAAAGTAGTATCAATTAAGCGTGTAACAAAGGTTGTAAAAGGTGGTCGTAACTTCCGCTTTACAGCTTTAGTCGTTGTTGGTGACAAGAACGGACATATCGGTGCAGGCTTAGGCAAAGCAGCTGAAATTCCTGAAGCAATTCGCAAAGGGAAAGAGGATGCTATCAAGAAAATGATTACATTACCACTTGATGAAAACGGTAGTGTACCTCACGATTATATTGGTAAATTCGGTAGTTCTACTGTGTTATTAAAGAGAAGCCCTGAAGGTACTGGTATCATCGCTGGTGGTCCTGCTCGTAACGTATTAGAGCTTGCAGGATTTAAAAATATCCGTACCAAGTCTCTTGGTTCCAATAACAAGCAGAACGTAGTTCTTGCTACTATTGAAGGATTAAGCAAATTAAAGACTCCAGAAGAAGTAGCAGCACTTCGCGGTATTTCCGTGGAACAGCTAGGCTAAGAAAGGCGGAGGATATTAAAATGGCTAATAAATTAAAAGTTACTTTAACAAAGTCTACAATTGGTGCACTTCCAAAGCATAAGCTAACTGTTAGCGCTCTTGGTTTAGGAAAACTTAACAGTACAAATGAGTTGCCAGATAACGCAGCTATAAGAGGAATGATTAATCAAGTTAGACATTTAGTTAAGGTGGAAGAGATCTAATAATAAAGTAAGGAGGTGCGCACGATGAATTTAACAGAATTAAGACCTGCAGATGGTTCTAAACAAGGAAGTAACTTTAGACGCGGACGTGGTCACGGTTCAGGCAATGGTAAGACAGCTGGTAAGGGACATAAAGGACAAAAAGCACGTTCTGGAGCTACTAGAGTAGGTTTCGAAGGTGGTCAGATGCCTTTATACAGAAGACTTCCAAAGAGAGGCTTTAATAACAGAAATACTAAGGAAATCATTGCAGTAAACGTAAGCATGTTAAATAGATTTGAAGATGGTGCAGACGTAACAGCTGAGACTATGGTAGCAATGGGTATCATTAGTAATCCAAAAGATGGAGTGAAGATTCTTGGAAACGGAGAATTAACTAAGAAGCTTAATGTTAAGGTTTCAGCTTTCTCTGAAAGCGCTATCGAAAAGATTAAGGCTCTTGGTGGAAATGCTGAGGTGATCTAGTATGTTTAAAACGTTTAGAAATGCGTTTAAGATTAAAGATATTAGAAACAAGATTTTATTTACTTTCATAGCTTTAATTATAGTAAGAATTGGTTCTTTACTCCCGACTCCGGGAGTGAACCAAGATTACATTGCTGAGTTCTTCGCACAAAACTTTGGCAGTGGCTTAGGTTTTATCGATTCATTCAGTGGTGGGTCTTTTTCTAGGATGTCTTTATTCGCCCTTGGTATTGGACCGTATATCACTTCCTCTATCATCATGCAGTTGTTAACGATTGCGATTCCAAAGCTCGAAGAGCTTCAAAAAGATGGTGAAGATGGTAAAAAGAAAATTGCTGAGATATCAAGATATGTAACGATTGCACTTGCTATTATTGAGTCTGTTGCTATGGTTATTGGTTTTGGTAATTCAGGTGTTCTTAATGGTGGAGTAAGCTTCACTAACATCGTAGTTATTACTTGTACATTTACAGCGGGTTCTGCTTTCTTAATGTGGTTAGGCGAAAAGATTACAGAAAAAGGCGTTGGTAATGGTATTTCAGTTATCTTATTGATTAATATCGTTGCTGGTATGCCAGCTGATATAACTGGTTTATATAATACTTTCATTAATGGAAAATCTGTTGTGAAAGGTGTATTTGCTGCAGTTGTCATTTTAGCTATTATCGTATTTATGGTTGTTGTAATTATCCTTCTTCAGGATGCACAGAGAAAAATTGCTGTTCAGTATGCGAAGAAGGTTCAGGGAAGAAAGATGGTAGGTGGACAATCCTCCTTCATCCCACTTAAGGTTAATACTGCAGGTGTTATTCCAGTAATTTTTGCTGTATCCTTAATGCAATTTCCAATCATAATTGGTAATATTTTTGGTGTGCAAGCAGAACGTGCATACTTCTGGCCAAAAGTTCTTTATATGCTTAACTCTCAGAACTGGTTTGATCTAGACAATGGTGCTTTCAAATACACGGTTGGTTTAATTATCTATGTTGCTTTAATTGTATTCTTTGCATATTTTTATACATCGATTACATTTAATCCAGTAGAAGTAGCTAACAATATGAAGAAGCAAGGTGGTTTCATTCCTGGTATTCGTCCAGGTAAGCCAACAAGCGAGTACTTAACTAAGATTTTGAATTATATCATCTTTATTGGTGCTGCTTTCTTAACTATAGTAGCAGTTATTCCAATTGCTTTATCAGGTTTATTTAATGCGCAAGTTTCAATTGGTGGTACTTCGATTATTATCGTTGTTGGTGTCGTTCTTGAAACAATGAAGCAGATTGAATCTCAGATGCTTGTACGTCATTATAAGGGCTTTTTAAATGACTAAATAAAACAAAACTTAGTAGGGGCTGTTGTATGCAACAGCTCCTATAAGTGCTTATTAAAAAATAATGAAGTAGTTCTACACCAGATATATACTATTTGACTGATGGCGTAAGTGGCCTATTTCGATTTTAGGAGGATTCTTGTAGTATGAAAATAATTATGTTAGGAGCTCCAGGAGCAGGTAAAGGTACTCAAGCGAAGATGATTGCAAAAAAATATAATATTCCTCATATCTCAACTGGAGATATCTTTAGAGCGAATATTAAGAATAATACAGAACTTGGTTGCAAGGCTAAAAAGTATATGGATGAAGGACTTTTAGTTCCAGATGAAATTACTCTTGATATGATTATGGATCGCTTTGCAGAGGAAGACTGCAAAAATGGATATGTTTTAGATGGTTTTCCAAGAACAATTCCTCAAGCTGAGGCATTAACTGAAGCTTTGAACAAGGTTAATGAAAAAATCGATTTTGCAATTAATGTAGAAGTTCCAGATGAAAACATTGTTACTCGTATGTCTGGTAGACGTGCCTGTGTTGCTTGTGGTGGAACTTACCATGTTGTTTTTAACCCTACAAAAGAAGAAGGTATCTGTGATGCATGTGGTAGAGAGCTTATGCTTCGTGAAGATGATAAGCCTGAAACAGTTGAAAAACGTCTTAATGTTTATCATACTCAAACACAACCATTAATAGAATATTATGATAGTCTTCATATATTAAAAGAAGTTGATGGGACCATGGATGTTGCTAAAGTATTTGATGAAATTGTTCATATTCTTGGTAATTAATATTAATTACCAAGATTTATTGAACAAAAGGAAATTATGTGATACGTTAGGATAAGGAGAATTCGATAATATGTCAGTAAAAATAAAATCTGCACGAGAAATTGAGTTGATGAGGGCGGCCGGAAAAATTCTAGCAAGTGTGCATGAACAATTAGCTGAAATCCTCACACCAGGTATTTCGACATATGATATTGATAAGGTAGCAAGAGAGATTATTCGCTCAAATAATTGTATCCCTTCTTTCCTGAATTATAATGGATATCCTGCAGCTGTATGTGTTTCCATTAATGATGAAGTAGTACACGGTATTCCAAGTAAAAAGAGAGTCCTTTATGAAGGAGATATCGTAAGTTTGGATACAGGTGTGATTTATCAAGGGTACCAATCCGATGCAGCAAGAACATTAGCAATTGGTAAAGTACCAGAACGTACACAGGAGCTGATCGATGTTACAAAACAAAGTTTCTTCGAAGGTATGAAATATGCAAAAGCGGGTAATCATTTACATGATATCTCTGCCGCTATTGAGGATTATGTGGTATCGCATAAATTCACTTGTGTCCGTGACCTTGTAGGTCATGGCATAGGTAAGGACTTGCACGAAGAACCTCAAATCCCGAATTTTAGACAAAAACGAAGAGGAATAGAACTGATTCCGGGTATGACCTTGGCTATCGAGCCGATGGTAAATATGGGAGCATATGATGTATGTATCTTAGATGATGGGTGGACAATTGTAACAGAAGATGGATCTTTGTCAGCACATTATGAAAATACTATTCTAATTACAGATGGTGAACCGGAAATATTTAGTTTATAGAGAGCATGGTATATCTATCACTGTGCATATCAACCCAAGAGGAAATACTGTAGAGAGACAGTTTTATCTATAGTTACTTTTAATTTAGATGTTATGGAGGTATATATGTCTAAGACTGATGTTGTTGAAATTGAAGGAACCGTAATTGAGAAATTACCAAATGCGATGTTTTCTGTAGAACTTGAAAATGGGCATAGAGTGTTAGCTCATATTAGTGGTAAATTGAGAATGAACTTTATTAAAATTGTTCCTGGTGATAAAGTTACTCTAGAACTATCCCCTTATGATTTGACAAAGGGAAGAATTATCTGGAGAGATAAGTAAGTTATTTGCACTGACACTCTTGTGTCATAAACATGGCGAAACCTCATTTACTATCAATGTCCTTTATTTATAGAAAATAATTCATTTAATTGCTTTTGTAGTATATATGTCGTAAAATCATAGAGTAAACTCAATGATTTTTATGAAAAATAGTTATTGCTATTAATTAACTTCAATGTTATAATAATAGACGGACTTTTTTTGAAAGGAGTGAATTGTAATGAAGGTTAGATCTTCAGTTAAACCAATTTGCGAAAAGTGCAAAATTATTAAGCGTAAGGGAGCAATCAGAGTAATCTGTGAGAATCCTAAACACAAACAAAGACAAGGCTAATACAATTGAATATTGAGTTTGATTGTTTTTATAGAGTGCGAAATATACTCATATAGAAATAGTTCTTGCTTTCTGTGTTACAA
>JAEYPP010000053.1 GCA_023410575.1 Bacillota bacterium | reverse complement strand
TTGTAGAGTGTTTGTGATTTAGGATAATCAATTAAGAAGGTACATTATTTGTATATTTTCTTCGGCGCGCTACGCTCACAAGCCCACAAAAAACATGTGGGACTTGTAAGGCACTCCGAAAATATACAAGTAATGTACCTTCTTTCGGTAGGTTTTGAAATCACAAACACGGGAGGTGTATAAGGGCTGGATTTAGAGAGTAGGTAGCCCTGCTAGTTTGTAGAGTGTTTGTGATTTAGGATAGATTGATCAGAAAGAGTTCCATCGTATATTTTCTTCGGTAAATTCACCCCAAATTCCACTCTAAACCACCCGAAATCCCTCTTTCATGATTTGTAAAATATTGATATAGTTATAATGAGCAAAGGATATATTCTGATGCATTTGATTATGTTACGAAGTGGTTCTGTAGGGTTTTTGTAGGGATATTGACAGTTTTCAATGAAATGCATCTGTGTTATAGTGTATATAGTAGAGAGACGGAGATAACATTAAGCAATGCTAAGAGATGAATTTAACGTTGGTGGAGGTTAGTTATGCGTATAACATTGTTCGAGAATAGCATAGATGAATATTTAAAAGAAGATAATGTAATTGATTTTGGAAACGAAATCATAACTCAACTTGCAGATGTACTATATCAAGAGGCAGCCAGTGAAGTGTCGTACATAAAAAAGGTATACGAATTTGTGAGAGATAATGTTTCACATTCGGCAGATATAAACGAGGATATTATAACATGTTCAGCATCAGAAGTTTTAAAAGCGCGACATGGAATTTGTTTTGCAAAGTCGCACTTGTTGGCTGCTTTGTTACGTTGTAAATCTATTCCAACCGGATTTTGTTATCAAAAATTGATTCTAGATGATGAGTCTGCTCCTGTTTTAATTTATCACGGGCTAAATGGGGTATATATAAATGAACATAAAAAGTGGATACGCCTTGACGCAAGAGGAAACAAAGAAGGTGTGAATGCACAGTTCTCATTGTATGAAGAATACCTTGCTTTTCCTATCCGTACTGAAAAAGGCGAGGAAGATGGATTTACAATTTATCCTAATTCAGATACAAAAGTTTTAGAACGGTTGAGAAATTATAAGACAAGAACAGAGCTGTGGGATGATTTGCCAACTGAATTGGGATATAATTCATAATACAAATATCAGTCTCATGGAGAGATTGAAAGCACGCGAAGATTTGAAGTTGAGGGAGCTTATTATGTATAAACATTGTGATGATGATAGATTCATAAGTTTGCATGATTGTCATGCAACAGAGGTTTTATACGAGAATGGTATTTTAACGTTTGTTTTTGATGATGGAATTTGGATTGCAAAAGGACATCCTAGTAACGTTGTTGATAAAATAGTTCGTACAGACGTGGCAGAGGTAAAGTTTTGCTTAGAGACAGGCGATGAATATGACATATCGCTTTATGTTTTTGAACGAAAATTAAAGAATGTAGTTCGAAAGGAATGGGAATTATCAAAATTAATTAAATGTGTAAATGATGAGAAATATACACTTGAATTTTTATATCAATATAAAGGATTCAATTCAATGATAATAGAATGCTGGTTATGGTCCGATAAGAAGCCTTATCATAGAGAATGTGAGCTAAAACTATCACTTACGGATGTTAAGTATTATTGGAATAACTTATGCGAAGATATAGAGTCAAATGTTTAAAATTCAGGTGGTACCTATTTTATAATTGAATATTAAAGTAACTAAGAGAGCCATTGTAGAGAAATCTACAGTGGATTTTTTTAAAATATGTATTGAAAATAATTTTAAATGAATTTATGCTGTTTATGGACGTCCAAATCCTAAAAAAATAGAGGTAAAAGATAATGGAAAATATAAGAGAAATTGTAGACAAAGAATGTAGCAGCAATACAGATGAATTACATCATCTAATCAAGCAAGAACAACCAAATATATGTCAGATTGTAGCATATAAAAATAATAAGAAAGTATATTCTGATTGTTGGAATGATTATAAGAAAGATGATTGTGTTCATATAATGTCTGCAACAAAAAGCATAATTTCTTTACTTATTGGAGTAGCCTTGGATAGAGGACAAATAGGAAGTATTGATGATAAGGTTTTGGATTATTTTCCTGATTATAAAGTTAAAAGAGGAGAAAAAACTATTTACGATATCACGATAAAACATTTATTAACTATGAGAGCTCCGTATAAATGCAAAGGGGATCCTTGGACAAAGGTATGTTCAAGTGATAATTGGACATATTCAGCGCTTGATTTTTTAGGAGGTCGAAAAGGTTTCACTGATGAATTTAATTATCAAACAGTATGTCTTCATATCCTCTCAGGAATATTATATAAAGCAACCAAAATGAAAACGGTTTATTATGCTAATAAATACTTATTTGAACCATTAGGTATTAAAAAGCACATAAACTATTTGGCAGAAACAGTAGAAGAGCATAAACAATTTACAATTGGAAAGTTGCCGAAAGATAATATTTGGTTTTGTGATCCTGATGGATTAGGAACTCCTGGATATGGACTTTGTATATCAGCAGAGGATATGGCTAAAATAGGATTATTATGCTTAAATAAGGGTAAGTATGATAATAAACAGATAGTATCTTCAAAATGGATCGAAGAAATGACAACTCCAAGAATAGTAGAAAATAACAACTTTCGAGGAATGGAATACGGCTATTTATGGTGGATTGTTGATAGAAGAAAGAATATATATGCTGCAATCGGTAATAGTGGAAATGTTATTTATATTAATACAGAAGACAATATTGTCATATCTGTATCATCATATTTTAAACCAACGATATTTGATCGAGTTGATTTTATTCAAACCTATGTGGAATCTTTTATTTGTAAGATATAAATCTTGCTAAAGCCCTGTAAGTTAGTTAAGTATTTGTGATAATAAAGTGTTTGATATAGTAAATTAAGCATTATTAAATGTATCTCCTTGTGCCTGTTAGGTCGACTGGCATGAGGAGGTCTTTTTTTATATACTAGGAAATTACTCTGTATTTCCTAGTATATAAAAAAGCTCCGCAGGATGCACACAAGCGTGGTAGGATGATGTCGCTTACGCGACCGTGCTTGATGCGAGTGTTTTGCAAGCAAAATACTTTTTTCTAAATGATTAGGATGTCAAAAGTAGTTTTCAAAATATCATTCGTCATTTTGCGCATCAATAGACTTGCTAAATATGGGATGACAAACATAATTTAGGAGCATACTGTTATATAGTCGTCGGTACTTAGGGCCTGTATTTTAGGCCCTTATGTACCGTTACGAACTTCATTCAAGCGAAAGCGTGTTGCGTATAAATTATGTTTGTCATCCCATACTTCTAAATCTTACATGTGCAAAATGACGTCAATTCTTTTATGCAAACCCCATGCTCCGAACAATTTCATGTGCAAAATGACGTCAGAGTTTTTTGTACAAATCATATAAAAAAGATTAGATAAAATTGGGATTATTATTAAAAAATCCTTGCTTTTTTCTTAAGAGTGGGGTAGAATGATTAAAGAAGTGGTGGAAAGTGGTGAAAAGTAGTTCAAAGTGGAGTCAAGTGGAGCGTACACAGACGGTAGGTGATACATATGTTCATGGGAGAATACAATCATACAATTGATGCGAAGGGGAGAATTATTGTACCTTCTAAATTTCGTGAAGCTCTTGGAGAACATTTTGTTGTCACACTAGGTTTGGATGGCTGCTTATTTGTATATCCTAATGAAGAATGGGAGCGCTTTGTAACAGGACTTAAGAACCTTCCAGGCAACAAGGAAGCAAGACAACTACAACGTTACTTTATGGCAGGTGCTGCTGATTGCGAAGTGGACAAGCAGGGCAGAATATTAATACCAAATCATCTTAGAGAACAAGCAGGACTTGATAAAGATATTGTGTTTATTGGTGTATTATCTAAGATTGAGATTTGGAGTAAGGAACGTTGGGCAAGTAATAGTTACGAGAATATGGATGCGATTGCAGATCATATGTCGGAATTTGGCCTTAGCTTTTAACGTACAATAGGAAGGATATTAGGATGGAATTTAAACACATTTCAGTACTACTAAATGAAACAATTGATAACTTGAATATTAAAGAGGATGGTATCTACGTCGATGGAACACTTGGTGGCGGTGGACATGCTTATGAGGTATTAAAACGCCTTGGTCCTAAGGGAAGATACATTGGAATCGACCAAGATGAAGACGCAATTAGAGCGGCAAGTGAACGTTTGAGCGAGTTTAAGGATAAGCTGACTATAGTACGAAGTAATTATTGTGATATGAAAAAGGTACTCAATGATTTGGGGATTCAAAAGGTAGATGGTATCTTAATTGATCTTGGTGTATCGTCCTATCAATTAGATACACCAGAAAGAGGTTTCTCCTATAAAGAGAATGCACCTCTTGATATGAGAATGGACAATCGCAATATTATGACAGCTCGCGACATTGTAAACGATTATAGTGAATATGATTTGTATCGAATTATTCGGGATTATGGCGAGGACAAATTTGCAAAGAATATTGCAAAACACATAGTTCGTATCCGTAGTGAAAAACCAATTGAAACCACATATGAGCTAACAGAGGCGATTAAAGCAGCGATACCTATGAAGATAAGAATGACAACAGGACATCCAGCAAAAAAGACTTTTCAAGCAATTCGAATTGAATTAAATCACGAACTGGATGTGTTAAATAATACATTAGATGACATGATCGATTTACTGAATGAGTATGGAAGATTATGTATCATTACATTCCACTCACTAGAAGATAGAATGGTAAAAGTGGCATTTAAGAAGAATGAAAATCCATGTGTTTGCCCACCTAATTTTCCTGTATGCGTCTGCAACAAGAAATCAAAAGGGATTAATATTTCTAGAAAGCCTATTCTACCAAGTGAAGAAGAAATGGAATTCAATTCAAGGTCAAAAAGTGCTAAATTAAGAGTGTTTGAAAAAAGAGCTTTAAAGTAGCAGATAGGGGGAAATCAGCATGGAAGCTGAGAATAGACGAAAATATAATCAATCATCATACGTTTTAGGGAGTAATGCACGTAAATTAAATGCAGTTCCAGAGAGGGACTATGATGTTTATCGCAGGCCTCAGCCACAGGTTGTTACACCACCAGAGAGAAGAGTAAAAAGACAACCTGAACTTAAACCTTCTAAGCAACCGCATGTTGGACGGGGAATTGATTTCCTTTCCATGCTAATGTTAAGTGTAGCAATGATAATAACGCTATACGTTTGCTTTAATTATTTGAAAGCGCAGTCCGATGCAATCCAATTAGATAAACAAATCGTAAGTCTTGAAAATCAGATTAGTGATTTAAAGGATATGAATGATGCAACAGAGATGTTAATTAACCAAGCGATAGATTTAGACGAGGTGTATCGTATCGCAGTTGGTGAACTTGGTATGGTTCATCCAAATCAGAATGCAGTTATTACTTATGATGGTAATGAATCGGGATTTACACGACAATACGAGGATATTCCTTCTGCTAATTAGTATGACGGCATTCGCGAGGTGAGAAGCATTTCGGTGAGGTGAATATACAAGTTAGATTTGATTTTATATGAAATAAAATGTATATTTGACACAAGTGTATACTTAAGTAGCAAGGGATTCTCTTAAAGGTAAATTTTGTTTTAAGGGTTTTTCTTGCTATTTTTTTATATAAATTCACTTGACAATGCGTCCAAAAAGATGGACACATTTATTCTTTATTTTGCATACATAACATAGGAGAGTGAGTATGAAAAGAGTTACTACAAAAAAAGACGTTAAAAGGTTTAAGCTATTTATGAAGCACAAGCTGTTATTTGTTTTTGGTGCTTTGATTATTTTAATGTGTGGGTTAATTGCTCGTTTAATCTACTTAAACAATCAGGATGGAGAACGTTATAAAAAACGTGTGCTCTCACAGCAAAGCTTTGTGAGCTCTTCTTTGCCTTATCAAAGAGGAAGCATCTTAGATCGTAACAATACCGTGATTGCTACAAGTAAAAAAGTTTATAATGTCATTCTAGATCCGAAAGTACTATTGTCGGATGAAGATAATGTAACTCCAACATTAGAGGCTTTATGTAAAGTGTTTACACAGTTGGAACTATCTGAATTACAAAGAATACTTGCTGATAATGAGACAAGCTCCTATATTGTACTATTAAAAAAACAAGAATATGAACTCAAAGCTCATTTTGAGGAACTTCAAAATGAGAGTAAAAAAATAAAAGGTGTATGGTTTGAGGAAGAGTTTGAACGAATTTACCCTTATGATTCTTTAGCGTCTCATGTCATTGGATATACTAGTGCTGGTGATGTCGGAACCTGGGGAATTGAACAGTTTTATAATTCAACATTAAATGGTACGAATGGACGTGTTTATGGATATTATGATTCGGAATTAAACTTGACACGAACTGTAAAACCTGCAGTCAATGGTAATACGATAGTTTCTACCATTGATGTTTATGTACAACAACTAGTGGAACAACATATTGATACATTCATGGAGGAGATTGGTGCTGAGAATGTTGGTGTCATTGTCGCAAATCCAAACAATGGAGAAATTTATGCAATGGCAAGTAATCATAATTTTAATCTAAATTCTCCATTTGACTTATCGAAATATTATACAGATGTAGAACAGGCCTCCATGACGGAAGAAGATAAAATGAAGGCATTGAATAAGATATGGAGAAATTTCTGTATCAGTGATACGTATGAACCTGGTTCGACATTTAAACCATTTACAGTCGCTGCCGGCTTAGAGGAGGATCTTATATCGCCACAAACTACATTTACGTGTAATGGTTATTCTATGGTAGGTGGATGGAAAATTAAGTGTAATGGTACTCATAATCATGTTACATTAGCACAGGCATTGATGAAATCATGTAATCCGGCATTAATGGAGATAGGAGATAGATTAGGAAGAGATGCGTTTCGAATTTATCAGGACCGATTTAACTTTGGTAAAAAAACTGGAATCGATCTTCCTGGTGAGGCAAAAGGTATTTTACTTGATAAAGACAAACTAAATGTTACGGAACTTGCTACAAGTAGTTTCGGACAGACATTTAACGTATCTATGATTCAAGTTCTTGCAGGGTTTAGTTCCTTGATTAATGGAGGATATTATTATCAACCAACACTCGTGAAAGAGATTATTGATGAACACGGTGTTACCGTAGATGATAAAGACCCAGCTATTTTAAATGAAACAGTTTCTGCCAACACATCAGAGTTTTTACAAGAAGCCATGTACTTAACAGTAGAAGAAGGTACTGCAAAGCCGGCACAAGTCGAAGGTTATCTTATAGGAGGTAAGACAGGAACAGCACAAAAAGGCAAAAGATCAGATAAAAAGTATGTGGTATCTTTTATTGGTTGTGTTCCAGTAGATGACCCTCAAGTTGTAATATATGTCGTAATTGACGAAGTTCATGACGAAGAGAAGAAAGCAAGCAGTACAGTTGCGACTGAATTGACTAGCAAGATACTTAAGGATATCTTACCTTTACTAGAAGTATATCCAGAAGGTGAAATTGAATACCGTGTGGATTTACCGTTAAGCGACGAAGAACAGCTTTTGGATGAAGAGGGCAATCCGATTCCACCAGAAGAAGAACCGTTCACACAGAGCGATGCCCAAGCACTTCCAGATGGATTAGATAGTGATCTGCCTACATCTTTTGAGGAGGAAGAAGAAGCACAATAAATGTAGTATTGGGTTGTACATGCTAGAAAACTTATTATCATAAAACAAGTGGTACCTAAATAGAATAGAATGATAAGAGTTTACAGTATGGTGGAGCATGCATCGATATAAATCTTATAATAGAAAAAATCTGTCTTATGTAGTAATAGCAATTTTTTTAGTCAGTTGTTATCTGATTGGACGACTGTTTTATCTCATGGTAGTAGCCTCAGATGAATATGCCGTCAAGGCTCAAGAACTTCATGAACGTGAACGTAGTATTAAAGCAGAACGTGGGATACTTTACGATCGCAATGGTACGGTTATTGCCTCTAATAAGTCGGTAAGTACCATTTCGGTAATACATAATCAGATTACGAATCCTGAACTTGTAATTAAAGAGTTGTCGTCAGCATTGTCGTTAAGTGAGGAAGCCGTTCGTAAAAGAGTAGAGAAATACTCTTCGATTGAGAGAATAAAGTCGAATGTGGATAAAGAAACAGCCGATTTTATTCGAAATCTATCATTAGATGGAGTGATGGTGGATGAGGATTACAAACGGTTTTATCCGTACCAAGATTTAGCCTCCAAAGTCATCGGCTTTACGGGAAGTGATAATCAAGGAATTATTGGACTAGAAGTAGAGTATGATAAATATCTTCAAGGTATTAATGGAACAATTCTTACCTTAACGACGGCACATGGTATTGAGATAAAAGATGCTGCAGAAAATAGAATTGAACCAGTACCAGGGAATAGTGTTTATCTTAGTTTAGATATCAACATTCAAAAATTCGCAGAACAAGCAGCAGATACGGTTATGAAAGCGAAAAATGCAAATAGTGTCAGCTTGATTGTTATGAATCCACAGAATGGTGAAATCTATGCAATGGCAAACGTGCCAGAATTTGATTTGAATCAACCTTACACCTTTAACGAAGCTTATCTGGAAAAATATAAGGATACTCCATTAACCAGTACACAAAAGACAGCTGTGCTCAATAATATGTGGAGAAACCCTTGTATCAGCGATACGTATGAGCCGGGGTCTTGCTTTAAAATAGTTACTGCAACAGCAGCGTTAGAAGAGGAAGTGGTGAAATTAACAGATACGTTCTTCTGCCCAGGCTATAAGGTGGTAGAAGACAGAAAAATACGTTGTCATAAAGCGGGTGGCCATGGAAGTGAAACTTTTGTTCAAGGGATTATGAATTCCTGCAACCCAGTATTTATGGAGATTGGTGCTCGAGTTGGAGCAGAAAAATTCTATTACTATTTTGATAAACTTGGTTTATCGAATCGTACTGGAGTTGATCTTCCAGGAGAAGCAAATTCTATAAAGCATAAACTTGAGAATGTTAAGCCAGTAGAGCTTGCAACGATGTCCTTTGGCCAATCGTTTCAGATTACACCATTACAGTTACTTCGTGCAGGTAGTGCGATTGTAAATGGAGGAACTTTGATAACACCTCATTTTGGCGTTGAAGTAACGAATGCAGAGGGAACTGTAATTAAGGAATTATCCTATGAAACGGTAGATGATGCTGTAACCAAAGAAACTTCTGAAACTATGAAGATGCTTCTTGAAGCAGTTGTATCTGATGGAACTGGTAAAAGAGCTTATCTGCCAGGATTTCGAATAGGTGGAAAAACCGCAACATCGGAGAAATTACCGAGACGCTCAGGAAAGTATATCTCTTCATTCATAGGATTCGCACCAGCAAACGATCCAAAGGTGATTGCCATCGTATTGATTGACGAACCAGAAGGGATTTATTACGGTGGAACAATTGCTGCACCAGTTATTGCATCTTTGTTTGATAACGTATTACCGTATATGGGAATTGAACCGTCGTATAATGAAAAGGAAATAGAAGAATATAATATTGGTAAGTTTGGTGTACCAAACTTTTTAGGTTTAACGAAAGCAGAAGCAAAGAAACTGATTGCTAGTTATCCATTTGATGAAGTTCATTGGCTTGGTGAAGGGGATACTGTGACTGAGCAATTTCCTTTAGAGAATGAGATGATTGAGAACAATAGTGACTTGATTTTGTACTTAGAATAGCCTATAATAGTAAAGTTAATTGAATTTTTAGCGAAAAGAGGCTACATTTATGAATTTCAAGGATAAAAAAGTATTGGTGGTAGGTGCTGGAAAAAGCGGTATTGCAGCATTCAATCTCTTAGATGAGGAGAAAGCACATACCATTCTGTATGATTCAAATGCAAATCTTGAAAAGGAAACAATTATAGAACAGTTGAATCAGGGATATCAGGGCGAGATTATCACTGGAGAATTAATGGATGAGATAAAAGATAACTTGGATTATGTGGTTTTAAGTCCAGGAGTCCCTACTGATTTGGCTTTTGTTAATGATTTAAGAGATAGTGGTATTCCAATTCTTGGTGAAATAGAGCTAGCTTATCAGTTTTCGAAGGGGAAGATAGTAGCAATTACAGGTACGAATGGTAAGACGACAACAACTACTCTAGTAGGTGAGATTATGAAAACTTATTATGAAAGTGTTTTTGTTGTTGGTAACATTGGTGTACCTTATACACAGATGGTAAAGGACACAAAAGATAATTCTATCACAGTTGCTGAGATGAGTAGTTTTCAGTTAGAAACTGTGATTAATTTTAGACCAGATGTAAGTGCAATCTTAAATCTGACACCAGACCATCTAAATCGCCATCATACAATGGAGGCTTATGTCAATGCAAAATTGAGAATAACTGAAAATCAGACTTCTTCAGATTATTGTGTATTAAATTATGAAGATAATCTATTACAAGAAGCAGCAAAGAAGATTACGACAAATATCGTATGGTTTTCAAGTAGTCGTTGTCTTAAAAAGGGAATTTATTTAAGCAATGATGATATTGTGTATCAGGATGGAACTAGTGAAAAAGTAATTATTAATATTCATGAACTTCAGATTTTTGGTCGACATAATTATGAAAACGTGATGGCAGCAGTTGGAGTTGCACTTTGTTGTGGAGTTCCAATTGAAGATATAAGAAAAGCTCTGATTGCATTTAAGGGAGTTGAACATCGAATTGAATATGTTACAACAAAGCATGGTGTGAAATATTATAATGATTCGAAAGGAACGAATCCAGATGCAGCAATACAGGCAATTAAGGCAATGCAGACAAAGACATTACTAATTGCAGGCGGTTACGATAAAGACTCTGATTATGATGAATGGATTCAAGCGTTTGACGGTAAAGTGAATTACCTAGTTTTACTAGGTCAGACAAGGGAGAAAATTAAATCAGCTGCGCAACGTTTAGGAATTGAAAATATAGTACTCGTGGATAGTTTAAAAGAAGCTGTAGATTTTTGCTCCAAACATGCAAAAGAAGGAGAATCTGTCTTACTATCACCTTGTTGCGCAAGTTGGGGAATGTTCAAAAATTATGAAGAACGTGGATGTATGTTCAAAGAATATGCGAATGCGATTGAGGAATAAATTGTAGCGAGGTGAAGCATTTGACCAGGGAAGAGATGGAACAAGGAAAGAGAAGAAGAGGTAGAAATTATTATGATTACAGCTTGCTGTTTTTAATCATATTCTTGGTCTGCTTTGGTTTGGTAATGATCTATAGTACTAGTTCGTACAATGCAGCAAAGTATTATCAGGAACCAGCGAAGTTTTTAAAGAGACAACTGTTAGCTATGATTGCTGGTATACCAGTTATGATTTTCGTATCTAAAATCGATTATCATCTTTATATAAAAAAGTTGCCAATTATTCGTTTTCGTCCAGTAACGTTATTATTTATGTTATGTCTCATATTGCAAACAGTTGTATTAGTCGTTGGTAAGGTTACTGGAGGATCACAGCGTTGGATTCCTGTCCCTATTCTAGGGCAATTCCAACCTTCTGAATTAACAAAAATATGTGTTGTTTTATTTACTGCATACATAGTTCAGTTAGCACCACGAAAACTGGATCGATTTCTTGGCTTTATGCGTGTCTGTGTTTTTGTTGGACCATTAATTGTATTAGTTGTTGTAGAAAACTTTAGTACTGCACTTATTATTAGTGCCATCATGGTTGCCATCTGTTTCGTTGCAAGTAGGAAAAAAGGATACTTTCTGGTTTCTGGAATTATCTTTGGCGTCGCGGCTTTTATTGCAATCTTTGGTGTATCCTATCGATCCGAGCGTATTGAGATTTGGCGGGACGTTGAAAACCACAAGAAGGGATATCAGATTTTACAAGGTTTGTATGCAATTGCTTCTGGAGGCTTATTTGGAAAAGGTTTAGGCCAGAGTATGCAAAAGCTTGGCTTTATACCTGAGGCTCATAACGATATGATTTTTTCTGTCATCTGTGAAGAATTGGGTATGTTTGGTGCAATTGCAGTATTATTGTTATTTTTATTATTACTATGGAGATTGTTTACGATTGCAATCAATGCTCCAGATTTATTTGGTGGTTTGATTGCAACTGGTGTATTCACTCACATAGCCGTACAGGTACTAATTAATGTTGCAGTTGTTACGAATACGATACCTGCAACTGGTATTCCGTTACCATTTATCAGCTACGGAGGAAGTTCTTTAATGGTTTTACTTGTGGAGATGGGGCTAGTACTTAGTGTATCGAATCGAATTGTTCAAGAGAGATAGGAAGAAATACAGGCTATATGCTGGCATTTTAGCATCAGTAACGAATTTTTTCAGATGGCATAATATGATACTATATTCATTACGTTGAGGTATTTTAATGTCATCAGTAATCATTCAGGGCAAATCAATGTTGTCCGGTGAAGTTCATATACAGGGCTCGAAAAATGCTGCACTACCTATCATAGCGGCTACTATTCTAAATCATGGCACTACAGTACTAAAAAATTGTCCTAGAATATTGGATGTCCAAAATATGATTCAAGTTTTAATTGAAATGGGATGTCTTGTAAATTGGGACAACACTGACTTAATCATTGATGCTAGCGATGTTGTAAAACATGAAGTGTTAGAAGATGCAGCAAGGAAAACAAGAGGTTCTTTTTTGTTTTTAGGAGCAATGCTAGGTCGGCATGATATAGCAAAGATTGCCTACCCAGGAGGATGTTCCATCGGAGAAAGAAAGGTGGACATTCATCTTCGAGCTTTGGAGGAAATGGGTGTAGTATTTGATGAAGATATCAAATTAGTGTATGCAGATGGCACTGAGATTCATGGTACTATATTAAACTTAGTTTTTCCAAGTGTAGGTGCTACGGAAAATATATTATTAGCAGCGTGTCTTGCACCAGGCAGAACTGAAATTATTAATGCAGCATTGGAACCAGAGGTAATTGCATTGTGTGAATTTTTAAATAATGCTGGTGCAAACATTCAGGGTATTCGTACGAATCACTTAATTATTGATGGTGTTAATAACTTACATGATAGCGAGTTTTTTATACCACCAGATCGAATTGTTGCAGGTACCTATCTTGTGGCAGTTGCGGCTTGTGGTGGAGATGCAGTTATTGATGGAGTTGTAACAGAAGATTTAACGGAAGTGATTCGAGTTCTTCGCTTTATGGGATGTGATATTGAGGTCGATAATTATCGTGCAAGAATCCAAAGAAAGGGAACTCTAGTTGCACCTAAATCGATTATTACGAAACCATTTCCTGGATTTCCAACCGATCTTCAATCTCAGTTTATGGTACTTCTTTCTCAAGCACTCGGAGATAGTATGATTGTAGAAGAGATTTTTGAGGAAAGATATCTGATTGTAGAGGAATTAATACGATTAGGGGCTAAGATATCAATTGAAGGAAAATGTGCTCGAATTCAAGGGAAGCGAAAATTCCTTGGTAATGTACTGAAGGCTAAAGATTTACGCGGTGGAGCTGCCTTAATTATTGCAGGTCTTATATCAGAAGGTGAGACGATTATAGACGATTTAGATTATGTTAAGAGAGGATATGTCGATATCGTTAAAGATTTAAGACAATTAAATGCTAATATAAGATGGAGACAATAGGAGGAACCTAAAGTATGGAGGGGCGATTACAAAATAAAAGACGACACCCAATTAGAAAACTTCTAATCACGATGGCGCTATTCTTTTTTGTAATTTTGGGAGGCTATGTCATCATTTCCCAAACGTTTCAAGTTAAAAATATTGTAGTCGAAGGATGTACTCAGTACTCCGATGAAGAGATAAAAGAGAAACTGATGTCAAAGTCATCAGATTCTATTACATTTTTAATGTACTTAAGATATAAATTTACTGACCATAAAGAAATACCGTATATTGAGAGCTATTCTATTTCAATGGAAGACAATCATACAATTAAAGTGAAAGTTTATGAGAAAATAATGATTGGTTGCGTTGAACTAATGGGAAGTTATATGTATTTTGATCGAGATGGAATCGTAGTCGAAAGTTCGAAGGAACGAATCGATGGTATCCCATTGATTACCGGTTTGAAATTTGATAAAATTGTTCTTAAGGAACAGTTAGAAATACAAAAGAGTTCTTTATACGATATGATATTGAACTTAACGAAATTGATTCAAAAGTTCGAAATCAATGTGGACAAGGTATTCATTAATTCAAGCTATGAAGTGACCCTAACTTGCGAAGAAAATGAATTTTTACTTGGCAAACGAGACTTTTATGATACTCAGATTTCGGCGATCCCTAATATCTTAAAAGAAGCAGAAAGTATGAAATTGAGATACGATATGAGGTATTATGAAGAAGAAAATAAAAAAATCACTGCGAAACCTTTGAATAAATGAAATTTTCCATAAAAAAGAGCAAATACTACTTGATATTTTTGTAATTTATATATATTATATAGTATAGGATTAAAATGATTTTGGCACGAGATACTATATATAGTGCAAAAAACTTCAGATAATAAATACTTGGGCACTTTAGATGGTATGTGGCATTTTCTTACAGATGATGCTTGTTAGCCGAGGTATTAGTGATAATAGAAGGAATGAATGAGAAGGAGGAAATACCTTGCTTGAGATAAGAATGAATGAATCAGATTCTGCTGCAAAGATACTTGTTGTTGGAGTTGGTGGAGCAGGTAATAATGCGGTTAATCGCATGGTTGAAGAAAATATATTAGGTGTTGAGTTTATTTGTGTAAATACGGACAAGCAGCATTTGAAAACTTGTAAGGCTCCTCAATGTAT
>JAEYPP010000044.1 GCA_023410575.1 Bacillota bacterium | reverse complement strand
ATTACGTAATGCATATAAAAAATCGCGATTCGAAAATGCTTTAATAAAATATTCAAAGCCATGATTCGAAGCCCACGGTAAATCCCAAACATTTTCTACGATACTATATTTCTTAAATGCTATCTGGATATATACCATTGGAATATACTTAAAAACAACAAAGTATATCATAGGTAAAAGTAATAACAGATAAAGTGACCAATAACGTTTTAAATATACTCGTAATTTGGGTAACTTATGGGAATTTGTCTCAGCTCTGTTCGTTTCCATCCTTACACCTCACCATGTTATAATTTTCAACCACATATCATTTTACATTATTTTCCAATTACTGTAATATGTTTCCAATTATACTATCATGATTAGATATCGTCAACGGCTTTTACTATATTTTGGTCAGTTGTAGAACGAGATGCAAGTTTGTACTGCGAGATGCTACATTTGTAAATGACAACTAAATATTTGTAAACGAAACGCATCTTCTGCCTCCTCTTGTAAACGAAATTCTACTTTTGTAACCAAGATGCAGTTTGATTTTTGATTAGTATCGTCGTATTATACTTATAAGACTGCATGCCAAATAGAGGTCAATTCTCGCTCGATTTTTTTGTAATCGGAGAATCTACCCCTGTTTTCAACATATGGATTCATGTTGGCGGCTTTACAGTTTTCTTATTTTTTAAGCAGAGCAGGTTTTAACATGATGTCACCAGCGGCAACTGGTTCACATCCAAGTTTTTGTAAAACTTCCACTCCATGATAGAAGCTGAACGCTTCGTAGGGGCTACGATTGTTTAGCTTCTTTCTTTTATAAGAATTAATGTGATTCATCATAAGATGGATGTATTCCTGAGTCAGCTGATCAAAACTCGTTCCCTTTGGGAGAATTCTTCGAATCAACTCGTGATTGACCTCAATAGCTCCCTTTTGATAGGGCTTTCCAGCATCACAGTAAAATACCCTTGTTTTCTTTCCTGAAAGAATATTTGGTTCTTCTATGGCTTTGGGGTTTGAAAACTCACTTCCATTGTCTGTAAGAATCACTGGAAACAACGACTGAAAGCTTCTATCCCCTAATAATTCATACAGATATGAAAAGATATCAGTTACAGATTTTGAGGTATTGGCATCTCTAAGAAATGCTAGCATAAAACTAGAATCCACAAAGTGAATCGTAAGCAGACACTTTCCACCTTTGTTTCCAATAACTGAATCCATCTGAACAATGGATGTATCCGAATTCTTCTCCAAGAACTTCTCGAATGCCTCATAATTGCGTCCCAAACGACAACTTTTGTCTACTTTGAATTCAGGCTTTTTATAACGCTCTCGAAATCTTACCTTTCTTGGAAGGTCTATATTTCTGACATCAAATAGACACGCATCAATGTAGTTGTACATCGTCTTTTCACTACACATCAATTCATCCCTGTGATTGATATAAATCTGATGTAAAGACTGCCCTTGCTGCACTAATGGTGATAACAACTGATTAAGCCGTGTTACCTCTTGCTCATTTACGCACAAACCACTTCTGGATTTGGAAACAGTTTCATGTGAACTTATGTGAGCTTGTTCTGCATCATAGAAGTTCTTTACCAAAGAACATTTGCATATCTCTTTGCATCCATTGCATATGTAAGGAGCACGGAATCTGACCCAGCATAATTCTTCTAAATAATCTGCGCAGTTTGAATTGCAATAAGAACAGTGTTTACAGTACTGTGTACTACGAGAACAGTTTTCTCCACAAATACGCCTCTTGTTGCATGACTTGCGGTATTTACAAGTATTATGAGTCTGTCCTGGATATCCTGTAGCTATTTCAGTGCTATGTTTCCGAACTTCCCTGGATATGGTGCTAGGATCTTTACTTAATCTCCGACTGATTTCTTTAAAAGAAAGACCTTCCTTAAGGTATCTCTGTAATTCAAGTCTTTCTTCATAACTAAAAAATTTCGACATAACTTCCTCCAATCTGCCGCCAACAGTTTTAGAATAGAGGAATAAATAGAAAAGCACAAACAAAAAGACTGGTATATAGACATATACCCATCTATTTGTAAGCTAAGATGCAACCTCTTAGCAGATATATTTTAAACTAAAAGACAATACTTAATTAAAAAGTGATAGGTTGCATTTCGTTTTACAATTAACGATAAAAAAAGCATTATTAATACCTAACTAAGTATCAATAATGCTTTTATATCATTCAGTAATATAAATATCCAATTTATTTATAATAAATATATACTACTCTGCAGATGCACTTTCTAATGCATTTTCAACGGCTTGCATAATACCATTGGAACTAAAAGTAGCTCCAGATACGATATCAACGTTTGTTTCCTGTGTATTAATAATACTATCAATTACACCGCTTTCTGCGTTTTCATAAATACCAGGAGTTTCGCTATGTTCTCCTAATTCAATGGATTGGATTTCTCCACCATCTACAGTTACTGTTACATTGATATCACCGTTTTTACCAGTTCCAACACCTGTATATGTTCCATCAATATATTTTCCCTGATCTACGGATTCCTCTGTATTTTTGTTACTGCAGCCAGTGATTACTGCAGAAGTCATGATCATTGTGGCAATTGCACAAACTAGTTTTTTTCTCATTTTTGAGTTTCTCCCTTAATAAATTGTGAATAATTGCTAGTAATACAACAATTTTTCAGGCACATTGTAACATAAATTATTTAAAGTTGTAAATAGAGGAATAGATATACGATTCATGTATTTTCTTCCATGATTTTATTTGCTTCTATTTCTGTTTTAATATGTGTTTATATATTACTTTATTTATTGATGTTATTATTTGAAAATTTTATTAGATGTAATTATTACCTTAAATTGATATTCAAATTATGCCTCAACTTTTGAATCATACAAGTTAAATTTTGACATACTATTTCTGTGTTTTAACACATATTGTCAAAGAAAGGAACCTAAATATGAGTCAACAAAATAAAATGAAATCTACGAAAAATAATAAAAAACATGACGGTACTTTTCACTCTAAACATGTGAAGCACGATCCTCAGGCGGAAAGTGCTCGAGCTGTATTTGGTCTTAGAGAAGATGAACATAAGAGTTTATAAACCTAATATGAAAGGGAAGGTTGTGTTGCTAAATGCAACACAACCTTCCCTTTCATGAAAATATACTCTTCTTTATACTAATATCTTTCATGAGTCTGAATAAACTCATTCAGTTCCTCTCTTGTTGGAAGAATTGCATTATCCTCTTTTGATGTTACCATACGTGCACCGATTGCATTACCTCTTACAATAGCATCTTCATAAGATTCCCCATCTAGCAATCCGCTTAATACACCAGTTGCAAAACCATCTCCTGCACCAACCGTGTCAACTACACAGTCAATCTTAAATCCTGGAACAAGAATTTCTTCTTCTAAAGTTTTTA
>JAEYPP010000012.1 GCA_023410575.1 Bacillota bacterium | reverse complement strand
GAATCTACGTTATCAGAAATTTTCGATATAACCATATTTTCATGTAATGTTGGTATGTTAAAACCAGATATAGAAATATATAATTTGGCAATCAATAAATTAGGGATTATGCCAGAGGATAGTATTTTTGTTGGCGACGGTGGCTCAAATGAACTATGGGGTGCTAAAAATGCCGGAATGAAAACAGTGTTTACAGAGTTTTTAGAACGTAAGTCAGAAATTCAAAAAGAAATAATCGAGAAACATGCTGATTATCATATTTATAAATTTGATAAATTGTTAAACTATATAGACTGACATATTCCTATTTGCAGTAATGGCTTTGAAAAGCCATTGAAAATTCATACATAAAAATATGTGCACTATTATGTGCATATAAATCAGAAGTGGATGGAACCCCTTTCTTTTCATTATTTGTAGGATAGGATTATGGTTCGAATCCTGTCTCGCGCTTAACATGAATAAGGTTCATCTGATAAGATGGACCTTTTTCATGTTCAAATACTAGATCAGATTCGAACTCATACAGACTGAGCATTCGGCTTTGCGAAGTGTACTTTACAGAGTAAAGACGTTGCGAGGAGGCGCGGGTGAAGGTCTGCACTGCAGACCTCGAGTGTCTCCGCTCCGCTTCGGTCCGCGACATATATATTCCAATTAGTGGTGGATAATAGGAAAAATTTATAATATAATATATTTATTAATCGCTATTGTATTAAGAAATGAACAAAGTTACAACAAAAATCAATAATAGGGAGGTAATCGTGCATGAGAGAAGACAAACAAAAAGCAATAATTGTGCTTTTGATTATAAATGCAATTTTAATATGTTACTTCGGCATATCTCTCACAAAAAATCTGAATGCCAAAAATGATATACTGGTCAATCAATTAAACAATATAAACAATTCGATATCCTATTTGGAAGGCGACATCTCAGACCAAATACAAAGTGCATTGGATGAGAGAGATAATTTGGTAGATACGGCTGTATACAAATATGCAAATATTGATACTGTAAACAGCAAGGCTACTTTGGATCTTACGATAAACCTCAAGGCTGTAAGCCCAAATTCTAAAATATATGTGGCCTACAGTGAAATAGATGAAAAAATAGTAAAGGAGATCGAATTGGCGAAAAAAGAAGGCCTGTCATATTATACAAGCGTTGAATTGGATCTGAATAAGAACTATCAATATGATGTAATAGAAAGAGTTGACGGTGGGGGAGAGGTATTACTAAATACTAATAAACAGTACATAAGTCTATATGATGAGTTCTATGGGATGAGAGTTCAAATGAACAATTCCAGTTCAGGTAGGAGCAATGAGCAGATTGACTTTGATTTTTCATTTTCTGTTAATGACTTTGGAATGGATGAGTTTGGTTTAGATAAAGTGCTGCTTGAGGTTTTGTATGATGGTAAAACAATTGATACGATTGATATTACAGACAGTATTGTATCTAGTGATAACAGTGACTTGACGTATCAGTACAACGTAGCCATTGCTTCAGGTCAGATCGACTCGAGCATGAGTATGGAGGAATTCGGAAAATACATTGGGTATAAGCCTGAAGAAGTAAATGACAAAATGACAAATTATACTTATACTCACAGGATAGACTATGAATCTGATTATCCTGAACTGGAGTTTGATATGGAAAAGATAATGTACTATGATCTGATAATTACCTGCAAGGATGGCTATCAGTGGAATATGACAAATTAAAATAAGGTAATGAGTATTGATTAACTCAAGTGACAATGAGAAAATATCCACTTATAACGAAGGAGGAGAAAGATGGGGGAAATCAAATATACTAATACAAATGAACATTTGTATGATGATATAGCACTATGGGAAAAAACAGAAGGTAAAAGATTTTTTGAAGAGATGCCACTTAACGGGAATAATTCACCTTTGATTCTTGATTTCGGATATGGATTCGGTCAATATTTGTTTGCTGCTTCATATACCTTTCCTGAAGGAATCGTATATGGAATCGATGGAAATACTGTATGTCAGAAAGAAGTATCAGAAAAAATAGAAAACCGTAGAATTAACAATATTAAACTCATAAATAAAATTGCTGATAATTTACAGGAATTTCAGCCCCAATCCATTGACTTAATGCTTCTGTACGATAATTTACATGGTGGAAATGGCGAAATGAAATATATGTTATTTCAGGAAGCTCAAAGAATTATAAAAACTGGTGGTTGTCTTTCGATTTTGCCATTCCATCTGTCAAACTGGAGAGACAAACAAGGAAACAAGAAAAAATATACTTCTATAAAGATAATTGATGAAATATCTGAATACGGTTTTAAATATAAAGGAAGTTGTAAAACGAAAGGTATACATTGGGAGAAGTGTCATACTCCTTACTATATTCAGAAGGGTAATATAACGTTTGACACACTTGAGAAAATGGACGTAATGAATTTTATTAAAGAGTAATTTGAGTACCCTCTTCTACATATATCCCATTTTATGGGTTTCGAGGTAGGCGATAAGATTTTGGTGTGATAGAATTGGTTGTGGTCATAATTATTTTTTATAATACCTATTGACTATCACCTTGGGTGTTAGTTTATGATTTTTTTGAGGTGATAAATATGTTAATTAGTGAAGCAAGTAAG
Organism: Bacillota bacterium; assembly: GCA_023410575.1. GTDB lineage: Bacteria > Bacillota > Clostridia > Lachnospirales > Lachnospiraceae > Lachnoclostridium. Next base: position 839 of record JAEYPP010000012.1, on the reverse strand, counting down.
ATTGCAAATTTGACAAAAAAAGCTATTGAGTATTATACGGAACAAAAATTGGTTATGCCCGTTATATTGGATAACGGATATAGAGATTTTAGCGAGAATGATGTGGAACGTTTAAGGAGAATTTATGTTTTCCGTAAACTTGGACTTAACACAGAAGAAATTAAAGCGGTGCTTGCTGATGAAACAAACAATACATTGCAAAAGATATCGGTACAAAAGGTATTAAATCTGCAGAAGGAACAGGTGAAAGAATCTTTACTGGATAAGCTTTGTTATAGTCAAAGCTATGCTGAAATAAATGAGGAGTTGAAAGCTATTGAACAAAGTGCAACTGTAACCGAAAAGTTATTGGAAGCATTTCCAGGATATTATGGTCGACTTATTTGCTTGCATTTTGCGCGATTTTTGAATGAACCTATTACTACTACTGAACAGCAATCTGCGTATGCAGAAATCATAACATTTCTGGATAATGTACCATCTATGAACTTCCCTGAAGAATTACAATCGTTTATCATCGAAAGTACAAAACATATTAGCACGGAAAAAATTCGTGACATGATAGAGAATACAAAACAATCTATCGAAAATCCCGATAAATTCTTGTCTGAAAACAAGGAAGTGTTAGAACAATACTTGGCTTACAAGCAGTCCGAGGAATTTGAAAATTCACCAGTTTTCAAAATACAAACACTTCTTAAAGAGTTTAATAGTACAAGTGGTTATTATAATGTGTTTATTCCTGCGATGAAAAAATTAAGTACTTCTTATGCGGAGTACCTTAAGCAAATGGAAGTCGCAAACGAAAGACTGCTGTCAGAATATCCTGATTTTGCAAA
>JAEYPP010000073.1 GCA_023410575.1 Bacillota bacterium | reverse complement strand
ATAACAGGAACAAGAGTAAGCCACTTCGGATTTTAACAGGATTGTATCGTGGTCAATACCATCAATTCGTATTATCCGGAGTTTTTTTTGCTTTAAAGCATGCTTGCGTTTGGGTTTTACCTATTGTTACTGCAAATATTATTAATGTTTCAATGGGGAAAAAAGAGAACGGATTGAATGTGATTGCATTGAATCTGATTGTTATTTTGGCACTTGTAGCGCTCAATATTCCGATGAACTATCTTTATACGAGAAATCGTAGTAAAGCGATGCGTTATGTGGAAGCGGGGCTACGTGGTGCAATGGTGCGTAAATTACAGCAATTGTCGATTACGTATCATAAAGAGATGCAATCTGGGCGTTTACAATCTAAGATAATGCGTGATGTAGAAGCTATTGAAACACTATCACAGCAACTCTTTATTAATTTGCTTAATATTGCACTTAATTTGATTGTTGCACTGAGTGTTACAGTATCGAAAAGCATAACCGTTTTTCTCTTCTTTTTAGTATCAGCGCCAATTGCCGGGGCAACGATTGTAGCATTTAAGACAAAGATAAAAAAATCAAATTCTGAGTTTCGAAAAGAAATGGAAGAAACATCTGCGCGTGTTATGGAGATGGTAGAACTTATTCCAGTAACGCGTGCCCATGCACTGGAACATGAAGAAATTAAAAAAATGGAAGAGCAACTTAATCAAGTGGCGGAAAAAGGGTATCGCTTAGATATTGTACAAGCTAATTTTGGTGCAGTTAGTTGGGTTATCTTTCAGGTGTTTCAGATTCTATGTCTAGGGTTTACTGGATATCTTGCGTTCCACGATAGAATCTTAGTTGGTGATATTACCCTTTATCAGACCTTTTTTGCCACTGTCGTAAATCAATTATCTTCTTTTATTAACTTGCTTCCTGTAATTTCTAAGGGATTGGAATCTGTTAATTCGGTTGGTGAAGTGTTATTAGCGGATGATATTGAAGATGAAAAGGGTAAGAAAGTAATTAAGGATGTAAAAGGTAATTTTGAATTCCAACAGGTGGAATTTGCGTATAATGAGGAAAAACCTGTTTTAAACGGACTGAATTTATCAGTGAAGCAAGGAGAAACGATTGCCCTAGTTGGTGAATCTGGAGCTGGTAAATCAACAATTCTTAATCTTGTAATTGGCTTTATAAAAGCTAGTAAGGGAAAAGTTTTGTTAGATGGGATGGATATAAATGAGATTAATCTTCGAAGTTTTCGACGTTATCTAGCAGTTGTCCCACAGACTTCCATCTTATTTACTGGGACGATACGTGACAATATTACGTATGGTATGCCATCGGTGACAGAAGAACAGTTAGAACAGGCACTTGTGGCAGCAAATTTAACTGGATTTATTGACAGCCTGCCAAAGGGCTTGGATACGATGGTTGGAGAACATGGAGATACCTTGAGTGGTGGTCAAAAGCAACGTATTTCAATTGCACGTGCGTTAATTCGAGATCCAAAAGTTATTGTGCTAGATGAAGCAACTTCTGCATTGGATAGTATTTCAGAAATGGAAATCCAGCATGCACTAACTAACTTGACAAAGGATCGTACTACATTTATTGTTGCACATCGATTGTCGACGATTCGTAATGCAGACAAGATTGCAGTAATCAATGGTGGAAGGTGTACAGAATATGGTACCTTTGATGAATTAATGCAGCTAAAGGGTGAATTTTACCAGATGAGACAGTTACAAAGTTAATAACTTAGAAAGAAATTTTCATAGTTGAAGTCTATTATAGTAGGAGTTACTAATAAAAGAGATTAATCACAATAGTAATTGAATACAAAGAAAGTAATGTAAGCATGTGGAAAACTTTCATTAGGGGGAGTTATGGAGAAGATATATGTATGTTTTCCTTATGGAAAGTATAAAGTATTGACACTGAGTTATGATGATGGAAAACAAGAGGACCGTCGTTTGGTACAAATGTTGAATCAATATAATGTCAAGGGTACCTTTCATCTAAACTATGGTTTAATGGACCAAGATATCCGGATAAACAAAGAAGAAATCAAGGAGATTTACAAGGGGCACGAAGTTGCTGCACACTCAATGACACATCCGACCATTGCACGCTGTCCGTTACCAATGACTGTTCAGGAAATCTTGCAAGACCGTGAGGGATTGGAACAATTAGTAGGCTATCCAGTTCGTGGATTTTCCTACCCAAATGGTTCTTACAATAATGAGATAGTTGCAATGCTTCCAGCGCTTGGTATTCGCTATGCTAGAACTGTTGGATCCTCAGAAAACTTTGATTTACCAGTAAATCCATATGAATGGCAGCCTACTTGTCATCATAATCATAAGTTACTTCAATTGGCGCAAACATTTATAGAGTCGAAGAAATCTCAATATCTAACGATGATGTATGTCTGGGGACATAGCTATGAATTCACACGGGATAATAATTGGGAACTAATGGAGCAATTCTTGCAGTTAGTATCCAATCAGGAGGAAGTGTGGTATGCTACGAACATAGAGATTATGAATTACTTAGATGCTGTGAATCGTTTGGAATACACAGCTACTTGTGATATGGTCTACAATCCATCGGCAATGTCTGTTTGGCTCACGGTAAATGACGTTCCAGTGGAAATACATGGTGGTGAAATGAAGAAACTGTTCTAAGCAGTGGATATGGATCTTTTAAAAGTGAGAAATGTAGAGATATATCAAACAGACTAGCAATGCAGTTGATTGTATACATGTTAATTTGTGGAGGTGTTTGGAATGAAAAAGACTACTATATTTGTGTTATGTATAATGTTTGCAATTGCATTAGTAGATTGTGGGAAAAAGCAGGATTGCAAATTGTTAGAAAATGCATCGCCTGAGACAAGTGCTATGTCTTTCTACTATTTTGACGGTGAAAATACAACAGTTAAATGGCTTTTCGATGTAGCTAAGGAGAAGAAGATAATAGATGATATCAATAAGTTAATGACGAAGTCGGTTGCTAATACTCGTGTTGCAGATATGAAAGTACCTTGTTATGGAATAGAAATCGTTGATAAAGATGGCTTTGAGATTTGGCTGACTTACAGTAACGGATTGTGGCTGTTAAAGGACGGAACTGTGTACGAAGCTGATTATGATTTTAGGACTTTGTTCGATGGCGTGGCTGATACTAATCTCGATATCCTAGAGGGTGGTATCAATATGTTAAATTCTGCTATCTTGGGACAGTATGATATACGCTATTATGCAAAAATAGAAGATATGAGCAATACCAGAGACGGTGTTACTTTATCTGTTACAGCAGTTGAAGGTAATATAATTACCGTAAAGATACAGAATGACTCGGACGAAGATTTTTTCTATGGCGAGTATTTTACACTGCAAAAGGAAATTGATGGATTCTGGTATACGGTTCCTGTTAGGCTTTCAAACTATGGATTTAATGACATAGGTATAACATTGCAAGCTCATAAAAGCTCTGAAGAAAAATGTGATATTACAATGTATGGTGAACTTGATAACGGTCATTATAGAATTGAAAAAGAACAGTTAGTTGCCGACTTCTATTTAGAATAGACACAGTCAAAAGAGAAAATAAACTTAATATAAAACGACTGAATAAAGGAGACATAGATGTTAAGATTAGGAATACGTGCACATGATATGGAAAAGGCACCATTTGAACAGTTAATTAAAAATATCTCAGAAAAAGGTTTTTGCTGTACACAGTTAGCATTAAAAAAAGCAATCACGGAGTTTAACGTGAATCGCGAAGCGATGACACCTGGTATGGCACTATATATGAAAGATGTTTTTGATAAAAATCAGGTGGATGTAGCTGTATTAGGATGTTACTTAAATCTTGCCAACCCTGATGCACAACAATTAATGCAAATTCAGAAAAACTACGAAGCACATATTCGATTTGCTTCCTTATTAGGTTGTGGTATGGTAGGTACAGAGACTGGTGCAGTTAATGTAGAATATAAATACGAACCAGCAAATCATTCTCAAGAAGCACTTGATATATTCATTATAAATTTAAAACCAATTGTGGAGTATGCTGAGAAAGTGGGCGTTATGGTAGGAGTAGAGCCAGTTTATAAACATATTATGTGTGATATTAAGAGAACGCGTAAAGTTTTAGAAGCGATCAATTCCCCGAATCTTCGTGTAATTTTTGATGCAACAAATGTGATGTCAATCGATAATTATAGATATCAAGATGAAATTTTTGAGGAAGCATTTGATCTTGTCGGAGAAGAAATCGATGTAATGCATATTAAAGATTTCATCGTAAAGGATAACCAGATTGTCTCAAGACCAGTAGTAGTCGGAGAAGGCGAATTAAACCTTGCACATTTATTACGTTTGGCAAAAGCAAAGAAACCATTCATTCATATGACACTTGAGGATTCAATCCCTGATAATGCTTTGATTTCTAAGAGTTATATTGAAAAGGTTTATGAAGAAGTATAAATAGACTTGCCATCCTAAGTAATAACATTAAGATGAAATATGAGGTTAGCATTTTTCTTATAGATGATTTTAATATCTTATTAGGATTCAGGTTTTAAAAGTACTTTTCTACAATTTCATTCGTCATTTTGCACTGATAGACTAGCTAAAAGGGGATGACCAACATAATGCAGAAGCAACTGTTATGAAGCCGTCGGTACTTAGGGCCTGTGTTTTAGGCCCTTATGTACCGTTACGACTTCATTCGAGCGAGAGCGTGTTGCGGATGAATTATGTTTGTCATCCCCTTTTCATAACACTATGTGTGCAAAATGACGTCTAAAACTTTTTACACCTGAATCCTCATGTCACTCATCTTTTCCTAAACGATGTTTACAGATGGCATCCTCTTTTAGAAAGCGAGCGCGTTTGACAGACTCGGTTCCGAATTTATTACGAATCGAGTCAATAGCATGATCTAATTTTGTTAGTTTTTCAGATTTTTCGGTCTGAAAGAGTGAGAGTTGAGAGAAATCATTTTCTTCTAATTTTGTTGTTCTTATACCGAGTAAACGTATTGGTGATTTGTCCCAAAATCCATCGAAAAGTTGACAAGCTGCCTCGTAAATTTTGTTAGTTGAATTTGTCACGTCAGGTAATGTCTTCTGATGTGTTTTTTTACGAAAATCAGCATACTTAATCTCAACTGTAATACAGCTACAGCTTGTTTTAGAAGTGCGTAATCGGGAAGCTACAGTTTCACTTAATGCTAGAAGAACCTGATAGGCAGTACTTGAATCACTGACATCTCTAGCAAGTGTGATACTATTTCCATAACCTTTATTCTTTTCTTCTTCGACTTCAACGGACTCCTCATCAATACCATTGGCATAATCATAAATTAGTTGAGAATATTTATTTCCAATATGATGTTTTAGTATGTTAAGATCGCTATGGGCTAAATCATAGATTGTATGAATTCCAAGCATATGGAATCGATTCTTAGCAGATGGTCCAACGAAAAAAAGTTCTTCGACTGGAAGTGGCCACATTTTCGTTGGAATTTCGTCAAAAAAGAGTGTATGACATAGATTTGGTTTTTTAAAATCAGAAGCCATTTTTGCCAACAATTTATTTGGGGCAATCCCAATATTCACTGTAAATCCCAATTCTTCTTCAATACGAATTCGTATTTTATTAGCAACCTCCAACGGAGTTTGTCCGAATAAATGCCAGGTTTTAGACATATCAAGAAACGCTTCGTCTATGCTGAATTGAGAAAGCGTAGGAGTATATTCATATAGCAGTGTAATTAATTGTTCAGAGCAACGATTATAGATTTCAAAATTGGGTGGTACAACAACTAAATTAGGGCATTTGTTTTTTGCCTGGCTTAATGGTTCTCCTGTAACAATTCCATAACGCTTCGCAGAAGTTGATTTTGCCAATACAATTCCGTGCCGACTGGTACTATCGCCACCAATCACTGCGTCAATGGTTCTAAGGTCGATTGCTTTTGGATCGAAAGCTAATCGATTGCAAGACTCCCAGCTTAAGAATGCACTATTTACATCAACATGAAAAATGATTGTTTGATTTTGCATTGTTTCTTTCATAAGTAAGTCAGATCGCTTACTTCACTCCATTTATTTTTCTGATACTTTAATCTCTATTAATATAAGTATAAACTCATCGGATTTATTTGGATTAATTATACAGAATATTTGTTCGATTGTAAATATGAAAGGCAATCATAAGAATTAAAAAACGACTTTTTGAAAGCATTCTTCTGGATTGATGTCGACTAAGATAACGTCAGGACCAATTTGTCGAATGGCACGCCAAGGAATTACGTATTCCTGGTCACGTCCTAGTATCCCCCATATCTTACATGGACCAGGTACAATAAGAGCTTCCATGCAGCCATTTTGAACGTTGAATACGATATCACCAACGAAACCAAGTCGCTCGCAGTCACGACAGTTTATTACTTCTTTTTGACGTAATTCACATAATCTCATAGCTTCACCATTTTTAGTAGTTACTTTATCGTATGATAGAATTACAAAAAGATGATTATCTACCTCTTAAAACTTCTTAAATCCACAAGATATGCTTGACCTGTGGTAATTAATTCAATATAATGATAAATAAAGGATACGGTGATAGATTATACTTAGGAGGTAAAAAGATGAAGTGCCCATTTTGTGGAAAAGAGAACACAAGAGTTATCGATTCCAGACCAGCGGATGATAACAGTTCCATTCGACGTCGCCGTCAGTGTGATGAGTGTTCTAAACGTTTTACAACTTATGAAAAGGTGGAGACGATTCCACTTGTAGTTATAAAAAAAGATGACAATCGTGAGCCGTATGATAGATCGAAAATTGAGGCAGGAGTCTTTCGTTCTTGCCATAAAAGACCAATATCCGTGGATCAGATTAACAGTCTCGTAGATGAAGTTGAAAACGCTGTCTTTAATATGGAAGAAAAAGAGATACCAAGTTGGAAAATAGGTGGAATTGTTATGGATAAGCTAAAAGGATTGGATCCAGTTGCATATGTTCGTTTCGCTTCGGTATATCGAGAATTTAAAGATGTAAACACATTTATGAATGAATTAAAGAAAATACTAGATCATGAGAATTAATGGCAACGGGGTATCGTACTAAGGGCAGTATGAATAAAGAATGAAGGGCGATGGTATATTTTCGCTGTAGCGCTACTCTCACAAGCCCCACAAAGTGTGTGTGGGGACTTGTAAGGCACTCCGAAAAATACCATCGCCCTTCATTCTTTTATACAATACTCAGCTAGTGCGACACATTTTGAATATTTTAGGTTATTTCATCGTAAGATTATATATATGTTTTTGGAGGTAACGTAAATGAAGGTAATCGCAGTTAATGGGAGTCCCCATGAAAAGGGTAATACATACACTGCACTTTGCATCGCAAAGCAGGAATTAGCGGCCAATGGGATTGAGGTTGAGATTGTACAGCTCGGTAACAAGGCAATGAAAGGTTGTCGAGGCTGTGGTAACTGCAAAAAGACAGGGCAGTGTGTGTTTGCAGATGAATTCTTTAATGAAGCGTGTGCAAAATTATATGATGCAGACGGAGTTATCTTTGGAAGTCCTGTTTATTACGCATCTATGAATGGGACCTTAAAGTGTTTTTTAGATCGTTGTTTTTATCAAAGCAAAGGAAGAATGCGACATAAAGTTGGTGCCGCATTAGCAGTATCAAGACGTGCAGGAGATATGACAACAATTGATGATTTACAAAAATATTTTTTGATTTCGGAGATGTTAATTGCGCCATCCTATTACTGGAATGTTCTGCATGGAGCTACACCAGGGGAAGTGCTAGAGGATAAAGAAGGTATCAGTATCATTAGTAATATGGCAAGAAATATGTCTTGGCTTCTTAAGATGAAAGAGGCTACGAAGGATAGTGTTCCAGAACCAGAACAATTTCCAAGAGAATTTACAAACTTTATAAGATAGATAGTGAAATTGACCTGTGATTTGGTTGACTATATGGAAAGAGTGGATATTACGATCATTCTTTTAATTAAGTTGATGAAATTACGGGTCAATTTCATCTGTAGTTAGATGGAAAATAGGGGGAGAATATGAAATTATTTCATTTATCAGATTTACACATAGGAAAGCAACTGCATTCCTATAATTTAAGAAAAAATCAGGAGGACATCCTCAATAAGATTGTCCAGGAAGCGATATTACAGCGTCCAAATGCAATCTTAATCGCTGGGGATATTTTCGACAAATCTCTACCTTCTGCAGAAGCATATACAATTTTTGATAACTTTTTAAATAATTTAGCCAATATAGTTCCGACAATTCCAGTGCTCATCATTGCTGGAAATCATGATTCTGCTGAGCGACTTCGTTATGCAAGTTCTTTTTTAGAAAAACATCAGATTTATATATCTGTAATGCCACCTCAGGAAGAGGGGGAATATCTAAGAAAAATAACGTTACAGGATGAATATGGGGATGTGAACTTTTATTTACTCCCATTTGTCAAGCCTGCATATGTTAGACATCTGTTTGAAGATGGCGAGGTTACGACTTATCATAGTGCAATTCAAGCTCTGTTAGAGAGAGAAGAGATAGATTATAGTCAGAGAAATTGCTTGATCTCTCATCAGTTTTACGTAAATGCAGGACAAGCACCGGAAACTTCGGACTCAGAACAGTTATCGATTACGGTTGGAGGACTTGACAGTGTCGATGCTTCTCTAGTAGAACAGTTTGACTATGTTGCATTAGGTCATATTCATAAGCCACAATATGTATTAAAACCAACGATTCGTTATTGTGGAACTCCACTGAAATATTCCGTGAGCGAAGAAAAACATGAAAAATCAATTACGGTTGTAACGTTATTAAAGAAAGGAAATGAAATAGGAATCGAATCAATTCCACTGTCTGCATTACAGGATGTAAGAAGAGAGAGAGGTTTATTACAAGAAATTCTTGACCGTGCGACAAAAGAAAATTGTCATGATTTTATTAGTGTGACAATTACTGACGAAATAGACCCTTATAAGCCAAAAGACCAGTTAGAAGAAAAATACGACAATGTATTGGAATTAATGGTCGATAATACAAGAACACAAGCACGTATCAATGAAGTAAATGGGGAAGCTAGTGTTTTAGATCCTATTTTAGCATTTGCTGAATTTTATCAAGAAATGCAACAGTGTCCAATGTCTGAAAAAGAAGAAGAGATTATAGCTTCTATTATAAGTATAAGTCGAGAGGAGGATTAAGATGAAACCATTAAAAGTTATCATGTCAGCTTTTGGTTCCTATGCAGGAGTCATAGAAGTTGATTTTGAAAAGGTAAATCAAGGGATTTTCTTAATCACAGGGGATACTGGTGCAGGCAAAACGACAATCTTCGACGCAATTACGTATGCTCTATACGATCAAACAAGTGGTGGCAAACGTGATGGTGATATGATGAGAAGCGAGTACGCGGATGATGATACGCTAACTTATGTGGAGTTGACTTTTTTATATAATGGAAATATTTATACGATACGTCGAAATCCTAATTTTATGCGTCGAAGCAAACGTAAAAATAAGGATGGCGAATATACGGTAACTCAAGAATTGGCCGCAGTTGAACTGATGATGCCAGATGGCAAACCATTCTATGGCAAAGTGAAAGAGACAAATCAAAAAATTATTGAGATTATTGGACTGGATGTGAATCAGTTTACCCAGATTGCTATGATTGCACAAGGCGAGTTTATGAAACTGTTATTAGCACCTTCTAAAGATCGAAAAGAGATTTTTTCAAAAATATTTAATACACGAATTTACTGGAGAGTTCAAAGAGAGTTAGGGGAACGCGCAAAAGCTTTATATGGAAAGCTATGTGATAATCAAAAAGAGATTGGATTCTGGCTAGATAATGTCGCTTTGTACGAAGATAGTGAATATGTATCAGAATGGATGTTGAAAGGAAAGTTTTCAGAAAGCAGTCAGGAAGAAGTACTTGAACTCTTAAAGAAAATCACAGAGGAAGTAAAAGAAAAAGAGAAGGAACTCAAAGAAGTTTCTTCGACTACCGCTAAAGAATTAGAAGTGGTAAAAGAACAAATTCATAAAGGGAATGAAATCAATCGATTATTTAACGAGTTAGAGAAGTTAGAGAGAGTTTCGGTAGAACTTAGAGAAAAAGCATCTGAGATACAAAAGAAGAATGATGCCATTGCTCTAGCACGCAGTGCCGCACAAGTGAATACGAAAGAAATGATTTATCAAAGAGTACTTCAATCTCTAAATTTAAAAAGAGACCAATTGAAGCAATTAATTAAGGAAACAAGTCAGTTAGAACAGCAATCAGCGTTGATGCTTGAGATTAAGAAGGAAAAAGAACAGTCAATTGAGCAACAGTTACCGCTTCTTCAAAAAACGATTATGAGATTGACGGATTGCCTTCCGATTTATGATAAGCTACAACAAAAGCAAAAACAAGTGCAAGAAGCTAAGAAAAATTATGAGCAACATCAAGCGAGTGTTGAACGTGAGAATGCTACATTTGAATTAACGAAAAGAAGAATCACTGAAATAAATGAACAAAATGAGCAACTAAAGGATAGTGCTACAACTGTTATTAGGCTCGATCAGCAATTGAAGGATTTAGGACAACAATATCAAGATTATGACTCTTTATTAAAGATGGCAGCAGAATTGAATGAATTAATGAAGTTGGTTGAAACATACAAGGCTTCGACTCAGAAGGCATTGCAGGAATATCAGCAAAAGAGCGCAAATTACGAGCAGTTAAATGAAATATTTATCTCAGAGCAGGTAGGAATTATTGCTTCAACGTTGAAAGAAGGTCAAGCTTGCCCAGTATGTGGTTCTACGAGTCATCCAAAACTTGCACCGTTTTCTAATGAAGCAGTGACTCAGCAGATTGTAAACCAGGCAAAAAAGGAACGAGATGCTGCAGATGAGGTAAAAACGAGAGAAAGTGATAAATTAGCGATAGAAATTCAAAAACTAGAGGCGAAGAAGAGTACCTTGTATGACAATGGTAAACGTTTGTTAGGGGAAGCATTTGCATATTCAGAAGATTGTATGAATGATATTGTGATTAATCGCAAAAAGTGCATTGAAGAAGGGAAAACAGTTCGAGAAAAACTCGATCTAGAAAAGCAAAAGCAAGAAGCCTTTGAAAAAAATATGATAGAATTGAGAAACCAATCAGTAACCTTAGAAGAAAGCGCGAAAAAATTAGAAGAGTATCGAACTAAATTGAATGAGGCTCAGCTCTTGGTTGGTACTTTATATAAGGAAGAAGTACTTCTCAAAGAAGGGTTACCTTATGAAGAGGCTACAATTGCGAAAAAGTCATTGGAAGAAAATATACAACGACGAGAGCGTCTTAATGATGAAAAGAAGATGGCAGCGGAAAACTACCAAAAGGTCAGTGAAGCCTATCAAAAAATTGTAGGTGAGCTTAAGAATGCCAAGGAAGAAGAAGCTTTGCAAGAAAAAGATTGTCTTGCATTTGAAATAGAGTATAAACAAGCAATCTGTGAATTTGGTTTTGCTAGTGAACAAGAGTATAAGAGCCATAAAATTGCTGAAAATATAATCAAGAGTTGGGAAGAGGAATGCAGTCAATACGAGCTTGCGATATCAAAAAATCAAGCTCAGATTCAAGTTTATCAAGAGCAAACAGCAGGTAAAGAAAAAGTCGAGCTTTCAGTATTCTTAGAAAAACGTGCCAAATTAGAAGAAGATATGAATGAGTTGGAAAAGAAAAATAAAGAATATTATGTTATCATTCAAAAGAACGAGACTTCTTATCGTAATACGATGGAAGCAATGAAAAAACGTAAAAAACTTCGAGAAGAGTATGAGTGCATGAGTCGACTGGATAAAACTGCCAATGGAAATCTTTCTGGTATGGCAAAGCTTGATTTTCAGACTTATATCCAGAGACGCTACTTTAAGAATATTATTCATGAGGCAAATAAACGTCTCATCGTAATGTCTTCCAATCGATTTATTCTACAATGTCGTGACTTTAATGACCTTGAAAAGCGAGGCGAGGTTGGCTTAGACCTTGATGTTTACAGTATGGTTAATGATAAAACAAGAGATGTTAAGACATTATCAGGTGGAGAATCATTTATGGCAGCTTTGTCAATGGCACTTGGAATGGCAGATGTTATGCAAAATACAGCTGGTAAAATTCATTTAGATACCATGTTTATTGATGAGGGATTTGGTTCTTTGGATGAAGAGTCTCGTTCGCAAGCAATTTCTATCTTAAATGATCTCGCAGGTGATCGACGCCTTGTTGGAATTATCTCCCATGTAACAGAATTAAAGGAACAAATCGAGAGAAAACTGATTGTCAAAAAAAGTGCTAAAGGTAGTGAGATTTCTTGGAATCTGTAATCGTACTAGTTGAATATGGAATATAAGGAGGAAGGGGATCGTATTTATTAAAGTACCGTAAAAGTCCACATATATTTTGTGGACTTTTGGCTGTTACTTTATGTTACATGCCCACTGATTTTGTATAACGATTCTTACAACTTGGCATTGTTTTTCGTCAGTTAACTATTGTATAATCTAACTGGTACCTTTCTTGGAGAGGAAAGGAAATGTTATGTTTAGCAAAGCTTACAGTGCAGCAGTGGAAGGAATACATGCTTTTATCGTTCAAGTAGAGGCAGACGTCAGTGATGGATTGCCTTGCATTGAGCTAGTTGGTTTACTTGGAGCAGAAGTGAAGGAGGCAAAAGAAAGGGTTCGGGTTGCGATAAAGAATTCGGAATTTCATTTGCCTCCAAAAAGAATTACAATCAATCTTTCGCCAGCAGATGTTAGAAAGGAAGGAACGGCATTTGATCTGGCTATCGCTATTTCTATCTTGACCTCATCTGGTCATATCCCAGAAGATTATCTGGAAAAAACATTATTTATTGGAGAACTTAGTTTAGACGCTAAGTTAAATCGTGTCAATGGAGTATTACCAATTGTCACCGCTGCAAAAGAGCAGGGGTTTCTTCGTTGTATTCTTCCAAAGGAGAATGCAAAAGAGGGTGCTGTAATTAGCGGAATCGAAATAATTGGTGTATCTAATTTAAAAGAAGCTTTTTTGTATCTACTTGGTGCTACAAATATAGAAGCAGAGTACGTTGATGTAAGTCAGATGTTTAAAAAGAGTATGGAGAAAAGCTATGATGTAGACTTTTCTGAGGTTTCAGGTCAAGAAAGTGCGAAACGAGCGATTGAAATTGCGGTAGCTGGAATGCATCATTTATTAATGATTGGAAGCCCTGGTACTGGAAAAACGATGTTGGCAAAACGAATACCAACCGTAATGCCGGAGTTATCTTTTGCAGAAAGCATTGAATTAACGAAGGTATACAGTGTAGCTGGTATTATGAAGGAGGATCAATCCCTTGTCTTAAGTCGACCATTTCGTGCACCTCATCACTCGATTACGAAAACTGCACTAGTTGGTGGAGGTAAGTATCCGCAGCCAGGTGAGATTAGTCTCGCTACCAATGGTGTTTTATTCTTGGATGAATTACCAGAGTTCGATATGAGTACATTAGAGCTTTTGCGACAACCCTTAGAAGAACATACTGTAGTAATTAGTCGGTTAAACGGTACCTATCAATATCCGGCGAACTTTATGTTGGTTGCATCCATGAATCCCTGTAAATGTGGCTATTATCCAAATCGTTTGCGATGCCATTGCTCTTATGCTCAGATTCATCGATATTTAAATCACATCTCAGGTCCATTACTTGATCGTATGGATGTATTTATAGAGACAGCACCAATAGAATATAAGGAGCTACAAAAACAAGAAGCAACAGAAGGTTCTAGTCAGATTCGTGAACGAATTCTCGCTGCAAGAAGAATACAGTTATCTCGTTATAGTTCAGAACCATTTTTGTTTAATTCTCAATTAACGCCAAAGAAAATTGCTAAGTATTGTGCGTTAGGACAAGAGGCAAAAGATTTGATGGAGTCTGCCTTTCATCGTTTACAATTAAGTTCTCGTGGCTTTCATAGAATATTGAAAGTAGCTCGAACAATAGCAGATTTAGAAGAATCTGAGGAGATTAGTACAAAACACTTGAGTGAAGCGATTTGCTATCGAAGTTTCGAACAAAAATATTGGTCGGAAGGAGCTGATTTGGTTGCTAGATAAACGTGAATTGTGGTTTTGGCTTTGCAATATTAATGGGATAGGTTATAAAAAGATACAGGAATTACTCGATTATTATGGAGATATCGAATCAATTTTTTCTGCTAAGGAAGATTCGTTAAAGCAGATTAACGCTTTATCAGACAGAGATATCGCTTACTTAAGCGAAGTACACGAAGAGGATAAAATTAAGCGAGTATATGAGGAATTAGATAAGGCAAAGGTCCGCTTTGTAATACAGCAGGATATAGAGTATCCAGCAAAATTGTGTGAGGTGTATGATGCACCTTACGGTTTTTATATGAAAGGAAACCTTCCTGACGTGAATCGACCATCTATTGCGATTGTTGGTGCCCGAAATTGTACGAACTATGGAAGAGAACTCGCGATTTATTTTGCAAGAGAACTAGCTAAAGCAGGGATTCAGATTATTAGTGGATTAGCAATGGGGATTGATGGGTATAGTCACACTGGGGCATTACAAGAGAATGGATATACATTGGGTATTCTAGGCTCAGGTATTGATGTTTGTTATCCTAAGTCCAATTATTATCTATATCAAAAGATGGAGATAGTGGGTGGAATCCTCTCGGAATATGGATTACATATGAAACCATTAGCAGGAAATTTTCCGAGAAGAAATCGTCTTATTGCAGGATTAAGTGATGCAATTCTTGTGATTGAAGCAAGAGAAAGAAGTGGTTCCTTCATCACTGTGGATCAAGGGTTAGAACAGGGGAAAGAGATTTTTGTTATTCCAGGTCGTATTACAGATGAGTTATCACTAGGATGCAATCGCCTTGCCCGAATGGGCGCCCAAGTTGTTTGTAGCCCGAAGGATATACTAGAATACTTTCATATTGAGAGTACCAAAGATCAAGCGTTAGGAAAAAGAAAGGAGTTGCTTAATGAAATACTTACAGAACAAGAATATGCCGTATATGAGCAACTAACACTTGAACCTCTCTACATTGGTAGAATTGTAGAAAAAACTAAGCTTGAGGTAGGCCAAGCTGCTCAAGCTTTATTAAATCTTGAAATGAAAGATTTAGTTAAGCAGATTGCAAAGAATTATTATACGGTGCGATTATAACATTATAATGATAAAGTAGAAATGGTAAAAAGGAAATTTATTATAATGAAATACAAAACATAGGAGAAGGTAATAAATCATAAGTTTTATGTATGAAATCTTGTGAATCATATATTATAGTATTAAAAACTGTTGAACTGTTTTGAGTTGAGCAGTATTAATAAGACATTATGAGAAATCAGAAAAATTATGAGAATGAATACATTATTTACCAATTTTTTAATTTTCTTATTTTTTCTCTTGTCAGACGAAAAAAAATAGTATATGATAATCAGAGTTTATATCCGAAACATATGAGGGGAGAGAACGATGCCAAAGTATTTAGTTATAGTTGAGTCACCTGCAAAAGCAAAAACGATTAAGAAGTTTTTGGGGGCGAATTATGAAGTTCTAGCTTCAAACGGGCACGTACGAGATTTACCAAAGAGCCAAATGGGAATTGACATAGAACATGGTTTTGAACCAAAATATATAACAATCCGTGGGAAAGGAGATTTATTAGCTAAACTTCGTAAAGAAGTGAAAAAAGCTGATAAAGTATATCTCGCAACTGACCCTGATCGCGAAGGAGAAGCAATCTCCTGGCATTTGGCAAATACATTAAAACTTGATAGCAAAAGCGCAAATCGTATTACATTTAATGAGATTACGAAGAATGCGATAAAGAATTCGATAAAAGAAGCAAGAAAGATTGATATGAATCTTGTGGACTCACAACAAGCAAGACGTATGTTAGACCGTATGGTAGGCTATAAGATTAGTCCATTACTATGGGCAAAGGTAAAACGAGGCCTAAGTGCTGGTCGAGTGCAATCAGTGGCTTTAAGAATTATTTGCGATCGAGAAGAAGAAATTAATGCTTTCTTACCACAAGAATATTGGCATCTGGATGCAAAGTTTGAATTAAAGGATGAAAAGAAACCATTAGTTGCTAAGTTTTATGGAACAACTGACCATAAGATGAATATTTCTACAAAAGAAGAAGTAGAGAAAATCATTCAACAGTGTAAAGATGCAACTTTCAAAATAACAGAGGTAAAGAATGGAGAACGTCAAAAGAAAGCTCCTTTACCATTTACAACGAGTACGTTACAACAAGAAGCCGCGAAAGTTTTAAACTTTTCTACACAAAAGACGATGCGTCTTGCACAACAATTATATGAGGGTGTTGATGTAAAAGGTCATGGAACAATTGGTTTGATTTCTTATTTGCGTACAGATTCAGTTCGTGTAAGTGAAGAAGCAGATGCAGCAGCGAAACAATTTATTCGTGAGCATTATTCAGAAGAGTTAGTTACTACGCAGGATGTGAACAAGGCGACAGGGAAAAAGATTCAGGATGCTCATGAAGCAATTCGTCCTACTTATGTTGATTTAACTCCGGTAATTGTGAAGGAATCCTTAGGCAGAGATCAATTTCGTTTATATCAGTTAATATGGAAACGCTTTCTCGCTAGTAGAATGGCACCTGCAAAGTATGAAACACAAACTGCAAAGATTGATGGTAATGGTTATCGCTTTACTGTTGCCGCATCTCATTTGATTTTTGATGGATTCATGACGGTATACCAAACATCTGATGATGTAGAAGAAAATACTTCTTCTAATTTAAAGAAGCTTGAAGTGAATACAGAACTTAAATTGAATGAACTTGAAGAAAGTCAACACTTTACTCAGCCACCAGCACATTTTACAGAGGCTGCGCTAGTTAAGGCTTTAGAAGAACTAGGAATTGGACGTCCAAGTACGTATGCTCCAACAATTACTACAATCATTGCAAGAAGATATGTAATCAAAGAGAATAAAAATCTTTATGTTACAGAACTCGGTGAAGTAGTAAACAAGATTATGAAGGAAGCTTTTCCGTCTATAGTTGATGTAAACTTTACAGTGAACTTAGAAGCACTGCTAGATGGTATTGAGGATGGTGCTGTAAACTGGAAAACAGTTGTTAGCAATTTCTATCCTGATTTGGAGGAAGCAGTTAATGCTGCAGAGTCACAATTAGAACAAGTAAAAATCGAGGATGAAAAGACCGATGTAATTTGCTCTGAATGTGGTCGTAATATGGTAATCAAATATGGACCACATGGAAAGTTTTTAGCATGTCCTGGTTTTCCAGAATGCCGAAATACAAAACCATATTTTGAAAAAGTTGGTGTTGCATGTCCAAAATGTGGAGCTGATATTATTATTCGTAAAACCAAAAAAGGCAGACGTTATTTTGGATGTGAGAACAATCCAGAATGTGATTTTATGTCTTGGCAAAAACCTTCCGGCGAGATTTGCCCAAGATGTGGTGGTTCTATGGTGGAAAAAGGTACAAATCTTGTATGTATTGACGAAGTTTGCGGTTTTGTTAAGAATAAAGAGTAATAAGACTAGGATTAAAAGAGATTGTGAGTTAACAACAAACAATCTCTTTTTTTTTCAAAAAGAATAAATATTTGAAAAAAAAGAATATCAAAAAAGCAAAATGTGTGTCAAAATAACAATTTTACTATTGTTTTTTAAAAAAAACTATGTTAAAATTTAAAACATGATGAATAGGGATATTATACCACTTAGATTTGCCGGAAGGCAGACCAAGAAGAAGGTCACGGGGGTTCTTGAATGAGCGTACAATTGTTAGACAAGACAAGAAAAATTAATAAGTTATTACATAATAATAACTCACACAAGGTTGTGTTTAATGACATTTGTTTAATTCTTAGTGATATTTTGGAATCGAACATTTTAGTCATTAGCAAGAAAGGAAAGGTTCTTGGAATTAAGAACCGTGCTGATATTCCACCAATTAGTGAATTAATCAAAGATTCTGTTGGCGGTTATATCGACACTATGTTAAATGAACGATTATTAAATATTTTGTCTACAAAAGAGAACGTCAATTTAGCAACTTTAGGATTTGAGTTTGAAGGCGTGAATGATTATCAAGCAATAATTACTCCGATTGATATTGCAGGTGAGAGGTTAGGATCCTTATTCTTGTATAAGGATAAAGAACAGTATTCCATCGATGATATCATATTAAGCGAATACGGTACAACTGTTGTTGGACTTGAGATGATGCGTTCCGTAAATGAGGAAAATGCAGAAGAAAATAGAAAAGTACATATTGTAAAATCTGCGATTAGTACCTTGTCATTTTCAGAGTTAGAGGCAATTACTCATATTTTTGAGGAATTGGAAGGAAATGAAGGGATTTTAGTTGCAAGTAAGATTGCTGACCGCGTAGGAATTACTAGATCAGTAATTGTTAATGCTCTTCGTAAATTTGAAAGTGCTGGTGTGATTGAATCAAGATCCTCTGGTATGAAAGGAACCTATATCAAAGTATTAAATGATGTTGTGTTTGAAGAGCTTAAGAAAATGAAATAAATAAATAATATCTTGAAATAATGACCTGACCCTCTAAAAGTTAGAATTTATCGTTCTGACTTTTGGAAGGTCATTTTTTAATTTTTTGTCAAAACCACGTCCGGATTTTCTGTCATAAAATATATCTTTCGTGTTAATACTACAAACTGTTGTACTATTCTACATATTTTTTAAATATATCTTGTGTTTTTCTAGCAAAATATTATATAATATACTAAGTAGAGATTCTATCCATATATTCTAAATTATGTATGGAATATTCAAAACTAATTATTACTTTTTAAACGAAACAAACCGAAATACTGTATGAAGTATAGTGACTACTAACTATGAAGAAAGAAGGAATAAGATGATAGGATCAAATGCATTTAATTACATCAACGTGTTAGATAAAGCTGCGGATGCAAGTATGGTGCGACAACAAGTGATCAATAATAATCTTGCTAATGTTAGTACACCTGATTATAAGAGAAAAGATGTGAAATTTGAATCATACTTACAAAGAGAACTAAGAGGCAATGAGTCGTTAGACAAAAAAGTAGCAAATACAAATTTGTCAAAATTGAATTCTTCTATCTATACTGATTGTGAAGAGCTGAGCTATCGATTCGATGGGAATAATGTGGATATTGATGTAGAACAGGCGTATTCAACAGAAAACCAAATTCGATACTATATGTTGCTTGAGTCGATGACACAGGAATTCAATCGTTTAAAAACAGTATTACAAAGATAGGTAAAGGAGGAATCGTATGTCAATCTATAATGCTTTAAACATAAGCGCTAGTGGTATGTCTGCACAGAGACTTCGAATGGACTTGATTTCTCAAAACATTGCCAATGTCAATACGACAAGAACTGATAATGGGGAACCATATAGAAGACAGACAGTAGTGTTTGCGCAACAGGAGTCTGGTAGCTTTGGCAGGTTATTAAATCAAGCATCATCCGTTCGAAAAAACTCGGAATTTAATGGAACCGGTGTAAAGGTAACTAGCGTAGTTGAAGACCATGTAACCGCAATGAAAGAGGTTTATGATCCATCACACCCTGATGCGGATGAAAATGGTTATGTTACATATCCAAATGTTAACACTGTAACTGAGATGACGAATCTTATAGATGCAACCCGTTCTTATGAGGCAAATATAACAGCATTTAATGCTACGAAAAGTATGCTTTTAAAAGGCTTAGAGGTTGGTAAATAATCTAGATTAGGAAAGGTCGGAAGCAATGGACATATCAAGTATAGGCTCAATCCGTGATGTGAGCAAATATGCATCAGATTTTATCAAGGCAGATGCAACAAATGAGGATAGAAATGCAACATTTGAGACTTTGTTTCAGTCGGCTCTCGATATGGTAAAAGAAACAAATGCATTTTCTGATGCTGCAGAAAAAGCAGAAATGGACTATGCAATGGGATTAACGACGAGTACTCATGATTTACAAATTGCACAGTCAAAAGCATCTATTTCTTTGCAATATACGGTGGCAGTAAGAAATGCAGTATTAGATGCTTATAAAGAAATTATGCAATTACAATTTTAGCATAAGAGGGTTGAAACATGCAGGAGCGAATTAAACAAATACCTGTCCGATTATTAGAAATCTGGAAGAAATACACGAAAAAGCAAAGGGTACTTATTGTTAGTATAGTGAGTGCTGTTATTTTAGCGCTTGTTTTTTTGATTTTCGTATTAGGCAGGACTCAATATATTGAGTTGGCAAGATTTGAAGATGTCTCTACGGCAAGTAAGGTAGTAGATGTTTTAGAGCAAAATGGGATTGCCTATCAAGTAGATGATGATAATGTAACGATATCAGTAGACGCAAGCAAGCGAATCGAAGCGGTCTATCTGATTGAAGATAGCGCAATAGCGTCTGGAGATCGATTCACTTTAAGTGATTATCTAAGTAGTAGTAATGATATGACTACTACAAATTATGATAAACAAGTATATTTAAATTTATTTTATCAAGATGAATTGGTTGAAATTCTTGAAGGCATAGAAGGTGTTGATGAAGCGATTGTACGATATCTCCCAACAGATAATAGAACGAGCATACTTGAGACGAAAAAGGAAATACCTGTTATAGTAAAATTGACAATTAATGATAAGTTTAAGGAGAGGTCAGCTGAGGCAATCGCGAATACAGTAGCAACTTCAGTTGGTAATTCAACAACAGATAAGGTTACCGTTATTGATCAGTATGGAAAACAATATAATAAACCAAAAGATGAAGAGTTGGGCGGTGCAATTTCACAAATTGAGTTTGAAAAAATGGTGCAAGATTACTATGCTGATAATGTTTCTCGATTTGCAATTATGAATGGTTATTATGCAGAATCAAGTTTTTCTTTGAAAGTTAATTATGATAAAACAACAGAAGAATTTCGTCAATATCTAGCAGCTGAAGGGCAAGAACAAGGTCTCTATGAGACTTGGAACAAAATAACTTCGGAAAACACTGGTACAAGCGGTGATATTCCAGGACCAGATTCGAATGATGATGTAGATTATTATATTGAAGATAGTTCATCTGGTAATAGTAACTATGAAGAGATAAGTATTAAATATAGTCCAAGTGAGAAGTTTACGACAACAATTCGTAACTGGCCAGTTGTAAATATCGAAGAGAGTAGAGTTGCGATTGCATTAAAAAAAATAAACGATGTTTATGAGGATCAATTGAAAGCAAAAGGTTTACTAGATGATATGACTTATGAAGAATATATATCACAAAATAGTGAGCCAGACCAAAAGGAGGTGGGGCCAGAATGGTATACACACTTCTCAAATGTAACAGGAATCGACGAAGATAGAATTTCGATTACGTTGTGGGAAGTTAATAATTTTATACCAACTGTAGAAACGGAAACTAACTGGTCACTCATTCTATCGATTGTTCTAGCAGCACTTATTGTCGGATTATTAGTATTTGTTGTATTTAGAGGAATGTCACCAGTAGAAGTGACAGAAATCGAACCAGAATTATCAGTGGAACAGTTACTTGCTACAACAAAAGAAAATCAATCATTGGAAGATATTGAGTTTAGTGAGAAATCAGAGACAAAACGTATGATTGAGAAATTTGTAGATGAGAATCCGGACGCAGTTGCGAATCTATTACGTAACTGGCTGCAAGATGAATGGGAATAATAGGAGGTAGTGTATGGCAACAAAACAACCGGGGATTAGTTCGTTAACTGGAGTTCAAAAGTCGGCAATACTTCTGATCACGCTTGGTCCGGAGCGTTCCGCTACTATATTTAAGCATCTCAAAGAAGATGAAATCGAACAGCTAACTTTAGAAATAGCGAATACTAGGAGTATAGCTGCTAGTACAAAGGAAGAAGTGTTGAATGAGTTTTATGAAGTTTGTTTAGCACAACAATATATTGCTGAAGGTGGTATTAATTATGCCAAAGAGCTTTTGGAGAAGGCACTTGGCGAAGAAAAAGCAAAAGAGGTGCTTAGTAAGTTAACAGCCTCCTTACAAGTTCGTCCTTTTGAATTCGTTCGAAAGACAGATGCTAATCAACTTCTTAACTTTATCCAGGATGAACATCCTCAAACAATTGCTTTGATTTTATCTTATTTATCTACACAGCAAGCTTCTCAAATTATCAGTTCTTTGAGTCCAGATAAACAAGCAGATGTTGCAAAACGTATTGCTCAGATGGATCGTACTTCACCTGATGTCATCAAAGAAGTAGAGCGTGTATTAGAGAAAAAGCTATCATCTCTAGTAAATCAAGATTATACGATTGCGGGTGGTGTTGATGCGATTGTAAGCATTTTAAATACGGTAGATCGTGGTACAGAAAAGCACATTATGGAAAACTTAGAATTAGAAGAGCCTGAATTAGCAGATGAAATTAGAAGAAAAATGTTTGTTTTCGAAGATATCATTACACTTGATGATAAATCAGTTCAACGTGTTCTTCGTGAGGTTGATAACAATGAATTAGCCATTGCTCTTAAGAGCACTACGGAGGAAGTTCAGACTCTTATCTTTAATAACTTATCCAAACGTCTTGCTGCTATGATCCGTGAAGATATGGAATTTATGGGACCAGTACGATTGAAAGATGTAGAAGAAGCACAGCAGAAAATTGTTAATATTATTCGTAAATTAGAAGACTCTGCAGAAATTATCATATCTCGAGGTGGAGGTGACGAGATCGTTGTCTAACGTGATTAAAGCATATTCGATTAGATACAATGATCAGGATAAACATGTCATTGATACGAATGCTGTTGCAGATGAAAAAATTAAGTACTATTTAGACTTATTAGAGATTGAACATGGAGAGAAAGCATCAAAGGAGGCTAAGCCTAACGAAGGGTTTGTTGAGGGTTTAACTGCGGCCACGATAGAAGAGGTACTAGAAGAAGTAGAACTTTCTAACGTCAAAACTGATATATTACGTGGTGAATTGGAAAAAAGGCAGCAATCACTCGATGAGGTTAAAGAAAAGGCAAAGACTATTATTGACGATGCCAAGCAGGAAGTGGCTAATATGCTTGCAAATGCACAAGAAAAAGCGAAAGCCTTAACTGCACAGATTAAAGAACAAGCCAAGAAAGAAGGATATCAAGAAGGCAGAAATCTTGCTAAAGATGAACTTGAAATAGCAAAACAACAGTTAAAGGCCCAAGAGGAAAAAATAAAGAATGATTATGAATCAAGGATTAAAAATTTTGAACCTGTTATTGTTGACTTATTAATTTCATATATTAAAAGAATTACAGGTGTGCTTCTAGAGGATAAAAAAGATATTATTCTTTATCTAATTGAGCAGGAATTGTTAAACATAGAAAGTAGTAATACGTACTTAATCCGTGTCTCGAAGGATGATTATGACATGGTTCATTCAAAAAAGAACGAAATCTCTTGGAATGTAAGAGAAAATGCTGAAATTGAGATTATTGAGGATAAAATGTTAAGTCGAGCGCAGTGTATGATAGAAACAGATAGTAGAATTATTGATTGTAGTTTAGATGTACAGCTCAAGAACTTAGTGCATGATTTGAAATTATTAGCTGGTTCAAGAAGTGAAGATATTGGATAGAATGGAGCAATTATGATTGATATTCAAAAATATGAAAAGCTTCTTGCGAAATCTTTTGTTAATCGAATGGGTAAAGTGACCAAGGTAGTAGGATTAACCGTGGAGTCGATTGGACCAGATGCAGCTCTTAATGATTTATGTTGTATTATATCACATGACAAAAAGGTAAAATTAAAAGCTGAGGTTATTGGATTTCGAGATGATCGATTGCTATTGATGCCATATGAAGATATTGCAGGTATCGGTGTTGGTAGCATGGTAATTAATCTAAATGAACCTCCTAAGGTAATGGTAGGGGAGCAATTGCTTGGTAAAGCTTTGGATGGTTTAGGTCAACCCTTAGATTATGAGGAGCTAGAATATACGGATGCTTATCCGATTGATGCGAAGGCACCAGACCCTATGGATCGAGCTATTATAGATGAAGTATTACCACTGGGAGTGAAAGCGGTAGATGGGCTCTTAACCATTGGTAAGGGACAAAGAATTGGTATTTTTGCAGGTAGTGGAGTTGGAAAGAGTACGTTACTTGGTATGTTCGCTCGAAATACTAAAGCAGACATTAATGTAATAGCACTAATAGGTGAACGTGGGCGTGAAGTAAGGGAATTTATTGAACGTGATTTGGGGCCTGAAGGTGTAAAAAGAAGTGTATTAGTTATTGCAACATCTGATAAACCGGCCTTAATCCGTAAGAAAGCAGCCAAAACTGCAACAGCAATTGCAGAATATTTCCGAGATCAGGGAAAAGATGTTTTATTAATGATGGATTCCTTAACTCGTTTTAGTATGGCACAGCGAGAAATTGGGTTGGCAAGTGGAGAACCTCCAGTTACGAGAGGATATCCACCAAGTGTTTACTCAGAGATGCCAAAATTACTAGAACGAGCTGGTAATAGTGATAAAGGTTCCATCACCGGACTTTACACCGTATTAGTGGATGGTGATGATTTTAATGAACCAATTACTGATACTGCGCGTGGTATTCTTGATGGACATATTGTTTTATCTAGAAAAATTGCGCAAAAGAATCATTATCCTGCGATTGACGTGCTAGCAAGTATTTCCCGTGTTATGAGTTCAATTGCAACAAGAGAACATAAGCAATTAGCAGGTAAGTTAAAGGCAATCCTTGCTACATATCAAGATGCGGAAGACTTAATTAATATTGGTGCCTATAAACAAGGCTCAAATAAACATATTGATGAAGCAATTAGTAAAATTGATGCAATAAATGAATTTTTGTGTCAGGATATTAATTACAAAGTTAGCTTTTCAGATACTGTGCAACAGTTAGAAGAAATCTTTGCATAAGATGGAGGAACTAAAATGAAAAAATTCTCTTATCCAATGCAGAATATATTAAATCTAAAGTTAAAAATGGAAGAACAAGAAAAAAATAATTATTCAATTGCAAAACATAAGTTGACAATTGAGGAAAATATACTTAACTCCTATGTAGAGCGCAAGCTCTCGTATGAGGAGGAGTTACGGCAAGAGATGAGTTCCAAACTTAATCTTTTAAATGTGAAGCGATTGGAAGAAGCGATTGAAACAATGAAGAGTATGATAAAGACACAAACTCAAGTTGTTAAGAAGGCCGAACAGAGTGTTGATTTAGCAATGCAAAAGTTAAGACATGCAATGACAGAGCGAAAAACACATGAAAAGTTGAAGGAAAAGGCATTAGAAGAATATAAGAATGAATTCAATCAAGAAGAGAAGAAAGAAATTGATGGATTAGTCAGCTTTCAGCATGCCATAAGAAAATCAATATAAAGTGAGTCAAAGGAGAGTTATCAATGGCAAAAAAGAATAACACGCAAGACGACGATGAAAAGAAAAAATCAAGTGGAAAACTAGCGGCACTACTTGTTGTCTTGGGTATATTGCTGGTATGGCTGATTTTATTTGTTGTGATTGTTCGAGCTGATGTTGGTAGTATTGGTACCTCTTTACGTCCAGCACTAAAGGATGTTCCGGTATTAAATTGGATTTTACCTCCAGTAACGGATGAACAGATTGCATGGGAAGAAAATTATCCATATAGTAACATGAATGAAGCGGTGGATTATATCAAGCAATTAGAATCACAAATTGATGCATTGACAGTAGAACGTGATTCTTATGTTGGTAGTGTTACTGAGTTACAGGCTGAAGTGGACCGTCTAAAACAATTCGAAGAGGCACAGGCGGCATTCGAGGAGAGAGTGAAAGATTTTGATAAGAATGTTGTATTTAACTCTCAAGCACCTAGTGTAGAAGAGTATAAGGCTTATTACGAAGCAATCAATCCTACAACGGCAGAAGAAATATATCGAATTGTACTACAACAATTACAATATGATCAATCCATTCTAGAAAAAGCAAAGATTGTAAAAACAATGAAACCATCTCAGGCGGCTGCAGTATTGGAAGAAATGACTGCAGATTTGGAATGGGTTTCTAAAGTATTGCTTAGTATGAAGGCGAATGAGTGTGCAGCAATTATGGATAAAATGGATCAATTATATGCCGCTAAATTATTTAAAAAGATGGCTGATATGGATGAGGAAAAGTACAATGCTATTGTTCAAAGTTTACAATAAACTATAAAGCTTTTTGCGTATATTGCCGATATATTTAGTGTTGAAGTGCATTTTCATTCAAAGTGCACTTCAAGTACTTTTGGTCATAACCAGTATTCTGGATGACATAGAAAAATTAGAGAAAGGAGGATGTCAATGCTAGCAGGGCAAGCAATAGGAAATAGTGTTATGGATTTAACGGCCAGTATTGGGGTTAAGTCAAGTATTAATTCCGAAAGCAGTGTTGCTAACACAAAGGATTCAGTATCGTTTAGCAAGTTACTAAGTAAAACGACATATGAAAGGAATGCCAAAGATGTTAAGGTTTCAGAAAAGCCTAAGACTTTGGATGTTTTTAGTTCAAAACCTTTAGAAGTTACTGAAAAAACAGCAAAAGAGCAGAGTAATCAAGTAACAAGCGAACAATTAAGTAAGTGTGGTACGGAATCTAAGGTAGATGATAGCAGCATAGCAGATACGGTAGCCACTGTTATTCTTGAAGTGAAGGAATCCATAATGGAAACACTTGAAGTTACAGAAGAAGAATTATTGAATATGATGGAGATGTTAGGCCTTAATATGGTCGATTTGTTGAATCCAGAGACACTCAAGTTGTTAGTGTTAAATCAGGCTGGAACAACGGAACCATTAATGCTACTAACGCAAGATGGTCTTGGTTGGCAGCTAAATCAGTTGTTATCAAAATTGAATGATGTGATGAAGGAAGCAAATCTATCGACAAAAGACGTAACAAAGCTTTGCAATAATCCAACAGAATTTGATAAGCTTATTTCTTTATTGGATGAAGCAACTACAATGCCTCAACAAGAGATAGTTCAATTACAAGAAGAAGTTCAAACTGAGGGAGTTAAGGAAGCCAAGCAATCTGAGGAAGAATCTAGAATTTCGTTTACAGTAGTGAATGAAGAAAGTGGATCAGAACATGCAACCAATTTATCTACTTCATTATCTGATTCGGCTAGTAATCATGAGAATCAACAAGCTGGTTATAAAACGGACGCTACAATAGCAAATCAGTTTATTGATCAGTTGGTGAATGCAAGCTCTATCGTAAATGAGAGTAACTTCAGTGAGAGTTTAACAGAGATTCATAATATTAGAGAGGTTGCAAATCAGATTATCAATCAGATAAAGCTTACGATTAGACCTACACAGACCTCGATGGAATTCACGTTAAATCCTGAAAACTTAGGCAGAGTCGGTCTTAACATTACTTCGAAAGATGGAATACTGACTGCTTCATTTACAACACAGAACGAGATTGCAAAAGAGGCTATTGAAAGTCAAATGCATATTCTAAGAGATAGTTTATCCAATCAGGGAATTAAGGTAGATGCAATCGAAGTTACTGTTTCAGATTTTGGATTTCAACAAGAAAGTAAGATGAGTCAAGAAGGTAATCAACAAAACGATAGTTCTTCTAGTAATAAACGTGTTTTTCGAATGGATTCAGTCGATGATGTGTTTGAAGATCAAACAGAGAATATAGTTGATCCAATCTTTATCGACTCTGGAAGTAACATTGATTATTCAGCGTAGGGAGGGAAGATATGGCAAATAGTGTTGCGCCAGTAAAAGATGGAAATCTTGTTGATGGCAATACTGGTATAACATCAACGAGAACAAACAAGCTGGGAACTAGTAATCTAGATAAAGATTCTTTTTTACAGTTGTTAGTTTGCCAAATGCAGAACCAGGACCCTTTGAATCCTAGTACAGATACAGAATTTGTATCACAGCTAGCAACCTTTTCACAGTTAGAACAGCTACAGAATTTATCTTCTACTTCGGAAAAATCTCAAGCTTTCTCATTAGTTGGAAAAGAAGTGGTATTAACTACCGAGGATTCGAGTGGGGCTACAAAATATGTTACAGGAAAAGTAGACTTTATCAATGTTTCTGGTGCTAGCGTTAAATTATCCGTTGATGGAAACTTATATGATCAAGATCAAATATATAGTGTATTAGATAGTAATTTTGTAATTGATCAAAATCGACCAAATATTGATTCGGCTGTAACATTTAACTATGACGCAGATAAGTCAAAAGATTTAACATTTGAAGTTAATCTTGGTTCTAAAGATACGATTGCAACTCAGGTAGCGGTGGTTATTAACAATCAGATTGTGGATGAAAAATATATCACTCTTGACGGTAATAAGTTAACGATTCATAAGGAGTTGATGTCACAATTGCCTAATGGAGTATATAAGCCGACGGTTATCTTTAATGATTCCTTATATACAACGATAACTGATCAAGTAACATTAAATGTAACTAATTCAAAAAATACTTCTATGCCTAATCTAAATGCACCGGAAGAGGATGTAAAAGAAAATAATCCGAGTGAATCAAGTAAGGAGGATAAAGGCGTATAAGAGTAAGGAGATGAAGTTTAGATGAATCCAATCAACAAGAATTTTACCTCCATTGAGCAGGTTTCCGGTCAGTATTTAAAACAAAATAATACAAGTAGTTCAAAGCTTAATGTAAATTCAGGCCTCTCTTTTCAAGAAATTCTAGAGCGACAGAGAGTACAAAGTTCGAGTGGAGAGCTTAAGTTTTCAAAACATGCAAGTGAACGATTGGTTTCAAGAAATATTGATTTAACAAGCTCACAATTAAGCAGATTGGAATCAGGAGCTAAAATGGCAAGCGAAAAAGGAATTAAAGAATCACTTGTAATGGTAGACAATATGGCTTTTATTGTTAATGTAAAAAACAATACAGTTGTAACTGCAGTTAATGATAGTGATGATCGAGTATTTACTAATATTGATGGTGCAGTCATTATATAAGAAAAATGTGAATAAACACTGGACCTTTAGAGGAAGTGTAATCGGTGGATTGCCAGAAACCGAATAGATTCACGAATTGGGAGGTTATGTCTTATGATGAGATCATTATTCTCCGGTGTATCCGGATTACGTGTTCATCAAACAAAGATGGATGTAATAGGTAATAATATTTCTAACGTTAATACCGTTGGTTTTAAAGCAAGTTCTGTTAGTTTTTCTGATATATTATATCAAACAACACAAAGTGCATCTGGTCCTAACGCAGCAACAGGTACTGCAGGTATCAATGCACAACAGATTGGTCTTGGTTCTAATTTAGCCTCAATCGCTACTTCGATTACGAAGACAGGAGGTTCTCAGAGAACAGATAATCCATTTGATCTAATGATTGAAGGAGATGGATTCTTTGTTGTCAACAATGGTACTGGTAATTTCTTTACAAAAGCAGGTTCTTTTAATGTGGATTCAGCAGGTACGTTATGTACTCCAACAGGAGCAAATGTCATGGGTTGGCAAGTAAGCCCTGAAGATCCAACAAAATGTGTGGCTGATACAGTCTCTCCTTTAAAGATTATGTCTCCTGAAAATCTATATTCCGCACCAGAAGGAACAACAAATGTATATCTTCATGGAAATATTGATAGTATGGATACAACACTTACAACTGAAAAAGGTAAGGTTGTAGTAGTTGCCTTTTTTGATAATCTTGGTAATCAATACAATGCGGAATTAAAGATTGCTTCCAATGCTGAAGATGAGAATACAGGAAGTTTTCTTGTTAGCTTAACAAACATATATGATAAAAATGGTTCTATCTTTGTAAAGAAGAAAGTAGAAGACGATGGAACAGTTACTTACAGTTCTACAAATGTTACAGAGGGTACCTTTGGTTTAGAAGGTGCAAGTTGGTCTGCTGAAGTGAATGAAGAAGATGGATCGGTAACGTTAGAGTGTGAAGGAGTTCCACTTCTCTTTGATACTGCTACTGGTAAATTCAAATCAATTGGTGGCGAAGATGATAAAAATGGTTCAATAAAGTTTGGTATCAATTCTGAGAATGGTCCTTTTAAAGAAATTGATATGGATTTTTCAACGATTACTATGTTTAATAACAGTGGAACAACAACAGTAGAATCGACGAAGGGTACAAAGGAAACTGGAGCTGGTGCTGGTAAAGCAGCAGGTAACATGTCTGGCGTCTCGATTGACTCTGCGGGAAAAATTTATGGTGTTTATGATAATGGAGATCAAAAGTTATTAGGGCAGGTAGTAGTAGCTACGTTTGCTAATGCTGCAGGTCTTGAAGCAGTTGGTAATAATATGTTTGCTGCGACTCAGAACTCAGGCGAATTTAATCAGATTGGTGAGGATATCACTTCATCAGGTGGTAAATTTATTACTGGTGTTCTTGAAATGTCAAATGTGGATCTTTCTGCACAGTTTACTGAAATGATTACAACACAGAGAGGTTTCCAAGCTAACTCCCGTATTATTACTACATCAGATACATTGCTTGAAGAATTAATTAATCTGAAACGATAATATCCGGGACTTCCTGCTGTTAGGGGCTTTACCTTTAACAGCAGGAAGTTTGTGGATTTATGGCTGAACTTTTTTTAAAAGGGGGAATATCATGATTGATTTGACAAAGTTAAATGATACAAAATTTACGTTAAACTGTGATTTGATTGAAGTAATTGAAGAGGTTCCAGATACGGTAATAACACTAACAACTGGTAAAAAAATATTTGTAAAAGAAAGTAGACAAAATGTCGTAAGTTTAGTAAAATTATATAAAAAAGAAATATTATGTCAGATAATTTAGAAGTTATTACATACATGATTGGTAGGTGGTATTTATGGACATTGCGTCCATTATAGGTCTCATTCTTGCATTTGCTCTTATGGTTTATGGTATTCTTGCTGGTCAGGAATTATCCATTTTACTTGGTTTCTTAGATTTTAACTCAGCATTAATTACATTTGGTGGAGCATTTTCTGTAATTTTAGCAATGAGTCCTAGTGTTGGAACATTCTTTAATAACTTAAAAAGTTTTTCCCTTGTATTAAAAACAATACCATCCAATGAGAGAGAAACAATAGAAAATATCATTCGGCTTTCCAACGTAGCTCGAAAAGAGGGATTGTTAGCATTGGAAGAGGCGGCAAATTCAATTGATGATGAATTTATGAAAAAAGGTGTACTTTTGATAGTTGATGGAACAGATCCAGAATTAGTTCGAAGTATTATGGAGACGGAATTAACTTGCATTGAAGATCGACATAAGAGTGTCATTGAGTTCTGGGAGAATCTAGGAGCAATGGGACCTGCCTGGGGTATGATTGGTACTCTGATTGGTCTTATTAACATGCTTAAAAAGTTACAAGATGTTGCGTCGGTAGGCCCACAGATGGGTATCGCATTAATTACGACATTTTATGGCTCAATTTTAGCAAACTGGGTTTGTGCACCAGTTGCAAATAAGATGAAGTCCAACAATGCAACTGAAATTAAATTAAAAGAAGTAATGGTAGAAGGATTACTGTCGATACAAGCAGGTGAAAATCCAAGAGTTATTGAAGAAAAACTAAAATCCTTCTTGTCTCCAACAAAACGTAGTGAACTAGGTAATGCTGAGGGCGGTGAAATGAATGGCTAGAAAAAAACAGGAGGAAGCAAAAAAGGGAGCTCCTGAGTGGATGGCAACATTTTCTGACCTTATGAACTTATTATTGTGTTTCTTTGTTTTATTATTTTCTATGTCAGCGGTTGATCAAGAAAAATGGGAGGAATTAGTTTCTTCTATGGCTAGTAACTTTAGTATCTTCGACGGTGGTGGTTCTTCGGTTGGTGATGGAATGTTAATTAATATGGGTGTATCGCAGTTAAATGAACTAGACGTATATATTAATAACATGGGTAGCCGTGCTGACGAATCTGAAGGAGAAGAAATTAAAGAGTTAAGTGAACAAATCGCAGAAGAAAATAAAAAAGAAACAGAGAAGATGTATGATGGTATCTCTGAGTTGAGTTCAAAATATAATTTGGACAACTACATAGACATACAAACAGATGAAGATGGATTCCAGTATGTTATGCTTAATGTGACTGGTAACTTTCTTTATGAAACTGGAAAAGCTGAGTTAAGAGAAGAAGCAATTCCGATTTTTTCAAAAATAGGTGATATCTTAAAGTATTACGATGGTTATCGTATTTCTATTATAGGACATACCGATACCGTACCTGTTACATCTGGCAGATACAAAAGTAATAATGAGTTATCCTCAGCTCGTGCAATTAATGCTGCTGAATATCTAATTGATGTTAAGAAGATACCTGCGCAAAATCTTGAATGGATTGGACGAGGTGAATATGATCCGATTGCAGACAATACGACTGTAGAAGGAAGAGCAAAGAACCGTAGAATTGAGATTCGTATTTACAATCAATTGAACTCGGACTAATATGAATTGAAAGAAAGGCATGGATGCTGACAATGAAGAAAAATATTCTCGCAGTAATTATACTTGCTGCAACATTAATTAACTTAACTTTATCCGCTGTTATGATATTTGTATTTATGCCAACTGTGAAGCAGACCAATAATCTGATAACTAAAGTTGCACAAATTGTTGATTTGGAATTAGAGGATGTAACAATCAGAGAAGATTCGGTGGAAGAGGAAAAGTATGAGTTAACCGAAGAGATTCCATTAAACTTGTCGATTGGAGAAGATGGGAAATCTCATTTTGCGAAGTTATCCTGTTCAGTTTATTTGAATAAAAAGGCAGAAGATTATAGCGTAATCAAGGGCTTGATGGAACAGTACGAAGGTAAAATTCGTGAAATTATTAATGAGGAAGTATCAAAGCTACCGTATGAAGAGTTTTTTGTAACTGAAAAGAAGATAGAAACTAAAAATGTAATTTTAGAGCGTCTTCAAAAGGAAGTATTTAAGTCAACATGTATTACAAGCATTTCCTTTAGTGACTGGGTGGCTCAATAAAAATTAATCATAGAAATTGCGAGATTTGGAGGCTAGACTATGGGTGATGTCCTATCCCAAAGTGAAATAGATAATTTATTAGCTGCCTTAAGCAGTGGTGAGTTGGATGCGGATGATTTTAGAGACTCTGGCGAAAAACAAGTAAAAAACTACGATTTTCAGCGCCCTTCCAAGTTCTCGAAGGAGCATTTGCGTACTCTGGATATTATATTTGAACATTATGGAAGACTTTTGTCAACGCATTTGCCTGCTTACCTTAGAAGAAATGTTCAAGTTGAAGTAATTAATTCGGAGGCTGTGGTGTATCAGGAATTTACAAATGCACTATCGAATCCGGTTCTTTTAGGGATTATAGATTTCTCTCCACTCGAGGGAAACATAATCATAGAGTTAGCAGAAAATATCGGATATGCGATTGTAGATCGTATGCTTGGTGGAAGTGGAGTTCCATTGGATAAGGCACGAGATTTTTCTGAAATAGAATTAGTCATTATTGAACGTATTATGACGATTATGACCAACTTATTGGCAGAACCTTGGACCAATGTTGTTAAGTTACAGCCGAGATTAATGCGTATTGAGACTAATTCACAATTTGCACAAATTATATCACCAAGTGACATGGCCTCTATTGTGACATTGAATATAAAAATAGGAAATGTTGAAGGTATGATGAATATCTGCCTGCCATATGCATGCCTAGAGGACATTATCGATAAGTTGAATACAAAATATTGGTATTCAACAATGCAGGTGAAGGATGAAAACTACCAAGATGTTATCGAGGTAGCAATAGCGAAAGCACGAATACCGATTCGTGCAGTGCTCGGTAGAAGTACTGTTTCGCTCAATGATTTTATTAATATGCAAAAAGGTGATATCATAAAACTGGATTCTAAGGTAAGTGATGAACTTAGTGTTTATGTTGGTAATATAAAAAAATTTACTGGCTTACCTGGTTCGTCATCTGATTCTTATGCAGTTAAGGTATCAACTATCATAAGGGAGGAGTAGCTAATCAATGGATGGTATGTTATCTCAAGAGGAGATTAATGCTTTATTAAGTGGCATGGGAACAGATACCGAAGAAAACACGGCTGCCCTTGAAACATTAACTGATGCTGAGAAGGATGCTCTCGGTGAGATGTCAAATATCAGTATGGGTACTGCGGCAACCACATTATCTTCTTTGGTAAACCAGCGTGTTAACATAACGACTCCTCAGGTGTCGTACGCGGTCTGGGATGATTTATTAGTAAATTATGACAGACCATGTGTGTTTATTCAAATTTATTATAAAGATGGACTTGATGGTAATAACATCTTAGTAATGAAAGAAAATGATGTTAAAATAATTACGGATTTAATGATGGGTGGTGATGGAAGTAATACAGTAGGTGAATTAACAGAATTGCATCTAAGTGCTATAAGTGAAGCTATGAACCAGATGATGGGTTCTTCTTCAACGTCACTTTCTTCCCTATTAAATAAAAAGATTGATATTTCTCCACCAATCGCTAGCTTAGTAGATTTGAATGAATTTAAGGGTGATGATATTGCAGAATTCTTAAGGGAAAGATTCGTCAAAGTTTCTTTCCGTATGGAAATTGGAAATTTGGTTGATAGTGAATTAATGCAATTATATCCATTTGATTTTGCAAG
This sequence comes from Bacillota bacterium, assembly GCA_023410575.1. Taxonomy (GTDB): domain Bacteria; phylum Bacillota; class Clostridia; order Lachnospirales; family Lachnospiraceae; genus Lachnoclostridium. The sequence continues at coordinate 25,687 of JAEYPP010000073.1, read as the reverse complement.
GGATTTATTTAAACATTTCATGGAATATTCTTCTGATAGTTCGGAAGAAGTGAAAGAAACACGTAATGTTGAACAATCTGTACAAGCACCACAATCACAGCAACCTATGATGCAGCAACCTCAGATGAATGTACCAGTGCAACCGAGTATGCCACAATTCGACTCGATGATGCAACAACAGGTAAATCCGATGATGATGCAGCAACAGGTAAATCCGATGATGATGCAACAACAGGTAAATCCGATGATGATGCAACAACAAAATGTTAATATTGCTCCAGTACAGTTTCAGCCATTTACGAGTATGGGAAGCCCTCTACTTCAAACAGAAAATATTGATTTATTGCTAGATGTGCCACTTGAAGTTACAGTTGAGTTAGGTAGAACAAGTAAGAGCATTAAGGAAATATTAGATTTTGCACCAGGAACTATTGTCGAGTTGAATCGATTAGCAGGAGAACCGATTGATGTGTTGGTAAATGGAAAGTATGTCGCAAAAGGTGAAGTAGTAGTAATTGAGGAAGCATTTGGTGTTCGTGTCACAGAAATTGTTAAGTAGCGGTAATTTGATTATTATCAAAGTTACGAAGAAATAGAAAAAGACACACTACAGACCTATGATAATAGCTAAACAATAAATAAAAGAGGAGAATTAACTATGGCTAAAAGTATATTGATTTGTGATGATGCAGCTTTTATGAGAATGATGATTAAGGATATTCTCACAAAGAACGGTTATATAGTTGCAGGTGAGGCTGAAAATGGAGTTAAGGCAGTGGAAAAATATAATGAAACAAAACCAGATTTAGTTATGATGGATATCACAATGCCTGAGATGAATGGTATCCAAGCACTTAAAAAGATTAAATCTGCAGATCCGTCTGCAAATATAATCATGTGTTCAGCTATGGGGCAACAAGCAATGGTTATAGAATCAATACAATCTGGTGCAAAAGATTTTATCGTAAAACCGTTTCAAGCAGACCGAGTGCTTGAAGCTGTAAAGAAGGCGATTGGCTAATGCTTTTAGATCGAATTCAATTCGCTGATTTAACAGCATTAGGTCTCAAAGAAGAAAGGCCAGTGTTTCAATCATCAGGCAATTTTGGCGAATTAATCGTTTTAATCATTGTCTTTCTATTGATTATTATTGCTTGTTATTACATCACTAGATTTGTAGGTGGTAAGCAATTAAAACAGATGAAAAATAGTAATTTCACTGTGATTGATACATACCGAGTAACTGCAAATAAGTTTTTACAGTTAATTCGTATCGGTGAAAAGTACTTCGTAATTTCTGTAACCAAGGATAGTATAACAGTTATTACAGAGCTTTCCAAAGAAGAAATTATTCTTCCTGAAAGTAAAACTGGGCAGGATAAATCATTTACAAGTATCTTGTCCGAAGTTATAAAAAAGAAAAAAAATGATGGAAAAGGTTGATATAGATGATGAAAGCTATTGTAAAGAACGAATTGAAAAAGCAACGTATTTATAAGCTTTTGTTTCTGATAGCATTTATATTAACCTTTCTTTGTATTGCTTCTACAAAGGTTAATGCATCAGAAGTGACAACTACGATTACACCAACCGTAACACCAACACCAGGTGTTAACTTAGACGGTAAAGGTGATAATATATCGTTTTCTTATAATTCAGGAGATGGCATTGGTTCCTTATCTGCAACACTTGAGATTCTTTTATTACTAACTGTGTTGACCTTGGCCCCTTCCATCTTAATAATGATGACCTCATTCATACGTATTATAATCATATTGCATTTTTGCAGGTCAGCATTAGGTACACAGACAACTCCTCCTAATCAGGTATTGATTGGATTGGCGTTGTTTTTGACGTTATTTATTATGTCTCCAACTTTGATGAAAGTAAATTCTCAAGCAATCCAGCCACTAAATGCTGGTGAGATAACACAAGAGCAAGCTTTTGAATTGGGATTGGAGCCAATTCGTAATTTTATGTTTGATCAAATATATAACGAGAAGGATTTAAATCTATTTCTTGAAATTGCAAACATTACTGAAGTTAACTCACGAGCAGATGTACCAACTACCGTTTTAATTCCAGCGTTTATCATAAGTGAGCTTAGAACAGCATTCATCATCGGTTTTTTGATTTACCTTCCATTTATTGTGATTGATATGGTAGTTGCCTCGACATTAATGTCAATGGGTATGATGATGTTACCACCAACGACAATTTCTATGCCATTTAAAATTCTACTATTTATTATGGCTGATGGTTGGAACTTAATCATTGGTGAAGTTGTTAAAACGTTTCAATGACAACAAGAAAGAACAGTTACTTTATTTCTTGTAGCGTAGGAGGTGGTTATAATGAATGAAAATATGCTTGTTGAATTACTAAAAGAAACTTTATACCTGATTATAAAGGTCTCAGCACCAATGCTGATTGCGTCCTTAGTTATTGGTTTGGTTGTCAGTATTCTGCAGACGATTACTTCCATTCAGGAACAAACCCTCACATTTGTTCCAAAACTGATTGGAGTATTTCTTGTAATCATGCTCTTTGGTAATTGGATTATGAGAAATATTGTAGATTACTTTGAGTACCTTGCAGATAATTTTCGATATTTTATCCAAGGATAGTAATTATGCAATTTACGATAGAACAGATTGTTTATTTTTTATGTATTCTTGTGAGGATATCAACGTTTGTTTATACAGCCCCCTTTTTTAGTTTAAGAAATGTTCCTCAAAAAGTAAAACTTGGGTTGTCAATTGCATTGGCGATTATCCTAAGTCAAGTTTTACCTTATCAACCTCTCATCTATGTAGGAGTAATAGGTTTTGCAGGTTTGATTATAAAAGAGGCATTGGCTGGATTGATTATGGGGTTCTTTTCTAATATTTGTGCTCAAATCATATCCTTTGCAGGTGGAATGATTGATATGGAGATTGGATTTTCCATGGTTCAGGAATATGACCCTGTATCTGCTACACAAATTACAATTACTTCAAACTTTTATCAATACGCAGTCATGCTTATGATGTTTATTACAAATCTTCATCATTCTATAATTGCCGCGTTGGTTGACTCTTTTACAATTGTACCTTTAGGTCAAGTAGAGATTAATGTCACGATTTATGAAGCGTTTTTACAGTTTATCATTGATTACTTCATCATTGGCTTTCGAATTATATTACCAATTTTTGCGGCCATGTTGATTGTGAATACAGTATTAGGAATACTGGCAAAGGTTGCACCTTCGATGAATATGTTTGTAATTGGTTTACAATTAAAGGTTTTTATTGGTTTGATTGTTCTTTTATTTATCGTGACGACAATTCCAGTGGTTGCTGATTTTATCTTTGAAGAGATGTTTGATATGTTAAAAAATGCGATTGCATATCTAAAGGGGTAGTTTAAGTGCGAATTGATCAAGAAGGAAAGAAAACATATCTGTTTGCCTACCGTTTGCAATTTTTTGCAAAAGAAGGCCCTGGTGGTGAAAAAACAGAAGATGCTACAACCAAAAAGCTTGAGGATGCAAGAAAAGAGGGACAAGTAGCTAGAAGCCAAGAGTTTATAACTGCAGCTGGATTAATGTCTCTGTTTCTTGCTCTTAAAATATTTGCAGGTACAATTGGGAACCAGATGATTGGTAATTTTCAGGATTCCTATAGTTTTATTAGCAAATATGCAAAGGAAGAGTTTACAATCAGTATTGGAACTAATTTAATTAATAACGTAGGTAAGCAAATTATTATGATATGTTTACCGGTATTTATTATTGGTGTTATCGTAGCTTTTGCTGTTAATATATTTCAAGTGAAGTGGAAAATCACTGGAAAACCTCTGCAACCGAAATTGAATAAGTTAAATCCGATTAATGGGTTTAAAAAGATAATCTCTGTAGATAAGATTATGGAGTTCATTAAATCAGTACTTAAGATCATTGTAATCGGTATCATTGTTTACAATGAATTCAAAGATAGAGTGAGTGAGCTACCTCTATTGTATGGAAGCGGTAATCTTCAAGCTTTTATTGTGATGATAGGAAATATCGTTATCAATCTTGGCATTAAGATTAGTGCCTTGTTTTTGGTCATCGGTCTTGCTGATTTTATTTATCAAAAGTTGAAGTTTAAGAAAGACATGAAGATGACAAAGCAAGAAATTAAGGATGAATTTAAACAATCCGAAGGTGATCCTCAAATTAAAAGTAGGATACGGCAAAAGATGAGACAAGTTTCGATGAGTCGAATGATGCAACGCCTTCCCCAAGCAGATGTTGTTATTACAAATCCTACACATTTTGCTTGCGCACTTCTTTATGATAGAGAAACTTCAGAAGCGCCGATTTTGATTGCAAAGGGTGCTGATTATCTCGCTGCGAAAATTAAAGAGAAAGCAAAAGAAAACAACATACCAATTGTTGAGAATAAGCCATTAGCTCGTATGCTTTACTATAATGTTGATTTGGAAAATGAGATTCCTAAAGAATTATATCAGATGGCAGCGGAGGTATTAGCTTATGTCTATGGGTTAAAGAATTCTAATTAGAAGAAATGAGAGGAGGCATACTAGATGAAGAAAACTGATATGGCACTGGGAATCTACTTAATGTCGGCCATTATTTTCTTAATCATACCAATGCCATCCTTCCTACTGGATTTTTTATTGGCATTAAATATATCAATATCAATGATTATTCTGTTCAATGCATTGTTTAGTCAAGAAGTACTGAATATGTCAACATTTCCTACGATTTTACTATTTACAACAGTATTTCGTGTTTCACTAAATATATCATCAACGAAATTAATATTAACAGATGGTGATGCAGGAGAAGTTATAACTCAGTTTGGAATGTTTGTTGGTGGTGGCGATATCGTAATTGGTGTTATTGTATTCATCATCTTATTAATTGTTCAGTTTATGGTAATCAATAAAGGCTCTGAACGTGTATCAGAGGTTACTGCCCGTTTTACGTTAGATGCTATGCCAGGTAAACAGATGGCAATTGATGCAGATTTAAATACTGGTGCAATTACAGATGCACAGGCCAGAGAACGTCGTCAAAAAATCCAAGAAGAAAGTGGATTCTTCGGATCGATGGATGGTGCTTCAAAATATGTTAAAGGTGATGCAATTGCCGGATTGATTATTACGATAATCAATATTGTTGGTGGTGTCATCATGGGTATGACCAGGAGTGGTCTATCAGCAGGAGATGCATTTAATAAATATGCGATTTTGACAATAGGTGATGGATTGGTTTCTCAGATTCCATCCTTAATGATATCTTTATCTACTGGTATTATCGTAACAAAAGTATCAAAGGAAGCCGATATTGGAGACTTGCTTGTTAAACAGTTATTTTCCATCCCAAAAGTTTTATACATGGTTGGAGGTTCCATGATACTTCTCGGAACCGTTACCCCTTTACCATTTTTGGTGTTTGCAGGGTATGGTGTTGTTATGTTATTAACCGGTCGTGTTATTAGTAAAAAGATTAAAGTGGCTAAAGTTCAAGAAGAGGTAACTGCAGAAGAAACAGGAGGAGATGAAATTCGTAGACCTGAGAGCGTCAATTCCTTACTTCAAGTGGATCTCATTGAGCTTGAATTTGGATATGGAATTATACCGTTAGCAGATGTTAATCAAGGTGGTGACTTATTAGACCGAGTTGTTTTGATTCGCCGACAATTGGCACTTGAACTTGGTTGCGTTGTTCCAACCATACGTTTACGAGATAATATTCAGCTTAATCCAAATCAATATGTAATTAAGATTAAAGGTATTCCAGTTAGTGAAGGTGAAATTTTATTTGATCACTATATGGCTATGAATCCTGGTTATGTTGAAGAAGAAATTACGGGAATTCCAACATTTGAGCCTTCTTTCCATTTACCTGCTTTATGGATCACTGAAAGTCAAAGAGAACGAGCAGAATCGTTTGGATATACAGTTGTTGATCCACCATCCATTATTGCAACACATTTAACCGAAGTAATTCGTGGTCACTTGGATGAATTGTTGTCACGCCAGGATGTACAGAACTTGATTAATAATATTCAAGAGGCAAATCAGACATTGATATCAGAATTAGTACCAAAAGCTTTAGGTGTGGGAGAGATTCAAAAGGTGTTACAAAATTTATTAAGAGAAGGTATTTCGATTCGGGATTTAGTAACGATTTTTGAAACTTTAGCAGATTATGCTTCTACAACACGTGATACCGATGTTTTAACGGAATATGTGAGACAAAGTTTGAAGCGAGCAATATCCAATAAATATTTTACTCAGGGTGAAACAACATCCGTAGTTACGTTAGACCCTAAAGTTGAACAAGAAATCATGGCTAGTGTAAAGCAAACGGAACAAGGAGCATATTTGTCACTTGATCCAGATAAAACACAAACGATTATGAATTCATTAAAACAAGAGGTGGAGAAGTTAGAGAATCTTGGTAAAAGTCCAATTATTATAACCTCACCGATTGTACGTATGTATTTTAAAAAGCTAACAAGAGATTATTTTAAAGATTTGATTGTAATCTCTTATAACGAAATCGAATCTAATGTAGAATTGCAATCAGTGGGGATGGTGACGGCATAATGATTATAAAGAAATTTAAGGCAAATTCAGAGACAGAAGCAATTATGCTTGCAAAGGATGAGCTGGGAAAAGATGCAATTGTTATGAACATAAAAAGGGTATCTCCAAAAGGAATCTTTCGCTTATTCCGTAAATCAACAGTCGAAATAACTGCTGCGATTGATGAAGTGCAGACATATGGAGAAAAGCCAGTTCGAAAAGATTCTACCTTAAATGATAACAGTAGTGGTTTTTCAAAAGAGTTAGAATATCGGGAACAATTATCGAAAAAATCAGAATTGACGGATTCTAAAGTGATTGAAGAAAAATTAAATAGTCTACAAGCTTTATTGGAAAATCAGTTAATCAATAATTCAAAACCTGATGAGAAAGAGACGGAAGAAAAAAAAGATAAAGTTGAGAAAATCGAGGATAAGAACATATCTTGTGTTCGCTTAATATATAATCAGTTGATAGCAAATGAGGTTGATGAAAAATATGCAAATCAGGTGGTTGGCGAAATTGAACCAACACTTAAGAAAGATTCTTCAATTGATATGATTTTGGCAAGCTTTTATCAAAAGATTATTCTGAAACTAGGCCAACCAAAGGAGCTTGAAATTCAAGAGGGGACAACAAAATTTGTTTTCTTTATTGGACCAACTGGTGTTGGTAAAACGACAACAATTGCGAAACTTGCCTCAAGTCTAATTATAGGAAAAAAAGCAAAGGTTGCATTGCTAACATCAGATACTTATCGAATTGCTGCTGTAGAACAGCTTCGTACTTATGCTAATATATTAGATATCCCATTGCGGGTTATTTATACCGTATCTGAAATGATAGAAGCAAGAGAGGATTATCAGAATTTTGATATTGTACTTGTAGATACTGCAGGGCGATCGCATAAAAATCGTGAGCAACGAGATGACTTAGAAAATCTGATCAATAGTATACCAGAGGCACAACGCGAAATATATTTAGTCTTAAGTGCGACAACAAAATACAATGACCTTATTCGAATAACTGAGGCTTATTCAAATTTTACAAATTATCATATATTATTTACAAAGCTGGATGAAACAAATTTGATAGGTAATATTTTTAACATTAGAATGCTGACCAACGCAAGTTTGTCATATGCAACATTTGGACAAAATGTACCAAATGACATAGCAAAGGTAAATACTCAAAATATTGCGAGAAAGTTATTAGGAGGCAACGAGTAGATGGATCAGGCAGAACAATTAAGGGAACTAGTTAAGCAACGTGAAGTCCCAAAGCAAAACGCTCGTGTTATTACAATAACGAGTGGTAAAGGTGGGGTTGGGAAATCCAGTACTTCTGTAAATCTTGCGATTCAATTGAGTAAGCTTGGAAAACGAGTTATCATTTTTGACGCAGATTTTGGCTTAGCGAATGTCGAAGTTATGCTTGGAATACGACCGAAATACAACTTGGCAGATTTGATGTTTCGAGGAAAAGAACTTCGTGATATAGTTACCGAAGGACCAGAAAGTATAGGGTTTGTATCCGGTGGCTCTGGAATTCAAGAACTTACTAAATTAACTAGAGATCAGATTATTTACTTAATACAAAAGTTAGTTCAGTTAGATGAAATGGCGGATTTGATTATTGTCGATACAGGTGCTGGCATCTCAGATTCTGTATTAGAATTCGTTATCTCAAGTTCGGAAGTTTTGCTAATAGCAACGCCTGAACCGACTTCGATTACAGATGCATATGCGCTTTTGAAGTCGTTAAAACGTAAAGACGATTTCATGGACTCATCAACAAAAATTCGAATGATTAGTAATTGTATTTCCAATCCCCAAGAGGGTATTGAGATTTACGAAAAGCTAAATACCGTAGTGAATAAGTTTTTAAACATTAATTTTGAGTATATTGGAGGTATTCCACAAGATAAGATGATGTCCCAAGCAATCATGCTACAAAAACCAGTTTCATTGGCATACCCTACTTCGCCAGCTGCGAAAGCGATAGAAGAGTTAGCTTTGAAGTTGTGTGACCTAGATACGGAAATTCCGAAAGAAAGGCGAGGAATTGCAAAACTATTTACAAACTTAATACGTGGTAATATTTTAAATCGCAAAAAATAGTGAATATGGGAGAATAGAATGCTACAAGAGATTATATCCGTTGGAGATAAGATAGAACTATATAGACATAGCAACCAAGATATGGATTCGACTAGATCAAAGCGATACTTAAGTCAAGTATTAGACTTTAAGGATAAGGACAAAGCGGTAATTGCAATGCCGATTGAAAATAGCCGTATTATACCATTAGATTTAGGTGATAAGTATCGTTTATGTTTTTTTACAAAGTTAGGTCTTTATCAATGCCATGCTGTGGTTGAAGATCGCTATCGAATGGGTATTATATATATGGTTGTTGTTCGAATGACATCGGACTTAGAAAAGTTTCAACGAAGACAATATTATCGACTAGATTGCGTAAAGCAAATAAGTTATTATTCAATACCTGAGACAGTTCCTATAGATAAAGTTAAATTAGAAGATAGTCTGTTTGGAAATGCGATTTATACAGAAGCAACGATGATTGATATAAGTGGTGGAGGCTGTAAATTCAATACTCAGGAGTTGTTACAAAAAGACAGTAGAGTAATAATTAAATTCTCATTGGAATTGGCAAAGGGAATTACACCTTTTCAACTTCTTGGAAAAATTATTTTCTCTTGTGAAGTACCAAATCATCAAAAGACATATGAAAATAGAGTTGAATTTCTCAATATTAAGGAAACGGAACGAGAGAGTATTGTTAGGTTCATATTCGATGAAGAACGAAGACGTAGAAGAAAGGTAAATGGCTAAACGAAAGATTCTTGTTTAGGGATAGGAGCTTAAAATGAAGAAAAATATTTTGATAATTGATGACTCTGCACTCATGAGAAGACTTATCTCTGATATAATTAGTTATGATGATAGATTCAATATCGCAGACATAGCTCATAATGGTTTAGAAGCTTTTGATATTATTACAGTGAATCCGAGAAAGTATGATGCAATTCTATTGGATATTAATATGCCAAGGATGAACGGAATTCAACTTTTGGAGCAGCTGAATAAACTCAAGCTTAAGTTAAAAATAATCATAGTAAGTACCTTAGCAAAAGAGGGAGCAAAGGAGACAATTCGATGTCTTGAGCTTGGAGCTTTTGATTTTGTTACGAAACCAGAAAGCCTAATGGAAGCAAAGAATGAAATATTTAAACGTAAGATTATTGCTACATTAGAGCTTGCATTATCCTTAGAAAGTACCATAAGTAATAATGTCAAAGTCGATAAGCTTAAGGATATAGTCGATAAACCTAAGGATATATTTGATAGGCCTCCTATGAGCCGAATCACTAGTAAGGTAGTAAGACGTCCGCATATGGTCGTTGACAAAAAAGCAAAAAAATTGATTGCTTTAGCTTGCTCCACTGGTGGTCCAAGAGCATTACATCAGGTGATTCCAAAACTTCCAAAAAGCCTTGATGCTCCTATGATTATAGTACAACATATGCCAGAAGGTTTTACTAATTCATTAGCACAAAGATTAAATGAAGTGAGTGAAGTTACGGTGAAAGAGGCAGAAACAGGAGATGTTCTTCGCAAAGGACATGTATACATAGCCAAAGGTGGAAGCCAACTTAGAGTTTTCAAAGGTATCGAAGGTTATACGTTGTCTGTAACAGAAGAATCCGCAAGAAATGGACTGAAACCTTGCGCGGATATCTTATATGAATCACTAGTGAATACAGATTTTGATGACATTACCTGTGTTATACTAACTGGTATGGGTGGGGATGGAACATTAGGAATTAAGCAACTAAATGAAAAAAATAATATTTATGTAGTAGCACAAGATGCAGCAACTAGTACAGTTTATGGGATGCCAAAAGTGATCTATGAATCTGGACTTGTAGATGAAGTAGTTTCATTGGATCATGTTGCAGAAGCTATTACGAAGAATGTGGGGTGCTAAGCGATGGATGTTAGTCAATATCTTGAAATCTTTATTGATGAATCAAAGGAACATCTTCAAAGTCTTAATGAACAGTTATTAGTATTAGAAAAAGAGCCAGAAAACGAAGAAACTATTAATGAGATATTCCGTGCTGCTCACTCTTTAAAGGGTATGGCAGGAACAATGGGTTATAAGAGAATGCAACGTTTAACTCATGATATGGAGAATGTATTTTCAGAAATTCGTGCTGGCAAGATGAAAGTTAAAGCAGAATTGGTTGACGTTTTATTTAGAGGATTAGATGCGCTTGAGAACTACTTAGACTGCATCATCAATACTTCAGATGAAGGTACCGAAGACTATGATGATATTATTAACAATTTAAATCGGATTTATAAAGAAGGTATGGGAGCTACTGAAAAGGTAACACAAGAAGTAACTCCAGTACAAGTTGCTACAGCTACACAGACGAAATCAGAAGTTAAAAAACTCGAACTTGCAGAGCATGAGGTACGCGCAGTAGAAAAGATACGTCAAGATGGTGGTAATGCTTTTAGTATTACAGTATATGTACAAGAAACTTGTATTTTAAAGGCTGCAAGAGCATTTCTTATATTTAAAAACTTAGAAGATCATGGTGATGTGATTAAAAGCTCCCCAGAGGTTCAGGATATTGAGGATGAAAAATTTGATTTTGATTTTTCTCTTGTTATCGTTACAAAAGAGCCAATGGAAAAGATTAAACAAGTTATTTTAGGTGTATCGGAAATTCGCGATGTTGCAATTTGTGAAGTTGAATTGCCAGTAAAGAAACAAAAAGTTGAAGAAGTAGTGGATGTAAAGGTATCGAATGAGAGTACACAAAAAACGACTTTAACTACTACAAGATCTGCAGCTGCAGTAGCAGCTAATATAGCTAAGAAAGAATCACAGAAACCAGTGGTTAATCGTTCTGTCCGTGTTGATATTGAAAAGTTAGATGATTTGATGAACTTAGTAAGTGAGCTTATTATAGCTAAGAATGGTCTAGTTTCCATGAATAATATGGAGGCTAAGATTGAAAAAAGTGGAGGCTTTAATGAGCAAATAGAGTATCTTGAAAGAATTACAACAAATCTACATCAATCAGTTATGAAAGTTCGAATGGTTCCAATTGAAAGTGTTGTAAATCGATTCCCAAGAATGATTCGTGATCTTAGCAAGAAACTTAACAAGAATATGGAATTGTTTATGACTGGTGAGGATACAGAATTAGACCGAACAGTTATCGATGAGATTGGCGATCCATTAATGCATCTGCTTCGTAATGCAGCTGATCATGGTTTAGAGAGTAACGAAGAACGTTTACGTCTTGGTAAACCGGAAACTGGTTCTATCTACTTGGATGCTTATCAAGAGGGTAATAACGTAGTTATTGAAGTTCGAGATGATGGTGCCGGAATTGACGTTGAAAAGGTTAGGAGCAAAGCAATTAGTAAAGGCACAATTACACAAGAGCAAGCAGAAACTATGTCAGATAAAGATATTATTGATTTGTTATTCCGTCCAAGTTTCTCAACAACGGATAAAATCTCTGATGTTTCTGGCCGAGGGGTTGGTCTTGATGTTGTAAAGACGAAGATAGAAGCTCTAGGTGGTAGTATTGAAACTAAGACAACTCTAGGTGAGGGCAGTAACTTTATTATTCGTTTACCATTAACATTGGCCATTATTCAGGCATTAATGGTTGAGTTAGGACATGAGCAGTATGCAATACCGCTTGGAAGTATAGAAACAATTGAAAGTGTTGCTAAGGAAGAAATTAAATTTGTACAATCCAAGGAAGTGATACATCTTCGTGGCAATGTAATTCCATTGATACGTTTGAGTCGTGTTCTAGATGTCCCTAATTCATTAGAAGATGTACAAGAGCTTACAGTTGTCATTGTTAAGAAAGGTGATAAGTTAGCAGGAATTGTGGTAGACAACTTAATCGGACAATTAGAAATCGTAATTAAGTCAATCGGAAAATACATTAATAACAGCAAGATGATTAGTGGTGCAACAATTTTGGGTGATGGTGAAATTGCATTAATTCTTGATGTTAATTCACTAGTATAGGAGGGGCTTAACTATGGAGACGAATACAGTAAACGAATCTAGACAGTATATCGTTGTTACATTAGGTAATGAACAATTTGGCATTGATATACAGTATATTGATAATATTGTAAGAATGCAGAGAATTACTAGAGTACCAAAGGCTCAGAACTTTTTTAAAGGAGTAATTAATATCCGTGGAGAAATAATTCCAGTAATGAGCTTACGACTTAAATTTGGATTAGAGGATGATGTGATTACGAATACATCCCGAATCCTGATTCTTAAGATTGAACCACAAGCTGCAGTTGGTATCATTGTAGATGAGGTTCGTGAGGTTGTAACGATTGAAGCAGATAGTATTGATAAAGTCGCAGCTAACTCTAATGATGATAAGGCGGCATTCTTAGCTGGTGTTGGTAAGAATGGAGAAAATCTAATTTCACTTCTCAATCTCCATGCAGTAATTATTGAGAAAGAAGTAGACGTTAAATAGATTGAATGAGTGTTGCTAGGTAGGGAACTATCTGGCAGCACTATTGTTCGTTTATCTATACTCTAATTCATGACGTGGAAAAAGTCCACAAGGCGTGTTTCTACCGGTTTAGGCCGAATAGGAGGGTACAATGACTGAAGTCAAAATTGATAAAATAGATAGTATGCAGTTCGATGTATTAAGAGAAATTGGTAATATAGGTGCTGGCAACGCTACAACTGCATTATCAAAGATGTTGAATGCAAAGGTTGACATGAAGGTACCAAAGATTGATCTGTTGGAGTTTAAAGATCTATCTGAAATTATTGGTGGTGCTGAGAATATTGTAGTCGGTATCTTGCTTACGCTTGAAGGAGATATCGATGGGATGATTATGTTTGTACTTGAAAATGAGGCAGCACATCGAATCGTAAATCTACTAATGAATGGTATGTGTGAACCTTCGCATGAGTTTAATGAAATGGAGCGTTCTGCTTTACAAGAGATAGGAAACATTATTGCTGGTGCGTATTTATCTTCACTCTCTACATTAACTAGATTGACGATAACTTCAAGTGTTCCATATTTGGCAATCGATATGGCAGGAGCAATCCTAAGTGTTCCAGCAATAGAATTCGGAAAGATTAGCGATAAAGCGTTATTAATTGAGACGGAATTTGGCGAAAAGGATACTGAAGTAAATGGCTATTTTATTTTAATACCTACATTAGAGTCATACGGATCAATTTTATCGTCATTAGGACTGTAGGTGAATTAATGGGAATGATCATAAAAGTCGGTATGGCTGATTTAAATGTTTGTACACCACCAGACATAATTACAACGCTAGGATTAGGCTCGTGTGTTGGAATTGTATTATACGATCCTAATAGAAAAATTTCTGGAATGGTTCATGTTATGTTACCAGATAGCACTAAAATTAAGAATAATGAAAACTTAGCTAAGTTTGTTGATACAGGTGTTGATGAGCTAATTCGTAGATTAATTGCTATTGGAGCATCTAAAAGTTCACTAATTGCAAAGATTGCAGGTGGAGCACAAATGTTCGCGTTTAATAGTAATAATGATATGCTTCGGGTTGGTGAGCGTAATGTGGAAGCAGCAACGAATAAGCTAATAAGCTTAAGAATACCAATTATTGCTTCAGATACTGGATTAAATTATGGTAGAACAATTGAATTTGATCCTAATAATGGAGAATTAACTGTAAAATCAGTTGGCAAAGAAATTAAGAGAATATAGAGGAAATAGTATGAAGAAAAAAAATCTTCCTGCAATTATAATGTTAAGCGCAGGTGCAATTGCTTGCATAACTTGTATTGTAAAAAAATATCTGATACTTGATACTCTAATTACAGTACTAATTACTCTTATTATCTTTTATATCGTTGGATTAATTGCATCAAAGTATATTGCGAATATCAATGAAGCGGCTGATAATGCCTATATTGTGAGAGAACGAGAAAAAATGAAGGCAGAAAAAGATACAAATCTTGAAGCAGAATTGGATATAAATGATGATATGAATAGCGACAAGAAAAATTATTCCAGTACAAGTACAAATGACGAAGAAACATAAGTGTGGTTGTACGTTATTAACTATGGAATACAGGAGATAGGTCTATGGGAGTAGAAAGTAAACATAAATTATGGGGGGAGTACAGCAAATGTCGTACTCCAGAGCTACGAGAAAAAATTATAATTGAATACGCAGGCCTTGTTAAAATAGTTGCAGGGAGATTGAGTATTTATCTTGGATATAATGTAGAATATGATGATTTGGTTGGATATGGTACCTTTGGATTAATTGATGCTATTGATAAATTTGATTATGACAAAGGAGTTAAATTCGAAACATATGCTTCTTTACGTATCCGTGGTGCTATATTAGACCAGATACGTAAGATGGATTGGATACCAAGAACACTTCGTCAAAAGCAGAAACGTCTGGATAGTGCTTACCAAAAAATAGAGTCTTTGTATGGACGTGTGGCTACAGATGAAGAGATAGCAAACGAATTAGAAATTTCTATTGATGAATTAGAAACATGGCAGAATCAGACCAAAATCAGTAATCTTATTTCTTTAGACGAGTATATGGAACAAGGAGAGAGCCATATAGAGTGTAATCAAAGTGAAGATTTTGCTCAACCGCAAAAAATAGTTGAAAAAAAGGAATTAAAGGAATTACTAATCAAAGCGCTTGAATATCTAACAGAAAAAGAGAAAAAGGTAATTGCTTTATATTATTATGAGGATTTAACATTAAAAGAAATTAGTGCAGTTTTAGAAGTGAGTGAATCAAGAGTTTCACAGTTACATACGAAAGCACTTCAAAAAATGCGACAAAAGTTAGGAAGTAATTTGAACATATTTATGGGTGATTAGTGCAAAGGAGAAGTGATGAATAATAACGCAAGTTTTCGATTAATATTACAAAACGATGGTACTTATCTTGAACTAGTACCAGCAAGCTTAGGTGGTACATCGATTGACTTTAATGAATTATGTGAGTATTTAATTCAAAGGCATATTGAATTTGATAAACTAGTTATTAGTGACGCACTCAAAAATTTACAAGAAAAGAAGATTCTTAAGCTTAATAATGTTTCGCGTAGTCCTGAAAATGAAAGTGTTAAAGTATGGATTAGTCAAGACCGTATGGAGGCATACGGAAGATTTTATCCACCTTCACTTGGAGGTAGCGAATTAACTTATAATGAAATCATTAATGATTTAGTAAAAGCCGGAGTTAAGTACGGTGTTGTAGAAGAAAATATAAATAAATTCTTAGAAACAAAATCTTATTATTCTGATATATTATTAGCGAAAGCAACTCCATGTCAAATGGGTACGAATGCAAAAATAACTTATTATTTTAATACTGATTTAACAAAGAAACCTAAGATGAATGAGGATGGTACCGTTGATTTTCACCAACTTGATACGATTAGTCGCGTTAGGCGTAATGAGTTGTTAGCTTCTTTGGAGCCAGCAGTACCAGGCCGTCCTGGTATCAATGTATGTGGTAGTGTTATTATGCCACCAAAAGTGAATCACCTTATATTGCGTCATGGTAATAAAATTCATCTATCTGAAGATAAACTTAAGATGTATTCTGATGTTGATGGACATGCATCGCTTGTTGATGACAAGGTCTTTGTATCAGATTCTTATGAAGTACCGGCCGATGTAGATGCTTCAACAGGTGATATCAGTTATGATGGAAATGTTGTTGTAAAAGGTAGTGTTCGTACTGGATATCAAATAATTGCAAGTGGTGATATCGAAGTAGAGGGTGTTGTAGAAGGAGCAGTATTAGTAGCAGGTGGTCAAATCGTCTTAAAACGTGGTGTTCAGGGAATGAATAAGGGAGTCTTAAGAGCACAGAGTAATGTTGTAGCCAAATTTATTGAGAATGCGACAGTAGAAGCCGGCGGATATGTATCAACTGAGGCAATTCTTCACAGCAAAGTATCAGCGAAGGGTGATATTATCGCAGGTGGAAGAAAAGGGTTTATTACTGGTGGTGAAATTAGATCAGGGACCATGATTTCTGTCAAAACAGCTGGTTCTACAATGGGAACGAATACGTTGCTTGAGGTTGGTGTTGATCCACAAATTATTGAAGAATATCATAAACTTGAAAAAGAGTTACCAACACTTGGCCAAGAGATTGAACGATTGAATCAGAACTTAACACTATACTTAAAGAAAATTAAAAGTGGAGAAAAATTGTCTGCTGATAAGTTACTTCTTGTAAAGACAATGTCAGTAAACAAGGAACAATTAGAAAAGAAAAAAGAGGAAATAGAAGAACAGATAAATAAATTGCAACAGAATATGGATGAGCATGTAACGGGATCCATTAACGTTAGTGATACAATTTATCCAGGTTGTAAACTAATAATTGCAGGGGTCGTATATTTTATTCGTAAGGAAACGGTTCATTGTACCTTAGTTCGTTATCAAGGAGATGTAATAGTCACACCTTACAAATTATAATAAGATAGATATCGTAATTATGATTGAACTTGTTACCGTTGAGGGGGGGGTAGTAGTATGCCGATAACACCAATTGAAGTAGCTTCATTTATACCGAAATCGCAAGAAGCCTCACAAATGAGGACGTTAGAACAACAAAAACCAATGAGTGAGCAGTTGGCTTTTGCTGATAAATTTAAAGATGAAATTCAAAAGAATAGTGAACAGGCGGTGGCTACAACCAAAAGCGTCAATCCGGAGTTTCGTTATGATGCGAAAGAGAAAGGCAGTAATCCATATTATTACCAGCAGGGTAAAAAAAGAAAAAAGGAACAGGAAAAAGAGAAAAATGGAGAGCTACCTGAAGAACATCACGGAATTGATATAAAAATATAAAGGGGATAAAAGTAGTATGCTGGAGATTATTTTACTAATTGTTGCGATTACATTATTAATAGCAAGCTTTTTTATAGTGGGAAAAGAAAAAAAATCGAGCTCAGTCGATAAGCCAGAGCTTACTCAGGAAGATATTGATACTATGAAATGTCAGATCAAAGATTTGATTGAGGATGCAGTAGCAACTGGGGTTATTGAAGCAGAGGATAAGATGAGTAAGATATCTAATGAAAAGATTATGGCGGTTAATGATTACTCAACACAATTATTAGATAAAATTGAACAAAATAACAAGGATGTTGTATTTTTGTATGATATGCTATGTCAAAAAGACGAAGAAATAAAAGTCACTTTTCAGAAGATGGAAACGATTCGTCGTGAGAACAAAGATTTTTTAGAGAAACTTACTTTATTAATGGCAAATAAATCAAAGCAAAAGGATATTAATACTAAAAATGATATAGGATTAAAAATACAAGATAAAGTACATGAAAAAGGACAGGAGAAAATTACAACTAGAAAAGAAGAAATAGATACGTCTATAGATATTACTGACGTTAAGATTAATAAGAGCTTAGAAGATTCTGTGAAAAAAGCAGATATTGAGAGTGATGAAGAGAATGAGATAACAGAGGAAGCGAGTTTAGGTAATCAAAAAGAGAATATTTTAAGTTTGCATAAGCTCAATATGTCAATTTTAGATATTTCAAAACAGCTTGGAATAGGCCAGGGAGAAGTAAAACTTGTTATTGATTTATATGCCAAAAAGAATTAGATTGGAGCATAATTATGAAGCTAAAATATTACTTAAGAGGCATTGCAATCGGTATCATATTCACAATAATTGTAATGACGCTGACAGGTGCCACTGGAAAAGAGAAAATGTCAGATAGTGAAATTATTCATGCTGCAAAATTACTTGGCATGGAGGAAGCAGCAGATAAAGTAAAGATTACAGGAATAGCTCCTACACCTTCCCAGCTTCCGATACAAGAGCCAACAATGTCTCCAATAACTACGCCAACAGTGACGCCTACAATAACAGGAGAATCGACAGCGCAAACAACAGGAACGCCGACAGAAATGCCAATAGGTGCACCGACTGAGATGCCGACAGATGCACCGACTGAGATGCCGACAGATGCACCGACAACGACACCAATAGATGCACCGACTGGGACAACAGAAACGCCGACAGATGCACCGATTGATACACCTACACCGACTCCAATTGCTGCAATAGCTACTGTTACGACTACACCAATTCCAACAAAGACTCCTGAATCAGATGATACTACAGATGATTCAGCTGAAATAGTAATACTTAAGGTGAAAAAGGGCATGTATTCAGCGGCTATATCACAAGCGGCTTATGAGGTAGGTCTAGTAAAGGATGCTAAGGATTTTGATAAGTATTTATCGAATAATGGTTTTGCAAGTAATATTCATATAGGAGACTATAAAATCAAAAAGGGAGCAACTTATTTTGAGATAGCATCCATAATTACAACAAAGTAAAAAGTTCTTGATTTTTATAAGAATACATGATATAATTTGTAAGGCAAAAATCACGTATAATTTGAATGCGCACGGTGCCTATCTGATAGGTTTGCGTAAAGTAGTTATACGGAAGTCAAAAACCAATATGGAGGAATATAACATGAGCGTTATTTCAATGAAGCAATTACTTGAAGCAGGTGTTCACTTTGGACATCAAACAAGAAGATGGAACCCTAAGATGGCAGAATACATCTACACAGAGAGAAATGGTATCTACATCATCGACTTACAGAAATCTGTAGGTAAAGTAGATGAAGCTTACTATGCAATCAAAGATGTAGTAGCTAACGGTGGTAAAGTTCTTTTTGTTGGTACTAAGAAACAAGCTCAGGATTCTGTTAAATCAGAAGCTGAACGTTGTGGAATGTACTATGTAAACGAGAGATGGTTAGGTGGTATGTTAACTAACTTCAAGACTATCCAGTCCAGAATTAAGAGATTAAAAGAAATCGAGAAAATGGCTAACGATGGTACATTCGATGTTCTTCCAAAGAAAGAAGTTATCGAATTAAAGAAGGAGTGGGACAAACTTGAAAAGAACCTTGGTGGTATCAAGGATATGAAAGATATCCCAGAAGCTATCTTCGTAGTTGATCCTAAGAAGGAAAGAATCTGTATTCAAGAAGCACATACACTTGGTATTAAGTTAATCGGTATCGCAGATACTAACTGTGATCCAGAAGAACTTGATTATGTAATTCCTGGTAACGATGATGCAATCCGTGCAGTTAAGTTAATCGTTGCTAAGATGGCAGACGCTGTTATCGAAGCTAATCAGGGCGTACAGATGACTGATTCTACAGAAGAAACTGAAACTGTAGAAGAAGCAGTAGAGGCATAATTAAGCGCTGTTGCAAAGCGATATCACTTAAATTTTGTATCGAAAACAAAGTTGTGACAAGATGCTTCAGCCTGACTCAAGGTGTTAGGCTGAAGTTTTTTTCATAATATCAATAAAAAAACAATTACATGGAGGAATTTACGATGGCTATAACAGCTGGAATGGTTAAAGATTTAAGAGAAATGACCGGCGCAGGCATGATGGACTGCAAAAAAGCATTAGCTGCTACAGATGGTGATATGGATAAGGCAGTAGAGTTCTTAAGAGAAAAAGGACTTGCAGCTGCAGAGAAGAAAGCAGGAAGAATTGCTGCAGAAGGTATCTGCTCCACTAACGTAAGTGCTGATGGTAAAGTAGCTTCTATCGTAGAAGTTAACTCTGAAACAGACTTCGTTGCAAAGAACGAAAAATTCCAGGTATATGTTGCTAAAGTTGCTGAACAGGCTGCTAAAACAACATCTGCTGATATTGATGCTTTCTTAGCTGAACCTTGGATTGAAGATGCTTCTAAGACTGTAAAAGAAGAATTAGCTTCTCAAATCGCTGTTATCGGTGAAAACATGAACATCAGAAGATTTGCTAAGCTTACTGCTGAAAACGGCTTTGTTGAATCTTATGTTCATGGTGCTGGTAGAATTGGTATCTTAGTTGAGTTCGAGACAAGCGTATACAATGATGCAACAAAAGAATGTGCTAAAAACGTAGCTATGCAAATTGCAGCTATGAATCCTAAGTACGTTAACCAGGCTGAAATCGCACCTGAGTTCATTGCTCATGAAAGAGAAATCTTAAAAACTCAGGCTATGAACGATCCTGCAAATGCTAAAAAGCCAGAAAACATCGTAGAAAAGATGGTAGAAGGTCGTCTTGCAAAAGAATTAAAAGAATTCTGTTTAGTTGATCAGGCTTATGTAAAAGATGGTGATTTAACAGTTCAAAAATACATTGATTCTGTAGCAAAAGAAGTTGGCGCAGAAATCGCTGTTAAGAGATTCGTTCGTTTCGAAACTGGTGAAGGTATCGAAAAGAAAGAAGAAGATTTCGCAGCAGAAGTTGCAAAACAGATGGGGATGTAAGCGTTTAGCACAAGCGTAATACGAATAAAAGGTTCAAGCGAGAATTTATTCTCGTTTGGACCTTTTTTAGTAGGCTCTATGTCAAGTCTTGGGGTATGATTCTTTGAATCATGCTCCATTACTGGATGTAGAGCTGTTTTTATGTTGAGGTTTCTAAATACCTGTTTTTGGGCATGATAAATAAACCTTCGTGCCAGTCTAAGTTATTTAGTTACAAGAGTGTAAAATACGTGTTCGAAAACGATCAAAGTTTCGGATACCATATGAGATACGTTTTAGTACCTTAACTTTATTATTGAAACCTTCTGTAATACCGTTTGTTAAACCATACTTAAATGCATTTAGTATGTATTTAGCCCAATGCCTATAAGTAGCAGCACAGCTTTCAAATTCCTTAATTCCACAGCTCTCAGCATTTTTAATCCACTCATAGAATTCAATTCTTTGAATCGAGTATTTAGGATTCTGACAAATGTGGTAAAACCATTCTTTTAGCATATGAGCTTTTCTTAAATCATCGTTGTAATGCAGCATTAAATCACATGCCTTTTTGTTCTCATCTTTCAGCTTATCATAGCGCGTTAATATCAGTTTGTGGCTTCTTTTATAGTATTTGCGAAGTGAGATTGGCATTGTCTTTTGCAGTCTTTTACGAACGTTTGCGATTGCCCAAGTTACTTGTCGAATGAAGTGATACTTATCAATGATTACTTGAGCGTTTGGAAAGTAAGCATGAGCAATGTCTACATAAGGTTGCCACATATCACAAACAAAGAACTTCACACGATATCGTTCACTACGATTCATATCTCGAAAGTATTCTGATAAATGAGATTGAGTTCGATCAGGCAGTATATCCATAATCGTATGTTGTTTAGGATTTACTAGAATACATTGATATTTTCCAGTATCAGCATTCCCCTTAAACTCATCAATAGCAATGGTATCCTTAAGAGAAGGACAAGAATAACTAATGGTATCCAGTATTCTTGAAACAGTATTCGTAGAGACATTCGATCGTTTTGCTACATACTTCAATGATAAGGAATCTCTAAGCTGGTTGGCAATAGATTGTGTAAGTCGAACGGAACGTTGCTGATAACGAGCAAGAAAATCGTATTTCTCAAAGAAACGTTTGCCACAAGGACATCGATAACGACGCTTTTTGAGAACAAGATAGCAGTCCTTTTCTTGAAAAGGTAAATCCTTAATTGTTTGAAGCCTGTAATCATGGATTCTTTTTGTTAATGTGCCACAGTTGGGGCATTTCTGTTCTTTGGATTCTGTTTGTAAATATATTTTCACAGAACTGTCAGTATGGATAATATTTTTTACTTTTACCTCTTTTAAATTTAGCAATTTATTGATACAATTATTGTGCATTTATTGCACCTCCGAGTGGTTTGTTTGCTAGACTGGCACTTGGAGGTTTTTTTGTATTATAAACAAAAAAGTTGGAGTTGTGAATGGTTTAATTCACATACCCCAACATTTATTATAGAACCTTTAAAATTAGCTTTCCTTAAAAGGAGAGCTTTTTTGCGTCCAAATTAGTTTTCTCATAAACGTAGAACATTAAAATTTACCAACATAATAGTAATGTAGATGTTAACCGCGCAAAAAAGATTGTGAAAGGGGAATTGATTATGAGTTTTTTAGCTTTTGAATTACCAAGAATTTTAAATGGAGAAGAGGCTGTAGATGCAGAACATTGTATGCAGACACTTTTTAATGATGACTGCGCAAATGCTTTCCTTGTTACAGCAAACAGAAGAGAAGATGCAAGAAGAATGGCATTTGATGAGATTTATAAAGATATAAGTTTGAATGAAGCCATGAGAATAGCTCAACATGAAATAAAAGAATTATCTATGGAAGACAATACAGAATACATTATGTACCAGTATGGAATGTATGATAGCCAGATAATTCTTAATATTGTTGATGATATGCGAATACGAACTGCCTGTGCTGTAGAGTCAGTGGAACCTACAGAAATTAATGAAAAAGTATATGAGTTATCAGTAGAATCAATAAAAGAGCTTTGCTATGAAAGTTCTGCTTTTGGAATTGGCTTAATAGAAGTAAAAAAAGAAGTCGGAAAGACACAGATTAGAGATGAAGAAGAACAGCAAGACAATCCTTTTTGTGATTGATTTGAAGTCGTTATACCAAAATAGCTAAATTGTCTCACCTCTTAAATACTTTGTTTTGGTGATTTAAAGGGTTGCTTTGACAACTACATTATCATAAGGACATCCCTTCGTACATAAAGAACGTTGAATACCAAAAGTGTCTAATGTATCATCAACTAACTTGTTTTTGAATTCATTACTACTGTCGGTTGATTACTATAACAAGGATAAACTTATTTATGTACAAGATAAATCAAAAATCTAAGGACAAAATAGATATGAGCGAAGCTTCAAAGACGAAAAAGAAGAATAAATCAATAAATTGATTATATGTCTAACATTTATGTGCACGATGGAGCAAGAATCTAAAGACATAATATAAATATGAAAGTAGTCTTTAAAGAAGACTGACAAAAAAGATACATTACAAGCTTCGTATTACATACGAAAAAGGAGGGATATGATGAGTAGTAATAGTCCTTTAATGAGCTTTTATGATTTCTGTGAGTATTTAGGTATAGGAGAAACAAAAGCAAGAGAGATGATCTACAAACCTAATTGCAGATACGTTGTACGTATAGGACGCAAAGTATTTATTCATAAGGAACTTTTGGATAAAGATATTGAAAAGGCGGCTAAATATCGTTTGATCATGTAATTAGTAGTAACAATTTAGCAGATTATAATAGATGTTAATTTGCAGAAGCATACGATTGTATTGCTTATAAAGTTTGAATCTTTAATAATCTGCTAAACGTTAAAATGAAAGGAGATAACAGATTATGGGAAAAGATCTAAAAGGTAAAGTTCTAGGCAAAGGGTTATCACAAAGACCAGATGGCAGATACAATGCACGTGCAATGATCAATGGAGTGAAGCTTGATATTACCAATTTTAGTTTACCTCAGATTAAGAAAGAATTTGAGATGGCTAAAGAGGAATTGCTTCGTAAACAGGTAAATGCTCAGCATAAGGGAATTATTCTTGATGAGTGGTTTGAACAATGGTTTTCAGCGTATAAAGAACCAACATTAAAGAGTAGTGGTATCGCATATCGTAGAATGTATACTAATTATTTCGGGTGTCGTATTGGTACCAAGAAGCTTGATGAAATAAGTCAGATGGATGTTCAGATTGCTATTGCAGAGATGCTTACTGCAGGAAGGACACCAAAATGCGTTAAAGAGGCGTCTGGAATTTTAAGACAGTGTATCGAAGCTGCTATGGCTAATGGTATGATGCAAATCAATCCTGTTGTAGGAACTCAGATTCCTTCGGGAGAAACTGCTAAACGTAGGGTATTAACTAATGAGGACCAGAAGGAGTTTATTAATTATCTTGAGTCAGTACATAGTTGGTATGAAGAGATGTATAAGATTATGCTTTGTACTGGTATGCGGGTTGGGGAAATTGGTGGTTTGCAGTGGGGAGATATTGATTTTCAGAATAATTGTATTCACGTAAACAGAGCCCTGAGCTGTCAGTATGAAAAAGGTATTAAAAAATCTAAGCTTACTTCGCCTAAAACAGAAAATTCTATTAGAACAATACCTTTCTTTGGTGAAACGAAACAACTTCTAGAACTCTGGAAAAAGAAAGTAGAGAAAAGAAGAAGTGAGTTTGGTGATAGGTGGAGAAAGCCAGAAGAATATGGGGATTTGGTATTCGTTACATCGATGGGCTCACCAGTGGCAAGGTATAATGTTGAGAATGATTTAAGGCATGTAACATCGCAACTTAATGCTATACGTAAAAATGAATCTTTTGAAAAAGGAATTGTCTATAAAGAATTTGAACGTATACACCCACATTGTTTACGTCATACATTTGCTACAAGATGCTTTGAAAAGGGAATGACAGCCAGAACTGTTCAGGAGATTATGGGGCATTCCAATTACAATACAACGGTTTCTTATACTCACTGTTTAGAGGATATTAAGCAGCTAGAAGCTCAAAAGGTTGGTAACTTCCTTGACACATCTTCTCAAATTGACAAAAAAGTTGCGTATGAAAATTTGATTGGAATCATTTAAAAGTATAATACCGCAAAATATATGCCATAAAGTATTTATAAAGTCATTGTTTATGCATTTTTACAAGTGCGAATTTTAAAACTTACAAAACAGTTGGGAATGTAGTGCAGGCTACGAGCCTGGAGTGTAAAAAAAGGGGCTAGTGAGAGTATGTTTTACTCTCATCATACCTTTTTTATAATATTGATTGATGATGTAGAATAAAGTTATTGAAAAATGAGTAAATGGTCTTCTATGATAAATGAATCATAGGAGACCATTTTTTTCTCATGATAAGTAAACTGTACCACAGTACAAATACCTGTTTAAAAAGATAACACATTTCTTTCAGTCATAGATATAAATCAAGTAATCTAAAAATGGATATACTATGAATCAATATACAACGTTAATTGTAAAATGAAACGCAACCCTTTCCATTACAATTAACAGTTTTTGAGTAGCTTGTTATATATCTGCTAAGAGGTTGCATCTTAGCTTACAAAAGTCTAGTGTATGTCAAAGCACTAGGC
>JAEYPP010000072.1 GCA_023410575.1 Bacillota bacterium | reverse complement strand
TAAGGGTTAGCCAGAGAAAGTGGTGCGGTTGAGGCTTTTACTTTCGAAGGGCCTTTGAGGCCCATGCCGGCAATAGCCCCTTACAGGGGCAGAGCAAACCACCAGTTCACACTGGTGGTGCTGATTAAGCACGAGACGATTCGAATAAATCCCCGCACAGATAAATACTGATAAATAGGAGGTTTGCAACTTCTGTTATTTATCTGCACAAATGATTGCATACATGAGATGAGTGTTTATGATGAAATAACCGATTATACATTATTGGGAATTGATTGCGGATAGCAAATTTTGAATCTTTTCTTCATACTCATCCGGTAGCTCGTAAAACTCTAGAAAATCATTTTCTGTTGCATTACTTACTCCGGCACAGTCGGCAGCCCACTGTAAATATTCATCTTTAACATGTTGAAATAAGAAATAGTCTGTTTTCCAAACTATTGTTTCTGAAAGCGAATGTGATTCATCTTCCATTGAAATATATTCCAATATAGATCGATCAGTAAATTGGTGAGTCATTTCGTGAAATGCTTGAAAAAAACCAGCTGTCTGTTGATTTTCGTTCTTTGGTATATATATAGCTGCACAAAGTGTATCATTCCTTCTGATACCTCTTCCTTTATTATTTAGGCTTACACAGAGATATAAAAGGGCATTTTTGTTAGTGTATGTAAAAACTTTTTCTACAGGCGATATATTATTTTGAAAATATAGAAGAAAAGAATCCATATTCTTCTGATTTTTTTTGATTTCATCATCCCAATATTGCTTATAAATGTCTTTTTCTTTATCCATACAGGATATAAATGGTTTAATAAATTTTTCTTTCGCATCATAGGAATATGTAGTATTATTCTTTAGATTTTCAACCATATCCTCATAAGTAGAATAATCAAAAGCATCAAACATGATGGTGTTTACTTCATTGAAATAGTCCTTGTAAGCAGCTTCTAGATTTTGTGCGTCCTTAAGAAGACTACTCTCAAATCCATGAACTAATTTATATTCTTCAAATTCGGAAATGTAATCTACTGAATAAAGATTGGCAGGTGAATCTTTAAGATTTATATAATTTAATATATGAAATACAAGGTCTGCATGAAATAATGTTTCAGCGTTTACACATATGCTTTCCCCACTTTTTGGGCTTGAGCAGCTAACAGTACATAATAGCATGATATTGAATAAAAACAAACTAATAAAACGTTTTGACTTGATTTTCATAATAGTACTCCTTTGATTTTTGATAAAGCGAGTATATCAAAGGACAGGTTAGATAAAAGATAGATTTCTTTTAAAAATCACATTTATAAGAAGTCTATCTTTTATCTAAATTTATCTTATATTGAACCAAATCCCGTATGTTGCGTGATAGCATTTTTTAAGATTGTTGCTATTTCTATTGATTTGGCATAGCTTTTCTTTTACATTATTCGTCTGCTGACCAATCCAGCTTTTAATTAGAGGGGCATATTCTTTGTCCTTCCAATTCACATAAACATGTCCTTAGCTAGTTAAGCTAAAAATTGTTCACAAGCCTTTATTACTTCTTGCATAGCAATGTTACCAGGACCACCGATGGTATTTCTTTTTTCTACGCATGTCTTTAAAGAAATGGCATCATAAATATCACTTTCAAATACTGGGCTAATTGCTTTTAATTCTTCTAGAGATAAATCTTCAATGGCGCATTTCTTGTCAATGCAAGTGAGTACTAATTGACCAATAATTGTGTGAGCATCACGGAATGCAACCCCGTGGTTTACAAGATAATCAGCGGCATCCGTTGCATTGGTAAATCCATTCATAGCACTTTTGGCCATAACATCATTGTTAAATTTCATCGTTGAAATCATTCCTGTAAAAAGTTTAATACATCCCTTTACCGTATCAATGGCATCAAAGGTTAACTCCTTATCCTCTTGCATATCTTTATTATAGGCAAGTGGTAAACCTTTCATGGTGGTTAAAATTGACATTAAAGCACCATATACTCGACCAGTTTTTCCACGAACTAATTCTGCGATATCTGGATTTTTCTTTTGTGGCATGATAGAACTACCGGTAGAATAGGCATCATCAATTTCAACAAATTGATATTCATTGGAATTCCATATAATAATCTCTTCACAAAAACGACTTAAATGCATCATAATAGTAGAAAGAGCACTCAACAGTTCAATTACATAATCACGGTCAGATACGGAATCCATACTATTAAGGGTTGCACCTTTAAAATCAAGCAACTGTGCAGTATAAGAACGGTCCAGAGGATAAGTAGTTCCAGCAAGGGCACCGGCACCGAGAGGACAGTAGTTCATTCTATTATATATATCGCCTAGACGGTCATAGTCACGACGAAACATCTCAAAATAAGCGCTCATGTGATGTGCAAGTGTTACTGGCTGGGCTTTTTGTAAATGAGTAAAGCCTGGCATGTAGGTATGAGTATTTTCTTTCATAATATCAAGTAATTCTGTAAGAAGATCTTTTACTAACTCTTTTAGCTCAACAATCTCATCGCGAGTATAAAGCTTCATATCAAGAGCAACCTGATCGTTACGACTTCTTCCTGTATGAAGTTTTTTTCCTGTTTCACCAATTCGCTCAATTAAATGTGCTTCTACAAAACTATGGATATCTTCATGTGTTCCATCAATCAGTAAAGAACCATTGGTAATATCCTCTTTTATACTATTCAAACCAGCTACTATTTGATCTTTTTCAACTTGTGTCAAAATACCCTGTTTATTTAACATTGTGACATGTGCAATACTGCCCCTAATATCCTGTTCGTAGAATTTTTGGTCAAAGGTGATAGATGCATTGAAATTATGTACTAATTGATTGGTTTCTTTCGTGAAACGACCGCCCCAAAGTTTCATATTAATTTCCTCATTTCTATGTAAATTTGTAATTACTTTATTGTGTCAGGAATTATCCTTTGTCTATGTTATCGTGTTTTACTAAAGATTGCAAGTTCAACTTGCATTTTCCAATGGAAATATTTATAATCAAATTAACAACAGGTTATGGCTAATATAATATCCTGAAATATTTTTACAGGAAGATAGGAGTAGAGATGAAAGTTAAGGCGATTATGATTCCATATGTTGATTTGAAGTGTATATCGATTGATAATACAATAGAGGAAGCACTTGCATTGATTGATGAACATCAGTTATTATCAATGCCGGTTGTTAACGATAAGGTTTTTATCGGTGCATTATCAAAACAGCATATTTTCGAAGAATATTTTCGAAACTACACCGGAACAAAAGAAGAGTATTTAAAGCGAAAAATTAATGACTTAATGCGTGTAAAACTAATTAGTGTCTCGGAAGATACAACGATTGAAGAGGCAGCAGCAACCTTTATAGCTTCGAAATTCCGTTTTATACCAGTATTAAATAAATCAGAGGAGCTAGTGGGAATCATAACCCAGCAAGCGATTTTTAAAGAGTATCAAAAGTTATTTGGTAAGAATTACGATACATTTACAATTTACTCTTATGATTATAAGGGGACCTTGGCAAAAATAGCTGAAACAGTAGCAAAACATAATGGAAACATAAAAAATATTGTGATTATTAACACGGAAACCATGGGTTTACAAGAAATATTTGTCCGGGTTGATTGTCAAAATTTTGATGATATGATAAAAGCGCTTGCAAAAAAGGGATTTGATGTTAGAATGAATATAAAGAGATTGTAATAAAATTAGAGTGCTGCTAGAATTATTGCAACACTCTAATTTTTATGGGTATATCACACTTTTACGCACATCATTAAGATGTTAGAGTGGGGAAAGTAAGTAGAGGCTACAGCATATTTTAATCTGTATGAGTAATAATAAAAGTACAAAACGTGATTAGAAAGGTTTATTATGATTAATTTTAGAGCAATAGAATTGTCTGATAGGGAATGGATTGAGAAGATTTTAAAGAAAGCTAATTTGATGGCATGCGAATATACCTTTGTTAATAATTATATTTGGGGAGCGCAGTATCACTTAGAAATAGCTAATGTCAATGGTTTTTATTGTACAAGAAGTGGTATAGATAATGTCGAATACAGCTTTCCAATTGGAGATGGTAATTTAGCAGAGGTAATTCAATTATTAGAAGAAGACGCGAAGGAAAGAAATGTTCCTTTTATTATGAAGGCATTGGTATCAGAGCAAGTAACATTATTGGATCTCATCTGTCCAGGCAAGTTTGAATTTACGAGTTCTAGAGATGATAGTGACTATATTTATTCTGTCCAAAAATTATCTTCTCTTTCTGGGAAAAAACTTCATGGAAAGCGTAACCACATAGCTAGATTTAAAGATAATAAAGACTGGCAATACGAGAGCATATCACAAGCTAATATGAAAGATTGTCTTGCGATGAATGATAAATGGTGTCAACATAATAATTGTTTAGAAAGTGCTTCCTTAAGACATGAGGCATGTGCAGTGAAGATTTCGTTACGACATTTTGAAGAGTTGAAGCTAGTTGGTGGTTTATTACGGTTAAATGGTGAAGTAGTTGCTTATACCATTGGTGAGCCATTATGTGATAATACATTTGTAATTCATATTGAAAAGGCATTTTCGGATATTCAGGGAGCCTATCCAATGATTAATCAGCAGTTTGTTCTTCATGAATGTCAGGAATTTGAATATGTTAATCGAGAGGAGGATCTTGGAGAAGAGGGCTTACGTAAAGCAAAACTTTCTTATTATCCTGAGATTCTACTTGAGAAGTTTAGAGCCATTAAAAGAGGTTAATAAACTATGATTGAGATAGCAAGTTGTGAGATGATTCCTAGATTAAAAGAAATATGGAAAAGATGTTTTCATGATGAGGACTCTTATATTGATTTTTACTTTGAAGAGAGGTTTCCACAGGTAGAAACATTAGTGCATACAATCGATGGAAATCCTGTAGCTATGGCAACTTTAATACCTGGGGAGATTTCCTATCAACAAACGACGATTAATATTCGTTATGTATATGCAGTAGCAACAGATCCTTACTGGCAAGGTAGAGGTATAGCGTCCAGTTTAATACGATATATTAATTCTAGAGTCGGAAAGGAATATCAGGGTACTATTTTAGTACCTGCTTCCAAAGAACTCTTTGAGTACTATGCCAATTTAGGATACCAAATTGCTTGTAATAAAAGGATAGTCCGTTTTGCTACAGAAGATCAATTCATGAAAAAGTGTAGTGAAGAAGATGCAGATGTGAGTTTTGGAGAGCTTTTACCGACAGATCTATATCAAATGAGAGAACAGCGATTTTCTAATCTTGGTTATGTAAAGTGGGATATCGAGGGGCTTAATTATGTAATGAAGGAATGGCAATTTAACAAGGGTAAGGCTGTAAAGGTTGAAACTTTGAATGAAAAGGGAAGCTTGTTCTACTATTACGATAACAATCATAAAGTATTATATGTAAAGGAAACCACTCTATCATTAAAAGCTCTTAAGCAAGCATTACTTAAACTGGCAGAAACAATCAAGATTGATCAGATAGAATTGACAGATACAATGGAAAGTGAAATGGATGGTGAAATCTCACCTTTTATGATGATTTATGGGAATGAGATTCATTCGTTAAACTATGCTAATTTTGTAAAAGATTAAAGAAAATGATGATAGCCATACCTTGTAAAACGAGGGGATTGTTCCAAAGGTTGACAAAGAAATAATAATTTGGTAAAATTGTTTTGTAATATTTCTGTAATAATTATGAGATAGTTCCTTCATGAATATTTATTAAACATGAAGAAATCACATCGAAAGGAATTAGGTAAGAATATGAAAACAAAGAATAAGGTTACAGCAGCTTTTATCGTTACCTTCATTATTTTTTTCGCAATCGTAGGAACATCATTCTACATAGAAAAAAACGAAGTACAAGACGAGACAGTTGAAGTAGCTGCAGATACACAGCCAGAAGATACCATGAGTGTTTCTGACTTGGTAGCTGCCAATGTTAATCTTTACGCTACAACTTTATTACGTGACAGTGTTACAGCGAAAGATCTGTTGGAACAAGAAACAGATATTAGCATCGAAGAAGAGAATGAGTTATTAGAAGAAGAACTTAACAACGAGATTGATTCTTTTGAATTGGTAGAAGAAGTCGCTTCAGACTCAGTTGAGGCAATGATTACTTCAACGTTAAGTTTATCGGAATTAGATTTTGAGTTTAACAAAGTGCTTCCTAATGTGAATGAATTTTTGAATATTCGTAGTGAAGCAAAGCAAGATTCTGAGGTTGTTGGAAAACTCTATAAAGAATCTTATGCAGTAGTGGTTGAAAAAGGAATTGAATGGACCAAGATAAAATCAGGTTCTGTCGAAGGTTATGTAAACAATGATTATCTTTACTTTGATGATCAAGCAATTACAATTGCGAAAAGTTTAGATGCATTTAAGGCTGTAGTTACCGCTAACTCCGTTAATATTAGAACAAAGCCAACCATTGATAGTGAAATATTAACTAAAGCTAGCAAAGGCGATACTTTTACTCATGTACCAGAGATGGATCGAGATGATTGGATTGCCGTAATGTATAACGAGGAAGGCACTTTAGCCTATATATCAAGTGAGCTTGTTGAAACTAAGTTTTCATTAAAAACCGCAGTGAGCAAAGCAGAAGAAGAGGAAGCAGCAAAAGCAGCACAGCTAGCAAAAGCATTACAAGAAGCAAAGAAACACAAACCAGCATCAACAAATCGTAAAGCAATTACAGTTTCCGATGACGATATCTTCTTATTAGCAACCGTAGTTGCAATGGAAGCTGGTGGTGAATCTTATGAAGGACAATTAGCAGTAGCGAATGTTGTAATCAATCGAATGTTAGATGGTTATTGGGGAAATACAATTAAGTCAGTTGTTTATGCACCTGGACAGTTTTCAGGAGCTAATTCGGGAAGAATTGAAGCGTATTCATCTCGAGTTACAGAAAGTAATAAAAAGGCTGCAATTGAAGCACTTGCAGGTAATAATAACATAGGCGATTATAAGTATTTTATTATGAAGAGCAAAGCGAATTACTCCAGCTATAAGAAATATTACGTTCTTGGTTGTCATTGTTTCTACGCAAGATAATTTAACATTGAATTAATTAACATAAATATGACTAAGTAATTTATAGCATTACCTATATATTTTGGGAGCTGTTACAAAAATAATTTTTCTATCTGTAAATTATATTTTGTAATAGCTCTCTTTTAAATTTATATTTGTATAAATAGTATCAAAAAGGACATTAATAGAACTTATAAACAGTTTACTTGATTTAATAATAATTTGTGGAAAGGATGATACTTATTTATGAAACATATGGTTAGTATTGAAAAAGTAAAAGGTAGAGAGATTCTTGATTCTAGAGGTAATCCAACAGTAGAGGCAGAAGTAATCTTAAGTGATGGAAGTGTCGGTAGGGCAGCAGCACCATCTGGCGCTTCTACAGGTGCATTTGAAGCGGTTGAATTAAGAGATGGAGATAAAAACCGTTATCTTGGAAATGGTGTTAAAAATGCAGTTGATCATGTAAAAAGGGAATTAGCAGAGGCAGTGATTGGAAGGAATCCGTTCAATCAGGTAGAAGTTGATGCAGCTATGATTGCAGCAGATGGAACGTTAAATAAAGGACATCTTGGAGCCAATGCGATTTTAGCAGTAAGTCTAGCGAATGCAAAAGCAGCAGCGATTTCATGCGGTTTACCATTATATCAATATCTTGGTGGAACGAATGCAAGAACATTACCAGTTCCCATGATGAACATTATCAACGGAGGAAAGCATGCTGATTCCAGTCTTAATATTCAGGAATTTATGATTATGCCAGTAGGTGCAAGAACGTTTAGTGATGCATTAGAAAGAAGTACAACAGTATTCCACACACTTAAAAAATTACTAAAGAGTGATAATTATGTTACTGCTGTTGGTGATGAAGGTGGGTTTGCTCCTAAGTTTGAGTCAGATGAACAAGCTTTAATGTATATTGTGGAGGCAATTAAAAAAGCGGGTTATACGCCTGGAAGTGACTTTTATATTGCAATGGATGCGGCTGCGACTGAGATGTATGAAGAAGCAAAAAAAGAAGGAAAAGAAGGTAGTTATTTATTCTGGAAATCAGGAGAAATAAAGTCCGTAGATCAGATGATTGATTATTGGGAAGGATTGTGTGATAAATATCCTATTCTTTCTTTGGAGGATGGTTTAGCAGAAGAGGACTGGGAAGGATGGGCCAAGTTAACAAAACGATTAGGCAATCGAATTCAACTGGTTGGTGATGATTTGTTTGTTACAAATACAAATCGTATCTTAAAAGGAATCAAAGAAGAGGTTTCCAATTCT
This sequence comes from Bacillota bacterium, assembly GCA_023410575.1. Lineage (GTDB taxonomy): Bacteria > Bacillota > Clostridia > Lachnospirales > Lachnospiraceae > Lachnoclostridium. The sequence continues at coordinate 19,203 of JAEYPP010000072.1, read as the reverse complement.
GTACTGATTAAATTTAATCAAATTGGAACATTAACAGAAACGCTGAATGCTATTGAAATGGCAAAAAATCAAGCTTGGACTGCAATTGTATCTCATCGATCAGGAGAAACAGAAGATGTAACTTTAGCTGATATTGCAGTAGCTACCAATGCTGGGCAGATAAAGACAGGTGCACCAAGTCGTAGTGATCGTGTGGCAAAATACAATCAATTATTACGTATTGAACAAGAGCTTGGTATGTCCGCAGTTTATCCAGGGAAAAAAGCTTTTAAAGTACTACTCTAGCTTTCATCGCCTAACTTATAGCAGTCACAAATTTTTGCATTATAATATTTACAGACATTGCCACTTGATAAGCGTATGGAATCCTTACCACCACATAAGTCTTTATCTTGGGTGTATGTCGTCTTATCATAAATACGATAATTTTCACCTAATGTAATATCATATGGTTGGATTGGGGTATATCCTTCTTTCTTTTGATTCATGAAATCCCTCCTTTTGTAGCTATTTTACACCATGAGATCAAAAATAACAAGAAGTGGTTTGCATATCTTGCATTTGTGTTATAATACTCATTGAAACGATAAGCAATACACTTTGGTCTCGAAAGGATGTGATAATATGTTGTTTGAAATAGAAGAAAGTGCTAGAAGAGCTATCACTGAATTAATTGAAGTGGGTGGATTAAAAGAACATCAAATTGTAGTTATCGGGTGTTCTTCCAGCGAAATCATGGGAGATAAAATAGGTACAAATTCAGCGATGGAAGCAGCGGAGTCTGTATATCGGGGAATTATGCCGGTGCTAAAAGAAAAGAATATCTATTTAGCTGCTCAGTGTTGCGAGCACTTGAACCGTTGCATAATTATAGAGGAGGAAGCTCGGAGAGAATATGGATATGAGGAGGTTAATGTTGTACCTCATCCACATGCAGGAGGTTCCTTTGCAACCTGTGTTTATGCAAATATGAGCAAGCCAGTTGCTATTGAAGAGATAAAAGCTCATGCCGGAATTGATATTGGTGATACATTGATTGGTATGCATCTTAAAGCAGTGGCTGTTCCAGTTCGTTTAAGCATAAAAAAGATCGGGGAAGCAAATCTTGTCTGCGCAAAAACGAGACCAAAATTTATTGGTGGTGAGCGAGCTCAGTACAAAATCAAAGGGGAAAGATAATTATGGGCATTATGGACAAGGTTCATGTATACGAGCACAAAGCGCAATATTACGAAACTGACCAGATGGGATGTGTGCATCATTCAAATTATATTCGTTGGTTTGAAGAGGCACGAACAGACTTTTTAGAGCAGGTAGGTTTTAGCTATAAAAGAATGGAAGCAGAAGGGATTATAAGCCCTGTTTTGAATGTGTATGCAGAATATAAATCTATGGTGCGTTATCAAGATATTGTAGAGATTAGTTCAAGAATTACATCATTTAATGGAGTGAAATTTACAGTTGAGTATACAGTGATAGATAAGGCAACAAAGGAAGTCCGAACGGTTGGTAAAAGTGAGCATTGTATCCTAAATCATGATTGTAAACCGATACGTTTACTAAAAGAAAACAAAGAACTATACGATTTATTTATGGAATTAACAAAAAGCAATTAAACGTTCTTTTCTTCATAACAAGGAGAAGTATTCGCAAGTGTACTTCTCCTTGTTTGTTTATCGGTTTTTATTTTAGCAAGTTTACTTCTCCTTTCTGTTCCTTGGTTTTCATATTCTAAGTCTATATTGGATTATTGGAGTTAATTTTCTTTTGAAACTCAACAATGATAATCGGCATAATTGAGAATAAGAAAACAGTAATCCATTCGGTGAGAGATAAAGGTATGACCTTAAAAATCCGAGCTAATGAATCAACAGAAATTACAGTTACTTGCATTATCGTACCAATGATGAATGAGAGAATCATCTTTGGATTAGTAAATAGCCCAATATGAAAGATGGAGTGTTCACTGCGCATATTAAACGCATGGAAGAGCTGAGAAAGGCTTAGTACAGCAAAGCACATTGTTTGCCCACCGATAATATAGGCTATGAGAGCAAGAGACCCGATCATACCACCCTCAAATATTATCTTAAATATCAATCCGTCTGCAAACATTCCTTTTTTTTGTGATACTGGCTTTTTATACATAATATCATCTGGAGTCGGTTCTACCCCAAGAGCAATTGCAGGAAGTGAATCGGTAACTAGATTAACCCATAATAGTTGAACCGCCACTAAAGGCGCTGGTAAGCCAAATAGGATAGCAATAAATATGGTAATAATTTCACCGATGTTACTCGAGAGTAAAAAGTGAATCGATTTTCGAATATTATCATAGATTCCACGCCCCTCCTTTACAGCAGAGACAATCGTCGCAAAGTTGTCATCAGCTAAAATCATATCCGAGGCATTTTTAGCAACATCGGTACCACTTAAACCCATGGAACAACCGATATCTGCTGTCTTTAGAGCAGGAGCATCGTTCACACCATCACCAGTCATTGCAACTACTTCGCCTCGTTTTTGCAAAGCCTTTACAATACGTACTTTATGAGTTGGTGATACGCGGGCGAATACTCGGTATTTGTAGATGGATTGCTCTAATTCCTTATCTGATAATTTATTCAGCTCTTCCCCACTGATTGCTTTAATTTCTTCCCCACTGATTGCTTTAATTTCTTCCCCAGTTGTCGGTAAAATACCAAGTGTCTTTGCAATTGCACAAGCAGTTGAGATGTGATCGCCCGTAATCATGACTGGAGTGATTCCAGCTGCTTTACATACAGCCACGGCTTCTTTTACCTCCTCACGTGGCGGGTCAATCATTCCTAGTAGACCGAGGAGAGTCAGATCACTTTCTATGGCATCATCTGTTAGATTATTTATGGATCGATAATCGGTAATCTTATAAGCGACAGCTAAAACACGTAGTGCTTTTTCTGTCATAGTAAGACACACGTGCTCTAGCAGTGCTTGCTCCTTATACTTAAGTGGAATCGTTAAACCATCTTTTTCGACGCCAGAACAATGCCTGACTAAAACGTCATATGCACCTTTTGTGATAACTAAGTATTTTCCATCACTTAGTTTGTGAATGGTTGTCATTAATTTACGAGAGGAATCGAAGGGAATTTCTCGAACTCTTGGTTTATTAGCATCCAGGATATTTTTATCAATGTGATTGCGATAAGCAGCTACGACTAAAGCCTTCTCTGTTGGCTCACCAAGTGCTTCTTTTGTACTCTCTTGTATTGTTGCATTATTGCACAAGGCAGCCATTTCAAGAAGGCGTAAACCGAAAGGTTTTCTCTCATTTTCAAGACCATGTACGGAAGCAATCTCTGTAACTGTCATAAGGTTCTGTGTGAGTGTACCAGTTTTATCAGAACATATAAATGTTGCACTACCAAGTGTTTCAACGGCAGGCAATTTTCGAATAATTGCATTTTTTTTTGCCATACGTTGAACCCCAAGAGATAACATAATTGTGACAATCGCAGGTAGACCTTCAGGAATAGCAGCCACAGCCAAGCTAACACTTGTCATAAACATATCAAATATACCTCGACCTTGTAGAGCGCCTAAGATAAAAATAATGATACAGATTGTAAGTGCAGCAATCCCCAGAAACTGTCCTGTTTTCGCAAGTTTTTTTTGCAGTGGAGTGTCAGCTGTATCTTCTTGCATAATCATTTTTGCAATTTGACCTACTTCGGTATGCATTCCAGTAGCTGTAACAATAGCAATACCACGACCAAATGTAACGATACCAGAGGATGGTACCATATTTTTACGATCCCCAAGCATTGTATTTTCTTTTAATACGATGTCTGCATCTTTTTCAACTGGATGGGACTCACCGGTAAGCGAGGATTCATCCACTTTTAAGTTCGTGCAACTGATTAGTCTTGCATCTGCTGGTACGTAATGACCAGTATCTAGATAAATAATATCTCCGGGTACTAATTCACTAGAGGGAATTAAAGATTGCTTCCCGTTTCTTAAAACAACTGCATTTGGTGCAGCCATTTTTTTTAATGCTTCTAGGGATCGTTCTGCTTTTGCTTCTTGAATCACACCTAAGATGGAGTTTAGGATTATAATGGCGAAGATAATAATTGGATCAATATAATCGGCTTCTCCTTTTAGAAGTGAGATTCCGAATGAGAGAAAGGCCGCACAAATAAGAACAATAATCATAAAATCAGAAAATTGAGCAAAAAAACGGGCAAGGAGACTTTTACCCTTTTTCGATTCTAACTCATTTTTCCCAAACTTTTGAAGCCTTTTTTGTGCTTCGGCCTCGGACAGACCTAATTTCGTATTTACATTTAAGACTTGTAGTGTTTCTTTTACTGATAGGGAATGAAATTGCATGAATACTCCAATCTGCTACTAGCATAAACACAAGAAAGTATAGTAATACACTCTTGTTAGCTATGATTCTCTTTAGAAAATATATGTCTAACAAGGATAAAGTATGAAATGTCAGAGGAAAAATTATGAATCAAGCTAGTAAAATAAGAGATAATACTAGATAAGAGTATTCATTTTCATCATAGGTGTTATGGAATGAGGTAAAAGGAATTTGACATATTGTGGCTAAATATGATACCATTTGCTAGAAATGAATATATTTGTACATGGGGGAATTATGTTTTTCACAACAAAAGATTTAGATCCACAATACAATAACTCAAGTGTTTTTAACCTTGCTTTATTTTCTCTTAATACTGCGGCGGCAACGTTATATTTGGCACTGGTGGAATATACTGCTTATTTTGTTAATGGAATTATTGGTTTTACGGTCGTTTTTACTTCTATCGTTTTAACCGCTCTACGAATATTTGATGGATTAATTGATCCTATCGCTGGATATATCGTTGATCGAACAAATGGAAGATTTGGTAAGTTTCGTCCATTTATTATAATAGGAAATCTGTTTATGGCGATTAGTTCTATTTTATTATTTAACTTTTCGTATAGTGTACCACAGTGGTTGAGACTTCCTGTATTTGTTGCTTGTTATATAATATTTGTTATTGGATATTCATTTCAAATGTTAGCTGCGAAAGCAGGACAAACTGTAATGACAAATAACCCGAAGATACGTCCTATTTCAACTTATTTTGATTCATTATTTATTACTTCATCATATGGAGGAACTGCTCTCTATGTACAGACTTTCTTAGTAAAAAAATATGAGAACGGTTATCGTAATCCGATGTTATATAGAGAATTAACGATGTGGATTGCGATTATTTCTGGAATATGCACGATATTTGCTCTTATTGGTATATGGGGCAAGGATCGACCTGAATTTTTTGGAAATGAAGGAAAGGTAGTTAAAGTTCACCTAAAAGATTACTTTACAATTCTAAAATGTAATAAACCAATACGTATGCTTGTTACAGCTGCCTCGGTCAATAAATTTACTGCTATGGTCTACAGTAACATAACGATTGGAGTAATCATCTTTGGAATTATGATGCAAAACTATGAGTTATCTGGTACGATCGGCTTGCTAACTGCAATTCCTAATTTACTAGTCGTAACTGTTGGTGTGATAGTAGCTCAGCGACTGGGACAAAAAAAGGCGTTTCAAGCATTTACTTGGTTAGCAATTGTCTTTCAACTAATCATGACCGTATTTTTATTATTTGGGAACCTTACTGAGGTTGGATTCCATCTAAATCTAATTTCCGTAGGGTTTTTCCTCATATATATCTTACTTAACGGATGTAAATCAGTTAGTAGCAACATAGTTGTACCAATGATAGCAGATTGTTCTGATTATGAAGTGTTTCGTAGTGGCCTTTATGTACCAGGTTTAATGGGAGCATTATTCTCCTTAATCGACCAAGTGGTTTCTGCCTTTGGAACTGCTTTTGTAGGTATTATTGTGGCACTCATTGGATTTCGAGAGAAGCTACCACAAATTGATGATAAATTGACCCCTCGGTTAAAGCTTGTCGCAATTATATGCTATTGCATCGTTCCAATCTTAGGGTGGTTAACTAGCTTATACTCGATGAAATATTATGAGTTGGATAAGGCTAAAATGCATGAGATCAATAGTGGCAAGTCAAAGTGTATGGATGTGCAAATTGAAATTAATCAGACAAAAGGGTAGATTTTTAGTTCACCAAAGCATGATTTCACACGATTCAAGCAAAAAGTATTGTCATATAGTTGTGAAAGGTATATTCTGTTAATATATTAAAAAGAAAGGATATGTATGCCTATAGTGCATAGGTGATCAAATGGAAGCTTTATATTGGCTGATTGGTTTAGCAGTACTTTTACTAATTGAGATTGTCACTCTCGGACTAACTACAATTTGGTTTGCAGGTGGAGCATTTGTTGCATTTATCGTTGCGCTTCTTGATTTTGATTTACCAGTTCAGATGGTTCTATTTGTTCTAGTTTCCCTTCTCTTATTAATTTTTACGAGACCGGTAGCAATGAAACGTCTGAATAAAAATCGTGTAAAAACCAATTATGAGGGACTAATCGGTAAGGTAGTTAAAATTACAAAAACCGTTGATAACACAAGCCAGACAGGTGAAGCTTGTGTCAATGGTCAGGAATGGACAGTACGAAGTTTAGAAGATGATGTTATCATTGAACCAGGTACAAAAGTTAAAATCGTAAACATTGAAGGTGTTAGATTAATTGTAACTGAATATCGAGAGGAGAGTTAATTATGGAAACATATCTTATTATTAGTGCAGTTGTTATCATACTTATTATTATAGCTTCTTGTATCAAAATTGTACCTCAGGCGCATGCCGTTATACTAGAGCGATTAGGTGGTTATCAGGCAACTTGGAGTGTTGGTATTCATCTAAAATTACCATTGATTGACAAAGTGGCAAAGCGTGTATTACTAAAAGAACAGGTAATTGATTTTGCACCACAGCCAGTTATCACGAAGGATAACGTTACAATGAGAATCGATACCGTAGTGTTTTTCCAGATTACTGACCCTAAGTTATATGCTTATGGTGTTGAGAATCCACTTATGGCAATTGAAAACTTAACAGCAACTACTCTACGTAATATCATTGGTGATTTGGAGTTAGATGAAACATTAACTTCGAGAGAAATAATTAATACTAAGATGAGAGTATCCTTGGATCAGGCAACTGACCCTTGGGGAATTAAAGTAAATCGTGTTGAATTAAAGAATATTATTCCTCCTGCTGCAATTCAAGATGCAATGGAGAAGCAGATGAAAGCGGAACGTGAACGTCGTGAGTCTATCCTAATTGCAGAAGGTCAGAAAAAATCTGCAATCCTCGTTGCAGAAGGTAGTAAACAGGCTACAATTCTTGAGGCAGAAGCTGAAAAAGAGTCAGCAATTCTTCGTGCAGAAGCTAAGAAGGAAGCTACCATTCGTGAAGCAGAAGGTCAGGCTGAAGCTATTGTTGCAGTTCAAAGGGCGAATGCAGAAGGTATTCGTTTACTAAATGAAGCTGATCCTAGTAGTAAAGTTCTTCAGATTAAGAGCTTAGAGGCTTTTGCGAAAGCTGCTGATGGAAAAGCAACAAAGATTATTATACCATCGGAGATTCAGGGCATAGCTGGTTTAGTAAAGAGCATTACTGAAGTTGCTAAGGATGATTTTACAATTAAAACTGAAAAGTAAGTACAAGAATTATAAAGTTTGTGAGGGTATGTATGACCACTGTGTTAATTTTGGAAGATTGTTTGGAGAGCATAAAAGCATTAGAAGCAATCATGAAGGGATATCACGAGGAGATACATGCCCTTTTTGCGTCTTCTCTATCTAAGGCCATTGATATTTTATATAGCAAAGAAAAAATTGATATTTTTTTTCTGGACATCAATTTAGATATTTGTAATCCTAAGGATCAATCTGGCCTTTTATTTGCTAAGAAGATTCGAGAAATTAGCAAGTATGCATTTACCCCAATTGTATTTCTAACATCTGCTATCGAATTAGAGCTAACTTCTTATCGAGAAACACAGTGCTATTCTTATGTAACGAAGCCATATAGCTTACAATCTATAACATCTGTATTGGATAGAGTTGTTCAAAACGGTGAGAAGAAACAAAGAAATCAGATAACAGTGAAAAAGGAAGGTATCAATTATCGTATTGATGAAGATGAGATATTATGTATTGAAGCAATACCAAGGGGGATTCGTATTTACCTAAAGGATGAAAGTATCGATATAAAGTATACATCGATTAAACATATTTTAGAAAAATTGTCAAAAGATCAATTTATCCAGTGCCATCGTATGTATGTTGTAAATATAGATAAAATTGAGTATGTGGATACTGTGAATCGGATGATTCAAGTACGAGGTCTTACACACACAATAGAAATTGGTGTAACCTATAAAACGGAAATGAGGCGATGGATTCATGGATAAAATGACATTAATACAACTCTTTATTACGATTTTACTTATATTGATTGTACTTATGGTTACTTTTTTGATCATTCGGCAAAAAATGTCCGTTTATGCGAAACAGGAAAAGGAATTACAGATGTATAAGTTATATGTAAAACCGTTGGAAGACTGTATTCGAGATATACGTGCCAAACAACATGAATTTGATAATCACCTAAATGCTTTATTGAATATGCATCTAACAATTTTTGATTATAACGAATTGGTAGCTGCACAATCTGCATATTTGTATTCTTTAAAATATAATCGAGATAATTCCTATCTAGGATTGCTTCATCTTAGTAATAAAGTAATCGCTGGTTTTTTATATAGTAAATTGACTAGTATTCCTCCACAGATTGAGATTGAATTAATGGTAGGAAGCAAAGAAATATTTTCGAATGTTCCAGAGATGGAACTGGTTGAAGTTCTTGGAACTTTAATCGATAATGCCGTACAAGCTTGTAGCGAGAAAAATCATGATATCAAGATTTACCTAACATCAGAGGATGATCGATTTGTATTTATTATTAAGAATCAGCATGATAAAGTTCCAATTACAGTATTAGGACGATTTTTTGAGCGAGGTTTCTCTACAAAAGATAAGAAACAAAACCATGGACTTGGTCTTTACAATGCAAAGAAAATTATCAAGCGATGGAGTGGTGAAATCTATGTTGAGAATGAATTGATTGGTGATTCAAATTATCTAAGCTTCCATGTTGAGCTTTAGTATTAGCTTTTATATTTACATTACTGAGAAAATGTGGTACATTTACGGTATGTGAATTTTGAACATATTCTAAGGAATCAGTGGAGGAAGGATATTGAAGAGAGAATTATTTCATATTGGTAGCTTGCCTATATATGGTTATGGATTAATGATAGCAATCGCGATTTATTCTGCATATTTTAGTGTGGAATATCGGGCAAAGAAAAAAGGATTAGAATATCAAAAAATATTTGATTTAACGATTTGGTGTGCAATCGGTGGAATTCTTGGAGCAAAAATATTATATTATATTACAGTAATTCCTGACATAATAAAGGATCCAAGTATTTTATTAGATATATCGAATGGATTTGTTGTATATGGTGGAATTATATTTGGTATTTTAGCTGGTTCGATTTATTGCATAAGACAAAAGTGGAATTTCTTCCAATATTTTGATTTGGTTATGCCATCCATTGCTTTAGCTCAAGGCTTTGGCCGTATTGGATGCTTATTGGCTGGTTGCTGTTATGGAAAGGAAACTAATAGTTGGTTTTCAATTACATTTCATGATCCATCATGCTACGCACCAACCAATGTTTCTTTGATTCCAACTCAGATTATTTCCAGTGGATTAGACTTTCTCAATTTTTTTGTATTAATTCTTATTGCAAAAAGGAATAAAGTTAATGGTGTGATTGCTGGTTGCTATTTGATGTTTTATAGTGCTGGACGATTCGTTCTCGAGTTTTTTAGAGGAGATTTAGAACGTGGTAATGTCGGTAGTATATCTACTTCTCAATTCATCTCGCTTTTCTTATTCTTTATAGGTGCAGGAATTGTTATTGTACGTATGTTATATGTAAAAAAAACAGCTCTTTCTGAGGTTGGGGCTTGTGTAGAGACGAACGTTGTCAAAGAAGATAAGATAAATGAAGAAGACGATGTAAAAGAAGAAGACGATGTAAAAGAAGCAGATAACGTAAAAGAAGAAGACAATGTAAAAGAAGAAGACAACGTAAAAGAAGGTAAAAACGTTAAAAAGAAGGAAGATAAAGAGAGCGTTGTTTGATTTAATTACATTCTAGCATCAAGTGGATAATTACTCTCCCTTGATGCTTTCTTTAGTTATGAAGTATTTCACATATAGAGAAAAATGAGCAAAGAATGTTATATTTTCGTCAATTCTTTTGAAAAACGAAGACAAACTTGGGACTTTAATAGTTACAAAGAGAAGAAATCTTTATCATTAAGGTTATTACTTGTACTTTTTATGTACTAATAGTCATTGGTAGGTTATGTAAGATAGTCTATGTTTTCTTAGAAAGCAATCTTTTATATGCATAAGCTTATAGAATGATTTTATCGAGAATACAACCTGAAAGCAGTGTTTAACTAGTTTCGCAAATATACTTATCATATGATAAAGAAAAAATATATGTATGAGTTAAGTTATATTGCAATCGATAAGCATCAAATTATGGAATTGTTAATTAATTAACATAATAGCTATATATTTTTCAAACTTTCTAGCTTATTTCGCTAAAAAAGTAGTAGATTTTTATAACTATATGGGATATAATTAGCAATAATATATTTTCATCGTTATTTATTTAACATTATAAATATTTCTATATAGGGGAGATAACATGTACAAGATTATAAGAAAAGAAGTTTTGGCTACCAATATCTATCTAATGGACATCGAAGCATCTCGTGTTGCGAAAAGCTGCCATCCAGGACAGTTTGTTATTGTTAAAATCGATGAGAAGGGTGAAAGAATTCCACTTACTATTTGTGACTATGATCGAACAGTTGGTACGGTTACAATCGTATTTCAGGCTGTTGGTTCATCAACCGAAAAGATGGCACAGTATGAGGTAGGTGATAGTTTCCAAGATTTCGCTGGACCATTAGGATGTAAATCTGAATTGATTGATACACCAGTGGAAGAATTAAAAGAAAAGAAGATTCTATTTGTAGCAGGTGGTGTAGGTACAGCTCCTGTATATCCGCAAGTAAAATTTATGAAGAGTATTGGCTGTGATGTCGATTGTATTATTGGTGCAAGAAACAAAGACTTAATCATTCTAGAAGATTGGATGGTAAAAGTAGCTAAGAATACATATATAACAACTGATGATGGATCTTACGGTTTTAAAGGTAATGTGAATGATAGAATTAAAGATCTAGTTCAAACGCAAGGTAAGAAATATGATTTAGTAATTGCAATTGGACCAATTATTATGATGAAATTTGTAAGTATTTTAACGAAAGAATTGGGAATTCCAACAATCGTTAGTATGAATCCTATTATGGTAGATGGTACCGGTATGTGCGGTGCTTGTCGTTTGACCGTGGGTAATGAAGTTAAATTTGCCTGTGTAGATGGTCCTGAATTCGATGGCCACCTTGTAAACTTTGATGAAGCTATGAAAAGGTCACGGATGTATAAGACAGAAGAAGGAAGAGCAATACTTCTTGAACAAGAGGGTGAAACTCACCATGGTGGATGCGGCCTGTGCAATGACTAAATAGGAGGATTTATATGGATGTGTTAAAAAGAGTTCCCGTACGGGAGCAAGAGCCAAGTGTCAGAGCTAAAAACTTTGAAGAGGTTTGTCTTGGATATAATAAAGAAGAGGCGATGTTAGAGGCATCAAGATGTATGAAGTGTAAGAACGCACAATGTATAAAGGGTTGTCCTGTAAATATTGATATTCCATCATTTATTCGTCAAGTAGAAGTAGGGGATATTGAAGAAGCTTATAAAGTGATTAGTACATATTCTGCATTACCTGCAATTTGTGGACGTGTATGCCCACAGGAAAGTCAATGTGAAGCAAGATGTATTCGTGGTATTAAAGGGGATCCCCTATCCATTGGTAAATTAGAACGATTCGTAGCTGACTGGGCAAGAGATCATGGCGTGAAACCTACACCTGAATTACAAAGAAATGGAAAGAAAGTGGCTGTAATTGGTTCTGGCCCTGCAGGCTTAACCTGTGCTGGCGAGTTGGCGAAACTTGGATATGAGGTGACGATTTTTGAAGCACTTCATGAAGCAGGTGGTGTGTTGGTATATGGCATTCCGGAATTCCGTCTTCCGAAAAAGTCAGTGGTTGCATCCGAGATTGAGAATGTAAAATCTCTTGGTGTAAAGATTGAAACGAATGTAGTGATTGGTAAATCTACAACGATTGATGAGTTAATCAATGAAGAAGGCTTTAACGCTGTTTTTATTGGTTCAGGTGCTGGACTACCAAAATTCATGGGTATTCCAGGAGAGAATGCAAATGGTGTAATGTCTGCAAACGAGTATTTAACAAGAAATAATTTGATGAAAGCATTCCGTTCTGATTATGATACACCAATTATAGAAGGCAAGAAGGTGGCCGTTGTTGGTGGTGGTAATGTTGCTATGGATGCGGCAAGAACAGCACTACGTCTTGGTGCGAAGGTACATATTATCTATCGTCGAAGTGAAGCAGAGCTACCAGCTAGAGTAGAAGAAGTACACCATGCAAAAGAAGAGGGAATTATTTTTGATATATTGACTAATCCCAAAGAAATACTAGTGGATGAGAATGACTGGGTCAAAGGTATCCGATGTGTGAAGATGGAATTAGGTGAGCCAGATGCATCTGGTAGAAGAAAACCGGTTGAGGTTGTGGGATCTGAGTTTGATATCGAGGTTGATACAGTAATCATGTCACTAGGTACAAGTCCAAATCCATTGATTTCTTCCACAACGATTGGTCTTGATATCAATAAATACAAATGTATTATTGCTCAGGAGAAAGATGGAAAGACAACGAAAGAAGGCGTATATGCAGGTGGAGACGCAGTAACAGGTGCTGCTACTGTAATCCTTGCAATGGGTGCAGGAAAAGCAGCTGCTAAGGGGATTGATGAATACTTATCGAATAAATAGTGTGCTTTTACTATTGAAACCTTAATGAATTTATATATCGGGATGGGCTTTCAAAGAAGTCCATCCCGACTTTTCTTATTCATGACAAGGAAAAGATTATACAGCGTACTTTTTTCTTGTTTGGTATGCAAGCGAGACCTCGATAGGATCGCTAGAATCTAAGAAACTCAAATAGCGTGTTTCTTCTGAATTTTAAGAGATTTAGATTGAAAGATATCGCAATTCGTGGTATTATAGATAATAAAGTAATATAATGTAAATGTAGTAAAAAAATGTAAACTAAGGAGAAAAAATAAATAAAATGTGAAATATTATTCAAAAGGAATCGTAACTTAAGCAATTTGTAATCTGAGAAATGTGTAATTTTGGGAATAACAATATAAATGAAATAGTTATATTGTTGAAAATATAATGTAAGGGAATTACTAGATACGAAAAGCAGTTAATACAGAGAAAATTGTTAACTCAGAGAAATGATAATATAAGGAAAAAGCACAATACAAGGGAGAAAGTGTAATATATGGAAAAAGCGTAATATAAGGGAGAAAGTGTAATATAAGGGAGAATTGAATCTAAGGGGACATATAGGGGTATGCTATTATATAACGTAGATTGAGAGGTTATAGATGGGACAGAATGCTAGTATACTATGGATATTATTAGGATTAATTTTTATTCTTCTTATTCTTTTTATCGTAATGCTGTTTTGCATATATAAAAAGACAAGGATAATACACACCTTTATGGAAAAAGAGCAAGATTTGATACAAAACTATGAGCAAATTAAGCAAGCGTATGAAGATGTAATGACTAATAAGAGTGATTTAGAACATAAATATGCGAAGCTTATGAAAAGTCAAGATAAAGTAAAAAGAATGGCATATTCTGATTATCTTACGGGATTACCCAATCGTGTGGCACTGGTTGAAGTATTAGACAGTGTTATGGCAACCTTGCAAAAAGGAGAGGTTATAGGTATTTTGGATATCGATATCGATAACTTTAAAGATATTAATGATTCTTTTGGACATTCATATGGAGACGAGTTACTACTCAATGTCTCACATCGCTTAAAAGGATGTATATGTGAAGATATATTTTTGGCTAGAATTGGTGGAGATGAATTTGCTGTTTTAATTCAAAATATTAAGGATCATGATGTTATAGAAAATTTAGTTGCCAATATTAGAAAAGCATTTGAGGAGCCATTTACAATAGCAACCAAAGAGTTTTTTATTACAGTTAGTATGGGTATTTCTTTAGCACCAAAGGATGGAAAATCAACACAAAGTTTAATGAAAAATATGAATTCTGCAATGTATGTTGCCAAAGAGCATGGACGAAATACATTTTGCTACTTCGATGATTCAATAAATCAAAAGCTTTTAGACAAATTAGAGCTACAGTCTGAGCTTAGAAAGGCGATTGAGGAAGATCAATTTGTAGTATATTATCAAGCTCAGATGGACTTAAGTAAAGGCAGAATTATTGGCTTTGAGGCATTAGCCCGTTGGAATCATCCAGTACGTGGTATTGTTGCTCCATCATACTTCATTCCACTTGCAGAGGAAAATGGAATGATTGTTGATATTGGAAAGAAGATGTTAAGAGAGTCTTGTATTCAATTGAAGAAATGGGAGCAACAGGGATATGCTGACTTAACTATGGCAGTGAATTTTTCTGCTCGACAGTTTAAAGATGTCAACTTTTTAAGTATGGTTTATGATATTATAGAAGAGACAAAGGTAAATCCGAAACGTTTGGAATTTGAGATAACAGAGACCGTTGCATTGGAAGATTTAGAGCTTACAGTGGAAACAATTAATCAATTGAAAAAAATTGGTATTTCCTTTGCTCTCGATGATTTTGGAACTGGGTTTTCTTCATTAAATTATTTGAAACAATTGCCAGTAAGTAATCTTAAAATTGATAAAAGCTTTTTAGATACAATTCTTGAAAATGTAAGTGATCAAAAAATTGTACATACTATGATTAATCTAGCACGCAACTTAGATATTGATGTTATTGCTGAGGGCGTGGAATTATGTGAACAAGAGATTTTCTTAAAAAATATTGATTGTACGAAAGCACAGGGATACTATTATAGTCGCCCAGTGCCAGCAGAACAAGCATTTGAAGTATTAAAGGCTTTTTCATAGCAGCAGGAGAGATGAATAATGAATTATCACAGAGTTGCAAATATGAGTACGCGAATTTTTATTTCCATAACAGCGTTACTCTATCTTGCATTTATGCTCTGTGATTTTTTTGTGAATAATTTCGAATTATCTTCCATATTAAAGTTCATCTCGATTTTTTTATGTTTTGTAATCACAATCGTATTTTATATTTTTAATCGAAAGAATAAGGACTGCTTTATCTTGATGACTGCGTTTCTATTCACTGTAATTGCGGATGTATTTTTATTATTTACAGATCAGTTTTTATTTGGTGTACTGAGTTTTTGTGTTGTTCAGATAATCTATCTTTATCGTATTCATTGCATAGTCCCTAACTTAAGTAAATATCATCTTTTCTTGCGGATGTTTGTGACAATTGTCGTATTGCTTCTCATGAATCTTTTTTCAATTAAAGTTGATTTTTTGTTGTGTGTTACGGTCTTTTATTTTATTAATTTTGTCGGTAATATAGTCTTATTGGGGGTTCTACGACTAAAAAGTCATCAGCTTGTGAGTAGGAGATACCCTGTCTATCTTACAAGATTTTTTCTGGGTATGATTCTTTTTATCTTATGTGATGTGTCGGTTGGCTTATATAATTTATCTTATTATGTTAATTTAAGTGGAAATATATATGATTTCGTAGTTTTAATCGCTTCCTTTGGTATGTGGGGTTTCTATCTTCCTGGGCAGGTATGTATTGCATTAAGCACAAAAAAATGAATTTATTTTCTACAGGGTTAGAGAGAAAGTTAATCTTGAATTACCAAATATTATTTGCTATGATAAAGATACCGATTGAACGGTATCTTTTTTTCTAGTTAACAAGAAATACTTTATGATTTCTTGTTCTTCTGGTTAACATCTTTTATTTTCTTATTTTTATTCCACAATTCTAAGGACGTTAAGTCCACATCATGAAGGAGGCTCTATGACAACAATTCCACTGGCTTACGAAGATTTTTTAGTTTCGATGAAACAGGAACTGTCAGGATACCTAGGAGAAGATTATCAGATTGAACTAAAGCATGTAATAAAGAACAATGGTATTATCTTAGATGGTTTATTAATTCGAGGTTGTAAGGAAAGTGTGAGCCCAAGTATCTACTTGAATCAGTACTATGAGCAATTTTGTGAGGGACGAGATTTTTTAGAGATTGCGGAAGAAATCCTTAATATCTATGAACAATCGAACGATGAATCCAGAGAAATCGGGTTAAATTTTCGATATGAGTTTAATGAGATGAAATCTATGATTACATTTCGGATTGTGAATTATGAAAAGAACCAGATTCTTCTTCGAACAGTTCCTCATTTACGGATTCTTGATTTGGCGGTAACCTTCCATTGTATTGTTCGCTTAGATGATGATGGGATTGGATCCATTCGCATTACGGAAGAACATCGTAGAGCTTGGAAGGTGAAATTAGAGGATTTGTGGGAAATTGCTTTGGAGAATTCAAGTCGCCTTTTTCCTGCTGTGATACGTCCAATGGAGGATGTAGTTATGAATTTAATGGAGCATAATAACTTATTAGAAGACAATTGTAACCTGGATTTTAGGAATGAGTGTTCTAGCAATTCAAGTATGTATATATTAACGAATCAGAAGGGGATTAATGGTGCTTCATGTCTTTTATATCCACATGTTTTAGATGAGTTCTCAAAGAAGTTAGGATGTGATTTTTATATCTTACCTTCTAGCATTCATGAACTTATCTTAGTTCCACAAGTACTTGCTAGTGATAAGGTGATGGGGCATTCAAGACTTGAGCTTGAGAATATGGTGAAGGAAATTAATGAAACGCAAGTAGCAGAGGAAGAGGTATTATCTGATAGTGTCTATGAGTATTCAATCATTAAGGACCTGATATGATTTGTTTTTTCAGAGAAAAGGAGCTGCGCACTAATTACTTAGTGCGACAGCCCCTTTTACGGTTTAGTGAGAATATTACGGATTATATGTAATTGTTTTACTACGAACTACACTTTTCCCTTGTGAATTGGTCGCTTTAATTTCAATAGTATTAGTACCAACCTTTAGCTCAACCTCAGCCTCCCAAAAATCATTTATATCAACATTAACTGGATTTCCATTGATAAAAACCTTTGGATACTCATCATTTTTATCTATAACATATCCTTTAATGGTTACAGTTTTCGAATAGGCAGTAGTAGGACAGCTAGTGATATAAAGTTCTGGAGCTTCACTATTATTGGAACTACTATTGGAACTACTATTGGAACTATCATTGGAACTATATGTAATTGTTTTACTACGAACTACACTCTTCCCTTGTGAATTGGTCGCTTTAAACTCAATAGTATTAATACCATCCTTTAGCTCAACCTCAGCTTCCCAAAAATCATTTTTATCAACACTAACTGGATTTCCATTGATAAAAACCTTTGGATACTTATCATATTTATCTTTAACGTATCCTTTAATGGTAACAGTTTTCGAATAAGCAGTAGTAGGACAGCTAGTGATATACAGTTCTGGAGCTTCACTATTATTGGAACTATTATTGGAACTATTATTGGAACTATCATTGGAACTATATGTAATTGTTTTACTACGAACTACACTCTTCCCTTGTGAATTGGTCGCTTTAAATTCAATAGTATTAGTACCATCCTTTAGCTCAACCCCAGCTTCCCAAAAATCATTTTTATAAACACTAACTGGATTTCCATTGATATAAACCTTTGGATTTTCATCATTTTTATCAAGAACGTATCCAGATATAGTAACAGTTTTCGAATAGGCAGTAGTAGGACAGCTAGTGATATACAGTTCTGGAGCTTCACTATTATTGGAAATATTATTGGAACTACTATTGGAACTATCATTGGAACTATATGTAATTGTTTTACTACGAACTACCCTTTTCCCTTGTGAATTGGTCGCTTTAAATTCAATAGTATTAGTACCATCCTTTAGCTCAACCTCAGCCTCCCAAAAATCATTTTTATTAACATTAACTGGATTTCCATTGATATAAACCTTTGGATACTTATCATATTTATCTTTAACGTATCCAGAAATGGTAACAGTTTTCGAATAAGCAGTAGTAGGACAGCTAGTGATATACAGTTCTGGAGCTTCACTATTATTAGAAACGTTGTTATCATCATAATCATCATCGTCATAATCTGTATCTATAAACTCATCAATCATTTCTTCTAATTTATCCACAACTTGATAGTCCTTGATATCTTTTTGATAATCGTCTATTAATTTTATCGTTCTTTTTGCCTTAGTTATTTTGTACTTACCAGAAGTTTTTTTAAACCAAAAAGTGCCGCTACACTTGTAGACTTCAAAATCACGATCTCCATCATCATTTAAGAAACCAACTACGTTATACTCTGAGAAATTAACTGGTGTTCCATATGTAGATGAAGTTTTTTGTTTTGATTTTGTTGGTTCAGTATAGACCATTCCGTACATGGCGTTATCACTATCTTCCTCATATGCATCTAACGCTTCGTAATACTCTTCAAATACCTTCTCACAGTTTACACTACTTTTACATAAATCATCAATATCTTCCATGTCAGCCCTGAGATCCACAGTCTTAGTGTATGCCTTTTTCAACGTACTTGATAGCTTAGTGGCAGCTAGAACTGGTGCGTTTGCAATTTCAATGATAAATGCAAACATTAAGAAAAATGATAGTAGTTTAAATATCTTCTTGTAACTTCTTGACATAAATTGTCCTCCTTATACATTGTTAATACAATGTTGTTGTATTTAGAAGTTATTATATCTCACGTTCCTATTTTTTTTCAAGTATTTTCCATATTATTCTAAACTATCTATGACTCATTTTTGATATTGTCTTAGTAAACCATATTTGATTTTGTCCTAAGTACAAAAATAGTGTATGATATACTCTCACACTTATGAGAGGACATACCAGAAATGAAGAGGATTGAACTAAGAA
>JAEYPP010000067.1 GCA_023410575.1 Bacillota bacterium | reverse complement strand
AACACCGCTTAAGTGTATGGGGCGTGAGGTTCATGATCGTGCTTATGCGATAGGAAACGTACAGCGTACCTTACTTTATTCTGATTATCTAGTATTTCCGAATGATTATATGAAAGAAAAAATGGTAGATTCCTATATGTTACAGGGGATTTATCAAGGGACTATTCTATGCGAAGGATATCCAAGAAATTCAGTATTTTATAATAAAGAATCGGGAAAACATATTCGTAAAGAACTGAATCTTGAGAAGAAACAAGTCATTATGTACATGCCTACATGGAGAGGGACTTTAACAAAAAAAAATTCAGAACAATTAATTGCTATGATAGAGTCTTACCTTAAGCCATTGGACGAGAAGCTTACAGATCATCAAGTATTCTATGTAAAACTGCATCCGTTTGTAAAGAATAAAATAGATTTTTCTAAATATCTTCATATTAATTCATTTCCAGACCAATACGAATGTTATGAATTTTTAAGTATGTGTGATTGCCTGGTTACTGATTATTCCAGTGTTTTTTTTGATTTTGCCAATACAAGAAAGAAGATTATTCTCTTTGCTTACGATGAGGCAGAGTATTTAGAAGAGCGTGGTTTATACGTAGAACTAGAAAGTCTTCCTTTTCCTATTGTAAAAACGGTGGATGATCTTGTTTGTGAGCTTAACTCTGAAAAGGGATATGATGATGAAGCTTTTATGAAAGAATATTGTACTTATGATGGATTAGGTGCAGCGAAACGAATTTGTCAGCAAGTAATCTTAGGACTTTCGGTTTGTAAAACAGAAACTTTATCTGGAAATGAAAAACAAAATGTATTACTTTATGGTTCTTCTCTTGCTAAAAATGGATTAACGACATCGATGCTAAACCTTTTTAATACCATTGATCTAAATAAAAGGAATTATTATGTTAGCTTTCCGCAATCAGCTTTAAAAAAGGACCCATTAAGAGTGAGTATGATTCCAAGAGAAGTTGGTATTCTTCCTATTGCAAGCGATATCAATCCAACGATAATGGAAAGGGTTTCGCACTTCTTATATTATAAAAAGAATAAAGACTATAAATGGATTGAAAAGTATTTAAAACGATTGTATGAAAGAGAATGGCAAAAAGATTTTGGAGGAGCCAAAATTGATTACGCAATCGAATATACAGGCTATGGACAAGATACAATTAAGCTATTTCAATATTTTCATGGTCCTCGTTTTATTTACGTACATAACGATATGGTGAAGGAATTGCAAACAAAAAATAATCAGCATTCCTTAACCTTACAATCAGCATATAAAAACTATGATTATGTTGCAGTAGTTACGAAAGATATCATTCCTCCGACGGTTACAATCAGTCAACGTGAGGATAATATCCGAGTGGTAAATAACTGTCATGCTCATAAGATGGTACAAGAAAAGGCATGTAAAGATATCGTATTTGATGAGGAAACAGTAAGTAATGTACCTTTGCAGCAAGTTTTAGAGTATATCAATAGTGATCGGAAAATTTTGATGACGATTGGTAGATTCTCTTCTGAGAAAAATCATATGATGCTGATCAAAGCATATGAAACGCTATCGATGGAATATCCAAATACATGTTTGATCATAATTGGTGGATATGGTGAATTAGCAAATGAAACAATGAATTATGCAAATTCTTCAAAAGCAGACATTATTGTAATCAAAGCGTTAAAAAATCCGATGCCGATTTTAAAACGTGCTGACTTCTTTATCTTATCATCAACCTACGAAGGATTAGGCTTGACCTTATTAGAGGCTGATACCTTAGGCATTCCTACAATGTCGACGGATATTCCTGGACCACGTGGGTTTGTAAGTGAGCATGGTGGTGTCTTGGTAGAGGTTAGTGAAAAAGGTCTGTTAACTGGTATGAGAGATTTTATGGATGGTAAAATTAAACCAATGAATGTAGATTATGAAGCGTACAATAAAGAGGCAGAAAAACAGTTTGAAAGCTTATTTGATGTATATA
Source organism: Bacillota bacterium (assembly GCA_023410575.1). Lineage (GTDB taxonomy): Bacteria > Bacillota > Clostridia > Lachnospirales > Lachnospiraceae > Lachnoclostridium. The sequence goes on along the minus strand of JAEYPP010000067.1, from coordinate 11,837 downwards.
AGAGCTAAAGTATTTACATTATGATTGTTTATCAAAAAATTCAACCTATCCCTTGACAATGATTGGAACCGTTGTATAATGAATATGTGCATATGCACATATAATTTACGAATCAGATAAACCATGAAGCTTGTTTTATCTGGTTACTAATTCAAGACAGTGAAGAATACTTGTCTAGAAATCAGGTGTTTTATGCCAAGGAATTCAAAATGTAGACGAGTGTGTGCTGAGTTTGAGAATACGAAATTCGCACCACTTGAAACTGCCTCCATGGATTATTTAACAATGAATGTGGAAGAATTAGAAGCACTAAGGCTATGCGATTTAGAAGGCTTAGAGCAAGAGGATGCTGCAAAACGAATGGAAATATCCAGAGGCACCTTACAGCGTATTCTTTATGCTGCAAGACAAAAGAGTGCCAAAGCTCTCTGTGAAGGAATGGGAGTTTTGATTCAAGGCGGTAATTATGAGATAGCTACGACTCCATGTGAGTATAGTAAATTGTGTAAACGGTGCCGTCTTACTAATATGTCAAAGGAGAATGACGAGAATGAGTGAAGAAGTTTACGAACAACAAAGTAGCTGTAGTAGTGATTGTAGCAGCTGTGGTTCCAATTGCAGTTCAAGAAAACCATCCAAGGAAGATTTTCTAGCTCCAATGAACCAGTATAGTAAAGTAAAGAGAGTAATTGGAGTAGTAAGTGGTAAAGGTGGAGTAGGTAAATCATTCGTTACCTCTTATCTTTCTGTACTTATGAACCGTAAAGGATATAAAACAGCAGTACTTGATGCTGATATAACAGGACCATCGATACCAAAGGCATTTGGTATTAAGAAGAAAGCGGAAGCGAATGAGCTTGGTATTTTGCCTGTGATAACAAACAATGGAACGCAAGTAATGTCAGTAAATCTACTATTAGACAATGATGAAACACCAGTTGTATGGAGAGGTCCTGTAATCGCAGGTACAGTGAAGCAGTTTTGGTCAGATGTTGTCTGGGGCGAAGTTGATTACATGTTTGTAGATATGCCTCCAGGAACTGGTGATGTTCCATTGACGGTTTTTCAATCTTTACCAGTAGATGGTATTGTAATTGTTACAAGTCCACAAGAATTAGTTTCTATGATTGTTGCAAAAGCTGTTAACATGGCGAAAGCTATGGATGTTCCAGTGTTAGGATTAGTAGAGAACTATAGTTATGTAGAATGTCCTGGCTGTAAAGAAAAAATTAATGTTTTTGGTAAAAGTCATATAGAAGAAGCTAGCAAGAAATTCGATATTCCTGTCCTAGCTCAACTTCCACTAAATCCTTACATTGCTCAATCAATTGATGAAGGTTTAGTTGAGGATATTCAGGGAGATTGGTTAGATCAAGCGGCTTTGCTATTAGAAGAAAAATTACCAATTGAGAAGAAACAAACAAGTAAGAGAAAAATAGCTGTTACAACAGATGAAAACCATAATGTATTCCAACACTTTGGACATTGTGAGAACTTTACAATCTTTGAAGTAGAGAACAATACATTAGTTGCTAAGAGTACGTTAAAGAACGCTGGAAGTGGACATGCTGCAACCGTTCAGTTACTAAAAGATGTGAACGTTAATGTGTTGATATGTGGCGGTATTGGCAGTGCAGCAATGAGTGCACTTATGGAAGATGATATTTTAGTTGTTCCAGGAATGCAGGGTGACATTGAAGTGGCAGTTGCTTCTTTCCTCGATGGCTCTACTCAAACTTCATATGAAGCAAACTGTGACCATCATGATCATGACCATGCAAACTGTGACCACCATGATCATGACCATGCAGACCATGACCATAGTGATTGTGGTGATGGATGTTCTTGTGGTTGTGGATGCCATCATTAAGAATAAAACTGTTTCAAAAGTATAAAAAGATAATTTGATGCCATAATAAATCACAAAAATGTGAATATGCGATATGGGATTGTAAATTTAGAATCCTTGTTCTTATCCGAAGTATGCAAAGAACAAGGATTTTTTATGTAGAAGGAAATTCCTCTGAATTTCCTACTATATAAAAAAGCTCCGCAGGATGCGCACAAACGCGAGAGGAAGATGTCGCTTACGCGACCGCGATTGGCGCGAGTGTTTTGCAAGCAAAACACTATATATAATGAAATAATATATCTTAGAATCAAGAAAGGGTGGTGAGGAGAATGGAAGAAGGCAGTAGTAGTAGCGGCATAAAACCGAAAGAGCGTAACGCTAAGAGGAATGCTTTCTCCCATTCTTCTTAGCGTTCATCTTTGTGTCGTTTTATGCCCATTATCGCGAAAAGAAGGAGGGCTAAACGATGATTGAACAAGTATTAGAATTATTAGAAAGTAAGAAATATAACGAGTTAAAAAAGTTATTAGAAACAATGAATAGTGCGGATATTGCTCAGGTACTTGCAGAGGTGGAGGATGAAGAGATGATCGTCATCTATCGTTTGCTAAGTAAAGAGGCAGCAGTTGAAGCATTTGCCTTTATGGAATCCGAACAGCAGGAACATTTGATTCATGCAATGACGGATAAAGAGTTACAAGAAGTAACATGTTTACTTAATTTAGATGATGCAGTTGATTTAATTGAAGAAATGCCTGCTAATATTGTAAAAAGAATCCTACGTCAAACAGACCCAGCTCAAAGAAAGTTAATCAATGAATTTTTAGCCTATCCAAGCGATAGTGCGGGAAGTGTAATGACAATTGAGTTCGTTGATTTAAAGGCTTCATTGACCGTAGAGGAAGCATTTAATCGAATTCGCAAAGTAGGGGTTAACAAAGAAACAATTTATACTTGCTATGTATTGGATGACAGTCGACATCTTCAAGGAATTGTAACAGTTAAAGATTTGCTTTTAGCAGATATGAAAACTAAAGTTAGTGATATTATGGAGACAAATCTGATTACGGTAAATACATTAGAAGATCAAGAAGAAGTTGTTAAGAAGTTCAATAAATACGATTTATTGGCACTTCCTGTAGTAGATCAGGAAAACCGTCTGGTAGGTATCATTACAATTGATGATGCAGTCGATGTTATGCAAGATGAGAATACAGAAGATTTTGAGAAAATGGCAGCGATGGCACCATCGGAGGATACTTATTTTCGAACTTCGGTATTTTCGCATGCACGTCATAGAATTGTCTGGTTACTTGTTCTTATGTTATCTGCAACCATTACAGGTATGCTAATCACGAGATATGAGGATGCGTTTGCAGCAATTCCACTGTTAGTTGCCTTTATTCCGATGCTGATGGACACCGGTGGGAATTGTGGTTCTCAAAGTTCTACTTTGATTATTCGTGGTATGGCAATCGATGAAATTCATCCAAGAGATTTTTTTCGTGTTTTATGGAAGGAACTTCGAGTATCATTAATTGTTGGCATAACGTTGGGTACTGTAAATGCTATTCGTATTGTAATTCAGTATCATGACACGATGATGGCACTAGTCATCGGATTGACCTTAGTAGCCACTGTTTGCTTATCTAAAATGCTTGGATGTATGCTTCCAATGATTGCAAGACGTCTTAAATTAGATCCTGCCCTAATGGCGGCACCATTGATTACAACAATTGTAGATACTTGTTCGATTGTTATCTATTTTACAATTGCAGTAAATATTATGCGTCTTTAACTAGATGTGTTTGACATAGAAAGTTTAAAAAAGAAGGAGCTATGTACGAGTTGATATTCTAGTCAGCTCGCCTAGCTCCTTTACTACATTGTAGACTGTCTTAAGCCGAGGAACTTGCAAAACGTGCTTTCGTTGGATTAAGACTATATATAATGAAATTTAGATTTCTATCTCTAATCTTCAGGGTCAATTAAGATATGAACTTTATCAATTCGATTCTTATCTACACGATTTACCGTAAATGTGACATTATTTTCTTTAATCTGCTCACCTTCTTCTGGTAAGTGATCGAGAAGATGGATAATATGTCCAGCAATTGAGTCGTAATCATCTGATTTCAGAGATAGATTCATGTACTCATTAATTTCTTCAAGTTTTGCTGCTCCATCTGCCATATATTCATTGTCATTTAACTGGATGATAATATCTTCTTCATCCTCGTCATATTCGTCTCGAATTTCTCCTACAATTTCCTCGATTAAATCTTCAATTGTGATAAGACCTGCTGTTGCACCATATTCATCAAGAACGATTGCCATCGAGATGGATTCTTTTCTCATCTCATGTAATAACTCACTTGTCTTTTTGAATTCATAAGTATAATATGGTTCGCGCATATAGTCTTTTATGTGGAATTTACTTGCGTCATCTCGGAAAAAAAACACGTCTTTCAGATTAATAATACCTACAATATCAATTTTTTCTTCCGAATATACTGGAATTCTGGAATACTTCTCTTCTCGAAATACTTCAAGCAATTCGTTATAGGTCATATCTAGTGTTGCATAAGCCATATCAATTCTAGGAACCATGATATCTTTAGCAAGAGAATCTCCAAAATCAACCACATTGGTAATCATTTTACGTTCTTCACTTTCAATTACACCTTCTTCATGACTGACATCAACGATTGTCCGCAGTTCATTCTCAGTCATAGTGGTATACTTCTTCTTTGGATCAACACGAAGTACCATAAGCAGTAGTAACGATAATTTGTTAATTATGAAGATCACAGGTGTTAATATCTGTGTCAACAAATTAACCATAGGTGCATAAAGAAGAGCAAGCTTCTCTGCATAAATAGTTGCTAATGTTTTTGGTGTAATCTCACCAAAGATAAGAATCAACAGTGTTAAGATACCAGTAGCGATACCAGCATACGTATTACCTAACTGTTCAATTGCAAGCGAAGTTGCTATGGAAGAAGCAGATAAATTAACAATGTTGTTACCAATTAAAATAGCACTTAACATCTTACCTGGGTCTTCGATTAATTTACTTACTGTCTTCGCCCGTTTCACACCTTCTTCTACCATTGAACGTATACGTAACTTATTGACAGTAGTTAAGGCTGTTTCTGCTGATGAGAAAAATGAAGATAGTGCTAATAAAATTAAAATCACGATTAGCTTCGTGGCGACACTGGGGTCCAATTAATCATCTCCTTAAGAATAAATTGAATTTACGCTTCTGTTATATCATCGATAGTATATACAAAGCGTATACGTATTAATTATACTAGTTACTCAATATCGTGTCAATAATTACTGAGCATGTTAGTCGAAGGAAGCGATTATGGTTTTATATGGATTTTATGTGGAAAAATCAGTTATACTGTGATATACTGTCAATGTTCGCTTTATTACATAATGATAAAATTGAATCAATAATCGTTCTAAGCAATAGTTTTGGAGGAATAAATATAATGGTTTATGAAGTAATTGATCTTAAGATTGATGGATATCATCTCGATACCTCAGCACAATTAGAAGTTTATCGTCTAGATCATAAGCATAAAGAGGAACAAAAACTATTACGTCCTGCCGTCATTATCTGTCCAGGTGGAGGTTATATTAATTTGTCCAATCGCGAAGCAGAACCAATCGCAATGCGATATTTAGCAGCAGGATATCACGCTTTCGTTTTAAAATATCATGTAGCTCCCACTAGATATCCAGTAGCTTTATTAGAATTAGCAAGTACTGTTAAGTTATTAAGAGATCATGCAGATAAATGGATGATTGATGAGAGTAAAATCATTGTGACAGGGTTTTCTGCAGGTGGGCATCTTGCGGCTAGTCTTGCTTGTTTCTGGAATAAAGACTTTCTAGCAAGTGCTTTAAATACGACAAATGATAGAATTAAGCCAGATGGTTGCATCTTAAGCTATCCTGTCATTACATCAGGTGAGTTTGCGCACCGAGGTTCTTTTGAACATTTACTTGGAGATGATGAAAGTCTATTGGAACAGGTTTCATTAGAAAAGCAAGTGAGTAAGGATACCCCACCAGTGTTTATATGGCATACGCTTTCGGATGCTTGTGTTCCAGTTGAAAATTCATTGTTGTTTGTTATGGCACTTAGAAAATATAACATATCAACAGAATTTCATATGTACCCTTTTGGGGGACATGGATTGGCTTTGGCAAACGAAGAAACCCAAACCAATAGTGTTAATAAGATTTTCGAAGAATGTCAAGGATGGATTGATATGGCAATCCGATGGATTCATAATTTGGGAGGAGAACAATGTTAGAATTACGCAATATTAATTTTGGAGTAACAGGTACTACATCAAAAGATATATTAAAGGATGTTAATCTAACGATTGACGACAATAAGTTTATTGCTATTACAGGACCAAATGGTGGAGGTAAGTCTACTCTGGCAAAAATCATTGTAGGAATTGAGCAACCATGTTCGGGGCAAATCTTATTAGATGGAGAAGATATAACAAATTTATCCATTACAGAACGTGCGAAAAAGGGAATCGGATTCGCTTTCCAGCAACCAGTACGTTTTAAGGGAATAACTGTAAAAGACTTAATTACATTAGCTGCTGGTAGTAATATAAACACAGCAAAGGCGTGTGAGTATTTGTCTGAAGTCGGATTATGTGCAAAAGATTATATTAACCGTGAAGTCAATGCCAGCCTATCTGGTGGAGAACTAAAGCGAATCGAAATTGCTACAATTCTTGCAAGAAAGACAAGAATTTCTGTGTTTGATGAACCAGAAGCTGGAATTGATTTATGGAGCTTTAACAATTTAATACGAGTGTTTGAGAAAATGCATCAAGAGATCCACGGTTCGATTGTCATTATATCACATCAGGAGCGTATACTTAATATAGCAGATCAGATTATTGTTATCGCTGATGGTAAAATTGTAGATGCTGATGAAAAGGACAAGATTTTACCGAAACTTTTGAATGAAAAACCAAATTGTAAATTCTATCAGGGGGAGGCATAAATCATGGATGCAATACAAAAGGAATTGTTAGCTCAAGTTGCTGGTCTTCATGAAGTACCTCAAGGAGCATATAACCTTAGAGTGAATGGCGAGGGTGCTGGTCGAAAAACGACAGAACAGATAGATATTGTAACAAAGACAGACAAACCTGGCATTGATATCATTATTAAGCCAGGGACAAAGAATGAAAGTGTTCATATTCCAGTTGTTTTGAGTCAAAGTGGATTGAATGAGATGGTTTATAATGATTTTTACATTGGTGAAGATTGTGATGTAACAATAGTTGCTGGTTGTGGTATTCATAACTGTGGAGATCAGAAATCAGAACATGATGGAATTCATAGTTTCTTTGTTGGAAAGAATGCAAAAATAAAGTACATTGAGAAGCATTATGGAAGTGGTGATGGAAGTGGTGAACGTATTCTAAATCCTCAGACAATTGTCAACATGGAGGAAGGTAGCTACATGGAGATGGATACGGTTCAAATCAAAGGTGTTGACTCCACGATTCGTACAACAAAAGCTACGTTAGGTGATAAAGCAACTTTAGTTATTAAAGAAAAGATTATGACACATGGAAAGCAGTTCGCCAAAACTGATTTTGAGGTAAACTTAAACGGCGAAGGTTGTGGAGCTAATGTGATATCTCGTTCTGTAGCGAAAAATGAATCTCACCAAATCTTCTTATCAAAGATCAATGGTAATAATAAGTGTTATGGACATACAGAATGTGATGCGATATTAATGGATCAAGGTAGCGTAAGTGCAATACCAGAAATTACGGCAAACCACATTGAAGCTAGTTTAATTCATGAAGCAGCCATTGGTAAAATTGCAGGAGAGCAAATCACGAAATTAATGACACTTGGTTTAACAGAATCAGAAGCAGAAGCACAGATTGTCAACGGATTTTTAAAATAGAGATTAGGCATGACGTCATTTTGCACAAGAAAAAAGTTATGAAAAAGGGATGACAAACATAATCTATCCGCAACACGCTTTCGCTTGAATGAAGTTCGTAACGGTACGTAAGGGCCTAAAATACAGGCCCTAAGTACCGACGACTTCATAACAGTTGCTCCTAAATTATGTTTGTCATCCCTTTTTTAGCAAGTCTACTGATGTGCAAAATGTCGATTGAGGTTATCGAAAAGTGCTTTTGAAATAAGTCTGACGTCATGATGCACAAGAAAATGTAGAATGGATGACAAATATAATTTGTTCGCAACACGCTTTCGCTTGAATGAAGCCGTAATTCTCAATATTTGTATTGACAAATAAAAATAACTAGCTTATATTGGGGTTAGATATTTAGATAAATGTCTAAATATCTAAATATATATTGTGAAAGCCATTGAATAGTAATACGGTTTTATGAATTGTGGTTATAAATTAAGATATGATAGGAGGAAAGTTATGTTATCAATTAAGAATTTTTCTAAAACTTATAAGGGAAACAAAAAAGCGGTTGAGAACTTGAGCCTTGAGGTGGAATCAGGTGATATCTATGGATTTATTGGACACAATGGAGCTGGGAAAACAACGACATTACGTGCTGTAGTTGGAGTACTTGATTTTGAAGAAGGAACCATAAAGGTAGATGGGGTTGACATTAAAAAAGACCCTGTTGGTTGTAAACAGAAGATGGCCTATATTCCAGATAACCCAGATTTATATGAACATTTAACCGGTATTCAATACTTAAACTTTATCGGTGATCTTTATCATGTATCTAAAAAGGACCGAGAAGATCGAATTAAGAAATACTCCGACTTACTTGAGATTACAGGAAATCTTGGAGATTCCATTGCATCTTATTCTCATGGTATGAAACAAAAGATAGCGATTATCTCTGCATTGATTCATGAACCAAAATTATTCATAATGGATGAGCCATTTGTTGGTTTGGACCCAAAGGCAGCTCACGCATTAAAAGAGTTTATGATGCAGATGTGTGCAAAAGGAACTTCTATCTTTTTTTCAACGCATGTTCTTGAAGTGGCAGAAAAGCTTTGCAACAAGATTGCAATTATTAAGGGTGGTAAGTTGATTGCGTCAGGATTTACGAAGGATGTAATAGGAAATCAGAGCTTAGAAGATGTTTTCTTAGAACTCGTGAATGAATAGGAGGATACTATGAAACAAATCTTAGTATTAACACGTATGCAGCTTGGGTCTGCATTAGATTTTCTTAATATGGGAAATAAAAAGAATCGAAAGAAGAATGTAAGTACTGCTATGATTCTCTTTTTAGGGGCGTTATTATTTGCATTTATCTCAGGTTTTTATTGCTTTGGAATGGGGGGGGCAATGAAACAGGTTGGCCAGCTTGATGTCCTACCAGGATTTTTTATGGCAGCAACTTGTATCGTTATATTGATTACATCTGTATATAAAGCAAAGGGAGTATTGTTTGGTTTTAAAGATTATGACATGTTAATGTCCTTACCAGTAAAGGCATCTAAAATAGTAGCAAGTCGATTGCTACAGCTTTATATTATTAATATGGTATTCGCAGTTGGAATGATGGTTCCATGTTATGTTGTTTATGGTATTTTAGCAAATCCAAATCCATTGTTTTACGTTTATGCAATTATCGCATTGTTATTTATACCTTTGATTCCAATAATTATAGCTTCCATCATCGGAGTAGTTTTGGGGTATATTAGTAGCCGGTTCAAATTTAGTAATATAGCTAATACAGTTATTGTGTTATTCGTGTTCATTGCATTCTTTTTTGTAACTCTGAATGTTCAAGACGAAACACAACTGATACAGATAGGAACAATGTTTCGAGATAAAATGAATTCCACTTACCCTTTGGCTCACTGGTTTAATGAAGCTGTGATTAATTTTGACTTCATGTACTTCTTAGCATTTATCCTATGTTCTTTGATAGCTTTTTTAGTTTTTTCTGTAGTACTTGGTTCATGCTTTAAGAAATTGAATACGAAGATTAGTGCGGTTTACTCTGGAAAGAAGTACAAACACAAAGAGCTAAAACAAAATAGTGCGTTAGGGGCTCTATATAAAAAAGAAGCAAAACGCTATTTTACATGCTCCATTTATGTATTCAACACTGCATTTTCGATACTACTTATGCTAATTGCTGCGGTTGGGATTCATGTTGCAAAGATTGATCAGATTGATCTAATGATCAATACTCCACAAATTGCAGAACAAGTAAGGGGCTTGTTACCATATATAATCGGTATTATGGTTTGGATGTGTGCGATATCTGCAAGTTCTATCTCACTAGAGGGTAAAAATTTGTGGATTATAAAATCTGCTCCTATCAATGTTAAAACAATATTCCAATCAAAAATTTTACTGCATATAAGCTTAATAATTCCAACAGCAATTATAACAGCAATATCAATGATGATTAAGTTTAAATCTACTGGTTTTGAAATTGTTCTAACCCTTTTGTTGTCCATCGCTTACTGTTACTTTAGTGCTGTATTTGGACTGTTCGTTAATCTAAAATTTCCATTAATGGATTGGAAGAATGAGACGGTGGTTGTGAAACAAAGTGCTGCTAGCTTAATCGCAACTATGAGTGGAGTTTTATTTGTAGGTCTTCCAGTAGTTTTGACATTTGTGATTCCAGGAGTAGATATTAATATAATTTCAATTATTACATTAGCTATTCTGATTTTAGGATCTGTCTTATTAGAAGGTTATATGAATAAGAATGGAGAACGAATCATTGCAAAGCTTTAAGGAGGTATTAAGTGAACGATGTATTTAAAGCACTTGCTGATCCAACTAGAAGAAAAATATTAGAGTTATTAGCAAGCAGTGATAAAAATGCTGGGGAGATAGCAGATTATTTTCACATCACAAAGCCCTCGATTAGTCATCACCTTTCCATTTTAAAAAATGCGGAACTGATTATCGATCATCGAAAAGGACAGAATATTGTGTATTCTTTAAATACAACCGTGTTTCAAGATATGGTGAAATGGTTTTTTGATGTTACAAAACGAACGGATGATAAACAAGAGGATAAAAAAGATGATGAAAATAACAACTAAAGCGTAAGTCATTTTAGATATATTAAAAAGAAAAGGAAGTCATTATTATGAAAGAGAAAAGACAGTTGATTACAATTCCTTTAGTAGTAGCAATGCTATCATTTATCGGTGGTGCAATCAGTTATTTCTTTATAAAAGATCAAATTCCAATTCATTGGGATATGAATTGGGAGGTTGATGGGACTGTACCAAAAGAGATGGTGTTCCTAATCAGTGCGCTTCCATTGGCACTGTATCTATTCCTTGGTACGAAGAAAAACGCGATAACAACTGCAAAAGGGAATCGAATCTCGGTAATTGCATGTACGTACTTATTGGTTTTTGTACAATGGCTATCAATTGCTACAGCTCTTAAGACCAAAATAAATATTAAGTTAGTGATACCATGTGTGATTGGTGCCTTTTTAATTATAAGTGGCAATTTTATGCCAACAATATCAAAAAATTATTATATAGGATTACGAACTCCGTGGTCCGTTCGGAGTAACCTGAGTTGGAAAAAGACAAACCGAATCGGCGGTTATCTGATGAGTATTATTGGTGTTGTATTAATTATCTGTGGCATTGTGCAAAAGAGTTTCTTATATAATGCTACAATTATTGCGTTTCTTGTGATTTTAATTATATGTATGTTTATCTCTTATCATTACTGGAAGATTGACCCTGATCGAAGGTCAAAAAAATAAGCATAAAATGTAAGTGAAAATGTACTCTGAAATAATTATAATATAAAAAAGTAGACAAGGTAGTTATATTCCTTGTCTACTTTCATTGTAGGGCAATCTTTAATAAACCACCAGCTATGCTGGTGGACCCCAATGGCTTCTAGCGTTTTCATAAGAAAACTCCTTTGCTATAATGAGTGTGGGTCTCAAACCGCACTACAATAGCAAAGGAG
>JAEYPP010000030.1 GCA_023410575.1 Bacillota bacterium | reverse complement strand
AGCCCTTTAGGGCTAGCCTGAGAAAGAAGTGCGGTTGGCAAATCCTTCAGGCGCCTTTCGGGCGCAAGCAGGTAAAAGCCCCTTATAGGGGCAGAGCAAACCACCGGCTAAGCCGGTGGTATTGATTATTTCTTATCTATATTCTTATAACACCAGAACCAATCCTTACACTCTAGATTTTGTGCCTGTGGATTCTTTTCTCTTTGAACAAGTTCATCATATGTTTTTGGAGGAGGAACCATCACAGGGTCTCCTGGCATCCAACAAGCTGGAGTTACGACTCCATACTTATCAGTTGTTTGAAGTGCTTCTAATAGACGTAAAATCTCTTTGATGCATCTTCCATTCGTTAATGGATAAATCAAAATAGCGCGTATTTTTTGATTTGGATCAATAAAAAAGACATTACGTACGGTTTCTGTTGAGCTGACATCAGTTGCTATCATTCCATACATACGAGCAACATCACCAGAACGATCCGCTACAATTGGAAATGGAATCTGTTCACCTGTAATAAGAAAGATTTGGTTGACCCATGCTAAGTGAGATGGATTGCTATCGATACTTAATCCTAGTAATTTGCAGTTTAGTCGTTCGAATTCAGAGAAGTTTTTTGTAAATGCTAGAAATTCGGTTGTACATACTGGTGTAAAATCGCCTGGATGAGAAAAAAATACTAACCAATTACCTTTGTAATCCGACATTCGAACTGGGCCAAATGTGGTCATTGCTGTAAAGTCGGGAGCGGTCTGTCCTAAGGAGACATTCATAATAGTTACCTCGGAAAATCTTCTTTATAGTATATGTAGGATGGGTTGGACTCTATTAATAGAGATTACGATAGATTTTGCTTAAGTCAAGTAAATCGGAGTATGTGATTTTGGCTGATAACTATCCGGATAGAGCGAGAGTCATCTTTTGTTCAGGTTATGGGCTTATTAAAAATTATGATGAGAAACCAAAATAAATCAGAAGATGACTTTTGGAATAATAATTGTATTGATATCCTTTTTGATTTCATGTATAATCATTAGGTAATTTATTTAGTATTCAAATATACTATAAATCCCAACTTTTTGAGTTGGGATTTATTTTTCATTCATGACAAGGAAAAGTTCGCGAAGCGTATTTTTTCTTGTTTTAATTATGATAGTAACAAAATGCAAGAGAGAGTAGGGTTGAATAATGAAATGTCCAAATTGTGGAGCCAGAGTACAAGGGAAAATTTGCGATTATTGTAGAAGTGAAATGCCACAAGAAAAAGCAAATATTAATATTACGAATCATTATTATGGAGAAATGGGTCAACAGAATACCAATACATCTGTAGGTAAATACCCAATGTGTGGAAGTACTAAGAAAGGTGTTCCTACATGGGTGTGGGTTCTTGGGTGGATATGTATCTTTCCGGTACCATTAACGATTCTATTATGGAGAAAGGACGATATGGTACCAAAAACTAAATATAGGATTATTGCTGTGGCTTGGTTAGTATATCTAGTCATCGGTATATTTGGTAATAGTGATAATACGGATCATTCAAATGAAACATTCTCACAGATAGAAAATGTGCAATTTTATATGTAAAATAGAAAGCACCTAAAAAGTATACTGATCATTGATGTCTTTTCAGTATGGCTCTGAAGGTGCTTTTCTTATTATCTACAGCAGAATGTATCACATTCTGTATGTTCTGTTTTTTTCGCTCCGCATCCACATATATCTACACCATCTGCACAACAATGGCACTCTTCATTGTGAACACAATTTTCGGCAGAACACTTGATACTTGTTTCTGGTTTTGCATTTGCTAAAGCTTCTGAATTAGATACCTTTCCCTCTCCATCACGAAAAGAATGACAACAGGTCGCTTCGGAATGATGTGCATCAGGACCATTAACATCAATTTCATTTAAAGAGCACAAGTGACTCGCATTGTATAAACAGTTTTCTACAGAACATTTTAAATTCGTCATAACTCTCTCCTATACTATAAGTTTGGAATTAATATCATCGTATTTAGTTTGTGTAAAAAGAGAAGATTCATACATTTTTGTGATCTCAAATAAAAACAATCATAAACAATCATAAATACTTTTATGTATTTTGACTTAAACTATTTCACATATAAAATATGATGAGGTAACGATATGTTTCAGCCAGAAAGAGTTATTATAGAAAAGGGAGCGCGAGAATATCCACTTGGAGAACAGTTATATCAACAATTTCTTCGAGATACAAAAGTTGAAGTATTTGAAAAAGCAACCAATCAAGTAAAGGGAAGCATTCCAGGAGATAACCTTGCCACTATGTATCAGGAAGGTAAGAAAACACTTGTGCTTGGGATTAAGAAAAGCTTAAAATTTCAATCCTGCAAACCATCTGCTCATTATCAGCTACCATTAGTTAGTGGTTGTATGGGACAATGTGAGTATTGTTATCTAAATACTCAATTGGGTGATAAACCATATGTACGAGTGCATGTTAATGTAGATGAGATACTAGAACAGGCGATGAAATATACAAATGAGCGTCTACCTAGTATTACAATATTTGAGGGAGCAGCGACATCAGATCCTGTTCCAGTAGAGCCTTATACTCATTCTCTTCGTCATTGCATTGAGTATTTTGGACAGCAGGAGCATACACGATTTCGATTTGTTTCAAAGTACACAGATATCGATAATTTGCTTGATGCAAAACATAACGGACATACTGAGGTTCGATTTAGTATCAACACAGAGCGAGTCATTGAAACTTATGAACATCACACTCCAATGGCAAAATATCGGATTGCGGCAGCAGTGAAACTTATGAGAGCAGGTTATCCTGTAGGTTTTTTGATTGCACCTGTTTTTCTATATGCAAATTGGAAAGAGGAATATTCGCAATTAATGGAGTCCTTAAAGAAACAACTGCCAAGTCAATTAGCATACCCTCTCACATTTGAAGTGATATCCCATCGATACACGTTACGAGCTAAGGAGAGAATTCAACAAGTATTTCCAACAACACAACTACCAATGACTGAGGAGGAACGAGTATTCCAATATGGACAATTTGGTTATGGTAAATATAAATATACCAAAGACCAGCTAAAGGAAATGGGAGACTTTTTTACAGAAGAAATTCAAAGACTTTTTCCAAGAGCAGTTATTAAGTATGTAATATAAATTAACCTTTAACTTTTACAGTTCTTCTGATAAAATAATATAAAGTAAAAAAAGAATCCATAGTGTTAAATTCACTAAATTAAATACAATTTGTATTATCTTGCTTAGGAGAAAAGATGAAAATAACTTATATTTATCACAGTTGCTTTTTAGTAGAGTTAGATAACTGTGTCTTTCTATTTGATTATTTTAAAGGAAAGCTACCTCAATTCTCAAAGGAAAAGCCACTTTATGTTTTTGCTAGCCACAAGCATGGCGATCACTTTGACCATAAGATTTTTCAATTAGCTCTAGAATATCCGAAAATTCAGTTTGTCTTATCTAATGACATTAAGATGAATGAAAAATATATGGAACGGGTAGGAATTGACAAAGCGGTATGGGATAAAATTCTCTATGTTAAGAAAAACGAAACTTATCAGTTAGGGAGTCATATCTCGTTAGAGACATTAAAATCAACAGATGTTGGCGTGGCATTTATTGTTATAATAGAAGATAGGTGCATTTATCATGCTGGGGATTTGAATTGGTGGACTTGGAACGGTGAGACAAACCAAGAATATGAGGAAATGACAAATGCATTTCAAAAGGAAATAGGAAGGATTGAAAATCGACATTTCGATGTTGCCTTTTTACCATTAGATCCAAGACAAGAAGAAAAATTTCATCTTGGATTTGACTATTTTATGAAACATACCAATACAGAACGAGCAATTCCAATGCATTACTGGGAGCAACCTGAGATTATCGATAAATTAATACAGATGCCAGAAGCGAAAGAATATCAAAATCGCATTATTATGCTAAAGATGGAAGGAGAACAGTATGAATTTTAAATTTGCACATAATAATTTCAATGTCTTAAACTTAGAAAAATCACTAGCATTTTATTCGGAAGCCTTAGGCTTAAAAGAAGTAAAAAGAAAAGATACCGAAGGATTTACATTGGTATTTTTAGGTGATGGAACAACACAACATCAATTAGAGCTAACTTATCTAAAAGACCGTACACAACCATATAATCTTGGTGAAAATGAATTCCATCTAGCTTTTGTAGTTGATGATTATGAAGAAGCTTTAAAAAAACATAAGGCAATGAATTGCGTTGTGTTTGAGAATCCTGGCATGGGGATATACTTTATTGCAGACCCAGATGGTTACTGGATTGAAATTATTCCTATAATTAAGCCTTAGTGCTTCATAGTAACAATTTATGCACACAAAATGCAAAAGAGCATTTTGGAGCATGAAATTTTCGTTATTTGTTACACAAAACACTTCACGGAACTGGAGGGCAAATTGTAACAAGTTATTCGCTCAAAACAGAAAAATAGCTTGACAAATGGGGTATTCAAACATATTATAAGTACTATATAGAATATATGCGGTGATGAAGAGGATTACATGAGTGGCCATATCAGAGAGAATGCCCCAAGGCTGAAAGGGTGTTTTATGAAGTGCTTATGGAAGGTAGCTTCGGAGCAGTGTCTTTGAAACGTAAGTTTACGCGAGTAGGAGATACCGGGGAGTCCCGTTATAGACGAGTGTCTTGCTAGAGACGCGATTTGAGGTGACAGTAGTCATAAATTAAGGTGGTAACGCGGTTCTTCGTCCTTTGCGATGGAGAACCTTTTTTATTTAATAGAAAATTGCTCTAAATTTCCTATTAAATAGAAAAGCGTCCAAAAGGAAGGACGCTATGATGCACACAAGCACGATAGGAAGAAGTCACTTATGCGATCGCGCTTGGCGCAAGTGTTTTGTAAGCAAAACACTTTTTATGTATCTGAAAGGAGTATTATTATGCAGAAGGAATTAGCAAAAAACTATGATCCGAAGGACATAGAAGGCAGATTGTATGAAAAATGGCTGAATAAAAAATATTTTCATGCCGAAGTAGATAAGAAAAAGAAACCATTTACGATTGTGATCCCACCTCCAAATATTACTGGACAGCTTCACATGGGACATGCTTTAGATAATACAATGCAAGATATCTTAATTCGTTATAAGAGAATGCAGGGCTATAATGCACTTTGGCAGCCAGGTACTGATCACGCTTCGATTGCTACAGAGGTTAAGATTATTGAAGCTCTAAAAAAAGAGGGAATTGACAAAGAAGAGCTTGGACGCGAAAAGTTCTTAGATAGAGCATGGGAATGGAAGAGTGAATATGGCGGAAGAATCATCAGCCAATTAAAAAAATTGGGTTCCTCTTGTGATTGGGATAGAGAACGTTTTACAATGGACGAGGGCTGCTCTAAGGCGGTAGAAGAAGTATTCGTTAAGTTATACGAAAAAGGATGGATTTACAAAGGTTCTAGAATTATTAACTGGTGCCCAGTATGTCATACTTCAATTTCTGATGCAGAGGTTGAGTATCAAGATCAAGCTGGACATTTCTGGCACATGAAATATCCAGTAGTTGGGACAGACGAGTTTTTAACCTTTGCTACGACACGACCAGAGACAATGCTTGGTGATACTGCAGTTGCTGTAAATCCAGATGATGAAAGATATGCTCATTTAATTGGAAAGACTGTTAAGGTACCTTTTGTAGATCGTGAAATTCCTATCGTTGCAGATAATTATGTTGATAAGGAATTTGGAACTGGCGTTGTTAAAATTACACCTGCTCATGATCCGAACGATTTTGAAGTTGGTAAACGTCATAATCTATCTGAGATCAACATTATGAATGATGATGCCACAATTAATCAAAATGGTGGAAAATTTGCAGGAATGGACCGCTATGAAGCCAGAAAGCAAATCGTAAAAGAAATGGATGAAATGGGACTTCTTGTAAAGGTGGAAGACTATTCTCATAACGTTGGTACACATGATCGTTGTAAAACAACAATCGAGCCGTTAATCAAACAACAGTGGTTTGTTAAGATGGATGAGTTGATTCAGCCAGCCATAGAAGCAGTGAAATCCGGCGATATTGAGTTAGTTCCTGAACGAATGGAAAAGACATACTTTAACTGGACAGATAACATTCGTGATTGGTGTATTAGCCGTCAGTTATGGTGGGGGCATCGTATTCCAGCTTACTACTGTGATAAGTGCGGTAAGGTAGTAGTAAGTAAGACAGCCCCAACAAAATGTGAATGTGGACATGATCATTTTACTCAAGATCCTGATACGCTAGATACATGGTTTAGTTCTGCATTATGGCCATTTTCAACTCTTGGCTGGCCAGAAAAGACAGAGGATTTGAACTACTTCTATCCAACAGACGTATTAGTTACGGGATATGACATTATCTTCTTCTGGGTAATTCGAATGATTTTCTCAGGTTTTGAACAGATGGGTGAGCGTCCATTTAAGACTGTTTTATTCCATGGACTAGTTCGTGATTCTCAAGGAAGAAAGATGAGTAAATCTTTAGGTAATGGTATTGATCCACTTGAGATTATTGATCAGTATGGAGCAGATGCTCTACGTTTCATGTTGATTACTGGTAACTCGATTGGTAATGATATGCGTTTTTATACTGAACGTGTAGAAGCTGCAAGAAACTTTGCGAATAAAGTATGGAATGCTTCTCGCTTCATTATGATGAATATGGATCAGATGGAAGAGGCAGGAATGGATCCTAAGGTATCCTTTGTTGATCCTAAGACATTAACGGATGCAGATAAATGGATTCTTTCTAGAGCAAATTCATTAGCTAAAGAGGTTACAGAAACATTAGATAAATATGACCTAGGTATCGCTGCTCAAAAGATCTATGATTTCATCTGGGAAGAATTGTGTGACTGGTATATTGAGATGGTAAAACCTCGTTTATATGGTGATGATAAAGAAACTAAGACAGCTGCAATTTATACATTACGTTCTACATTAACAACAGCGTTAAAACTTCTTCATCCATATATGCCTTTTGTTACGGAAGAAATCTTTTGTACGTTAAAGGAAAAAGAAGGTACCCTTGCTGATAACGAATCTATTATGGTTTCTGATTGGCCAGTATACGATGAAGCTTTCAACTTTGCAAAGGAAGAAGAAGCAGTTGAGCTAATTAAAGAAGCAGTAAAGAGTATTCGTAATGTACGTGCGGAGATGAACGTTGCACCAAGTAGAAAAGCAACTGTAATCGTTGTATCTGAAGATGCTGGTGCTCGTAGTATTTTTGAAGACAGTAAAGTATTCTTCGCCACATTAGGATATGCTAGCGAAATAATCATTCAAAATGACAAGACTGGTATTGATTCCGATGCAGTTTCGATTGCAACCTCTCGTGCTACGATTTATATTCCTTTTGCAGATTTGGTTGATATCGAGAAGGAAATTGAGCGTTTAACAAAGGAGAAAGCACGTTTGGAGGGTGAATTAAAAAGAGTTCAAGGAATGCTTAGCAATCCGAACTTTGTGAATAAAGCACCAGAAGCTAAACTTGCAGAGGAAAAGGCAAAATTAGAGAAATACACAAGCATGATGGATCAAGTAACAGAACGTTTAGAACATTTTAGCAAATAAATTATAAAAAGAAGTCATTATATTATATTTTAGTTGATTGGAAACTTTCATAAGAAGTATAATAATAATGACTTCTTTTTTAAACTTGGATATATCTTTGGTTTTCTATGATATACAACATAATAGGACAAAAAATGTTATTATTGATTTACATTATTTATATTCTATTGTTGTATAGTAAATAATTGTCGATATATACTGCATAAGAGCTGAATTTATGCTTATGGAGAGAGGGGTGCAATCTATGACAGATCTGAAAGATAATTCAGATAGGATATCAATTATAGTTCGAAATAATAATATGGAAGCCTGGATGAAAGTAAAATGTAATAATGATCAACCACTTTCTCTAGGGGAATTAGAAGAAGCCATATCAAAAGAAAAAATCATATATGGTATAAAAAAGGATAATTTGAAGAAGATACTTGAATCTAGCGATATCTATCAAGAGGTGATGATTGCGGCTGGGCTGGCACCAGTAAATGGAGTGGATGGATATTTTGAATATTTCTTTGAAAAAAGTGTAGCTACAAAACCAGTAATTTTGGAAGATGGCTCTGTGGATTATTATGCTATGACACGTATAATCACAGTATCACAAGGAGATAAGGTGATTGAGTATCATCCTGCAACAGCTGGTACTGATGGATATAATATATATGGCCAGCTTCTAAAGGCAACAAAAGGTAAAGATCAGCTACCAATCAAAGGGAAAGGATTTGAACTTTCCAAAGATAAGACAATTTATACTGCATTGCTCACTGGGAAAATAGAACTCCAAAATAATAGGCTTACAATAACGAATTTACTAGAAATAAAAGAAGATATTGATTACTTGCAAGGTGATATTCATTTTAAAGGAGATCTGCTGATTTATGGGAATGTGTTTCAAGGCAAAGTGATAGAAGCAGATGGGAACATAACTATTCGAGGACATGTGGAGGGGGCTACAATAATTGCAGGAAAGGATATTGTATTCGAGAGTGGAATGCAAGGCGCACAAAAGGGTTTTGTGATATGTGGTGGCAATGTAAGTGGTAAATTTTTTGAACAGGTATCGATTAAAGCAAAAGGTGATATAACAGCCAATGCAATAATGAATTGCACGATTGAGTCACAAGGAAGCGTTATTGTAACTGGGAAACGAGGAATCATATTAGGTGGAACGACGTATGCGTTGAAGTGCATAAGCGCTAGCGTTATTGGCAACTTCAAAGAAGTGAATACGACTTTATATGTTGGCGTCCCAGATACCATTCAACTTCAAATAAAGAATATCGACAGTAAAATCTTGATGCTAAGAGAGCGAGTTGCACAAATTGAGGCAGCTACTGATATGATAGAAGAGCGAGATAGTTCTGGGAAGAAAAATCCATTTATGACTCAGAAACTTCAGCTTGTAAGAACAAAAATAAGTACTAATGCAGAAATAACAGATTTACTTCATGAAAAGAATGATATTTTACATAAGTTAGAGATTTCAAGAGATGCGTGCATTGAAGTTAATAAGATAATTTACCCTAATACTACGATTTCTATTAACGGTATATATGATACAATAACCGCTGAAACTACAAGAGTGGTGTTTTATCGTAAGGATTTTGAGTTAGCAACACGTAATCTGTAACTTTTTGCGTAGAAAGTGTATGAAAAAAAGTCTTAATTTTCCCTTAACCTCTTGATTTTTCATAGGTTAATCGGTATGATAGATACTGTAAATGTTATATGGATAGTATCGCATATACTGTAGTGATAGATAGTTGTTGTGAAACAGTAGAAAAGAGGTATCATATGATTAACTTTGATGAGGAAATTGCAAAGTTTCAACCAAGTTTAGAAGTTGACCAAGCAGAAGAAGTAATTTTTAATAATGACTTAACTGATATTTCTGATATGATTGAATCAATCTTGAAGGAAAAGAGAGATAAATAACGGAAAGAGAACCATGGGGGGAAGAGGATGAATTGTCCTAAGTGCGGCAATATTGTCGTAGATCGAAGAAATAGATGTGAGATGTGCGGTAAAGACTTAACAATCTATAAAAGAACAAGTCGCCTCTCCAATTCCTACTATAACCGTGGATTGGAGAAAGCAAAGGTTAGGGATTTAACTGGTGCAATCTATATGCTCAAGAAAAGTCTTGAGATGAATAAAAGGAATACGCATGCAAGAAATTTACTCGGTCTAGTATTCTTTGAGATGGGTGAAACGGTAGCAGCACTCAGTCAATGGGTAATAAGCAAGCATTTCCAGGCGAAAGATAATGATGCAGATTTTTATATGAATACGATATCGGAAAATCCAACGAAGTTAGATGCAATGAACCAAGCAATTAGAAAGTATAACATCGCTTTGGAGTCGGCAAAGCAAGGAAGTGATGATTTAGCAATTATTCAGTTAAAAAAAGTAACTAGTTTAAATCCTCATTTTATTCGTGCCTTACAGCTGCTAGCGTTACTTTATATTAAGAATAATGAGTATGAGCGTGCGAAAAAATGTTTATCTCGTGTGAGTAAGATTGATTTAACCAACACGACAACTTTACGTTATAAAGATGAATTGAATCAATTGATTTTGGGAGGCGATGCACAACCAACTCCGTATTGGAGTGAAGGAGAGCCAGAACCTGAGATTGTGTCAAAGCCAATAACACCGATTTCAACTTATCGTGAAGAGAAGCCAAATGTTTGGTTATTTGTTAATCTTGTACTTGGAGTTATCATTGGAATTGCTGTTGTATTCTTCTTGGTGGTACCTACCGTACGACAGAATGCATCTACGCAATATGAACAAGAGATTAGAGAGTTAAGTAGCCAAATAAGTGCTTTGAATGCTAAGTATACGTCTGCTCAAAAGGAAGTTGATAATTTGAACACGGAACTTATAGACAAGCAAGCGGAACTAGATGCAATTGTTATACCTGAATATGATCGTGAAATGTATGATAGTCTGATAAAGGCATTTAATCTCTATTTTGATTTGGATTCTGATGGAAAACTTACAGAGGAAGAAGCATTAGAGGTTGCAGACATATTATATGCAGTTAATGCTGATAATATGGAGTTTGAAGAAGCTGGCATCATCTGTGATAAACTAAGAGCTTATGTATATCCATTAGCTGCTAATATTGCTCAAAAACAAGGAAAAGCAGCGGTTGATGATAAGGATTATGAAACAGGAAGGGTAATGTTAGAAAAAGCGAATGCCTATACACCAGATAATGCCTCTACAATATATTATCTCGGAAAGGCATATCAAGGATTAGAGCAATTTGATCAAGCGAAAGAATGTTACAATAGAATTATTAATGAGCTACCTAATTCTAACTTTGTTCAGTATGCAAAGTTACGCTTAGGTGAGATGTAGGAACAAGACGATAAGAAAGTAACTACCAAGTTACTAAAAAAAAGACATTTCTAGTGAATAGAATGTCTTTTTTTATCAATATAGAATGTAAAAAATTTACAATTACTATATTTAAGAACTATGAAAGGAAGATTTGACATGGACAGAAAAGATAGTATTCGGTGGACAGTAGGTCAAGATGCTACAGAGAGTGCAGAATTTGAGATAAGGGATCGTACATTAATCATCCATATGAAAGAGGATTTGGATCATCATAATGCAATGTATATTCGGGAATATGCAGATAAGAAGATGGTTACAAAGAATATTCTAAATGTAATTTTTGATTTTTCTCAGGTTACGTTTATGGATAGCTCTGGAATTGGAGTGATCCTGGGTAGGTATAAAAAACTTAGATTACTTGGGAGTGGAAAACTGGCAGTGACTGGTGTATGTGACCGTGTCAATCGCATTTTGACGATGTCAGGTCTCTATGGAATTGTAGAAAAGTATAAGGATTTATCAGATGCATTTTCGCATATGAATGAATTGGGAGGTAGATAGTATGAATCAAGAAGTTTTAAATGAGGACAACTTAGAAGCAGTTCCTGTGGTCTTTGATAATGAGATGGTAATTGATTTTAATTCCTTATCAAAGAATGAAAACTTTGCTAGAACCGTTATAGCTGCATTCGTATCACAACTGAATCCAACATTAGAAGAGATTGCAGACATCAAAACAGCAGTATCAGAAGCTGTAACCAATAGTATAATTCATGGTTATTATAATTCTATTGGAAAAGTTACGATACGTTGTGGTATTAAAAATCATGATGTGTATATTGAAATTATTGATCATGGAGTTGGAATTGAGGATGTTGAGAGGGCAATGGAACCACTCTTTACTACGAGTCCAGAATTGGAGCGTTCTGGCATGGGGTTTGCATTTATGAGTGCATTTATGGACGGCTTGGAAGTTCTATCAAAAAGAGGCATAGGAACTACAGTTAAGATGAGAAAGCGAATAGGGACTACATAAGTATTTGTCTACATGAAGGGAGGATAGGAGTGGACACATTAGAACTTATTCGATTATCACAACTTGGAGATAAAGAAGCTAGGGATAGGATTGTGATGGAGAATGTGGGACTAGTTTGGAGTATTGTCCGACGTTTTTTAGGACGTGGACATGAGGCAGAAGATTTATTTCAGATAGGCTCCATTGGTTTGATGAAGGCAATTGATAAATTTGATTTATCTTATGAAGTAAAGTTTTCAACTTATGCAGTTCCAATGATTACTGGAGAGATAAAACGTTTTTTACGAGATGATGGTATGATAAAGGTAAGCCGTTCTCTGAAGGAAACAGCGAATAAGATACGTATGGTGCGTGAGGAATTAGAAACAAGAAATGGTAGGGAACCGACGATAGAAGAGATTAGTTCAGTGTTAGAACTTGCAAAAGAAGAAGTTGTACTAGCACTTGAATCAGGAGCAGAGGTAGAATCTTTATACAAAACAATATATCAAGGGGATGGGAACGCCATCTTTCTTATTGATAAACTTGAACAGTCAGATGATGAAAGTAATGCAATGATTAATCATATGGCGCTAAAAGAGGTTATGAATTCATTGAGCGATAAGGAAAAGAATATAATAACATTACGTTATTTTCAAGAAAAGACACAGACCGAGATAGCAAATGAACTTGGAATTTCTCAAGTTCAAGTATCACGATTGGAGAGAAAAATTTTAAAGACAATGAGAGAATGGATGCTTGGTTAATTCAGTCCTTGGTATTACAGTATTTACCAAACATATTTAGTATAGAATATAGCAATAATAGTAACAGTTATCTGAGAAGAATTAGGAGGCTGTTGCAAGACGATATTGTGAGAATTTGATGAGGTAGTATCATCTTAGCACATAATCGACTTGCAACAGCCTTTTTGAGAGGTGGACTATTATGAGACGGAAAAGAATCTGTATTGCATCGTTAATTGTTGTTGCAATAGCGATAACAGTACTATTAATATGCTATTTTACAATTGATACAAACCATGTATTTGAGGGGACATTTATCTGATGGGTTATTCAATGACAACTTCGGTTATTTATATAAAGGCAGATTTAAATGTTATTGTTCAAAAGCAGGTAATTACACTTGCAGATGTGATTAAGATTCTAAGTAAGGATGAAGCACTAGCAAAAGAAATTGGAAGTAGAGAAATTTTACAAATTAAAGATAAAAAGAGAAATAAATATGTGGTTACAATTCTTAAGGTGATTGAAGCTATTCAGAGAGAATATCCAGATGTTTTAGTTATTAGCCTAGGTGCAAGTGATTTTGTAATTGAATATGTTCAGCCTAGTAAGAAAAGGAAAGTTATTGAGATTGTGAAAACAGTTTTTATTGGACTTACAGTTTTCTTTGGTTCTGCGTTTTCAATCATGACGTTTAATCAAGATGTAAATGTTGATGATGTACTAAACATGTTTCATAAACTTGTAATGGGAGATAGTCAGAAAGGAATCAATATTGTTCCAATCTGCTATTCCATTGGTTTACCCATCGGGATCATCATTTTTTTTAACCATTTTTCAAAGCTAAAAATGGATACAGATCCAACCCCATTACAAGTACAATTGCGGTTATATGAATCTAACGAGAATAAAGCAATCATAGAAAACTCCGGAAGAGAGGGTAATACGATTGATATTGAATAATTAATTGGGAGGGAAGGATAATACGTTACATCTTACTTGGTTTTATTGGATTATCAGCCGGACTTTTTGTCGCAGCAGGTGTATTTGCATTCGTCACTATGATTGGCGTCGTACAACGTATGGCAGCACGTAGTAAAACAGCAAAATATATTCGTATTTATGAAGATATTGTTGTATTAGGTGGAGCCTTAGGAAACTTGATTTGGTTAAATCAATGGCATATTCCATCGGGATATTTTGCATTAGGGATGTACGGAATTTTTTCTGGCATTTACGTGGGATGTCTTTCATTTGCAATAGCTGAGGTAGTAAATGTACTTCCAATCTTTGTGAAACGAGTAAAATTGACAGTTGGATTACCTTACATCATTTTTATGTTTGCAATTGGAAAATTACTTGGAGCTTTTTATCAATTAATAAATATAAATTAAACCATAAAGAAATAAATATCAATCTACTGTATGAAAAGAGAAGATATTGGAAAATTAGTATTAGAGTAAATTAAATTGTCAGGAAAGGTAGGAATAATATGGCGGAAAATAAGAATGTTTCGGCTTCAGACATTACCCACGAGAAAAATCAAAAGGAGAGAGACAAGCTATATAACAAATATGTAAATCAGATGACACCAAAGCATAATCCTTGGGTCAACTTAATCAAGGCATTTGTGATTGGTGGTATCATATGTTGTATCGGTCAGGCTTTCTTGAATTTGTATAAAAGCCAAGGAGCTGAAAAAGAGCTTGCAGCCTCCTATACTACAGTATCACTTGTATTACTGGCTGTTCTATTTACAGGTTTCAATTGGTATCAGAAGCTTGCGAAACATGCTGGAGCAGGCAGCATTGTGCCGATTACTGGATTCGCAAATTCAGTGGCTGCTCCTGCAATAGAATATAAGAAAGAAGGACAAGTGTTCGGTATTGGATGTAAGATATTCACGATTGCAGGTCCTGTAATTTTATATGGAATATTTTCTAGCTGGGTACTTGGAATTATATATTGGATACTTAAGCTATGTAAAATTGTGTAGAAGGAAAGATAAAGGAGTATTATAAATGACGGTTGAAAACAATAAATTACGTGGTAAACAGAGTATATGTTTTGATCATCCTCCTGTAATTCAATCAGCAGCCTCAATTGCTGGTAAGATGGAAGGAGAAGGACCACTTGGGTCTTACTTTGATGTGATCGATACGGATCCAATGTTTGGGCAAAATTCTTGGGAAGAAGCAGAAAGCAAGATGCTCGGTATGGCAGTCGATACAGTTATTCATAAGGCAGGATTAAGTAGAAATGAAATTCGGTATATTGTTGGTGGTGATTTGCTAGGACAATTGATTGCAACAAGCTTTGGTATTGAAAATTTTGATATACCACTTCTTGGCGTTTACGGAGCTTGTTCTACTATGGGTGAGTCAATGGCAGTAGCTTCTATGCTAGTAGAAGGAGGTTTTGCAGATCATGCAATAGCGATTACTTCGAGTCATTTTGCTGGTGCAGAAAAGCAGTTTCGATTTCCTCTTGCCTATGGTAATCAGCGCCCTTTAGCTGCATCATGGACAGTAACAGGTAGCGGAGCAGTAGTAATTGGTCAAACAATCAATAAACACAGTGCATTTGGACGAGAGTTTCTTCCAGTAGAAGTTCACATTATGGGTGTTACAATTGGTAAAATTACTGATTTTGGACTGAAGGATTCCCTGAATATGGGTGCTTGTATGGCTCCAGCAGCATGCTCAACTATTGCCCAACATTTTAAGGATTTTAACCGACAGCCAAGCTATTATGATCGCATTATTACAGGTGATTTAGGTGTAGTTGGACGTGATATCGTAGTTGATTTGTTAAAAGAAGAAGGATACGATATAACATCTAATTATATGGACTGTGGAATCGAGATTTATGACCCAGAGATACAAGATACTCACGCTGGAGGAAGCGGTTGTGGCTGTAGTGCAATTACACTATGTGGATATGTACTACAAAAGATGAGAAAGAAAGAATGGAATAAGATATTGTTTGTTCCTACAGGAGCACTTTTATCAACAGTTAGCTATAATGAGGGACAAAGTGTTCCTGGAATTGCACATGCTGTAATCTTAGAAACGAACGCATAAATGAGAGAGGAAACTTATGGACTATTTAAAAGCATTTTTAGTTGGTGGTGCAATCTGTGCTATCGTACAGATTGTAATGGATAATACAAAGTTAATGCCAGGGAGAATTATGGTTATTTTAGTATGTTTAGGAAGCCTTCTTGGAGCCATTGGTATATATGAACCATTTGCTGAGTGGGCAGGTGCAGGAGCAACTGTCCCTTTGATTGGATTTGGTAACGTACTATTTAAAGGGATTCGTGAAGCAGTAGATAAAGAGGGCTTTATTGGAGTATTTAAAGGAGGTTTCACAGCTTCAGCTGTTGGTATCTCAACAGCATTGATATTTAGCTATTTGGCTTCATTAATATTCAATCCAAAGATGAAGCAGTAAAAAGCACAAGGCACACGTTTGTGATTTTTTACTATGTAGAAGAAAGAGGACACATGTATATTTTCTACGGCGCGCGATGGAAACAAGCCCACAAAGAGCGTGTGGGACTTGTAAGGCCTTCGAAAATATACATGTGTCCTCTTTCTTTAGGATAGGAGGTAAAATCACAACCGCTAATAAAGATGCGAGGGCTGTTACATTATGCAACAGCCCTGTTCTAGTGCTTTCTAGATCGTATATTAAGGGATTGGTGAGATGATTACAACTGGTGGATTATCAGTAATATCATCTGTTTCATCATTATCATTAGGGATATCAGAAGGAACATCATTAGGAGTATCTTCTGGTTTATTAGGGATATCTTCTGGAGGAACAGTCTCTCCATCGTCCGGAGGCACTATGCCATCTTCACCATTAATAGGAGGAGCAACCGTTCCTTCACTATGAATTGGACAAGTCTCAGCACTTTCATCCGTAGGATAGATAAATGGGGTATCGTTTGTTGGAGTTGTTTCCTCCTTGATAAGATAAACGACATCTTCACATTGCTCTACTGGACAGTAAGGTGATGCAAAATGACCAGATTCTTTACATACGGAAACTTTCACATGACAAGTACAATAATTCGATGGAACAGTACCTTTCGCAAAATATTCAGACCTTGAACAGTTACCACTAAGTGCATTATCACAAACACCAGGAATAGAAAGGTTACCACACTTGGTACAAATAACAGCGGAGGTTATCGAGTCTGGTTTCTCAAATTGCTTAATTTCTAACCCAAGAGTAGAATGTACTTCTTGCATAACGTTACGCCATATATTTTGATGATACTTTTTATTCGTTTGCGAGAAACTATAATCATATCCTGTCCAGATTGCAGAAGTGTAATAAGGTGTGAAGCCTACAAACCATAAGTCATAATCATTTGTTGAGGTACCAGTTTTACCTGCTATTGGCATCTTGTAATCACTGCTGAATTGAACTCGTGTAGCTGTACCTCTAGTAACCGTATCTTGCATCGCTGATTTTAGCAACCATGCAGTCGAAGTCTTGAATACTTGTTCCGAAGATGGTTCATTGGATAAAATAACTTTACCATTTTGATCAACAATCTTTGTATAAAGGACTGGTGGATTGTAGATACCGTCATTTGCAATAGCAGCATAACCAGCAGTCAACTGCATATTCGTAACACCATTCGTTAAGCCACCAAGTGCCATAGAAACATTCAAATCGGAGTATACCTTGCCATCAGCACCTACCTGAGATTCAACTAGGTTAAAACCAAGTTTCTTTAGGTAATCAAACCCTACTCTAGGTGTTACTGCCTCCATAAAACGACATGCAACAATGTTCATGGAGTTATAAAGACCTTCGCGCATTGCAGATAAACCTTTATATTCACCATTCCAGTTTCTAACCTTACTTGTTGAGTTAGGATACGTATATTCAGAGTCATCCATAACACTTGCTAATGTATAGCCACAAGTATCAAGTGCAGGTAAGAAGGAAGCTAATACCTTAAACGTAGAACCAACAGAACGTTGTGAGTCGGTTGCACGGTTCGTTGTACGATTACCAACCTTTTCACCACGTCCACCATAGAGTGCAACAACATGACCAGTATATTGATCCATAATAGTCATGGAAGTCTGTGGTTGAAGTAGGATATTAGAGGACTCATAAAAGATAGAATCATTTTCTTCTACAACTGCCTCTCTAAATTCTAATATTTTGGCTTCCATATCCTCTTTACTATAACCGAGAGAATTAATGCCAACGTATGGTCTTGACTCATGATAATAAAGTCGTTCAGAATCATCAAAATCTTTGTAATATTCTAGTAAATCAGCTGTTTTATATTCTACTCGTTCACCATTTGCCTTATCTACAATCAAACTATAATTTAATTCATAGTAAGAACCCTCGCCAACTGCAGGAAAATTAGCTTCATCAGTAAAATACTTGTCCATAATACCTTGGATCGTTTTATCTTGTGTAGTAAAGATTGAAAGACCACGTTTATAAAGTAAATCATAGGCTTGGTCTGATGTATAACCTTTTTTCGTTATTAAATCAGATTGTACCTGATCGATAAGAGCATCAGTAAAGTAAGTGTAATAAGCTTCTTGAGGTTTATTCTCATTGTAATCTTTAATTCTTGCATAAACATCATCTGCAACTGCTGCATCATATTCAGCTTTTGTACAGAAATTTAATTCCAGCATCTTATTAAGACAGTCCATACGTCGTTCTGCATTTCTCTCTGGATATTTTACTGGGTTACAATAGACTGGGGAGAGAGCAATTGGAGCGATGGTAGCTGCTTCAGATAAGGTAAGTTGTTGAACATCTTTTCCAAAATAACTTTGCGCTGCTGTTTGTACACCATAAGAACCATTACCTAAGTTAATATTATTTAAGTAAGCTTCTAGAATCTCATCTTTCGTAAATTCATCTTCTAGCTTAATTGCTAAATACTGCTCTTGTAGTTTACGAACAATTTTATCTACCATATTCGGTTCATTACCATAATTGAATACTTTAATCTTTAGTAACTGTTGTGTTATGGTACTACCACCAAAGCCTAAACCTTGCGTCTTTATTACAGAAAAGGCAGCACGAAAAATTCCTTGAAGATCGATTCCATCATGTTCATAAAAACGTTCATCCTCTAATGCAACAAAAGCATGTTGTAGTATCATAGGAATTTCATCGATTTTGACATAAACACGATTGGCCTCTGCGCCTACTAGTTCTTGAGATAATTCGCCATTACTGTAATAAATTTGTGTTTTAAATACTTCGGGATCTATATTTACCTGTTGGATGTCAGGGGCAGATTCGATGATACCCTTTGCGGCTCCTCCGATTGCCATAACACCTATGATGCCGAGAAACACAACACTTACTAATGCTACTCGAAACAAATTAATTCGTACTTTTGAATTCAGTCGTTTCGTAGTGGATTTTATCTCATGTTGCTTTTTAACGACACCTCTTCTACTATAATCCATAGTAACCTCCTAAAACGTCAGTAAATACATATATATTTAGTATTAACCGTTTGGAAATCATTATATCAAAGTTATTTCCAATATGCAACTTTCCTAAAAAATGTTCATACTTTCTTAGGAATTTCTTAATATGTTTAAGGTGTCAAAAGTCCTTAAGATAGTAATCAGACTATAGAAAAGTACTTTTGACACCTAATCTTAAATTAAAATAATATAATCTCGTCATTAAGCTTTGCATAGGAAACATCTTCAAGTTCTTCCATAATAGCTTTCCCATTTGTAGCCTCTTGAATCTTTTTTATAACTGAACCTAGTAAAATTGGAGGAACTAGTAAAGTAATTACAACAATATCTGTAAAATCAGTGGAAAGAGTTGTTAATTCCAGCGTTCCAGCAATATATTGGATTTTTCCTAGTCCTGTATAGTCAGTTGTAATCCGAAGTTGTTTCCCAAAGTGTTTTTCAAGAATCGTGCAATTAGCGAGGCCTTCTTTAGTAGCGCTTTGATATGCTCGAACGAGTCCTCCTGTACCTAGTAACGTACCTCCAAAGTATCGTGTCACTACGACTACAACGTCGTGAAGTCCTTCATTAATTAAGACATCAAGCATTGGACGGCCTGCAGTTTTACTAGGTTCTCCATCATCACTGCAACGCTCGAGTTCATTATGTGGACCTAGTACATAGGCGGAACAGTTATGCCTTGCATCCCAGTATTTTTTCTTCATCTGTTCAATGAATGCTAAAGCGTCCTCTTCCGATGTGATTGGAAGTATTGTTGCTATAAATCTAGACTTCTTTTCTACAATTTCACCGGTTCCACCAGAATATACAATCTTATAGGAATCTTGCATTCTATCAATTCCTTTCTATGAAATAGAATTGTCTGTTTTCTTGACAAACGTTTATGGTTCGATTAAGATGTGAATTAGTAAATCGTGTGGTAATTTTTAAAGAATCTCACAATAAGAGTTCGTTGAATTATTATAACAATCCAAGCAAAAAAGAGCAATAGAAGGGATATCTAAACTGTATGAATCAAAAAAAGCAGTGTTTTAAATTGTTAGCATGGTTGCCTGCCATCATGATGATGGTCATAATCTATATGTTTTCAGCAAAACCTGCTGTAGTTTCCGATGGAACGAGTTCACCGATTGCTAATGCAATTCTTTGTGTATTTGAAGCGATGTTTGGTGATATTGATAGCACAAAACGTTTTGATTTTTTACAAGCAACGAATTTTGTTGTAAGAAAGATCGCACATATTATGGAATATGCCATCCTTACAGTTTTGATTAGTATTCCACTTAGAATGCATCACATAAAGAACAAGAGCATTTTTATCATTGCATTTGTTACTTCCGTAATATACGCAGGAACGGATGAATTCCATCAGACTTTTGTAGAGGGGAGAAGTGGCTCCTTAAAAGATGTAGGAATTGATTCTATCGGTGTTTTGTTGGGGAGCCTCTTTTTTTATATTGCAGTAAAGTGTTATGAAAAAAGAAAGAGTAAGCATGTGAAAAGAAATTAGATGAATTGGTTTTGTTCTGGAACATAATTATAATTGATTTTTGAAAGTGTTATGACAAGTTCCTCTCGATTAATTGATAAACTCGAACATAGGTCATCTAGCGTTTTGTAATAATCTCGTAATTGTGTGTTCACATAGCTTAATAATATAACTGGATCTTTTGGTAACATTATCATTCTCCTTTTTTGTGGATATGTATTTATGATTGTTAAGAAGTGCTTCAAAACTGTAGCTAAATTGTGGATACAATATCATTAGATTAAATAAAGACGAATCGTATTCTTTATCATGTGGAAGTGTAGCACATTACTTTTTTGATTTCAAGATAATCTGGAGGGATTTCATGGATTTATTTGAATATATGAGAGAAAATACAATGGAAAAAGAATCCCCATTAGCTTCGAGACTTCGCCCGACTAAGTTATCCGAAGTTGTTGGTCAGAGTCATATTATTGGTAAGGAGAAATTACTATATCGTGCAATTCAAGCAGATAAGCTTGGGTCAGTTATCTTTTATGGACCTCCGGGAACTGGTAAGACAACATTAGCTAAAGTAATCGCATGTACAACAAGTGCTGAGTTTAAACAGATTAATGCGACAAGCGCTGGTAAAAAAGATATGGAAGAAGTGATTAATGAGGCGAAGCAAACCATTGGTATGTATGGAAAGAAAACGATACTTTTTGTAGATGAGATTCATCGTTTCAATAAGGGACAACAGGATTATCTCTTACCATTTGTGGAAGATGGAACGATTATCTTAATTGGAGCAACGACTGAAAATCCTTACTTTGAAGTTAATGGAGCGTTGATTTCACGTTCGATTGTCTTTGAGCTAAAACCGTTATCAAAAGAAGATATTAAGCAATTAATTGTTCGTGCAATTACGGATAAGGAAAAAGGTCTTGGGTCCTATAAAGCAAGCATTGAACCAGAGGCTTTAGAATTTTTATCCGAAATGGCAAACGGTGACGCACGTTCTGCCTTAAATGCAATTGAACTAGGTGTTCTGACAACAGACCGTAGCGAAGATGGTATCATTCATATTACTTTAGATGTAGCTTCTGAATGTATCCAGCGCCGTGTGTTAAAATATGATAAGACTGGTGATAATCATTATGATACAATATCTGCATTTATCAAGAGTATGCGTGGCTCGGATCCGGATGCAGCAGTTTATTATCTAGCAAAAATGCTTTACGCAGGAGAGCAAGTTACATTCATTGCACGAAGAATTATGATATGCGCAGCAGAGGATGTATCGAATGCAGATCCTAATGCGCTTGTGGTTGCAACCGCAGCTGCGCAGGCTGTTGAACGGATTGGCATGCCAGAGGCGAGAATTATATTGGCACAGGCAGCTATTTATGTAGCATGTGCACCAAAGAGTAATTCTTCAATTTGCGCAATTGATGCTGCAACGAAGGTGGTAGAGCAGCAGACAAGCAGAGGCGTTCCACCTCATCTTCAGGACGCTCACTATAAAAGTGCTGCTAAATTAGGTCATGGTGTTGAATATCAGTATGCTCATTTATTTCAGAATCATTATGTAGATCAACAGTATTTGCCAGATGAATTAGTAGGAACAACGTTCTATCATATGGGTGAGCTCGGATATGAGAAGAAGATGAGTGAATGGCTTAAGTACTTAAAGAAAGATAATAAAACTATAAATAAAGGGGATTAGACATGAAACGTGGTAAAGCAAAACAAGTACTAGCGATTATAGGAATTGTGATATTATTAAGTTTATATTTAGTTACATTAGTTACAGCACTTATGGCAAAACCTTATGCACATAAGATGTTCATAACGAGTCTATTCGCATCTATGGTTATACCAGTCTTTATATATGCATTTATATTGATTGATAAATCATTTCGCAAGAAAGACAAGGATAGTATGAGCTTAGGACAACTTCGTCGGATGAAGAAAAAGATGAGTGAAGCACCAGAAGACGAGACAGAAGAAACAAAAGCTGATCAGGTAAAACTGATAAAAGAAGAAGAACAGGGGAATCAGTAGGATTCACATAGAAGAAAAGGAATGAGCTTTTTTATACGAAAAAGCTCATTCCTTTTGATTGTATCGCAATAAAAATAAACCACCGGCTATGCCGGTGTGTCCCCAATTAGCTTTAGCTTCAAGCAAAAAACCTCCTATGATATAATAATTGTGGGTTTAGCCAACCACAAAAATACATAGG
>JAEYPP010000028.1 GCA_023410575.1 Bacillota bacterium | reverse complement strand
AGATTTGAGAACTATTACCTGATTGACACTAGGACAATTATATCATGGGTTTAACTAAGCCTATTGAACTAAATTAATTAAGTTATCAAGGTACATTTATGTATCTAAGAATATTATACGAGGAGATTTTGAAATGAACAATGAAAACAAAACGTGCAAAGTACACTATACAGGTACATTCAATGATGGAACAAAGTTTGATTCCTCATACGACCGTGGAGAAACACTAGAGTTCGTCTGTGGTACAGGCATGATGATTAAAGGATTTGATGAAGCAGTGAAAACAATGGTGGTAGGAGAAATCAAGGATATTCACCTTATGCCGGAAGAAGCATACGGAATGCCAGATCCTGATAATATCCTCGTAATTGAGACCAGTCAGCTACCAGGTTCTGAAAATCTTAATATTGGTGAGCAGGTCTATCTATCAAATCAGATGGGGCAGCCTTTTCCTGTAAAGGTTACAGCAAAGGATGAAACCACAATTACGTTTGATGCAAATCATGAGATGGCAGGAAAAGAACTTAACTTCAAGATTGAGTTAGTAGAAGTTATTTAGAAATTTAATATTGAGAAGGGGAGGATGCTTCTCATGCTTGATGATTCCTCTCGCTTCAAGTCTATCCAGAAAATACTGATTTATTCCTAAAGTAATTAGTAATTAAAATTTATACATGGTAGGATGAGTATATCACAAGTAAGTGTGGATGTGCCGATGAGTATGGTATGGGTGGCATACCGTATAGCAAGTGAAAAAGAGTGTCAATCTGTGAAGGGTTGACACTTTTTGCATCTAAGAAAGAAGATGCAAGTAGTGTTGAATATATGGTAGTATAATCATACAAGTTGTATTTTATTAATTACTTATGGAGGATTAAAATGCACAAAGATGGCAAATGGGCGAAATATGTAATTGCTTTACAAGAAGATGATGGTAAATGGGGTTGGTTTCATTCGTTGTCACAATTTTATGATGCACCTATAACAACAGAACAGGCTCTCCGTCGTCTTGAGCGTTTAGGTTATACCATAGAAGATGAATGTATTCAAAGGGCTGTAATATATATGGATGATTGCCTAACTGGTAAAAAAACAATTCCTGATAGACGAGAAAAATTGCATGATTGGAGTATTTTCACATCTATGATGTTGGCAACATGGATTAGAAGATTTACTTTAGATAATCCAAATGCTAATAAAGTTGCAAAACAATGGGCTGATGTTATTTACAGTGCTTTTTTGGGAGGTGTCTATAACCATAACGAATATGTTGCAGCCTATCAAGAAATTTTAGGAATGAAGCCAAACGGAGGAAGGCTTATCGATTTTGTGAATTTTTATCCGATTTCTATGCTGAGTGATATCTTAGATTGCAAAACAGAGATAGCACTTATGAATTATGTTCTGAATAAGGAAAATGGGATTTACTATATTTATGATAAAAAACTGTCTACATTGCCTTGTTCCTTTGAAAGTAGAGAATCAAGTCGTTATCTTGGTGCAATGGAATTGCTTTCTAAATATAAGTCAGCAAAGGGGAAATTGCAATTCGTAGCAGATTGGTTAGTTGATGAGAGAAAGATAAACGGAAAATGGGACATGGGGAAAATAGTAAATGACAAAGTTTATTTTCCACTTTCCGATGATTGGCGGAAGAAAGAAACACGGGAAGCAGACTGTACAGAGCGTATCGATGCTTTATTAAAAAAATTATTGGATCGATAGGGTTACATACAATTATCAATTTGTGGAGATGTGATAATTTGAGTTGATGTGTAATGGAATAAGTTTATCCATGAAATGTTTACTTAATCATAGATCAAATATGTAAGAATTTGCGATAAAGAATGTTTGGAACTATAAAAGCTAGCATATATAATTAAAGAGTCAAGCATGAGATTAAGTATGAGAAACCTCTGGGGGCAATAAAACCTTTAGGAGGTGATTCTAGTGACCGTAATTGAAGTATTAACACTATTACTGTTAATATTCAATATCCTTTCATATTTAGATAATATGAATCATCGCAATAAGAGATAATATACTAAATCTGAAGGGGAGGATAGTTCTCATGCTTGATATATACTCTTATTTTGATTTTACCCTAAGTATGCTGGTTTATTCATAGATTATATGTTGAAGTAAATTATTGCAAAACGCTTCTTTCAATCAGATACGGCGTCATAAATACCAGGAAGTTTTACGGAATAAGAAAATCAAGAACATACCAGGAGTAATTGTATCTGAATTGATGCAATTACTCCTGGTTTTGTTGTAACAAATGGTAACAAGAGAACATTAAGAATGGAATTTTGCCTAGAGTATGGTAAAATGAGAGTAATATCTTGAATTAGAGGAATATAACCCCATTCCAGTACATACTAGTATTACTTGAATAGATCTTTAATAATTAAGGAGAGTGAACATTGTATGAGGGCTCTAATTATTTATCACTCTGTTTATCGCAAAAATACAGAGATGATTGCAAAAATATTCGCTCAGAGATTGAGTGCTGAATTGTTAGGTGTAGAAGAGTGTCAGACAATTGATCTGAATCAGTATAAGATCATCGGCTTTGGCTCTGGTGTTTATCGTGAAAGTATGTCTAAAAAAATGTTAGACTATGCTTCTAAGCAAAATTTAAGAGATAAGGATTTTTTTGTATTTTCAACAAGTGGTGCGGGAATGAAATCTTATAATAAGAAATTGATAAAGATCCTAAATGCTCAAGGGGGAAGATGTATAGGGACATTTGCATGTAAGGGAAGTTTTGTTAGTGAAGATTTCACAAAGAACAAGATATTTAAGTTCTTTAGTAGATTTGCAAAAGGTCATCCAGATTCGAAAGATATAGAAAAAGCAGAGGTATTTATTGAAAAGATAATATGTAATAGTTCGCAATCGTAAGCAATAGGGTAAAATCGGATTAATACCAGAAAACAGATAAAGAAATGGAGAATGTTCATATGAATAAACTAGATATATTAAAAGAACGAACGAAACAGTTGTCAGGAGAGCGGCCAATCGATGGGGTGGACTGGTAAAAAAGTAAATCCGAAAAATATACTGTAGGTAATTGAGAGCTTCTTTATACGAAAGGTTGGTTTTTATGGGAATGATTGAAATAGCTATGTTATGTTCGGAAACATAAATACAACTGCATTATGAGTAATGAGGATCAAGTAGAGATACCTGATCCATTTTTTTATATAGTAGGAATTCCTCGGAATTTCTTACTATATAAAAAAGCTCCGTAGGATGCCCACTCCGCTACGCTACGGCACCAAACAGAAGCTGTGCTTGTAAAGTGTTGCTCGTGAGAGTGTGAGAAGCTGAGAAGCACACTTTTGCTCTGTTATAGAAAGGGGAATTATGGTATAATTTATCATGAGTTAATAAG
This sequence comes from Bacillota bacterium, assembly GCA_023410575.1. Classification (GTDB taxonomy): domain Bacteria; phylum Bacillota; class Clostridia; order Lachnospirales; family Lachnospiraceae; genus Lachnoclostridium. The sequence continues at coordinate 5,762 of JAEYPP010000028.1, read as the reverse complement.
TGGTAAAAGATTGTATTCAACTAGGAATTTAGGAACAGGACAACAAGAGGCAATTGTATGTTGCAAAAACAGATCAATAATGTCCAGTTAAAAAGGAGACAAGTATGAGTCGTATATTAATTATAGAAGATGATATTGGAATTAGTGCTATGGTCAAGGAATTTTTAATCTGCGAAGGATTTGAGATTGACTTGGCTTATGATGGAATGGAAGCTATGGATAAGTTGAATATGATAAGCTATGATCTTATATTACTGGACTTAATGATACCTAAAATTTCTGGTATGCAGGTGATGAAGAATATTCGAACAAACTCTAAGACACCGATTATCATTGTGTCAGCAAAGGATACGGATAGTGATAAAGCAATTGGGCTTGGACTTGGTGCAGATGATTATATTACTAAGCCTTTTTCCTTGGTAGAGCTTTTGGCAAGAGTGAAGGCAAACATACGTAGAGCGACTTTGTACGCACCAAGTGTGGAAGAAAAGGAATCAATCATATATAAAGATTTGGTTATAAATTGTAATCAATATTCTGTATCTCGAGATGGGGAAGAGATTCGACTTACAGCGAAAGAGTTTGAAATATTAAAATTATTTGCTCTCCATCCGAATCGAGTATATACCAAAGCACAAATCTATCAGATTATATGGGGTGAAGTTTATCAGAATGATGAGAATGCCATTAATGTACATATGCGTAGATTAAGGGAAAAGATAGAGGTGGATCCTGGAAAACCACAATACATTCAGACATTGTGGGGAATTGGATATCGGATGGGAGATGTAGTATGATTTTTTTTGTTACGTTACTTGCAGCTATTTTCTTTCTTGGCTATCTCATACAGAAATCAAAAGAAAAGAAGCGAACCAGGCAACTAGAGTACCTGATTGAAAAATTACAGGAAATACAGAATAATCAAAGCCAGGATCGACTTCGGTTTCAAACAGAAGATGAACAGTTGAAAAAGCTTGCGATACAATGCAATCTGCTATTAGATGAAAATCAAGAGAATGCAAGAAACCACCGAAATAGTGAGGAGTCCATGAGAAAAATGCTCTCCAACGTTTCTCATGATCTAAAAACACCTCTTACCGTGGTATTAGGATATTTGGAAATGCTACAGATGAATGAAAATATGGAACAACTTGCAATTATAGATAAGAAAGTCAAACAAGTATTAAATCAAATGAATGAGTTTTTTGATTTAGCGAAACTTGAATCCAAAGATAAATCCTATCCAGTAACTCGAATTGATGTTGCAGAAATTTGTCGTCAAGTAGTTTTAGAGTATTATGAAGAATTCTCAAAAAGAAAGATTAGGGTTGAGCTTGAGTTACCAGAAACAGCAGTTTTTGCTTTATGCAATGAAGAAGCACTAACCAGGATTCTTAGTAATCTGATTAGCAATGCAATTAAGTATGGAATGGACGGGAACTACTTTGGTTTATTTCTTCGAGAGAATGCAGATGGTGTAGATATACAAGTGATTGACCATGGGAAAGGGATTGAGAAAAAGTACCAGGATAAAGTATTTGAACGGTTATATACGTTAGAAGACTCTAGAAGTACGAAATATCAAGGGAGTGGACTCGGATTGTCTATAACCAAGGCATTAGTAGAACAGATTGGTGGTATGATTCATCTAAAAAGTGACCCTTATCAAAAAACGATATTTGAAATTTGTCTTAAGAAATAAGTAAGAATTGAGTAATGAAGTGGAAAGAAACCATAGTTACTATTGAATTATGACAAATATAGAAAGCGGGGAACTTATGATGCAATCAATCGTACATACAAAAGGATTAACGAAATATTATCAAGATGCAGAAATAGTTACAGATGTGAATTTGCATCTGACCAAAGGTCAGATTTATGGACTTTTGGGGGAAAATGGAACTGGTAAGAGCACAATTATGAAGATGCTTGTAGACCTTGTAAAACCAACGGATGGAAGCATTGAATTATTTGGTCAGAAATTAGCTGATAATCCCAAGGAATTACTTAAAAGAATCGGTTCAATTATTGAAGAGCCTATTTTTTATCGAAACCTGACCGTAATGGAGAGCATGAAATTACATTGCGAGTATATGGGATATTACAATTGGAAAGACATCGACAAAGTGATTGAAATTGTAAATCTTGGCAATGCAAGGAAGAAAAAAGTTTCTCAATTATCACTTGGTATGAAACAACGCTTGGCCCTTGCTAGAGCCATGGTAACAAAGCCAGAACTCTTAATTCTCGATGAGCCAATTAACGGGCTGGACCCAACAGGAATTAAGGAGGTAAGAAATTTATTACGTGATCTCAATGAAAAAGATGGAGTTACAATGTTAGTATCAAGTCATATTTTATCGGAAGTGGAACAACTAGCATCTACGATAGGCATATTATCTAAAAATCGATTGGAAAAGGAAGTTTCCATGAAGGAGATCCATGCAAAAGAAGGAAATTACCTTGAAGTTAAGGTGGAACGAGTACAAGCAGCGGCAGTTGTATTAGATTCTGTTCTTAACTTGAAACAATATGCGATTGTGAATGATCAAACCATTCGAATCTATGAAGATCAAGTGAACCAGAATCATATTATGAAAGCACTCATGGAGAAAGAAGTTGGAATCATTAGTATTGTAAAAAAAGAATTCAGTCTCGAAGATTACTTTTTTGAGATTATTAAGGAGGGTTAAGACGATGATACAACTTATGAAACTTGAATTAAAGAAAATGAAACTGTCTACTTATGTGAAAGGAACGTTGATTTGCTTTCTTATGGCTACTGGCCTAATTGGTATATTCTTATGTATACTAAATATAGAAAGTGAAGCAGTCAATGATTTTAAGGGTTTTACAGAGTTTATTATATTACTTGATGTTATGATTCGTGCTATATTTATCATTTACTCAAGTATTTGCCTTAGTCGAATGGTGATTGATGAATACAGAAACAAAACAATTCTTTTAATGTTTACCTATCCAATTAACCGTAAAAAACTATTTCTAGCAAAACTAGTCATGGTATTTATAGGAACGACAATTTCTATTTTCGTTAGTACAGTCCTTCTGACAGCTTTCGCAACCGTGATATTAGGAGTAATGAACACATACCCAGATGTTACCATGGCAAATTTTATTAAGAATTTGCAACTTACAGTGCTTGGAGCATTTACATGTGGATTTGCTTCCTTGATTCCATTCTATTTTGGAATGAGAAAAAAATCGATGTCAACAACGATTGTATCTGGCATTATCGTAGCAGTTCTCTTATCACAAACTAGTGGAGGTATTAGTTTTCAATTTGATGCGATACGGTTGTTGGCAATAATGGGATTAGCTATTGTATTTGTATTATTCACTTTCATAACTAAACTAAATCAATTAGAAGAAAGTGATGTCTAGTTTTTAAAATAGTGAGTACTTGGTAGTTTATTACTAATGAGGTGACATTTATGGTATGGATATGTACGATGGGTCGAATGATAAGAGGTGTAAAAACTTAATAATAATTTAAATGGTAATGATGAACTAAATCGATTAGAATATAGTTGAAGGCAAGCTCTACATTAACGTGGATTAAGAGTTACCACACCAGAGTATATAGAGGAGAAAAACAGTATGGCAAAGAGTAAAACAAAATATGAAGCATCTTCAGAAGAAATCAAACTGTTATTTGTCAGACATGGAATGGGAAATGTAATGGGGATACAGCCATTGGGAGCAGGAGAGTTTAACGCTGCTTACAAGGTGGAGACAGACAAGGGGACATATGTACTCAAGATTGCACCTCCAAAAGAAGCATTGGTACTCACCTACGAGAAGAATATGATGCGTTCAGAAGTGTTTTGGTATGAGCAGATGCACAAATACACGAAAATACATGCACCTGCTGTGTATGCGTCGGATTATTCAAACGAATGTATTTCGTCTGACTGTTTTATTATGGAGATGATGGATGGGCAAACATTATCGATGATTGACTTTACTAGGGAAGAGAGTGAACAGGTCCAGGTAAAGAAAATTGAAATGCTTACCCAGATTCATAAGATACATAACGATAGGTACGGATACCTTCAGACAGGATTATATGATACATGGTATGAAGCAATTCATAACATGGTCAGTAATTTGATCAAGGATTGTAATCAGCTAGGAAAAGAAACAGCGGATGGATGTAAGTTACTACAATACATAGAAGTATATCAGGAACTGTTAAGCAGGGTGCCTTGCTGCATGGTGAATTTTGATCTGTGGGACAGTAATGTCCTTTATGATAACGGTGGATTGGTATGGATTGATCCTGAGCGAAGTTTTTGGGGAGATCCAGTTGCTGACTTTATTACCATTGGATGTGGACAAAAAGCTCCGCTGTCTAAAAAACTTGCAGAAATAGAGATTTATAATCGTACGGCAGAAGTTCCGATTTCGGCAAGTACAGAGGAATGCATTCGATACGCGATTGCAGTGGGATATTTGGCGCTAGTGGAAGAGGTTGAAAAATATGTCCGCTATGAACCGGAGGAGGAGAATTATATTAGGAATACCGTAGATGCAAGAGATATGTATGATATGGTGTTTCAGGTATTGGAAAAAGAGAAGTAAATTGAAATAAAGAAACAGCAATCGTTTCGCATTACAATGTAATATGGGAGCTGTATCAAAGGTGATAAAAGTTTTACGAGATGATGGAGATACTATATTTTTCAGGAACAGGTAATAGTTTACAAGTTGCTAAGGATTTGAGTAATGAACTTAACGATTTCAAATTATGCAATATCGCTTCAATCATAACGGAAGAGAAAATTAAAATTGAAGGGAAAGTACTTGGAATAGTTTTTCCAGTGATTTATGCACGTTTACCATTATTATTAGAAAGATTCTTAGAAAAGCTTGAAATTAGTAATGATGTCTATGTTTTTGCAATAGCAACTCATGGAGGAGCTCCTGCCCAAGTTTTAATTAAATTAAAAAATATATTAAAAAGTAGAGGAATAGTTTTAAATTCTGGGTTTTTAGTACATATGCCAGGAAATAACGTATTCTCATATGGTGCAAGCTCTATTGAAAAACAAAACAAGACTTTTGAAAGAGAGAAGAAAAAAGTTAGGAAGATAGCTCATATAATTAGTGAAAGAAAAAACTACAAATGTGAATCGAGTAAATTAGTAATCGATACACTAATTGATAGAATTTTTATTAAAACAACGGATAAGATAGTGGAAAATCTACATTTAAGAGATGAAGATTTTTGGGTTAATGATAATTGTAATAGTTGTAAATTATGTGTAAGAATCTGTCCTGTCAATAACATACAAATTAGTAACGATAAACTAATATGGAAACATAATTGTGAGCAATGTACAGCTTGCATTCAATATTGTCCTAAACAAGCTATTCAATGGGGAAAGAAAACTTTAAAAAGAAAGCGATATAGAAATCCTAATATTAATGTGACTGAGCTATTAACTTAAGAAACGATTCCTGAGTTTTGGTTAAACGGATTCCAACACTGAAGGTCAATCAAGACCAGATAATGAAATTCCTTGGTAATTGGATTAAAAGGCTTAGTGAATGACAAGGCACTCCATATCAAAAATATCAAGCCAATATATCTTAATTTTTGAGATATATTGGCTTGATTGTATCGCAATAAAAATAAACCACCGGCTATGCCGGTGTGTCCCCAATTAGCTTTAGCTTCAAGCAAAAAACCTCCTATGATATAATAATTGTGGGTTTAGCCAACCACAAAAATACATAGG
>JAEYPP010000082.1 GCA_023410575.1 Bacillota bacterium | reverse complement strand
TTGCAGTATTCATGGCCTCTGGTTTGGCAAAATCGAACTGGTTTAAGACGGGATGTATTAGTTGTATGGTTGCCTTGCCGATATTCATCATTCCATATACATTCTGTTATAATCCTGCACTGTTGATGGAAGGCAACTTGCTACAAGTAATCTTTGCTGTAATAACTGCTACCATTGGTGTTGTGATGATCAATGTATGTACCGTTGGTTATCTTCGCAGTAAAGTCAGTGTTGTTATTCGTGCATTGTGCTTGATTGGTGGTATTTTGATGCTGATGCCTCAGTTAATACCTAGTCTAATTGGCTTTGTAATCGGCGGCGCTGCCATAATGGTTGCTTGGCGGAAGCCAGCAGCTATACAAACGCAGTAAGTGGGGGGATCGTATGAAAAAATCTTTCTTCCCGGATTCCGGCACATGGTTAAAAGGAAATATCCATTCTCATACTACACGGACGGACGGACTTTGCCCACCTGATCAGCAGATTCGTGACTACCTCGAGCAGGGATATGATTTTCTTTCTATTACGGATCATAATGTGGTTGATTCGCACCAGTTGGGAGAGAATATGGATATTTGCATGATCCCGGGTTGGGAGCGCGATATTCGACATAACCCTGAGAACACCAAGTGCATTCATGTGGTTGGTTTGTACTCTGTAAATGCTGATGCAATGCCTTTGCATGAGGAACGCCGTTATGATTGCAACGAGATACAGAATCAGCAATTGATTGATGAAATGGTTGCTTCAAAAGAATTTGTGGTTTTGGCACATCCGCACTGGAGCAGAATGACACCAAGTGAAGTGCTAGATCTGTCTGGTTTCCATGCAATCGAGGTGTTCAATACTGGATGCGAACGCCTTATGCATGCAGGCCGAGCAGACTTGTACTGGGATCTGCTTCTGCAAAGTGGTCGTAAGGTCTGGGGCATCGCGTGCGATGACACCCATGGAAAGACTGCACGGAGCGATCGTTTTGGTGGCTGGGTAATGGTGAAATCCACAGAGCGTACTTCCTCTCGAATTGTTGAAAATTTGAAAGATGGCCGCTTCTATCTGAGCCAGGGTCCAATAATAGAGGACTGGGGATTAGATGATGATAAAATCTATTTCAAATGTAGTCCTTGCAAGGAAATCCATATCACTTCCTATCTTACAAGAGGACATAGTATATATGCCGATAAGGGTGAAACTCTGACCGAGATTACCTATTCCCTAAAGGGAGCAGAGAAGTATATTCGCATCGAATGTATTGATGAAGATGGAAATACTGCATGGACAAATCCACATTTCTTTTAAGAATTAAATACAAATCCATCAGAGGTTGTAGAGTCTCTGGTGGATAATTAAAAACCGCTGAAAGTAGCTTACCGTCTTCAGCGGTTTTTAAATTGTAATAATAAAAAGGTTACGTGCTTTTTATCGTTTATAAGAATATTTGGAAGGATTGTAGGAATTGATAATACTTCTGAGAATATTAGACAAACACCAGCTCATAGGTTTTACTAAGCATGTTCTTCTAAATAAAAGGAGTATACTAATTGAGCAAACCTATATATTTCATACATAAAACTCTTCATCACTCAAACGAAGAAATTGAAAAGAAAGTAAAAATGCTTCAGAATTTTGGGTTTCGCGTGTGTGTTATATCCGATGGCGAGAATCTGGATATAGTATCTTGTTTTAAGAAGATTATTACCGATAATTTATAAGAATAAAATGATAAAATTTATTTATGAGATATAGGTGTATTTTTTTATGGGGGGCAATTTCTAAATGAGCAAACATAAAGTAGTAGGCTATGTAAGATTGTCAAGAGATGATGATAAAAAGAATTATACATCTATTGAGAATCAAAAAAATTTAATTGAAAAGTATGCGAAAGAAAAAGGAATGATAATGGAAGAATTTTATGAAGACGACGGTGTGTCTGGATATATATTTGATAGACCGTCTTTTTCTGCACTTATAGATAAGTTGGATTCAGGTGAAGTTGATATAGTCATTGCAAAGGATCTGTCCAGAATTGGGCGAAATAATGCTAAGGTTTTGTTATTTTTGGATCATGTGTGTCAACTTGGTAAAAGAGTTATACTTATTGATGATGATTATGATACGTTAAAAGATAATGATGACTTTATCGGTATAAAATCCTGGTTTAATGAAAGATATGTTAAAGATGCCAGCAAAAAGATTAAAACAATCCTTCGTATGAAACAAAAGGAGGGGACTTATTTGACCCATGCCCCATATGGCTTTAAGATTGCAAAAAAGAATTTTATTATAGATGAAGATCAAGCAGAAGTAATCAGGAAAATCTTCAAGTTGTATATAGATGGATATGGTTATCGTAGAATTGCAGACATTTTAAATTCTCAGCATATTCATACTCCATCTATGGCTATGAGAGAAGCTTTAAATGGAGAAGAAGGTAGAATGAAGCACCCAACAAGTATTTCTCACCGATGGAGTGATTACTCTATAAGAGATATACTTAAGAACGATTTCTACATCGGAACATATCGTCTGCATAAACGTGAAAAACGGGTAATACATGGTACAGACCACAGAGTTCCCCAAAAAGAACAGTACGTTTTTGAAAGTCATCACGAAGCTATTATTAGTAGAGAGGATTTTGAAGTAGTGAAGGAGATTATGAATGAGCGTGCTAAGGGGGACTTTCGAAGCAACCGTATTAAAGGACCTGTTCCACCGTTTAGCAGTACTTTATTTTGTAAAGATTGTGGGGCTAAGCTTGTTTTAATACGTAGAAAAATGAATACTAAGACAAGAGAATACTATATATGCTCAACATATAATACAAAGGGGATACAATATTGTTCCAAAGCCCATCTGATCAACGCTGAGGATATTGAAGAGTATTTTAAATCATTCCTTAAAGCCTGCCTGCCAGTGTGGGAAGATGCTATTAAGGAATTTAGAATGGACGATTATGAGAATCTGAAAACCAAGACCAGGCAACAGATAAAGAAACTGGAGCAAAGAGAAGAACAACTTTCTGCTCAGTTGAAAGGCTTAATTAATCTAAAATTAAATGAATTAAAGAATGCTACGAAGATTGATATCATTGAAGAGACTTATAACGAAATGCAGCACGAAATTACTGAGAAACTTTCAGCGTGTAAAACTGAGAAGCAGAAACTCTCTGAAAAACTACAGAACACTATTGATGAGAGAATAGAAGATACAAAAGTTGGAATAAATATTGCAAAGAAGATTACGGATGATCTATCTATTCGAGATGTGGAACGTCTTGTATACAGAATTGTTATTGACGAAAACGGTATTCCTGAAATTCAATTAAAATATAGTCTAAATGACTATCTTTCATTTAATATGGAGGACCTCTTAAATAAAGAAGAAAATGAGAAGATAGATGTAGTATTCAGACTAATATCGGAAGAAGAAAGGGAATACACGTCTGCTAAATATCTATTAAAAAAAATGAATGAACTAGGATATGATACAAATAGAACATTCATAATGCCATATATCAATCTTGCCTTGGCGAGTGGTGTACTTAAAGAAACAGATGATAAACTAAAACCATATAAAATTATCATGGATAAGTCTAAGATTAAGGAATGTATCCGATTGTTATATTAGTTTATGACGAACTGGTGGGATGCCACAGATGGTATTCGAATATATCCTTAAGAAGAATGGCGTAGATCCTTATAAGGATATCGACATGATTACAAACATTGATTTTGGTATTACTTCTCAAAGCTTTTTAGCAGGCCAGGGAGACTATACCGTAGAATTTGAGCCAGCTGCGACGGCGATTGAATTAGCTGGTGAAGGAAAAGTAGTTGCCTCTTTAGGTGTTGCAAGTGGTAATGTTCCATATACCGCATATTCAGCAAAATTAAGTTATATTAAGAAAAACCCAGAAGTAATTCAGAAATTCGTGACTGCACTTCAAAAGGGCATGGATTATGTGAATAGCCATACTACAGAGGAGATTGCAAAAGTAATTCAACCACAGTTTAAAGAAACAGATCTTAAGAATATTACAATTATCGTTGGAAGATATAAAGATCAGGGAACTTGGAAAGAGAACCTTGTATTTGAGAAAGAATCCTTTGAGTTACTGCAGGATATCTTAGAGACAGCAGGACAGCTTACGGTTCGAGCTCCTTATGAGAGCTTAGTGGATACAAGTTATGCCAAGGAAGCATGCAAATAGGTAGTAAGAAAACTAAGAAATGATGAAAAATGAAATGGGGGTGTAGAAAATCTACACCCCCATGCTTTCATTCTTGTATTACCTTTTTGAATTATTCTGCGTTGGATACTACATCAGAGTCTCCATCATTGAGATCATCTTCAAAATCATCTTCAAATTCATCATCAAAGTCGTCATCAAAATCTTCTAAATAGTCTGGTGTCATATACTTATAAACAGCATATGCAATACCCGCGATTGCTGCAATTGCACCAACGATAGCAAGAATAAATACTATGGTATGTTTTTTTTCTTCGATCGGATCTTCCTTCTTATGCATAAGATCAGATAATTTACTTGTAGCTAACATTTCACTTAGTTTATCGAATTTGTTATTCATTATAGCACATCCTTTCTTATTCTCGGGTGATTTCACATATTATTATACCACTTATTAACAAGATTTACTATAGACATTTACAAAAATGTTTTATTCCTCAATCTTTTCAAGCTTTGCGAAGGACGAGAGCATCTTCTTTATGCCTTGTTCTCCAAAGTCTACGGTAACTTCATAATCACGTCCACCTTTCGTAAGTGCAGTGATGATACCAGTACCGAATTTGATATGTTTTACGGTGTCTCCAACACCATACGTCAAATTGTTCTGGCTTGCATTACCAAATTGCTTCACAGGAGCAGTTGGAGTATAAGGACGGTTACTTGATGTTTGTCCCATAAGTTTGCTTCCTGGTACATTGGCTGATGCATTGCGAATAGGACTTGTTGCAAAAGAAGTTTCGGAAAGATAGCTTTGCTTTTGAACCGAACCGATTGACAGCAAATTACGTGGAATTTCATTGATGAAACGAGAAGGTCGATTAAATTGAGTTTCACCACGAATCATTCGCTGTCTTGCTGCACTTAAGTATAATTGTTGCTTTGCTCGAGTTATACCGACATAGCATAAACGACGTTCCTCTTCAATCTCAACTTCAGGATTATCAGCAAAAATCGACATATAGCTTGGGAAAATACCTTCTTCCATACCACATAAATAAACATAAGGAAACTCTAATCCTTTCGCGCTATGAAGAGTCATTAAGACAACATAATTACTTTCTTCTTCTAAATTATCAATATCTGCGACTAATGCAACTTCTTCTAAAAAGCCACTTAGAGTTGGTGGTTCTTGACTTTCCTCTTCATAGGTTGCTATCTTATTTAATAATTCATTGATATTACCAATTCGATCTTCTGCAGATTCATCATCGGATTCCTCTAATTCCTTAATGTAGCCTGTAGCTTCTGTAATTTCTTCTAAAAGATTCTTTAAAGAATAAGAATCGTTACTAAGCTTACTTTTCAATGCCTCAATAAAGCTAACGAAAGAGACAATCTTACTTGTGGATCGACCTAATCCAGGTATCGACTCAGCATGACGTAAGGCTTCATAAAAAGTTATGCCATTACGATTGGCATATTCTTCAATTCGATCGAGTGTTGTAAGTCCAATACCACGTTTTGGTACATTAATAATACGCTTTACAGCAACTCCATCCTGACCATTATCAATTGTCTTTAGGTATGCTAACATATCTTTTACTTCTTTTCTTGCATAGAAGTTCGTACCACCAATAATTTTATAAGGAATGCTTTTTTGCACCATTTTTTCTTCTAATACACGAGATTGGGCATTGGTACGATAAAGAATTGCAAACTGATTATAGGACAACTCTTTTTCCTGTACGAGTGCTTGAATTGAGGAAACAACTGCATTCGCTTCTTCATAGTCATTATCATATTGATGAAACGAAACTGGAGTTCCTTCGTCATTATTGGTCCATAATGCTTTGGATTTACGACCGAGATTGTTAGCAATTACTTGGTTGGCAGCATTTAAGATGCTCTTCGTGGAACGATAATTTTGTTCTAATTTAATTACAAAAGCATCTGGATACTGTTTTTCAAAGTCAAGAATATTGCGGATATTAGCACCACGAAACTTGTAGATAGACTGATCATCATCACCAACAACACAGAGATTACGTTCAATTTCTCCGTGTTCATTCGTAGTTTGTGCCATCAAGCTAATGAGTTTAAATTGAGCGGTATTCGTATCTTGATACTCATCGACCATGATATATTTAAAGCGATTGCGGTAATATTGCAACGCTTCCGAATTGGTCTGAAATAATTCTACCGTTTTTACAATTAAATCATCAAAGTCCATTGCATTATTTGCTTTAAGGCGTTTTTGATATTCTGCATAAACCTTCGCTATCTTAGTTAATGCATAATCCCCATGAGCATTCAGTTCAAATTCTTCTGGTGACACCAATTCGTCCTTAGCAGAAGAGATGGCTGACAAAAAGGCACGTTCTTTGATTTGCTTGGTATCAATACTTAAATATTTTAATACTTCACGCATTAAAGACTTTTGATCGTCTGTATCATAAATGGTAAAATTTCTTGAATAGCCTAACGTTTCAACAAAACGGCGAAGTATTCGAACACAGGTGGAGTGGAACGTACTAACCCAGATATTTTCTGCACCATAGCCTACAATTTTATCTACACGTTCTCTCATTTCTTTCGCTGCTTTATTCGTAAATGTCAAAGCCATGATTTGATAAGGATTTACATCACGCTCATCGATTAGATAAGCGATTCTATGTGTTAAAACTCTCGTCTTTCCTGAACCAGCACCTGCAAGTATTAGCATAGGCCCACGATCATGCTCTACTGCTTTTCGCTGCTCTGGATTTAAGGAATCATAAATATTCATTGTACATAACCTCTCTTTACTCTTAACAAGGATTAGTTCGTAACGGGCGTAATTCACTTTACTTATTCTGCATTTTTAAATTATATCATTTCTCATAGCAATATACTAGTTGGTTTTTAATAGGATTTTGCGAATTGAAATTATATGTAATTTTAGTTAAATAGTTTATTCTTTTACTCTAATAAGTTTAGTTTTTATGAGGTTTTTATTTGACATGTGGTTTTTAATACTATATAATAAAGTTTAGAGGTGATGAAATGTGGAGAACAATGAAAAAAGTGATATAATGCATCTAATTGAGAGCTTAAAGAAGGTTAATTATGTTAAGCCAGGAGAGATTCCAAACATTGATTTATATATGGATCAGGTGACAACTTTCATGGATCGGCATTTGGAGTCTTCTAAGCGTTACTCAGAGGATAAGTTATTAACAAAAACGATGATTAATAACTATACGAAAAATAATCTGTTACCTTCACCAAATAAAAAGAAGTATTCGAAAGATCATATATATCTTTTGATTTTCATATATTACATGAAGAACATCTTATCCATTAGTGACATTCAGTCCATTCTTGGCCCTATGACAGAAAAGTTTTTTGGTGATGAAAGTAAGGTCAAGCTCGAAGATATCTATAATGAGGTATTTCGAATTGGACAAATGCAGGCGATGACATTAAGTAAAGATGTTGTAAGAACGTTTGAACGTGCGAAGACAGCATTTACAAAAGAAAACGGAAAAGAAAATGAAGAGTTTCTTCAGATGTTTTCCTTCATTAGTATGCTTTGCTTTGATGTGTATATGAAAAAACAGTTAATTGAAAAGCTGATCGATGACAACTTTTCAGTATCCGACGGTAAAAAAGAATCAGACGTAAAAAAGAAATAACAAAACAGGATGATGCGATTGCACCATCCTTTGTTATTTTTATTCTGTTTTTTTCTCTTCCCCGTTATTAAGAGTTTCTGGTAATTCAGAGATACGACCGAATACCATATCATAGCCATCATTACCGTAATTTAGAGAGCGGTTAACACGACTAATGGTAGCAGTGGAAGCCCCTGTTTTTTCTGCGATTTCCAGATAAGTTTTCTTAGCACGTAACATATATGCTACCTCAAAACGCTGAGATAGTGACAACAACTCATTCACTGTGCAAATATCTTCAAAAAATGTATAACACTCTTCTTTATCTTTAAGGCTCAATATTGCTTCAAATAAATAATCAACAGAAGCGTTTCTAATATTTTTACTCATAATAAATAACTCTCCTTTAATTCAGAACACGAAACATGTTCCTTTGGACGATTTATATTTTCGGACATTAATATTGTAGCACTACACATCACTAAAGTAAAGAAAATATTTCTATATTTTAAGTGATTTTGTGTTCTAATCTTAGAGTATTAAAATAGAGATGAGGCTAAAAAGGAAGCAATATTCATCAGATATTGACTTACGTGGAAAAATATATATGTTACATGAAAACTAGACAAATATAGTGATTGCCGATATAATTAGAATAATGTCATTTAGGAAAGCTACAGAGCATATGTATCTGTCAATCATATAGAAAGAGGTATTTATGAAAAAGGGTCAAGAGTATGTTGGTAAAGTAGAACGTGTTGATTTCCCTAATAAGGGGATTGTAGTAGTAGATGGAGAAAGAGCTGTAGTAAAGAATTCTATTACAGGACAAACCGTTCGTTTTGTTGTAAATAAAGTTCGAAGAGGAAAGTCAGAAGGTCGTCTTCTAGAAGTAATCGAGAAATCCGAATTAGAGACTGTAACCGCACCATGTGAACATTTTAGAGTATGTGGGGGATGTACGTATCAGACACTTCCCTATGAGACAGAAATTAATATGAAGGCAAAACAGGTGAAGAGATTACTAAGTGAAGTAGTAGAAGATATGAGCGTATTTGAAGGAATTATTGGAAGTCCAATCGAATATGGATACCGTAATAAGATGGAGTTCTCCTTTGGGGATGAATTTAAAGATGGACCGTTAGCACTTGGCCTTCACAAAAAGGGAAGTTTTTATGATATTGTAACCGTGTCCGAGTGTAAGCTTGTAAATCATGATTATAATGAAATCTTATCTTGCGTTCTTTCGTTATGTGCAGAGAAAAAGCTTACTTTTTATCATAAGATGAGCCATGAAGGTTATCTTCGTCATTTACTGGTACGTCGCGCTCAAAAGACTGGAGAGCTATTAATCAACTTAATCACTACTTCTCAGGCAGAAGGAATTGAAGGCCCGGAGGAAGTATTCCTTGAAGAATTGAAGAATCGTATTCTTTCTCTTTCTTTAACTGGTACTGTTATGGGAATCCTTCATACGACAAATGACTCTCTCGCAGATATTGTTCAAAATGATAAGACCGACGTTTTATATGGTCAGGAATATATCAATGAAGAAATCTTAGGTTTAAAATTCAAGATTTCTACATTTTCCTTCTTTCAAACCAATTCCCTTGGTGCAGAAGTACTTTATAGTGTAGCTCGAGACTTTGTTGGTGAGACAAAGGATAAACTAATCTTTGATTTATACAGCGGAACAGGTACAATTGCGCAGCTATTAGCTCCAGTAGCAAAGAAAGTAATCGGTGTTGAAATCATCGAGGAAGCTGTAATTGCAGCACGTGAGAATGCGAAACTCAATGGACTGTCAAACTGTGAGTTTATCGCTGGTGATGTTCTTAAAGTGATTGATACCATCGAAGATAAACCGGATATGATTGTTTTAGATCCACCAAGAGATGGAATCCATCCAAAAGCACTCGAAAAGATTATTAATTATGGAGTTGATCATCTTGTATATATTTCTTGTAAACCAACAAGCTTAGCTAGGGATTTAGTTGTGCTACAAGAAAGAGGATATGAAGTGAAGAAAGTGAAGTGCGTGGACATGTTTCCTGGAACGGTTCATGTGGAGACGTGTGTGTTATTAACACGAAAAATTTAGCTAGTTATAATGTTGAAATAACAGTGGATATTGGTCGGTATAAGTAATGTGAAAAGCCTTAGAGAGTGATAAACCAAGGCTTTTATGGTTAAGGTACAATAATGATATAGGATACGGATATACTATGACATAATCAATATTTTGTTTGTTGAGTAGGTGAAGCAATATCGGCTTTTGATTATCGTCTGTTAACATAGGTTTTCATAAGTATTATCTGTCGTTTTCTACAACAAAGAAAAGTATTAATATGCCAAATTTAGCGATGATCTGTGGTAATAAATGTCTTTTTGCTGTATAATGTTGTAAAGAGTATTTTGGTAACTTAATTAGACTATTATACAAATAATATGATGGAGGAATGTCATGTTTGGTACGGTTATATATTTTGATAAAAGAAAAATTAACGATTTTATTGCAATTATTAACAAACAAAAGTCTTTATTATTTAACGAAGTAGAAGTTACGAACGATAAGGGACTAAATGTTAATTTAAAGATGGTGAGTGCAGATGCAAAAGCAACAAAGAGTTATACAGCAACTGTTGTTGAAAGTCTATTATACGATTGTGATGCATTTGAAAAATTATTAGATGGCAGAGAAGATTATTTTGATTTTACAGGGTCAACAGATTTTGATATCTCAACAGTTGGAAGAGGAAACATAATAAAATTTAACGGCTATATAAAAGTACCAGAAGAATTTGATATGACACAAACTATTGATAAATTTAAACCTATGCTGCTAAAATCCATATCTGAAGAAATGGATTTTAATGAGAAAGAAGCTTTTAACGCTTTTCTTTCTACAGCTGATACAAAAGTACCTATTACAAGCGAACTAAATGACCTGATTTTATGTGGGAAGCTTGAATCAAGCAATATGTTAATTAAGTACGAACAATTAGATGAATACGAGACATTAGAAGTTACCATTATAGCCCGAGTTACATCAAGCAACTATATCCCATCAACAAAGGCTTTTTACGATCCTCTTAAAGATTTTATGGCATTAAATAGAACGCTTAGAAGAAGTATGGGAGAAGAAAGAGTTGATGGAATGAAAGAAATATTTGCTGAAGAGGATTATAAAACTATTGAAATAATTGCTATATATCAGTAAGCAAGCAATCAGGTTTTTACTTCATATCCTACATAACTATATATATAATTAATCCCAAAATTAGAAACGTATTTTGCTGAGTAATATTTTGGTGAACTATAATGTTGAAATAACAGTAGATACTGACATGTATAAGCAGAACGTAAGCCTTGAAAATTGAATTTCAGGGCTTTATTTTGTTTGCGCGCCATGGGCGCGCTCTAACGGGTGCAAGTCCCAAACATGCCCGGGTAGTGGGAAATGTATAGCCAAACAGCAAGGGTGTTCATCGCGATCATTGAGGAGAGGCTAGGGATTAAGGTTAACATGACCAAAAGCAAAGTAGATAAACCACAAGGGCTTAAATACCTTGGATTTGGATTTTACTTTGATAGTAGAGCACACCAATACAAGGCAAAGCCACATGCAAAAGCAGTTGCGAAGTTCAAGAAGAGGATGAGAGAGCTTACCTGCCGTAGTTGGGGAGTAAGCAATAGCTATAAGATTGAGAAACTGAACCAACTCATCAGAGGTTGGATTAACTACTTCAAGATAGGTAGCATGAAGACTCTATGTAAACAGACGGATTCAAACATCAGATACAGGCTTCGCATGTGCATATGGAAACAATGGAAAACACCACAAAATCGTGCAAAGAATCTGATAAAACTAGGAATAAATAGAAATACAGCATGGAAAGTCGCATATGCGGGTCATAGAATCGCTTATGTGTGTAATAAAGGTGCTGTAAATGTAGCTATAAGTAATGAGAGACTAACCCGATTTGGATTAGTCTCAATGTTAGATTACTATACCGAAAGGTGTTGCTTGTTAAGTTGATTGAACCGCCGTATACGGACCCGTACGTACGGTGGTGTGAGAGGAGGGAAAATTATTTTAATTTTCCCTCCTACTCGATTTAATGAAAATTTAAACAGTTTAATATACATAATGATGCAGAAATATGTTACAATATGGAAAATAGGCACCTTTATTATTTTAGAAAATGGGGGAAAATAAATGGATTTTTTAACAAGTACAATTCTTTCAGGAATAATCTATGATATTATTAAAAAAGGAATGGAGCTTAGTATAAACAATGTTTTTGCATTATATGACGTACATAAGATGGATTATAACATATGTAAGGAGTTCATTGATAAGATTAATGCAATAGATAATGAGAAAGCCAGAATGGAATACGTTAAAGACGTATTAAAAGAAGAAAATAAATATACTACAATGTTTGAACAACAATTATATCTAACTAATTTTGCAAAAAGATTAGATTATGTCCTGGCATTAATGAACGATTGTGGATATTTTGAAGAAAAAATAAATGTAGAAAAGTTAGGAGAGTATTTAGGGTTCAAATCAGTAAATGATTTAAAACAATACTATATATACAATATTGAGCCCGATTATACTTTTATTGAGGATATAGCAAATAAACTAAGTATTGATAAAGATTGGTTGAAATATGGACAAGGAGAACCATTTACATCATCTTTAAGGCGTATTTATGATGCGACAGATATACTTAAAGATGAAGGATTTGAAAACATTAGTGAATTTATTTTTGTTATGGATGATGGAAAGTATAGAAGAAATATGGGCGTGATAGTAAGATATGAAACATTTAAGTACTCTTACTATCCAAGAACTTTTGTATTTCATGCAGATGTTGGAGCAGGAGGAGCATCCGAGTTATTTACTGTATATAATTTTTTGAAAGAATTAAATAGAAAAAATAAGATGCCATCAGGCGTTTATAAATTATCTGAAAGGGAGCTTATTGATTATTTCACTGGAAAAATATATCCAGGTTCAATTAAGAAGTATAAACAAAATGAAAGTAATTTTTTATTGGATGATTTTATAAATTTATATAGATCTGATGAACATAAGGAAGAATATAAAAGAATGTATGGGGAGACATTTATCGATAGTCAGGATATTATTAAAGCAAAATTGCAGCAGAAAAAAGAAGCTTTAGGGACGAATGTGTAGTCGTATAGATAAGTTAACATTGGTCCATAAAGAAGAATAAATAAAGCCTTGAAAAATAAGGCAGGGTGTGAAGATTTATATATTATAATGTAAATAATATAAATATAAGGGGATATGTATACTATGAAAATAAAGTTACCAAATATTGGTGGTCAGGAAAGAAATATTGAGGACAGACAATCAATAGTTTTAATTGGAGCAAATGGTTCGGGAAAAACAAGGATGAGCATCTGGATTAATAGTAATAATATGGGAATGCCTATTCATAGAATATCTGCTCAAAAATCTTTAAATATGCCAGAGATGGTTAGCCCAACCGAATTAGATATAGCAGAGGAAAAGTTTTTATACGGAGATACTAATCCGAATAAGGAATGGTTAAAAAAAGAAGGCAAGAATAGTAGACGTTGGCAACAAAAACCAGCAACGCATTTATTGAACGATTTTAGCTCATTAATGGAGTTATTAGTTACAGAAAATTATGAAAAGAGCTTAGAGTATAGAGAGAGTCATAAGAGTGGAAATGTACAATTTGATAATGAAACAAGATTGGAGAAAATAAAAAGTATTTGGGAAAATGTGATTATACATCGTAAACTGAAAATATGTGCAGGAAAGATAGAGGTATCTGATATAGATACAGATGTGAGCAATACATATTATAATGGAAGTGATATGAGTGATGGTGAAAGAGCAATATTTTATTTTATCGGAGAAGCGCTATCTGTACCCTCTGACAGCCTGATAATAATTGATGAGCCTGAAAATCACTTACATAAATCTATATTAGTAAGACTATGGAATGCCATAGAAGCTGCGAGACGAGACTGTACTTTTTTATATATTACACATAGTTTGAAATTTGCAAGTTCTAGAATGAATTCACAAATTATATGGGTAAAAGAAATGGTAAGCAATTCAGAATGGGATTATGAGTTCATTGATGACATAAGAGCGTCAGATAATTTATTGCTTGAAATTCTGGGGAATAGACAGAAGGTCTTGCTTGTTGAGGGCACTCCTGATAAAAGTATAGATAGAAAATTATACACATTGATTTTTCCGGAATATAACATAATCCCTCTTGAAAGCTGCAATAGCGTTATCCAATATACTAAAGCCTATAAAAAAGTTAAAGATATTCATTATGTTGAGGTAAAAGGAATTATTGATAGAGATAGAAGGAGTAGTGATGATATATTAGCCTATAATAGTGACAGCATTTTTGTACCAGAGGTAGCAGAAGTTGAGAGCTTATTAATGCTACCTGCAGTAATTGAAGTAGTATGCCAGAAGCAGAGCAGGGAAGATTATATTAGTATTATTGGCTCAGTTAAAGACAAAACCTTTGAATTTCTAAACAGTCAAAAAGAAGCGCAGGCATTATTATTTGCTAAACAAAAAAGTCAAAACACTATTATAAAAATAATTAATGAGAAGGTAAATTCTCTTGAGGCATATAAAGGTAATATATACAATATAGAGGAGCGTATAAACATTGATGAAATTTATATGCAGTGTATTCAAGAAATAAATGACATAATTGATAGGAGAGACTTTATCGAAGCATTGAAAGTTATTAATAATAAAGGTTTAATACCTTATGTGCAATTACCAAATCATTTTGGCTGGAAGAAGGATTATTATATAAACTATGTTCTTCGGTTGTTAAATATAGGAGATAAGACTAGTACTTCCTTAAAAACAGTATTTAAAAACTATATAAACATAGACATATGATTAGGAGAGTGGGAACATGTTAAAAGACATTTTTTCGTCAGTTTCTAAAAAAATGCAGATTGATTTTAATGATATAACAAGTAAAATTTACCACAATGGTGAAAAAGGTACAGCTAGAGAAAATACGTTGGAATCTTATTTAAAAAGTTATATCCCTGAAAAGTATTGTTTTGCAAAAGGAACAATTATAGACTGCAAAGATACTCAAAGTAAGCAAGTAGATGTTATTATACACGATAAATTTATAACGCCATATTTGCTCGATTTGGATAGCACTAAGATTATACCGATTGAAAGTGTATATAGTGTAATAGAAGTCAAGTCGACACTATCTAAGGAAGAATTAAGAAAGAGCATAAAAAATATAGCGAGTGTAAGAAAATTAGAAAAAAAGACTATTACAGGAATATCCTTTCCGACAGCTGGATTAGTATTCGCATATGATTCAGACTCTTCATTAGATGCAATATATAAAAATCTTGTAGCATTATCTGAAGAAGTTGGTTATGAACATAGAGTAAGCTGCGTCTGCGTATTGAATAAAGGGATTATTATACCAGTTGATAAAAATTGTATGAATCAGGTATCATTAATTCCTAGCAGTAATACTGTATATGCGATGATTAATAACTCGTCGGATGCGTTGTTACTTTTTTACTTAATTTTAACGCAAATATTGAACGGAATAACAGTTTTTCCACCTGACTTAGTTGCATATGCACAGAGTGGTGAAATGCTAGATACAACATTTTCCATTCCAGCTGACTATGTTCCTAATGATGGCAAAATAAATATTTTAGATAATATGGCTAGTATAGCAGAAATAAAAAATATGCAAGATTATGGAATAAGAATGTTTAGTGGTGATTTAAAAGAAGATGAGATTTTAGAATGCATATTTGGCTTTTATATCCCAACATTACAATTAATGCATGGAACTTTAGATAAGGTACCAGCCGATTCGGTATTAAACTTTTTTGAGATACCAGTTAGTAATAAGATGTTAATTAAGATGTATGAAGTATATAAAAAAGGGGAGGCTGTTTTGGTTGAAGAAAAAGAGCAGCTCACATCATTTAATAATGTAATTTGTACGGTTTATAATAAACATAGATTTGAGATAAAAAAAACAGCAAAATAAATTAGTCTTTGGGTACGTATTTTACCCTGGGTAAAAAATATATTACTGGAGTTAAGAGATATGAAAATATTTGATGAAGGAATTAATTTTGATTTAATACAGAATGAAGAAATAAAAGAAGATACTATAAGAGAAGAGATTGTAACACCAATATTAAAAGCGTTGGGATATTCTACTTTTACTGAAAATAAAATAATAAGAAGTAAAAAGTTAGAACATCCATACATACAGTTTGGAACTTCACCTAAAAAGATTTATATATTTCCTGATTATATTGTACAGGTGAAAAATAAAAATGCTTTTATTATTGATGCCAAGAGCCCAAAGGAAAATATATTAATTGGTAAGAATCCTGAACAAGCATATAGCTATGCGATTCATAGAGAAGTAAGGGTTAGCAAATATATATTATGTAATGGAATAGATATCGTAGTTTTTGATATTGATCAGTTGAAACCAATTTTAGAAATGAAGATTTGTGAGCTAGAAGAAAAGTGGGATAATTTATACAAGATATTAAGTCCCATTGCATTTTTAAATCCCAACATTTTTAATTACAAACCTGACTTGGGAATTAGATTATTAAAATGGGGTATTCCATCAGATATGAGGCTTCATTATATCGATGCTAAGATATTAGACGTAGCAAAAATAAATGAGGAGTATTATTCATTTTCGTTAGGAGTATTTTTTGAAGAGGAATGTTTAGCAACATTTGACTTTAATAAATGCTTATTTAATGAATTCCTGAATCAAGTACCGATTGATAAAAAGTCTAATGTAAAAGCGCTATTGACAGGGCAACCTTTTAAATATCTTACAGAAAGAGAGGCAGATTCTTTTGGAGTATCTTTTTCTGCTGTACCTAGTTATAAATTAGAACATGGTATAGATGAAGTATTTATGCCATTTTTAGTACAAGAGTTTTATTAGTTTGAAAAGAGAGAATCTTGCCGCTAAGGAACTACTAGGTCTTTACGTCATCATTATTGTCGCTTCAAGGAATTTGGAGACGTGTTGTCTGCTATATAAGGTGAAATAATGAATAAATAAGTAACGGTTGAACGCGCTCATTAGCTCTTGTTAATGAGTGCGTTTTGTTATAGATATTCATAAAACATACTAATTGCGTTATATCTTTATGATGAGTAGATATGGTACAAATTGGAATAATTATGATATAATCGAATTATGTTTATTGCATAATAGGAGGGACTGTTATATGGGGTTATTTAATAAAATGAAAGAACCAATCTTTCTTAAGGAAAGCAGTAATGCTGAGGAGCAAATAGAAAGACTGAAATACTTAGAACCATTACTTAATCCGGAAGGACAAGCTATCATAAGGCAAGATATAAAATGTCTGGAATATGGTATAGCAGGAGAAAAAAATATAGCATTTGAACTGAAAAACAGCCATATGCCCATGTATATATTACATGACATCTTTCTGGAAGATGGAGATTTGAGTGCACAGATTGATTATCTTGTTTTTACAAAGAAAATCTGCTTTGTTATTGAGTGTAAAAATCTTATTGGGGATATTGAAATCAATAATGCAGGGGATTTTATTCGTACCACAGAATTTGGCGGGAGAAAGAGGAAGGAAGGCATATATTCTCCGATTACACAGAATCAACGCCATCTTGAATTAATAAAAAAAATAAAAGTTGATAATAAAAGTAATATATTAACAAAATTCATGGTAGGCAGATATTTTGAAGATTACTATAAATCTGTAGTAGTACTGGCTAACCCTAAGACGGTTCTTAATGCGAAGTTTGCAAAAAAGGAAGTAAAGGAAAAGGTTATCCGTGCTGATCAATTAATAAAGTACATAAAAGTTATGTATGACCAGTCCAAAGAAACTACATCTTCAGATGAAAGATTGCTTGAATGGGCTCAGTCCTTTTTAGATTTACATAAGGAAGTAATGAAAGATTATTCTGAAAAATATGAGCAGTATAAAAAAGAAGCTAACAAAGCAGAAGGAAGTGTTCAAGAAATAATTATGAATACAGAAGAGAAAAAAGTCGTTATAATGAGTGCTACATTACCAGTGGAAGAAACGGAAATCTTCAAAGAATTGAAGGTGTATAGATTAAACAAAAGCCGAGAGGAAAATATAAAACCATACTATATTTATAATGATAACCAATTAAAAGATTTGATTTCTAAAATGCCTAGAAGCAATGAAGAATTGTTAGCGGTATCAGGGTTTGGTGAAGCGAAAATTAATAAGTATGGTAATGATATTTTGAAGATTATTGAAAAATATATTTAATTAAGGGGGATTAGACATGTCATTTCAAACACCACTTTCAATAAGCGAAGTCATAAACGATATCCATTCGAAGAAATACCTGCTTCCGTCCATTCAAAGAGAATTTGTGTGGAGTCCAGAGCAAATAACAATGCTTTTCGATAGTTTGATGAGGAACTATCCTATAAATTCATTTTTGTTCTGGAAGGTGCCGAAAGAAAAGGCATCAGAGTTCAAATTTTATGAATTCTTGCGTGACTACCATCAAAAGGATAACAGACACAATCCAAAGGCAAACATTAGTGGAAGTGATAATGTGATGGCGGTCCTTGACGGACAACAGAGACTGACATCATTGTATATAGCCCTTAAAGGAACATACGCCAACAAGATCGCATACAAAAAATGGGATAACCCTTTAGCTTACCCGAAGAAGAAATTATATATAAACCTTTTGGGAGCGCCTGAGGATATTTCATATGAGTACGAGTTCGAATTCCTAACTGAATCAGAGGCTACCAAGATGGATGATGACCATCACTGGTTTCCGGTTGGAAAGATACTTGATTTTAAAGAACTATCAGATGTTATGGATTATCTTATAACATCCGGCCTGGTGGCTAATCCCGACAAGGAAAAAGCACAGTATGCCAATAGAACATTATCAAAGCTTCATGCTGTGATACATGTGAATAAGATTATCAGCTACTACCTTGAGCAAAGTACGGAATTGGACAAGGTTCTCAACATTTTCATACGTGTTAATAGCGGAGGTACTACTCTCAGCTATTCTGACCTTCTTTTGTCATTTGCGACAGCCCAATGGGAAACAAGGGACGCCCGTGAAGAAATTAATGATTTTATTGATGAGATAAACCAGATTGGCAGAGGGTTTAACATCAGCAAAGATATTGTACTGAAAGCAAGCCTGGTTCTATGCGACATTCCGGATATCTCTTTTAAGGTCGACAATTTCAATCGCACAAACATGCTCAAGATAGAGAAAGAGTGGGACAACATAACTAAGGCAATTCGTGATGCCCTGAAATTGATCAGCAGCTTTGGATTCAGTAGAGAGAACATCACATCAAACAACCTTATTATTCCTGTGGCATATTACCTTAAATCCATTGGTTTGCCGAACAACTTTGAAACTTCAACATCAAGGATTGACGATAGGAAGAATATAAAGCTGTGGTTTGTATCTGCTCTCTTGAAGAGGGTATTCAGCTTCGCACCGGATGGAGTGTTGAAACCAGTAAGGGAGATTGTAAATAGTCAGTCTGCAAATGGATTCCCTGTAGATGCTATATTTGACCACTTCAAAGGCACGAACAGAGCATTGCAGTTTACAGAGGATGATATCAATAATCTTCTTTACTCCAAGTATGGGAATGGAGATACATTGGTCATTCTATCTATCCTTTATCCTTGGGCGGATTTGAGGCACAACTTCAATGTTGATCACATGTTTCCAAAGAGCACATTTACTGCTAAGAAACTTAAAGCTAAGAGTGTACCAGACAGTAAAATTGATGATTTCATTGCGAATTACAATTATATTGGCAATCTACAGTTGCTTGAAGAAATACCTAACATTGAGAAAAAGGCAATGGATTTTGATGCCTGGCTAAGCCAAAAGGTTCCTGTCGGTGAATTGACGGATTATAAGAAGAAGCATTATGTACCAAATGTAAGCCTTGAATTCAGCAACTTTGATGTGTTTCTTGAGGAACGTGAAAAAATGTTGATTCAGAAATTGACTTCTGAACTTAGGATATAGGTGGCATGGGCTTGCAGTTGTTGCGCGAGGAATTAGGAAATTAGCAAATAATACAAAAGACTCGTTATAAAATATCAATGATATAGTTTCTAGAGTACAGAACGGAGCAACAGAAGTATCAAGATTTATGAATGAGAATGTCGACCAGTTGATGAAGCAGAATAACGTATTAATAGACACCATTGAGGGTATTCGTGGTGCATGTTAGGGGGATTAAGTAGTGGGTAAAGGATGGGTACTGACAACATTAGCTAATGGTCACTTTTCTTGTGAAAATTTTAATAAAGATAGTTCTGATATTGATGAAATTGAAAGGTTACTGAAAAGCAGGTTTGGAAATCAGATTGAAGAAGAACATATCATGATATCATATGACTGTTGGTCGGGTGTATTTATTATGCTGCATGTTGGATTTGATAATTTTGAGTCATCGGATAAATTGATAGGTAGTATTTATGAGTATTTAAAAGAAATAGGAAATTGATATCTAGTGAACTTTTATTAGTATAGAATTTAAGAAGGATATTTAGTATGAGACTCAACTGAGTATATTTAGATTCTGCTCTTATAAATGGTGAAATGAAAAGGTAAGTTCCATGTTGTAAGATTAAATTCTACTCGAACTCGAAAAAACTATTTCAAATCTGTTTGTATTGTGTTTTTTCTGATATAATTATAGTGAAACTCAGCAATTACTACCTTTTTTTGAGCATAAAGCTACACAGGTGCAAAATATTGATTTTTTGAATCATTAAATTCCACCCTCTTAATTTTATGTATCAAATAAGTGATGCTGGTTGATTGTTGTTATTTTAGAAGTGTTGGGAGTATTGAAACATTATCTGGGGAGATAAATTTGGCTCCCAGCGTTTCTAAAACTGAAGTTCCGTATATTAATTTAAATATTTCATATGGTGACTTATCACCTAACTTTTTTCTTTTGTAAGAATTGATGTGATTCATCATTAAGTCTACCTTTTCTTGAGTAAGTTCATTAAAAGATGTTCCCTTTGGAAGAATACGTCTTATGAATTCATGATTATTTTCAGCAGCACCCTTTTGATATGGAGCAGAGGGATCACAATAAAAGACATTCGATCTTTTATTACCTTCTGCATCGAATTCAATGGCAGAAGGGTTGGAAAATTCACTCCCATTGTCAGTTAATAGAATAGGAAATAGCTTCATAAAAATGTCAGGACGAAGTTCCCAATAAAGTCTTTCAAAGATAGTAGAGACCGAAGCAGAATTATTGGAATCTCTGAGAAAAGATAGCATAAACTGAGATTCCACAAAGTGAATAGTCAATAAAACTTTTCCACCAGAAACACCTATGACAGAATCTAACTCTACTAATGGTAAATCAGGGTTCTCTTTCTGAAAGGAAAGAAAATCTAGATATGTACGGTTTATACGACATTTCTTATCCACTTTAAAGGAATCATGTTTGCTTTTTCTTGAACGATACTTTACTTTACGGGGAAGGTCTAAGTTTCTTGCAGTGAAAATACCAGCATCAATATAGTTATAAATGCATTTTTCTGAAAACATGATCTCATCTAGCTTGGTTGAACAAATATGATGAAGTGACTGTCCCTTTTGTAATAATGGGGAAATAATTGAATCAAGATAAGCAATGGTCTCTTCTGAAATTACAACTCCAGAACGGGATTCGGATCGAATATATTCGTATTCCGATTGAGCAGTTGTTGCAGAGTATAAATGTTTTTCTAAAGTACAGCTAGGTCTTTTCTTACATCCATTGCAGACATAAGGTGGAGAAAGAAGCAAGGAACATTCTTGTTTTTGATAATGTTTACAGTTCAGATAGCATTTACTACAGTTTTTGCAGAACTTAGTTCTACAATTAGGATCTTTACAAAGGTGATTTAGAGAGCAAGAAGAACGATGATAACAGTTATTAAAAGAATTCCCTAAACACCCTACCTTTTTAAAAAGAAGGTGAGATTTCACCTCTTTTGAGATTGTTGTGCAATCACGATTAAGTTCTCTACCGATGTATTTAAAGGGAGAGTGGTTAGTAAGAAGTTTCTCAATAAGTATTCGCTCTGATAAAGTTAAGTGCTTATTAGTTGCCATAATGGTATCCTCCTATATACCAGCATCACTAGTATAGAATATCATAAATGTGAAAGATTAACTTCCATGATTAGATT
>JAEYPP010000043.1 GCA_023410575.1 Bacillota bacterium | reverse complement strand
CAATGATTTTGCATTAACGACAACCGGAGATGCGACAGGTAGCATAGCGTCGGTATCCTCTTCAAGTGGCAGTGCTATTGATGTTACAGTGAATTCAATTACAGGCAAAGGTGACATAAGGCTGGATGTGAGGGATTCAGGGACCGGGATCACAGACATGGCAAATAATGCTATCACAGGTGGATACACAGCAGGTCAGCTTTATAAGGTGGACCAAGTAGCTCCTACGGTGACATCCATTATACGCCAGAACCCGTCAGTAGCCGTCACCAGCGCAAGCAGTGGTAGTCTAACCTATAGAGTAACCTTCAGCGAGATCGTCACTGGAGTGGACATCAGTGATTTTACATTAGACAAGACCGGAACGGCAGACGCAAGCATAGCATCAATAGATATTGTAAGTGGATCAGCTATAGATGTGACAGTAAACAGTGTTACAGGTGAAGGTACCATAAGACTGGATTTGAAGGCTTCAGGAACCATCAGAGATGCTGTAGGGAACTACTGTGGGGGCTTCACAGGAGGTGAGACCTATACGATTGACAGAATAGCTCCTACGGTAACCTCCATTACACGCCAGAACCCGTTAGCAGCCGTCACTAGCGCAAGCAGTGGTAGTCTAACCTATAGAGTAACCTTCAGCGAGATCGTCACTGGAGTAGGCATCAGTGATTTTACATTAGACAAGACCGGAACGGCAGACGCAAGCATAGCATCAATAGATATTGTAAGTGCAGCTATAGATGTGACAGTAAACAGTGTTACAGGTGAAGGTACCATAAGACTGGATTTAAACGCTTCAGGAACCGGAATTGTAGACAGCCTAGGGAACGCTATAACAGGTGGTTTTACAGGAGGTCAAACCTATACGGTGGACCAAACTGCTCCGACACTGACTGCGGGAGCGGTATCTCGTACCTCAGATACCAGTGCAACGGTTAAGTTTACATCCAATGAAGAAGGAAAGTATTATTACATGGTGGTTGCAAGTGGTGCAGCCAAACCAAGTATAGATACCAGTGGTGCAGGAGTGAATTGCGCTGCAGCAGAAAACACAATTTCACTTTCAACACTGAGCGCAGGAGATAAAGAGATCTATGTAGTAGTAAAGGATGCAGCGGATAACGTCAGCGTGGATACCTTTAAGATCAGTATACCGGCATATGTGGCACCTCCAAGTAATGGCGGCGGTGGTGGTAGTGGAAACAGTGGCAGTGGAGCTGTAGACAATAGCAAGAAGGATTTAGATAAAATTGTAGAAATCCGCATAAACGATATTGCTGTAAATGCAGGCACAAAAGTAGAAACCATAGTGGATGGAAAAACGATTACGACCGTATCACTGGATGAGAAGCTGATAGAGGAAAAGCTTACAACAGAAGGAAAGCATGCAGTAATTACAATACCTATTAATAATACATCTTCGGATGCACTTATAGCTGAACTGAATGGGCAGACGGTTAAGAACATGAAGCAGAAAGCTGCTGTCATTGAGGTAAAGACGGATGCTGCCACCTACACACTCCCGGCAGCGCAGATTGATATCGAGAATATATCCAAGCAGCTGGGAAAAGACTTAGAGCTTTCAGATATCATAGTAAAGGTTAAAATTGCTAAAACCTCAGCTGAGACAAAAGCGAGGGTAGAGCAGGTTGCAAAGAATAACAAATTTACAATATTTACAACGCCGGTGGACTTTGGTGTAAGCTGTACTTATGGTAAGGAGACAGTTGATGTAAGTAAATTCAGTAACTATGTAGAAAGAACTGTGGCTATACCCGAGAGTATCAATGCTACCAAGATAACCACAGGAGTAGTTGTAGATGCAAATGGAACCGTGCGTCATGTACCAACTAAGATAGAGGTTATTGAGGGAAGATATTATGCAAGAATTAATAGCTTAACAAATAGCACCTATGCACTCATCAGGAATCCAATCACCTATAAGGATGTTAAAAATAACTCTACCGGAAAAGTAATCAATGATTTGGGCTCCAGAATGGTAATCAGCGGGGCAAAGAACAACTCATTCAGACCGGATAGTAATATAACAAGAGCAGAATTTGTTGCAATGCTGGTGACAAGCTTAGGACTGGAACCGGGAACAGAGGATACGCTATATAAGGATGTGAAGATTAAGGATTGGTATAGTAAGTATATCGAAGCAGCTAATGAATATGGTATCATCTCAGGAACTGCAAAAGCAAAGTTTAGACCAAATGATAAAATCACAGCAGAAGAAGCTGCGACAATGCTGGCAAATGCAATGAAAATCACGGAACTGAAGGTGAAATTCAAGAAGGGTGAAGCCGAGAAGCTGCTGGCAGCATTAGATAAGTCAGGAAAAGCTCATGAATGGGCAGATAACAGCATGGCAGTATGTATCAAAGCAGGAATTATTAAGAGTAATCAGAAAATAACTCCGAAGGACAAATTCACCAGAGCAGAGGCGGCAGTTATGATCAGAAAGCTGTTGGTTAAGTCAAATTTGATCTAATAGGGGCTTTCCAACCACAAGCACCCCCATGACGCTATTGTCATGGGGGTTTTACTACAAAGGGGATGCTAATGATCTTTTGGGGTTCCACATATTATTACACTCGTTAATAAGCCGAACCATATAATGCTAGTCACCTCATTTATGGAATGTAGGATGAAACTGAATAATAAGTTGCGTACAAATTATATTTATGTTAAAATACTTCCTGTATTATAGATAAGAAGCGATGAAAGTCTTGATTTACAAGGAAAAAACACAACTCCCATGACATCCTGTCATGAGAGCTGCATTAAAAAGGGGAGGATAAGTATTTAATTCTTCTTTTGTAGGGTTGCTTTTCATTGGAGGGGGAATCCAACTATTGAAAGAGCATACGTTGATCTAATTTTTCTTAGCAAGTATACTTATGGGATAAGAGCTTGCGATTTGCTATCAGGTAGGCTGTTAGTTACCTGAAAACAAATGAATTATTAGACTAATCATATTATTGACGTATAAAAGAATTTTATACACGCAATAATTACGAATAAAACAAGATTTGAGAGGATGAAATAACATGAGTTTATTACAAGAGTGGAGAGATGTAGCTTACGCTGAGGATATGGATCAAAAAACCGGACAAATTTTCTGGGGTAATTACTTTGCAATCGAAAAAGGTATTTACGAACAGTTACTTGCAAATCCAGAAGAAGTTGTAACCGGAACGGTAGAAGAACTTGCCAAGAAGTATAATACTACTCTACAGATTATGGTAGGTTTCTTAGATGGTATTAATGAAAGTTTAGTTACACCAAATCCAATTGAAGAAATGACAGCTGAAACTGTAGTATCCTTAAATTTTGATAACGAAAAGCTATATTATAATATGGTTGAAGCAAGTGCAGACTGGCTATATAATTTACCTCAATGGAACGATATCTTAACAGAAGCAAGAAGAAAAGAACTTTATCTTGAACAGAAGAAGTCTGGCACAATTGTTAAGCCAAAGAAGATTGGTAGAAATGATCCATGTCCATGTGGAAGTGGTAAGAAATATAAGAAATGCTGTGGAGTAAATAGCTAATATGTGAGTTTTAAAGAGTATCACATCAACGATTAAGGTTGATATGGTACTCTTTCTTTGTCTATTAAGATACTAGTTTTGCGAAAACAAATATCCTGATAGTGCTTTGGGGACATCCCCACTTTTTTCTTGAATACATTAATAAAATAACTCTGGTTCGGAAAACTTAGGATGGTTGAAATCTGAGAAGGTAGATAACTGGAATATTGTAACATATTTTTTGCGGTTTCTATTTTCCTTTGTTGTATATAATCAGTTATCGAAACTCCTAACTCTTTTTTAAACAGTTTGGAAAGATAACTTTGATTCAACCCAACATACTGAGTAAGATCGGATACTCGTATCCTTGTATGTAAATTGTTGTAGATGTAATCAATACATTTTACAATATGTTTTGAAATAATATGATCTTTTCTTAATTTATTCATACGTTGCGTATAATCTAAGGATAGCTGGACATGAAGTTTTGAAATCTGAGATACTAGAGTGCATTTGTCCACTTTTTGGATATAATAATCACTAAGATTATATGCAGTCTCATGCTCCATTCCACCTTCGATGCAGTATCTTGCAATTAATGCAGTAGTGACAACAAAATGATACTTCATATTTTGAAGAGGATTGTTCGATAGTTTCCCAAATCCCACTTTGCTCGCGAACTCATTTTTACAAAGTTTAGTAACGGTTTCAATTTCTCCATTTTTAACTGCATTATAATACACAAATTCTGAATTTAATGGTGCATGGAATGCACTGTTTTCACGCATAACGAATTCTCTGTAACTTAGTTCTTTGTCTGTATCCATCAGTTCACCTCGAAGTTTAAGTGTTACCAAAATAATACCATCAAATTAACAAAAAAGCAATTAAATTGATATACTACCTTTAGCGAAAATGATACTATAAATTTATAGAAATAGATGAGGTGAAAGAATGAAGAAGTTTATTGGCTATGAAAGAGGGATTAATCTAGGAGGATGGCTATCTCAATGTGAGCATCAGATACAACATTATGAAACATTTATTACAGAAGATGATATCAAAAAAATCGCAAGCTGGGGTTTAGATCATGTTCGTGTACCAATCGATTATGAACTAGTTCGTTCGATGGATGATAGTTTTATCGAGGAAGGTTTCCAATATATCAATCGTTGTCTTGCGTGGTGCGAGAAATACAACCTAAATATGATACTAGATTTACATAAAACAGCAGGTTATTCCTTCGATGAAAAGGAAAATGATTTTTTTCATAGTTTAGAACTGCAAGAAAAATTCATTTCCTTGTGGGATGAGATTTCGAAACGTTATGGACAATATAGTAACAGATTATGTTTTGAACTTTTAAATGAGGTAGTGGAAGAGGATGTTATTGACCTTTGGAATAGCATAATTAAACAGACAATGTCAGTCATTAGAAAAAATGCACCTTCCATTAAGGTTTTAGTTGGTGGGGTGCGAAATAATAGTGTATACTTTGTAAGCAAACTGGATCACCCATATGATGAGAATGTAGTGTATACCTTTCATTTTTATGAGCCGTTGATTTTCACGCATCAAACAGCTTACTGGGTTGATAAGATGAAACCTGATTTTCATATAGAATATCCAAATGATACTGCTACGTATTATCAGGAATCAAAACAATATCTCCCAGAGGAACATTTAGATCTCTATAATAAAGTGAATACCACAAAGATTGATAAGACATTTATAGAAGAAGCGTTCTTAGAAGCTGTTAACACTGCCAATGAAAGAAATGTGGCTATTTATTGTGGAGAGTATGGAGTCATTGATCAAGCTTCTCTAACGTCTACTTTAAACTGGTATACTGATATGAATTATGTGTTTAAGAAATTGGGTATAGCAAGAGCAGCATGGACTTATAAAGGAAAAGATTTTGGATTAGCGGACGAACACTATTCATCCATACAGAATGAATTAATTGAATTACTCTAAGAGAAAAGCAGTAATAGTTAAAAATGCTGTAATGTACACGAATGAACAACATACGAAAGGAGAAACTAATTATGACTAAGAAAAAAACACTATGTCTATTTTTAGGAATTGTGTTATCTCTCTCTTCCTTTACTGGATGTGGAGACAAAAAGACAGAGAAAACAGATTCACCAGAAGTAACTCAGGAAGCACCTGTACAAGAAACAATCACAAGCACACCTGATAGTGACAAGACAACGGAAACCAAAGCACCAGTAAATGAAGAAATTCCACAGTATGAGGGCTATTCACTTCTTTGGAATGATGAGTTTAATGGTGACAGTCTAGATACCAGTATTTGGAATCAAGAGTTACGTGATCCAGGTTGGACAAACAATGAATTACAGGCTTATACTGGCTCGTCTGATAATGTATTTGTAAGAGACGGAAAATTAATCTTGAAAGCAATTAAGACGACAGATGCAAATGGTGTTGACAGCTATACTTCCGGTAAGGTTAACTCTCAGAATAAAGCTGATTTTATGTATGGAAAAGTTGTAGCAAGTGTTAAGGTTCCTGAAGGTAAAGGACTTTGGCCAGCAGTTTGGATGATGCCAAAAGATGAAAGCTTTTATGGACAGTGGCCTAAATGTGGTGAAATCGATATTATGGAAGTTCTGGGAAGCCAAGTAGATACCGCATATGGAACAATCCATTATGGAGAACCTCATGCTGAGCAACAAGGAACTTATGTTTTAGAAAATGGTACATTCGCAAGTGATTTCCATGAATTTTCTGTAGAATGGGAACCAGGTGAGATGAGGTTCTATATCGATGGTAACTTATATAAGACTGTAAATGATTGGTTTACTGCTAATGGAGATGATGAAAAACCATATCCAGCACCATTTAATCAGCCGTTTTTCGTACAAATGAATCTTGCTGTTGGTGGTAATTGGCCAGGAAATCCAGATGAAACTACAGACTTTAGTAAGGCTGAGTTTGAAATTGATTACGTTAGAGTTTATCAGAAACCAGAATATGATACAAATGTAAAAAAACCAGATGTTAATTATCGTGAACCACTAGAAGACGGAAATTATATCTATAATGGCGATTTTTCCGAGGCTGAGGATCTTGCAGATGAAGTTAACTGGACCTTCTTATTATTTGAAGGTGGAGTAGGAGCAGCCAAGATAGAAGATAATAAGATAATCATCACTACTGAAAATGAAGGTACTGTTGATTATTCTGTTCAGTTAGTTCAACCAGAGATACCTTGTATCAAAGGTAAAAAGTATAAAGTAAGTTTTGATGCATATGCGGATGAGTCAAGAGATATCATTGTTTGTGTATCAGCACCTACCGCTGGTTGGGTTCGTTATCTTCAGGATACAACTTTGACCCTTTCAACGACACCACAAACTTATACTTATGAGTTTGAGATGAATAATAAGAATGATCCAAATGGTAGATTAGAATTTAATCTTGGACATAAGGGTTCAACTTCTACTGTTTATATTACTAATGTAAGAGTTGAGGAAATTAACTAAAAATAAAAGTACGCGTATGCGTACTTTTTATTTTAACAAAATTTATCTCGCTAATTGTTGCTTGTACATTAAATAAGCAGTATAATCTTGTAATTCCTTAACACTATCAGTATTTAATTGCTGGTACACACTAAAAAAATCAACAATATCTTTGTCCAGAACTTCACCACCTACTGGTAAGTAAGCATCAGAAATACCTAATAAATAATCGCAGGATACATCAAAATACTTAGATAATGCGATTAACTTGTCAAAAGATGGTTCATTTCTACGTGATTCATAATTTGAAACTGCTGTTGGTTTTAGACCAAGAATATCTGCAAGTTCGCTTTGCGTTAATTTATGCTTCTGGCGTAATTGCTTAAGACGTACATTAAAATCCATTGGAACCTCCCACCTATACTCCCTTATACAAATAACGTTTTATTTTTCTCCCCAATAATATTTAAAACATAGTTAATTGTCAGTTCAATAATCATTAGTATTATAACAAATAATGGCAAAAAGTCAACCAAAAATCCTAGAATTGACAAACTTAGTTGAGTGAATTATATTACTAGATATAGACAAATTAAGATAAAACTTTTAGTTTATATTATGATTGAGGTAAATTAATGAATGATAGCTTACAAGTTAGTAAAAAGCTTTTGGAAAATATAGTGAACATATGTACAGATGAGATATATGTATTTAAAACGGATGGAATGATTATCTATTTTAATGAGGCGGCAAATCAAGAAAATGGTTCCAAAGAAGATCTTGAAAATCGTAATATACTAGATATATTCCCAAAACTACTTGGTGTTTGTAATCATCAAATTACATTATTAGATAAATCAGGTGGTAAGGAGCGAGAGACTTTTGCTTACCGAAAAAATCAGACTTGTTATCCAGTCTATGTAAGATTTCAATGGGAGTTAATACAGGGTGAGAGATTTGGAATAATAACAGCGTCGAATATTACAGAATTAAAAGGAGTAAAGAAGAGGGAACGAATCTTTTGGCAGGAGCTTGAAGATGCAAAGAGTATAAAGAATATGTTTGTTGCAAACGTTACCCATGAACTTCGAACTCCAGTAAATGGTATAAAGGGACTTACAGAGTTACTAATGGATTCAGATTTATCCCCGAAGCAAATCGAGAATGTAAAAATCATTCATCGTTGTTGTGATACCATGTCAAACTTAATTAATGAGATTTTAGATTTTACGAAAGTTAATGCTGGAAAATTAGAACTTGATAATATAGAATTCGATTTTCAACAGTTTATGAAGAATACAATCTCAGTACATATGGCAACATTGAACCAGAAGGGACTAACAATTCAAGTTTCAATTGGTGAGGATGTACCACAAAAAATTATCGGAGATGAACTTAGGTTAGGACAGATTTTAAACAATCTAATTTCCAATGCAGTTAAATTCACCTCTGCTGGTCGTATTGCAGTTGAAGTTGTAAATACATATGAAGATGATCTTGAAGTGGAATTATTTTTTATGGTAATTGATAGCGGGATTGGAATCGCTAAAGAGGAAATGGATAAATTATTCTTAAGTTTCTCTCAAGGGGATGGATCCATTACAAGACAATACGGAGGAACAGGTTTAGGATTATCGATTAGTAAAAAACTTGTTGAGCTTATGAAAGGTTTTATTTATGTGGATAGTGAAAAAGGAAAAGGAAGTACATTTTCATTTTCTGCACGATTTCCAAAGAAATCTGGTGCTAAAATGCAGCAATCAGAGTATACACCTACAATTATCGAACGTAAAGTTACAAAACATAAAGCAATTCAGTTA
This sequence comes from Bacillota bacterium, assembly GCA_023410575.1. GTDB lineage: Bacteria > Bacillota > Clostridia > Lachnospirales > Lachnospiraceae > Lachnoclostridium. The sequence continues at coordinate 90,869 of JAEYPP010000043.1, read as the reverse complement.
CAGTTATCAGAAGCTAACGCAACTACAAAAGAAGAAGTTATTGAACCAAAGAATTTTACAGAATATGAAGAGAAGTTAGTTGTCTGCTTGGAATTAGAGATTTGGGAAAAAGCAGAAAATTTTGCTAGCCTTATTCATAAATTAGTTCCAGAATTTATGATTGAAGAGAGAAAACAAGCATTACGTTTACTTCTTGCGGTAAGAAAAGAGAATTATGAGTTATCGATACAACAGTTAGTGGCACTCAAAAATATGATTTCGTAGAAAGGCATGGGAAAGATGCTCGACTTACTGGAGAATAATATACAAAACGCCAATATATTAATCGTGGATGATGTTGTTCCTAATCTTGTTGTCTTAGCTGATATGATTCGTGAAGCTGGATATACTGCCCGACCAGTAACAAGTGTAAAACAAGCAATGGAGGCAATACTTGTATTAGAACCACAGCTGATTTTACTAGATATTTCAATGCCAGATATGGATGGATTTGAGTGGTGTGAAATACTAAAAAAGAATCCTAAGACACGGGATATACCAATCATATTCATTTCTGCTTTAAACTCAACGAAAGATAAAATACATGGATTCCAACTTGGAGCAGTTGACTTTATCAGCAAACCATTTGAATTAGAGGAAGTCACCTTAAGAGTAAATACACATCTAAAAATTTATAAAATGCAACAGGAGCTAGAGCTATATAACCGTAAGTTGCAAAAGCTTGTTAATGAGCAGGTCAATAAGATAATTAAGGAACAGAAAAATTTTATATATGCAATGGCTCGAATATCAGAAGCGAAAGACAGTATGCATAAGAATCATATAGTAAATGTTGCAAAAAATAGTAAACTACTTGCAATATGCTTGTTACTGACTTCGACTTATGAAAGCATTGTAACCAATGAGTTTGTGGATACAATAGAGCTTGCAGCTGCTCTACTTGACATTGGAAAGATTGCAATTCCAGATAAAATCATTCAGAATAAAGATAACCTAAACAATGAGGAAATGGAAATATACAAGCAACATTCAAAATTAGGAGCACAGACATTATTAGAAGCATTTGAACATAATGAATACAATGAATTTTTGCGTATGGCAATTGATATAGCTTATTATCATCATGAAAAGTGGGATGGAACTGGTTATCCCAACGGATTAAAGGGACAAGAAATACCAGTTGCAGCAAGAATTGTTTCGATTGTAGATGCATACGATAAATGGATGGTAAAAGAAAAACAATCAGGTGATTCACATGTTTTATGTAGGGAGCGTGTAATTAAACACTTGGAGAATGAATCAGGGAAAAGTTTTGAACCTAAGTTAATTGAAATGATAAGTAAAATTCAGCGACAACTCAAGGATTGAATGGAGAATTAAAGTGAAGAAGAAAGAGCTTTATCTTGACTATAAGAAAATGAAGAAAAAAAAGTTTTATGGTAGGAAAGAATCCAAAGAAGGAAAATCCAAAAAGACGGTTGCATTCTTAATTCTTTTGTTAGCAACTGTTATTGGAACTGGTGCAACTATATTACTGCTTTATCATGATAGAAAAAGTCAGAAAAATGAACTATTTTCAAATCCTAACTCAAATGCTCGAATAAGTGAGATGCCTGCTACAGGAATCACAGGGCCATATGGAATGTGGGTTACAGAATCAACACCAGAGGAAATACTTGAACCAGTAGAAACGAAAGATGTTTTTATGCCAGAGTTTGTAGATTCGAGGAAGCAAATACAAGCAAAAGGAATTTATGTGACAGCATCAAAAGCAAATAGTACGATTGATGAGTTGATTGAACTAATAGATCAAACTGAATTAAACTCTATGGTTATTGATATCAAAGATGATGATGGTCATATAACCTATATGATGGATATTCCAGAGGTAAAGGAAATCAATGCACCACGCCAATATATTGAAGAGCTTCCAGCACTGATCAAAAAACTTAAAGAAAAAGATATTTATTTAATCGCCCGTGTAGTTGCGTTTAAAGATCCTGTTTTAGCAGATGCAAAACCCGAACTAGCACTTTGGAATAAGGATGGTACAATATTTCGAGATAAAGACATGTTAGCATGGGTCAATCCATATAAGCATGAAGTATGGGATTATTTAGTATCAATAGCTAGTGAGTGTGCAGCGATTGGTTTTGATGAAGTTAATTTTGACTATATTCGTTTTTCGACCGATAGTGGAATGGCTAAGGTTGATTTTGGTAAAGAGGCAGAGACGAAAACAAAGATTGAGACAGTTACGGAGTTTGTTAAATATGCGTGTGAGAAGTTAAAACCGCTTGGTATCTTTGTTTCAGCAGATGTATATGGTGCGATAATTAGCAGTGCAGTGGATGCAAAAATTGTCGGTCAAAGTTATGTTGAAATGGCGAAATACCTTGACTACATCTGCCCAATGATTTATCCTTCTCACTACGGAGATGGCTATTATGGAATTGACTATCCTGATACCGAACCGTACGAACTCATTGTTGGAGCACTTGCTTCATCGAATGTAGCACTTAACCAAATTAACGAGGGTGAACATTGTGCAATTGTTCGACCATGGCTACAGGATTTTACTGCTTCCTGGCTGAAGCATTATATACCTTATGGACCTAGAGAAGTTCGTGAACAAATTGAAGGAGTATATGATTCAAACTATACGGAGTGGTTACTATGGAATGGTGCTATGAAGTACACGAAAGGTGCCTTATACACAGAGGAAGAGGCAGTTATGAAATATAACAGCCGACCGACACCAACACCAACGCCAACACCAACACCAGAACCATTACCAACAAGAGTACCAAACTCGGGACAGTACTATGATTCACCGTGGAAGAAAGATAATTAAAAAAAATCATGAGATGTGCAAGATACAGATTTAAAAAGGGTATTAATTATTGTGCATACTCGAAGGGGGCTGTGTAATTGACGGATGAAGAAATTGTGTCTTTGGTCCAGAAAAGGAATGAACTTGGGTTATCAATAATTGCAGAAAAGTATGAAAAACTGCTAGTTTATATTGCTACTGGGATATTGGGAAATCGCGCAAGAGATATTGAAGAATGTGTGAATGATACTTATCTTAAGTTCTGGCGAAACGCAGAAAAATATGATTATACGAAAGCGTCTATTTCAACCTATTTAAAAGTAATTGTACGAAATACAGCAATCAACCGTTTACGAGATGTGAGACGACATGAAGAGAAAACTCATGCAGATGACGTTTCTAATTATGGGTCTAATCTAGCTGATTCAAGTCAGAACATTGAAAACCAAATACTACGAAAAGAGAACATTAATCGATTAAATAAAGTAATAACTAATCTTCCTGAAAAAGATAGGGAATTAATGATACGAAGGTATTTTTATCTGCAATCCACGAAAGTTATTGCTAAAGCTATGAACATGTCAGTAACTGCTGTGGATTCAAGGCTTTCTAGGCTAAGAACAAGAGTCAAGAACGAGTTTAATCTAATGCAATAAGAGAGGAGGAGATTTATATGACGGAACAAATGCTAGTTGATTTGATGGGTGGATTGAACGTTTCCCTAATTGAAAATCAGTACATGGAATATGACTTGTCTCAACAAAAGCAAATGAAGAGAGAACATCGATGGATACGTAAGAGAGTAATGAGAAGAGGAACGGAGTTTGCGTTAGCAGATTCCCTTAGGACTACAATCAATGAACAGCGTGAGTTAATTGATAATGTAATTGCAAATCCGATTGAGGGAGAGAGTATTAGAAATCGTATTGATACGAAGGTGGATTCCGTTAAGAAGAAGGTACACACAGCAATTACAATAGTATCAGGAATCACAGCTATGATTGTGTTGGCTACTAGTGTGATATTTGTTCTAATTAAGAAGAAAAGTATTGCTAAACTTATTGACAAAAGAGTGCAAACAGTTAGTTAACAAGAAAAAAGTGATAAAGAATAGTAATACGATTGAGGCTAAGCATAGGACGAGTCAATCGTCCTTTATTTTATGGAGGATAACGTGAGAAAAATTGCATTTGTTTTTCCAGGACAGGGTACCCAATACATTGGGATGGGAAGAGATTTTTACGAGCAATTCAAAGAAAGTCAAGCAGTCTTTGATAAGGCAAATGACATATTGGGGCTTGATATGAAATCTATCATTTTTGAGGAAAATGATAAGCTTAATATAACAGAATATACACAAGTAGCTATGATTACTACAATTGCAGCAATGCTTGCGCACATTAATACAATGGGAATATACCCAGATGTATGTGCTGGGCTTAGTTTAGGAGAATACGCAGCCTTAATTCAAAGCAAGGTTTTATCTGTAGAAGATGCAATAAGGCTAGTAAGAAAACGTGGAGTATTCATGCAGGAGGCAGTACCAGTAGGGTTAGGTACGATGTCTGCAGTGCTTGGTATGGAGAATGCAGTTGTAGAACAAATCTGTGAAGATACAAAAGGAGATGTCTCAATTGCTAATTATAACTGCCCAGGGCAAATTGTAATATCTGGTGAGGTAGATGCAGTAGACAGAGCATCCAAAAGGTTGAGTGAAGTAGGTGCAAAAAAAGTGATTCCGTTAAATGTAAGTGGGCCATTTCATTCAAAGATGCTTACAAAGGCAGGAGAGAAATTAAAAGAAGAGCTACAAACTGTTACGATTCATACACCACAAATACCATATGTGGCAAATGTTACAGCACAATATGTTACAAATGAGGCTGAAATAATCGATTTATTATGCAACCAAGTTTCCTCTTCGGTAAGATGGCAGCAGAGCGTTGAAGCAATGATTTTAGATGGAGTAGAAGTTTTTGTAGAGATAGGTCCAGGAAAGACATTATCTTCTTTTGTTAAAAAGATTGATAAAACAAAAGTAGTGATAAATATTGATAAAGTCGAAGATTTGGAAAAATTAAAGGATTTGTCGAAGGGAGATTAGAATGTTAAAGGATAAAGTCGCTATTGTTACAGGAGCAAGTCGTGGTATAGGAAGTGAAGTAGCAAAAATTCTAGCAGAATATGGTGCTAAGGTTATTGTGAACTATTGTGGTTCAAAAGAAAAAGCAGAAGAAGTGGTCAATGAGATTAAAGAAAACGGCGGGACGGCTATTGCATATAAAGCAAATGTAGCTTCTACAAAAGAAGTTGAAGCAATGTTTTCTGATGTTATGAATGAATTCGGCAGAATTGATATCTTAGTAAACAACGCAGGTATCACTAGGGATAATCTTATCATAAAGATGTCAGAGGAAGAATTTACTTCAGTGATTAATACAAATCTTATCGGCGCTTTTCATTGTTGCAAACATGCGAGTAAACTCATGTTGAAACAGAAAAGTGGTCGTATCATCAATATATCATCGGTTCTTGGATTGATAGGAAATGCAGGCCAGGCGAATTATTGTGCAGCAAAGGCAGGTATTATTGGAATGACGAAGTCACTTGCAAAAGAATTGGGTTCTCGTCAGATTACAGTCAATGCGATTGCACCTGGATTTATTCAAACAGATATGACTGATGTTTTACCAGATAAAGTTAAAGAAATGGTGATCTCTCAGGTGCCACTTAAAAAATTAGGAGTAACAAGAGATATAGCAGAGGCAGTCGCATTTCTTGCCTCCGAGAAAGCAGCATATATTACAGGTCAGGTATTGCAAGTAGATGGCGGAATGGGAATGTAAATTTGTTTGAATGGAGGGCTAGGATGAGAAGAGTTGTAGTAACTGGAATGGGTGCGATCACTCCAATTGGTAATAGTGTGGAGGAATTTTGGGCAAGTGTAAAGCAAGGTAAAGTAGGGATTGGACCAATCACTTACTTTGATACCACAGAATATAAAGTAAAGTTAGCAGCGCAAGTTAAGGATTTTAATGCGGCAGATTATATGGATATAAAAGCAGCAAGACGTATGGAACCATTTAGTCAGTTTGCTGTTGCTGCGGCTGGTGAAGCAATTAAGGAGAGTGGACTTGATCTTTTAAAAGAAGATTCTACAAGAATTGGTGTGTCTATTGGTTCTGGAATTGGAAGCTTGCAAATTATCGAGAAAGAGTTTGAGAAGCTACTGGATAAAGGGCCTAAAAGAACGAATCCTTTGCTTGTCCCTTTGATGATTAGCAATATGGCTGCTGGTAATGTTGCAATTACGTATGGTTTGCATGGAAAATGCATCGATGTCGTAACAGCCTGTGCATCAGGAACTAACTCGATTGGTGAAGCATATCGTTGCATTCAATGCAATGATGCTGATATTATGGTTTGTGGTGGTACGGAATCTTGTATTACAAGACTTGGCATTGCTGGTTTTAATGCCTTGACAGCGTTGTCAACAGAAGAAGATCCATTAAAGGCATCTATTCCATTTGATAAAAATCGCAATGGTTTTGTTATGGGAGAGGGTGCAGGAATTGTTATTCTTGAATCATATGATCACGCAGTAGCTCGTGGAGCTAAAATCCTAGCAGAAATCGCTGGATATGGAGCAACATGTGATGCCTATCATATCACTTCTCCAGCAGAAGATGGAGATGGTCCAAAACGTGCCATGCTACTTGCAATTAAAGAAGCAGGCTTAGAACCAAAGGATGTTGATTATATCAATACACATGGAACAAGTACACATCATAATGATTTATTTGAGACGCTTGCAATTAAAGAAGCGCTTGGGGAACATGCTTATAAGGTTAGTATAAATTCAACGAAATCTATGATTGGTCATTTACTTGGAGCAGCTGGTGGTGTGGAATTTATTGTATGTGTTAAATCGGTTATGGAAGATTTTATTCATGCAACAGTTGGGTATGAGACACCAGACGAGGAGTGTGATTTAGATTATACCAAGGTTGCGAGAACAGATAAGAAGGTGAATGTTGTATTAAGTAATTCACTTGGTTTTGGTGGTCATAATGCAACATTATTAGTTAAGAAGTTTGAGCAATAGGAGGATTTACAATGGATATCAAGGACATAATTACTTTGATTGAAAAGGTGTCAGATTCTAAGTTAACTGCTTTTGAATATCAGGAGGGTGATACAAGATTAGCGTTTCAAGTTAACCGTGACACTGTAACTGTTTCAGCGACAGATATGATAACAGAACAATCAGTACAAAAGACAGAAATTAATGATAAGGAAGAAGCCATAACTTATAATTACATTACTTCTCCAATGGTTGGAACCTTTTATAGTTCTGCCAGTGAGGATGCCCAACCTTTTATTCGTGTTGGAGATGTAATTAAAAAAGGACAGGTAATTGGCATTATAGAGGCTATGAAATTAATGAATGAGATTGAATCACCATACAGTGGAGTTGTTGAGGAAATTTTAGTAGGAAATCGTGAAATGATTGGCTACGAGCAAGTTCTTGTACGTATTCGACCTTAATTAAGGAGTATAAACGATTATGATATTAACCAGTAAAGAAATCATGGAAATTATCCCACATCGCAGTCCATTTTTGTTGGTAGATCGCATCTTAGAATTAGTACCTGGAGTAAGAGGTGTTGGTAGAAAATGTGTAAGTTATAATGAAGCCTATTTTAAAGGACATTTTCCGAATGAACCGGTAATGCCTGGAGTACTAGTAATTGAAGCATTGGCTCAGGTTGGTTCGGTTATTATATTATCCCAAGAAGAAAACAAGGGAAAAAATGCTTATTTTGGTGGGATTAGTAAAGCAAGGTTCCGTAATAAAGTACTTCCAGGAGATGTATTGACTTTAGAAGTGGAAGTTATTAAAAGTAAGGGTCCGGTTGGAGTAGCAGCCGCTAAAGCTTATGATGAGAATAAGATTTATGCGGAGGGTGAAATAACATTCGTTGTTTCTTAGGAGAGTGCATATGTTTAAGAAAATATTAATAGCAAACCGTGGCGAAATCGCTGTAAGAACGATCCGTGCCTGTCGTGAGATGGGGATTGAGACAGTTGCAGTTTATTCCACGGCAGATAAGGATTGTTTACATGTCCAGTTAGCAGATGAGGCGGTGTGTATCGGACCAGCATTATCAAAAGATAGTTATTTGAAGATGGAACGAATATTAAGTGCGACTCTAGCCTCAGGAGCAGAAGCAATTCATCCTGGCTTTGGATTTCTTTCAGAAAATAGTAAGTTTGCTGAATTATGCGCCAAGTGTAGTATTGCTTTTATTGGTCCTGACAGTGAAGTGATTGAACGTATGGGAAATAAATCGGAAGCACGTAATACAATGATAGCTGCTAATGTACCTGTGGTGCCAGGAACAAAAGAACCAGTTTATGATGCACTACAAGCGAAAGCCATTGCTGACGAGATGGGTTATCCAGTAATGATTAAGGCAAGTGCAGGTGGTGGTGGCAAAGGAATGAGAATCGTTCGTTCAACCGAAGAGTTTATTAGTTTATTCCAAACTGCCCAACAAGAGGCACAGCATGGATTTGCTGATAATTCTATGTACATTGAGAAATATATCGAAAGCGCAAGACATATAGAATTTCAAATACTAGCCGATCATTACGGTAAAGTTATACATCTTGGAGAGCGCGACTGTTCGATACAGCGAAGACATCAAAAAATGATTGAAGAGGCACCTTGTTGTGCAATTTCTGATAAGTTAAGAAAAGAGATGGGGCAAGTTGCGGTCCGTGCCGCAAAAGCAGCAAACTATAAGAATGCTGGTACAATTGAATTCATTCTTGATGAGAATCAAAATTTCTATTTCATTGAAATGAATACACGAATACAGGTGGAACATGGTATAACAGAAATGGTCACTGGGATTGATTTAATTAAAGAACAGATTAAAATTGCTGCTGGAGAACCATTAAGCATATCACAAAGAGATATAGTTATTAAAGGTCATGCTATTGAGTGCCGTATTAATGCTGAAAATCCTAGGCGCAATTTTATGCCGTGTCCTGGTAAAATTGAAGCATTACATTTTCCAGGAGGTTTTGGTGTAAGAATTGATACTATGTTGTATCAAGGATATACGCTCCCACCATGTTATGACTCTTTAGTAGCTAAAGTAATTGTGCACGCAGACACAAGAGAGGAAGCTATTCATAAGATGTTAAGTACACTTGGAGAAATTATTATTGATGGTATCGATACAAATACAGACTTCCTTTTAGACTTAATAAATGAAGAAGAATTTCTTGATGGAAAAATTACGACAGATTTTGTACAGAAGGTGTTAAATAATAATAAGTAGTTGTCGGAATAAAAGACGGGAAGGTTTGATACGATGAGCATGTTTAAAAAGTCAGGTAGTAATGCGATCAAGGATATCAAGCGTAATGAAAAAGTAAAAGAGATTATGAACGAACCACAAGTTCCGGATGGATTATTTCAAAAGTGTGAAAAATGTGGCGAAATCATTTATACAGAGGATATTATCGCAAATTATTATATATGCCCTAGCTGTAATAATTATTTTCGAATTGCACCAAGAAATCGCTTAAGCATGGTACTTGATAAAAATAGCTTTGTTGAAATGAATATGGATTTGCCAATTAGTGATCCATTACATTTTCCAGGATATGAAGCAAAATTAGAACATTTGAAAGCGTTAACGGATTTAGATGAAGCCGTAATAACCGGTGTAGGAAAAATTAATAATGAAGCTGTTGCAATTGGTGTTATGGCTTCTACGTTCTTAATGGGTAGCATGGGTGAAGTAGTTGGAGAAAAACTAACTCGATTGATTGAACATGCGACACAAGAGAAATTACCGCTTGTTATTTTTTGTTGCTCGGGTGGTGCACGTATGCAAGAGGGTATTGTCTCACTAATGCAAATGGCTAAGACAAGTGCAGCATTAAGGCGTCATTCGGATGCGGGACTGATCTATATCTCAGTATTAACAGATCCAACGACTGGTGGTGTTATGGCAAGTTTTGCAATGCTTGGTGATGTAATTCTAGCGGAACCTGGTGCGTTAATCGGGTTCGCAGGACCAAGAGTAATAGAACAGACGATAGGGCAAAAACTACCGGAAGGTTTCCAGAGAGCAGAATTTTTGGTTGAGCATGGTTTTGTTGATAAGATTGTTAAACGGAGTAGGTTAAAATCAATATTATCTTTTTTGATTAAAACAAGCAAGCCAAATGGAATGGATCAAATGTTTCAAGATAATGAGCTTAATTCAGTAGAAGAGTTAAGTATTAAAAATGAACTGAATGCAGAGGATGTTGAGGATAGTGACGAGTTTTAGTGGAGGTGGCGACATGAAGTATACAAAGACTGCTTGGGAACGTGTTAAAATCGCACGTAATAATGAACGTCCTACAAGCATCGACTATATCGGTCATATCTTTGATCGTTTTCTAGAATTACATGGTGATCGGTTATGTCGCGATGATGGTGCAATCGTTGGTGGCATTGCTACCATTGATGGTATCTCTGTAACCGTTATTGGGCAACAAAAGGGACGTAATATCAAACAGAATGTGAAGCGAAATTTTGGAATGCCATATCCGGAAGGATATCGTAAAGCATTACGTTTAATGAAGCAAGCAGAGAAATTTAAGCGTCCTATTATTTGCTTAATCGATACGCCAGGAGCCTTTTGTGGAATTGAGGCAGAGATGCGTGGACAGGGTGAAGCAATTGCACGTAATCTTTATGAAATGTCTTCGTTAAAGGTTCCTATCCTCTCAATTGTGATTGGAGAAGGCGGAAGTGGTGGTGCATTGGCACTTGGAGTTGCTAATGAAGTGTGGATGTTAGAGAACTCTACCTATTCGATACTATCACCAGAAGGTTTCGCATCAATTCTTTGGAAGGATAGCAAGCGTGCCGATGAAGCTGCTGATATAATGAAAATTACAGCGGCTGATTTGTTACAGCTTGATATGATAGATCAAGTGATACCAGAACAAGGGATGGAGATTGAAGAAAACTTTGCAGGTAATGAGTTTTTAGCTTCAGAGATTAAGAAAACTGATATAGAAGGTTCAGAGAAAGTATCCACTGATTCTGAGGATATAAAAGAAGACTTAGTACTTACAGCTGGCAACATGGAAGAGGTAGCTGAAAAACTAAAAAAAGGTATTTTAGATTTTCTACAAAGATATCGCGGTAAAGGTGAAGAAGTTGTTACAGAACGTTATGACCGGTTCCGTAAATTCTAAAAAATGGGGATTGTCGCACTAAGGGCAGTATGAATAAAGAATGAAGGGTGATGGTATATTTTCTACGGCGCGCGATGGAAACAAGCCCCACAAAGTACGTGTGGGGACTTGTAAGGCACTCCGAAAGATACCATCACCCTTCATTCTTTCATACAATATCCAGCTAGTGCAACAACCCCATTTCATATTTCTCTTCCTTTGAAGTGTTTATTGTTCTTCCTGCTTCTTTTTAGTTATAACATCAGAATAAGCAGTCTTTGTACTGATCCCATCTAACTTTCCAATCTTTCCAGAAAGAGCACTGATTACATCTTGTGGAGCATCAACGGCAATACTGATAATATTAATTCCTTTTTCTTTGTAGGGAATCCCCATTCTTCCGATGATATAGCTACCGTATTCATGTAATATTTTATTCAGTTTTTCTGTGGAACCTTCACTTTTTACAATGATTCCAATCACCGCTACTCTTGTTTCCATAATTAGCTCTCCTTTACAAGCTTTTTCTAGGTAAACCTATATCTGATTAGAGTTTAACATTTCAGATAACATAATTCAACATAACATAACAAATTAGTAATTTTAAGTTCATAAAATGTACTTTACCTTATGGTTTATATCTGAGGTCATCGACATATATTGAAATAACTAAATACTTCTTGGTGTTTGATATGAATAGTCAAAAAATAGAGAATCCTCTTAACTTAGCGTTGAATACAAATGCGGAGGATCGGAGTAAATCATTGGATTTAAATTTTGGATTCAATGCGCAAACAAACTTATGGGAATTGATTGTAAGATATAATACAGGTTTGAAGAGAGTAGCATCAGAAGTTGGATTTTCCTATGTTGAATTATTAGCGAATTATGCAGTGATCACAATTGAGCAAGATAAAATAGACCGTCTAGCAACATATTCAGAAATAGAATTTATTGAAAAACCAAGAAGATTATCTTTTGAGTTAGCAGAAGCGAGAAGACAGTCATGTGTAACAGCTGTGGAAGCACCACCGTTTTCTTTAAGTGGAAAAGGAGTTATTGTTGCAGTTATCGACACAGGGATTGATTATTCTCACCCTGACTTTCGCAATGAGGATGGTACTACGAGGATACTAGCAATTTGGGATCAGTCATTGGCACCAACTGGTGATTTAGGGCCACCTTCTGGTTATGTTGAAGGAACCCTATTTACTCAAGAAAGAATTAATCAAGCATTGATACAAACCTCAATGCAAGCTCGTATGTCGATTGTACCAAGTATAGATGGAACGGGTCACGGTACCCATGTTGCAGGAATCGCAGCGGGAAATGGAAGAGCATCCAATGGCCGAACCAAAGGAATTGCAACGGAAAGTGAATTACTAATTGTTAAACTCGGACGACCAATTAGTAATTCTTTTCCTTCTACTACACAGCTAATGACGGGTGTAGACTTTGTTATTAAAACAGCACTCCAACTAGATCGGCCTATTGCGGTTAATTTAAGCTTTGGAAATAATTATGGGTCACATGATGGACGAACAATTGTTGAGGATTTTATTAATGATGCCTCGTCTGTATGGAAAAATAACATTATCGTCGGTACAGGGAATGAAGGAGCTTCGAGAACCCATACAAGTGGGATCTTAGAGGAACGAGTAAGTCAGGTAATCGAGATGGCAGTAGGAGAAGGGGTTACAGGTCTAAACGTTCAAATATGGAAAAACTATTATGATGATTTTGAGGTTAGTCTCATTCATCCAAGTGGAGATCGTGTTGGTCCAATACCACAAGTACTGGGAAGCCAGCAGTTTAATTTGAGGCAAACACGTGTTTTGCTTTATTTTGGAGAACCTCAACCGGTAAATCGTGCGCAAGAAATATACTTTGAATTCATACCACAGGAGCAGTTCTTATCCTCAGGAATCTGGAAGTTTGAGTTAACACCGAATAAAATTGTCGATGGAAATTACAACTTATGGTTGCCATCATCGGCCTCTCTCGGAACTCAAACAGGATTTTTAAGACCTGTTCCAGAGACAACATTAACAATCCCCTCTACAGCAAGAAATGTGATTTCGGTTGGAGCTTATGACTCAACAACAGATAGCTATGCACCATTCTCAGGTCGTGGATTCACTCGAGGAGATATGTTAATAAAACCGGATTTAGTTGCACCTGGTGTGAATATATTAGCCGCATCACCAGGTGGAGGCTATACTACACGAACAGGCACCTCCATGGCAACACCATTTGTAACAGGAGCAGCAGCTCTTTTAATGCAATGGGGAATCGTAGAAAATAACGATCCTTATCTGTATGGTGAGAAGATGAAGGCATATTTGATTAATGGTGCTAGGCAGCTACCTGGTTTTCAAGAGTATCCGAATCCACAGGTGGGATATGGAGCATTGTGTGTAAGAGATAGTATTCCAGTATAAGAGTTATACTCTATAAAAATCCTACAATAGTAAAATTTGACTTTTATTAAAATTCTGTTATACTATTACTAATTAAAAAAAAAAGAACCGTCTATAAACGAAGGGCTTTTATTTCATGCGTTAGCATGGTATGGAGGTCCTTCGTTTTTCTATAAGAAAGGGGGAAATACAATGAATATTATTGGAAAGAGTATCAAACATGTAACATTTGGCGATGGTATCATCGTGAATCAAAATAAGGAAAAGGTAGAAATCAATTTTGGTAATTGTGTAAAAAGTTTTTTATATCCATCATCATTTGAAAAATTTATTAAAGTTATGGACAAAAAGACAGAGAACTTTATTAAAAGGGAATTGGAACAGCTTAATGAAGTAAGACAGCAAGAAGAGCAAGAAAAGAATCAATTACTTCATCGAATCGTAACAAAAGGCGCACATGGGGTGTTTGATATTAGGAAAGAGGAATTGAGCCACTTCCTTTCTGTGGGTGAATTAAGCACAGGTCGCGAAAGGATAAGAAACTCGAATACAATGATTCCACTAAAAATAGACATGAATTCTGCATGCATTTTGACTATGAAGGAAAAAGAGAAGAAGGAAAGTGAAAGAAAGATTGTTGGAATTTGCATGACAACAGATGATTTTATTGGACAGCATTGTGTTAACGGTATCATTCCTACAGAAGAAAAGTATAGAATTATGTTAACCGAGGGAGAATCTATTTATTTTTGGAGCGTATTCCCAGAGGATAAGCGAAAGATAAGTTGGGGAACTAGAAAGATGAAATATGTATCTACCGCTGTTGTCGAGGCGATTTTAAGTAGGTTATTTGTTGTTATTGAGAAGGAAGAGTCGAGAACAAAGCTTATTACATTCGAAGAATATTTTAATGATAGGAATGTAATGTAAAGATGACAAATCTAAACTAAGGAGGTGATTAAAATGAGTGTTTGAGTTTTTCATAATGGAAACCATAAAACTTTCGATTATAGTCAATAAGGAGATATTGCCATGTATGAATTAAATTTTGAAAAGAGAGATTTGAGTGTAAAAGCAAAGAAAATAAGAAAAAATGGAATGGTACCATGTAATATTTTAGATGGAAAAAAGAAAGAAACAATACACATTCAAGTTTTGGATGGTGATGCTAGAAAATTATTAAGAGATAAGGGAAAAGGCGGAGCAGTTTCTTTGAAATCGAGTGATGGTGACAATTATCATGTGATTGTTAAAGAAATTGACATTATGTCACTAAACAATCAATTAGAGAACATTACTTTTCAGTTACTAAATGAAGATGAATATGTGAACAGTTTTGCAAGAATTATTCTGAGAAATAAAGATTTGGTTCAGACAATGGTTAATCAATTACTAACCGAAATTCCGTATCGATCATTGCCGCAAGATATAGTTGAGGAAGTTGAAATCGACTTATCAGTAGTTAAGAGTGGAACAGGATTGTATCTAAAAGATCTTCCAATATGGAAGAATGATAAGTTAAGTATCGAATTAAAAGAGGATACTGCAATCCTTTATATTACATAGTAATTTGTATGAACATGAAATACAATTTACAAGGCGTCATACTAATTTGAGTATGACGCCTTGTAAAGATAATATAGAGCGCACTTATGTTTAATACTAACGTTCTCTCCAAATCGAAGGTGAGAACAATAGTAGCATTGGGAATAATTCAAGACGTCCAGCTAACATATCAAACATTAAGACAAACTTCGATAGTGGCGAGAAAACACTAAAGTTACTCATTGGGCCTGCCATATCAAGACCAGGTCCTATATTGTTTAAAGTCGCTGCGACAGCACTAAAGTTAGTCTCAAACCCCAAATTATCTATTGAAATTATGGTACATGAGATAGCATAAATCATGATATAAGCAATTAAAAAAACACTAACACCATGCACAATGGATGGTTCAACCATCTTACCATCCATCTTAATTCGTTTTACACTTCTTGGATGCATAAATCGCTGCAATTCTTTCTTAAAATTTTTAAGTAGTATAATTATTCTTGATACTTTGATACCACCACCAGTGCTACCTGCACAGGCACCAATCATCATAATTAATAAAAGAATATTTCTTGAAAGTGCTGGCCATTGGTTAAAATCAACCGTAGTATAACCAGTAGTAGTAATTATGGAACCGACTTGGAAGCTTGCTTGTTGAAAAGCCGACCAAACGGAGGTAGTCATATCTTTGATATTAAGGGTAATAATTAGAATACTCACTGCTATGATACCAAAATACCAACGAAGTTCCTCCATTTTTAAAATATTTCCCCTCTTTTTTCTTAATAGAAGGTAGTAGGCATTAAAATTGACACCAAATAGTATCATAAAGATGGTAACAATATTTTGTATATGAACTGAGTATCCAGCCATACTATCATTTTTAATACCAAATCCACCAGTCCCCGCAGTTCCAAAACTAATCGTAATAGCATCAAATAATGGCATTTTTGCTATGACTAAAAGTACAATTTGTATGATTGTCATGACACAATAAATACCATACAGGATGAGAGAGGTTTGGCGTAAACGTGGTACGAGCTTACCAACCTCTGGACCTGGACTTTCTGATTTAAGAAGATGAATATTTTGACCACCAGCAAGAGGGAGAACAGCAAGAATAAAGACAAATACTCCCATACCACCAATCCAATGGGTAAAACTACGCCAGAAAATACTACAGTGAGAAAGTGCTTCAACATCAGTAAGAATACTTGCGCCTGTTGTTGTAAAACCAGAAATTGTTTCAAATAAAGCATCAGTAAAATTTGGGATTTCTCCAGTAAATACGAATGGCATTGCCCCAAAAACACTCATGACGAGCCAGCTTAGGGATACCATAATGAATCCCTCTTTGGCATAGAATACTTGATTTTTTGGTTTTTTATGAGAAAGGAGATGGCCAAAACCAAAACAAAATACAAACATAATTAAATAAGAAAACCCAGTGTTTTCTTTATAAATCATAGCAACTATACATGGTAGTAGCATAAATGCCGCTTCAAACTTTAGGACAAATCCTAAGATATAGGTTATCATTGAGTGATTCATCGAATGCCTCCAATTATTGTATTAGTATATCTTTGATATCATTCAATCCAGTGTGCGTAGTTACGATAATTACAGAATCACCTTCTTGAATCATATCTTTTCCTCTTGGAATGATAATTGATTTTTTACGAGTGATACAAGCAACAAGTAAATTGTCTCGTAGCTGCAATTGTTCAAGAGGAATTCCTATTACTGGAGAGTTTCTTCGAATGATAAATTCCAGAGCTTCGGCTTTATTCTCAATGATATTATATAAAGTCTCAATATTGCTTCCAATAGAGTTTTGCATTGCTCGAACATAGCGTGTTATGTAATCAGCGACAATCTGCTTTGGATGAATTATGCTACCTAAGTCAAAATCTCGGATTACATGATCGAAGGATATTCTATTTACTTTTGTTATTACCTTTGCTTTCGAACTTTTTTTAGCAAATAGTGACAAAACGATATTTTCTTCATCCATATCAGTAAGAGAAACAAAAGAATCTGAGTGAGCCAGACCTTCTTCAAATAGAAGCTCCTGATTCGTTGCATCACCATTAATAATAGTTGCAGCTGGTAGCTCTTCGGTTAAGAACTCACAACGTTGAAGATTTTTTTCGACGATTTTAACAGCAATTCCAGATTGTATTAATTGATTTGCAAGGTAAAAAGCTATTTTACCACCACCTACAATTAAGGTATTATGCACTTGATGTGTTTCTATTTTTATCTTTCTAAAAAAGTTGGATGCATTACGTGGTGAAGCTACAAATGAGACAACATCCTTTTCATAAAGCATAGTATTACCATTTGGTATAATTACTTCTTCGTCTCTTTCTATAGCACAGATTAGAATATCACATCCTATGTTTTTTGAAATATTACTAATTGTACATTGATCGAGAGAGGAACCTTCTTCAATTCTAAATTTTAGTAGTTCCACTCTACCTTTTGCAAAAGTATCGATCTTAATTGCTGATGGAAAACGAAGAATACGAGCGATTTCAGTTGCGGCAGAGAATTCAGGGTTTATCGACATAGATAGACCGAGTTCTTCTTTGATATAGCTTAGTTCGTTATTGTAAATCGGATTACGAACTCTCGCAATCGTTGAACAATTACCAGCCTTCTTAGCTATTAAACAGCATAGAAGGTTAACCTCATCGGATGCTGTTACAGCAATTAGTAAATCAGTTTCAGTAATCTCCGCCTCTTGTTGAACGCTATAACTTGCGCCATTCCCTATGACTCCCATGACATCATATAAGGTAGAAGTGTTTCTAAGTGCTTCGCTATTCAAATCAATTACTGTTATATTATGGCCTTCTTGGCTTAATTTTTGCGTGATGCTATTACCTATTTTACCGCATCCAACTATAATAATTTGCATGTTTGCCTCCAGATTATATCATTAATTTATGATTATACATTATTTTAATAAATATATCATTAATTTATGATTATACATTATTCTAAGAAATATTTCATTATATTTCAAAATCCTCTTTTAATTACCATAATATTCTTAATGAATTGTATTAAGATATAATGTAAACTTTATGTATAGTAGTACATATTAAGTGTAAGATTCAGATGACAGAATGGAGGAAATTATATGGCTATTTATCAAGAGATAAATATAACTCATGATTTAAAAGGTCAAATAATATTGAATTATCACAAAGACATAATCTACATAGTAGATGGAGAGGAATACCATTTACAAATCATCTTTCCAGACAATCCTAAGAATGAAAAGAAATATCCATGTATCGTCTATATGATGTCATCAAATGAGAAAAATGAGGATATCTATCATAAGATACCAAGATTGTCTCAGTTCGCTCAAAGAGGTTTTGTAGTCGCATTGATCGAACGACCAGTGAAAGTATCTAATTATGAAGAAAAGACAATTATGCTTCAAAGTGCAGTTTCTTACTTAACTAAACATGCAGCTTGTTATCATATTGAACCACAAAATATGTTTATTTGGAGAGATGCCACTTATGAAGATAACAACACAGCAGTTGATTTGGACCAATTTGTAATGACACATAAGGAATTTCATTCAACAGTGAAAGCAATTGTAAGCTTTGGTGGAAAAGAACAAATGAATATGCTATATGAAAAGCTTCAAGCGCAAATCCCACCAATGCTATTAATTCCTTGTAATATAAGGGAAACTTCGAATTTAGAGTTTTGGACCGAAGATGTCTTTGACGTCATTGAAGACTTTATAAGTAATTATATTAATTAGAATTTAAGAGTTGTATCACTAGTTGATTTCTACATAGACCATCAATTAGTGCGACAACTCTTTTTTTGCCGTAATCTTTCCTTGCACTTATGAATGATAAATTATATAATTATTTTATTCATGTGGTTTAAGCACAGGGAGGATACTATGCAAATGAAACGGTTAGCACGTTGGTATATTATTCTTGTAACATTTGTTATTGGTTTTATTATGTATATTACACTCACATATAATAATGAGGAACAAGATTGTTACCAATGGGATGAGATTCAAAAATTCAATGATGGTTGGATTTATACAGATGAGTTCGGACGTTTAATTGATGTAAAGCTTCCAATTAAGGGTAAAACGGTTAAAAATACAACTTATATTATTAGCAATACATTGCCTGCTACAATCATAGAAGGAACGTCACTTGGCTTTAAGTGTGATCACCTACTTGTTAAGGTTTATGTAGATTCAAAAGAATGCTATTCTTTTAATGTTGATGAGCAAAGTACAATTAGCAAGTCACCAGGATTTTCCTATATCTTTGTTCCTTTATCAAGTACAATGGGAGGAAAAACAATACGTGTAGAATACGAAGCTGTATATTCGGGTGCTTCGATTCATATCACAGATTTTTTTCTGGGAGATAAAAGTACTATTATAACAGGAATTATTCGAAAGAATAGTATATCAATTTTGATTTGTGCTCTTATTTTTTGTTTAGGACTCATATTCATTGTGGCTTATCTAATAAAACGAAGAACTTATAATATGAGCAAAAGCATATTATATCTTGGTATATTTTCACTACCTTTTGCAATATGGTCAGTAACTGAAACACAGACGATGCAATTTTTCTTTCAGAATACGTACGCATTGCAGTATATCACATATCTTTCTTTAGCTCTGTGTCCAGTTCCTTTTTTACTTTATTATGCGCAGCAGCATAATTTGACTCATTCAAAAGCGGTTAGAATAATTGGTGACTTATGTTTGTTAAGTATTGCAGTCAGCCTTACTCTACAGATTTTTGGTATTGTCGATTTACCAGATACTTTACTTCTTGTGCATATCTCGGTTGTAGCGATTTTAGGTTTTTCGATTTATCGTTTCTTACATGATTTTATATTAAACAGGCGTAAAATAGAACAGTTAACACTTACGAGATTAAGTATGATATTTATGTTAGTATGTACGGTATCTGATTTAATTCGTTATTACATTTCTAATAGCCGTGATTATTCAAAGTATATTAGAATTGGGTATTTAATGTATCTTGGATGTACTGGATTAGGAACAATTTTTCGATCAGTTCAGATTGATAAGCAGAATAAAGAATTAGAACAATTAGTTT
The DNA here is from genome assembly GCA_023410575.1 of Bacillota bacterium. Lineage (GTDB taxonomy): Bacteria > Bacillota > Clostridia > Lachnospirales > Lachnospiraceae > Lachnoclostridium. Next base: position 70,680 of record JAEYPP010000043.1, on the reverse strand, counting down.
ATCAGGATGCAGTTACTGGGCTTTTAAATGCGATTGCTTTTAAAAAAGCTCTCGAAGCGCTTGATAAGAATAAAAAAATAGGTTTGGTAGAAATTGAGATATTAGAGCTCGATCAAATAGCTGATGAATTTGGTCAAGATGCAAAGAATCAGATATTACTAAGTGTTACTAAGATGGTGGAACGAGCTTTTCATAATACAGGCAAAATTTATCGATATACACATAACAAATTAATGATTATGTTATGTGAAAATATTGATGAGAACTATTCCATTGGGATGCTAAATTTAAACAAAAGATTACATAATTCTAATAAGAGTCGTGCCCATGAGATCAGTCTTATTGACACATTCCTTATTTATGATCATGATTTTGGGCAAGAGATTGAAAATGTGATTGAAAATTTGGAACTATCTTTGAGGAATGAAAAAAAATTAAGGAGTGAATCAGAGCATAGGCTTTGAAAAGGAGTTTTCATGAGATTTAAAGTAAGAATATTACCATTGGCAGTTTGTATTCTACTTTCTACTAGTGGCTGTGGGCTAAGTAGCGCAAATCGTAATTATAACAAAGCACTTGATGCTTATGAAGAGAATAATTTTGCCAAAGCAGAGGAATTCTTTATAAAGGCAATTGATGATAATAGTGACAAAGCAGAATACCATATTGATTATGGCTTTACATTACTTCAATCAAATGAGATTGAAAAAGCAAGAGAACAATTTAATTCTGTAATTCTTGACAAGGATATTCCTATGGTTAAGGAGAATAATAAGAAAGCATATCGAGGTTTAGGTATTGCTTACTTCTTGGATAGAGATTATGCAAAATCAATCGAAAACTTTGATTCTGCGTTAGCAATTTCTCAAGAAGAACATTTAGATTTTGATATTATGTGTTATAAAGCGAGGGCATTGGAGTATTCAGGTGATAATAAAGGAGCAGTTGATCTTTATACGTCTATACTTGAGCTAAAACCAAAAGATGCGAAGATTTATAATGAGAGAGCAAATCAATACCGTTTACTTGGTAATTATGAGTTAAGCATTGCAGACTACGATAAGGCACTTGAATTAGATTCCAATAATCTAAAACATTATATTGGTAAATATATAACCTTAAAAGAATCTAACAAGAATGCAGAAGCGACCGCAGTATTAGAGCAAGCTTCATCACTTGAAGTCAATGACGAAAGCGATAAATTTGAACTTGCAAAGGTTCATTATTATCAAGCAAAATACGATATAGCTATGAATGAACTAAACCAGTGCATCCAGGCTGGATTTACTCAGGGCTACTATTTTGTTGGTGAGATAAATTTGATTCATGGAAATTATGAGTTAGCTATTGAGAACTTCAATCGATATATTGAAGAAGGAAATGTAGTATCTGGTATACTTTATAATCATATGCTCACCTGCTATCTTCAGCTTGAAGACTTTGAACAAGCTAAAATATGCCTTGAAAAAGCGAAACAATTCTCGGATCCGAGCATTAAGACTGCCTTACTTAAGAACGAAATTATATATTTAGAGAAAATGGGTCAGTTTAGCGAGGCTCTTACTTGTATGGAGCAATATCTAAAAATTTGTCCCGAAGATGGCCAAGCAAAAAAAGACTATTACTTTTTAAAAACAAGAACTCAGGTTGTTGCTACACAAGATCAGCCAACTGTACAAGATAATAAAGATACTACCGTAATCAAACCTTAAATGGTACATGTGATAGATTGGAGTAAATAGATGGCAGAATTATATGAGATAAAAGAAGAAATCGAGAAGGTCATTCTTGTCGCAGTAGCTAGTAATGATGGCGATGATACTGTAGAATCGGTAGATGAGCTTGAAGAGTTAGTAAAGACAGCAGGAGCAGAAACTGTTGCTAAGGTGATTCAAAATCGTGAAAAGGTACATCCTGGAACTTATATTGGAAAGGGAAAAATTGAGGAAATCTCAAATCTGGCATTTGAACTTGGAGCAACTGGTATCATATGTGATGATGAGCTTTCACCTGCTCAGTTAAAGAATTTAGAAGATGCTTTGCAATTAAAGGTAATGGATAGAACGATGGTGATTCTCGATATATTTGCACAGCATGCTAGTACAAGAGAGGGTAAAATTCAAGTTGAATTGGCTCAGTTAAAATATCGTTCCACTCGATTAATCGGAATGAGAAATTCTCTTTCAAGATTGGGTGGTGGTATTGGAACAAAAGGCCCTGGTGAAAAGAAACTAGAAATTGATCGTCGTTTAATAAAAGATCGTATTACAATGTTAAATCAAGAGTTAAGTGAGATAAAAAAGAATCGGGAAGTTGCACGTCAGTTACGTTCCAAAAATTCAGTTCCTGTCATAGCAATTGTCGGTTACACGAATGCTGGTAAGTCTACATTACTCAATTACTTAACAAAAGCAGAGGTCCTAGAAGCAGATATGCTATTTGCAACCTTAGATCCAACAACAAGAAATTTAGAATTAGAAAGTGGTCAGCAAGTTTTAGTGACCGATACCGTAGGATTTATCCGTAAACTTCCTCATCACTTAATTGACGCATTTCGGTCTACACTAGAGGAAGCAAAATATGCAGATATTATTCTGCATGTAGTGGATGCTTCTAGTCCATATGCTTACAAGCAGATGCACATTGTCTATGAAACTTTAAAACAACTGCAAGTAACGGATAAGACGATGATTACTGTTTTTAATAAACAAGAAATGGTAGCAACAAAAGAACCAATGAAAGATTTAAAAGCAGATAAGACGGTTCGAATTTCAGCAAAATGTGGTAATGGAATTCCTGAACTACTTGAAATCATTGAAGAAATACTGAGGGAGCAGAAAACTTTAATTGAACATACATTTTCCTATCAGGATGCAAGAAATATTCAATTAATTCGTAAATATGGGCAATTGTTAATTGAAGAATATCGTGAAGATGGAATTTTTGTAAAGGCTTATGTGCCAAAAGATATTGCAAATCGTATTCTATAAAATTGTTCTTAAAAAAATTTATCTTATGAAAAGTAATGTCGAAATAGAGAAAAAATAAGTTAACAAGATAGTTAGAAATCGTAAATGTATGACAAAAATCGCTGAAAGGTAGCAACTATGCGCTTTTCAGCGATTTTACGTAAAAACACAAGATATAGTGGTGTGAGTAAAAAAGTCTAGATATATGTTGTATGTAACTACTTGACGAACTCATATTAATCTGCTAGAATTTAAATTACAGGTCTTGGGGTGTTATTAGGTTCTGTTAATGCAAAGAAGCAAAGAATTCTTTGTAATAAGATTTAGTAGCAAGAAGGGAGAAACACACATGATTAAAGTTGTCAAACGAGATGGTGAGGTTGCCGAATTTAATCTAGCAAAAATTAGTAGCGCAATATCAAAAGCATTTAATGCTACGCAGAAATTATATAATGAAGATATTATTAATCTGCTATCATTACGTGTTACATCTGATTTTCAAAGCAAGATGAAGGACGAAACAGTTCACGTAGAGGATGTTCAAGATAGTGTTGAACATGTATTGGAGCAAACAGGTTATACCGATGTTGCAAAAGCGTACATATTATACCGTAAGAATCGTGAAAAGATTCGTAATATGAAGTCAACAATCCTCGACTACAAAGAAATTGTAGATAGCTATGTAAAAGAGGAAGATTGGAGAGTGAAGGAAAACTCTACAGTAACCTATTCTGTTGGCGGATTAATTTTACATAATTCTGGTTCGATTACAGCAAATTACTGGTTATCAGAAATCTATGATGAAGAGATAGCAAATGCACACCGTAATGCCGATATACATATTCATGACTTATCTATGTTAACTGGTTATTGTGCTGGATGGTCATTAAAGCAACTAATTAAAGAAGGTCTTGGTGGAATACCTGGAAAGATTACTTCTTCACCTGCAAAACATTTGTCAACATTGTGTAACCAGATGGTTAACTTTTTAGGAATCATGCAAAATGAATGGGCTGGAGCTCAAGCATTTTCTTCTTTTGATACATATTTAGCACCATTTGTAAAAATTGATAATTTATCCTATCACGATGTAAAACAATGCATTCAATGCTTTATTTACGGAGTGAATACACCTAGTCGATGGGGAACCCAGGCACCTTTTTCAAACATTACATTAGATTGGACAGTACCACCAGATTTGGCAGAGCTATATTGTATTGTTGGTGGGAAGGAAGTTAACTTTAAATATAAAGATTGTAAAAAAGAGATGGATATGGTAAATAAAGCTTTCATCGAAATTATGATCGAAGGAGATGCAAACGGTCGTGGATTCCAGTATCCAATTCCGACCTATTCCATTACAAAAGATTTTGATTGGTCAGATACGGAAAATAATCGTTTACTATTTGAGATGACAGCAAAATATGGAACACCATATTTTTCGAACTACATAAACTCTGACATGGAGCCAAGTGATGTCCGTTCCATGTGTTGTCGTTTACGTTTGGATCTTCGTGAATTACGTAAAAAAACAGGTGGATTCTTCGGTAGTGGAGAAAGTACAGGTTCTGTTGGTGTGGTAACGATTAATATGCCTCGACTTGCATATCTATCTAGCAATATATCAGAGTTTTATCAGCGTCTTGATCGGATGATGGATATATCAGCAAGATCTCTAAAGGTTAAGAGAGGTGTTATTAACAAGTTATTAAGTGAGGGATTATATCCATACACGAAACGTTATCTTGGAACTTTTGATAATCATTTTTCAACCATTGGCCTTGTTGGTATGAATGAAGTGGGTATGAATGCAAGATGGCTTGGAAAAGATATGACAGATAAGAAGACTCAAGATTTTACAGTAGAAGTACTAAATCATATGAGAGAGCGTCTCGGTGATTACCAAGTTGAATATGGTGATTTATATAACCTTGAGGCTACACCAGCAGAGTCAACCTCTTTTCGTCTGGCTAAGCATGACCGAAAGAGATGGCCAGACATTAAGACTGCTGGAAAAGAAGGAGATACTCCATATTATACGAATAGTTCTCATCTTCCAGTTGATTATACCGAGGATATCTTCTCAGCTTTAGATGTTCAGGATAAACTTCAAACATTATATACTTCAGGAACAGTATTTCATGCATTTTTAGGTGAGAAGTTACCAGATTGGAAAGCAGCAGCTAAATTGGTTCGTACCATTGCGCAGAACTATAAGTTACCATATTATACTATGTCTCCAACTTATTCTATCTGTAAGAATCATGGATATATTTCAGGAGAACAGTTTACATGTCCTGATTGTGGAGAAAAGGCAGAGGTATATAGTCGTATTACAGGTTATTATCGTCCAGTTCAGAATTGGAATGAAGGAAAAACTCAGGAGTACAAGAACCGTAGAGAATATAGTCTTTCTCTTGCTATTGATGAAGATTCAACGAAAGAACAAGAACAGGATAATATTAATGTTACGATTGATTTGACGAATACTGCAGAGCATATGGATGACGGCTTATATTTATTTACCACGCAAACATGCCCAAATTGTAGACTCGCGAAAGAATTTCTAAAAGAGATTGATTATGTGACTATCGACGCACAAGAACAGCCTGAGTTAGCAACACAATTAGGTATTATGCAAGCACCAACATTAGTTGTTGTATCCGATGGTAAAAAATCAAAATATAACAATGCTTCAATGATTAAGAAGTTTGTTGATGATAATTATGTTTTAAGTTAAATTTATAACTCAGAGGCAGTAACAAAAGGATAAGTTTGTTACTGCCTTTTTTATTGAATAGGAAAGTTCTTTGAACTTCCCTATTCAATAAAAAAGCGTCCTAAAGGAAGGACGCTATGATGCACACTACGGCGCGGAACAAAAGCTGTGCTTGTAAAGTGTTGCGCGTGAGAGTATGCAAAGCAGACTTTATTCTGTTTTTTAAAAATGAAAAAAAACACTTGAAAATTTTACATATGAAGTCTACTATATAATAAAATGTAGAATAAAAAGGAAGAATAGTTAAACTTAACAGAAAGAAGGATTTGCGTATGTTAGATATTAGAATCGAAAAGACAACTTGTCCTAAAGAACTGCCAGAAGCAGATAATCCACTTAAATTTGGTACGATTTTTACAGATCATATGTTTCTTATGGACTATGAAGAGGGTAAAGGGTGGCATGATGCTAGAATTGTTCCTTATGGGCCAATACAATTAGAACCTTCTGCAATGGTATTACATTATGGGCAAGAAATGTTTGAAGGTTTAAAAGCGTATAAAACAGAGGATGGAAGAACTCTTCTTTTCCGTCCTGATAAGAATGCAGAGCGAGCAAATAATAGTAATAAAAGACTTTGCATGCCTCAGTTGAGCGTTGAGGACTTTATTTTGGCAGTAAAATCTGTTGTTAAAGTGGATGAAAAGTGGATACCAACAAAACCAGGTACCTCTTTATATATTCGCCCATTTATGTTTGCAACAGATCCATTCTTGGGAGTGCGCCCATCGAATCGATATTTATTTGTCATAATTCTTTCACCGGTTGGTGCTTATTATCCAGAAGGTTTAAATCCGGTTAAGATTTGGATAGAGGATGAATACGTAAGAGCAATCAAGGGTGGTATAGGTGAAGCTAAAACTGGTGGTAACTATGTAGCTTCCTTGGCATCACAGGTGAAAGCTCATGATGAGGGTTATTCACAGGTGTTATGGTTAGATGGCAAGGAGCGTAAGTACATTGAAGAAGTTGGTGCTATGAACATATTCTTTAAGATTAATGGTACAATTGTCACTCCACAGTTAAATGGCAGTATATTACCTGGTGTTACTCGTAATTCAGTAATTAGTTTATGCAAGTATTGGGGCATTCCAGTAGAAGAGAGAAAAGTATCTGCTGATGAATTATATGAGGCAAGCAAAAATGGTTCCTTGGAAGAAGTATTTGGAACTGGTACAGCAGCAGTGATCTCTCCAGTTGGACATCTTCGTTTTCAAGATCATGTATTGCAAGTTGGAGATGGTGGAATCGGTGAGTTTAGTCAAAAGTTATATGACACGATTACAGGTATCCAATTAGGTAAGATAGAAGACAAATTTGGTTGGACTGTGGAAGTTTAGTTATAATTAATATTAAGAAAGAGAGTAGAACCCAAATTACTGTCATGGATATATGTTGTAGGGGCATAAGATAGTAGAGACACATTATGCTTGGAGTTTATCTATGAAAGAAAGACACATCATATTAATTATGGTTGTTATCCTTCTTATGTTGACTATAAGACTATTTGATAGTAAAAAAACGGAGGACTCATTTTCAACTAATCCTAATCATTTTAAATCACTTGACGAATTAGCAGTTTTTGTAACCTTAGAGAATGAAATCGCAATTCATAATAATCCGATTGGTGAAGAGGTAGAATCAAAAAAGACACCAGAATATTGTAATCGTTATCCCAATCTATATGCGACTCCTAAAACGGAATGGAAGCCAGCTGAGGAGATGGAGAAAGTATGTTATCTTACTTTTGATGATGGCCCAAGTAAGAATACATTATTGGTTTTAGATATTTTGGATGAGTATGACATAAAAGCTGTATTTTTTGTAGTAGGTAATGAAATTCTACTGAGTGAAGAAAACCAGGAGATACTAAAGGAAGTTGCAAATAGAGGTCATTTGATCGCACTACATACTTATAGTCATGATTACAAAAAAATTTATGCTTCAGTTGATGCTTTTCTTAATGATTATGAGAAAGTATTTAACCTAGTTGAAGAGGTTACTGGACAGAGACCGTATATCTACCGCTTTCCTGGTGGGAGTTATAATACTAGTGTTAAGGGGATACGTAAAGATATTATTGCTGAGATGGAACGAAGAGGATTTATTTATTATGACTGGAATGTCTCAGGTGAGGACTCTATTGGACATCCATCGAGTAGTACCATTATAAAGAATATAAAAAAGGACTTAACGCGGTATCAGTTGCCAGTTGTATTGCTTCATGATGGTATAGAGAATAAAGTAACTGCTAGTTCATTAAAGAAAATAATTGAACAAATACATGATCAAGGCTATTGCTTTGGACGTTTAGACGAGCGCTTTCCTTGCCAGTTCCAGTGGTAGTTACTAACTTCGAGTGTTTGTGACTTTAGGGAGATTTTGATAAAAGAAGAGCTTGTTTTGGAAAATCACAAAACAAGCTCTTTCTTTAGGCAAGATTTTTGTATCTCGTTACTGTCTTTTCAACAATCGTTGTTTGAATGCTTTAATTTTTCTCTCATATCTACTTGTCGCTATTAATCCACAAATAATCAATCCACATGAAGCACCTTCTGCAAATTCAGAGATGTTTCTGATTACATTAACTTCAATCAATTCAGTATGATTAATTATTTGAGATACAAACCAGAAAATAATACCTACAAGCAATAACCAATGTACCTTTTTGATATATCCATCTGCTTCATTACTTGAATAATCTACTGCTTTTAGAACTGTTTCTTCTAAATCTTTATTCATATTCTCGCTTTTCCTTTCTCCGTCTAATATTTCTCTTAATTCAACTTCGTAATAATCAGATATATCTATTAATACATCTAAATCAGGCATATTATTGCCATTTTCCCAACGAGATACAGTTCTATTCGATACATTAAAGACTTCTGCAAACTGTTCTTGGGTAAGCCCTTTTTCTTTTCGAAGTGATTTTAGGAACATACCTATTTTCTCTTGGTTCATATTTTCCTCCTTCGATTTAAATACTACGAAATTTTTTCATAAATAAACACGACACAAAGCGAGAAATGCCGTTTTTAACTAGTAGACAATCTATGTCTACTCCATTAAATTAGACTTTATTATTAATTTTATCATTAAAAATTCAACATGACTAGTCATTTAATGCAAACGCCCAATTTAACAAGGCTAAGTACCTCTGATTTTAAACAGTGATACTTAGCCTTATTTCATTTATCTATTCTAGCTATATTCAGCGATACGTGTGATAGCAACATAGATGCCACTAATTTTATACCAGGTTGCCTTATCTACCACACCGGTTTCTGGTAAATCAAATTCTTTTTGGAATGCCCTTACAGCATCTGCTGTCTTGGAACCATATACTCCATCGGCCGCAATGTTAGGTATTGGATAATAGACATCTGCAATTCGATTTAACTGCTGTTGCAACTGCATAACACTAGGTCCAGTTGAGCCAATAGTCAACTCAGTACCAGGGAACGAGGAAGGAACACCTGAAACTTGATTGGTAGAATTAATAAATATAGATTCTCCATAGTAATAGCGAAGAATTTCAATTGCAGATCTACCTTCATCACCTAAACTCTTAGAACCCCATTGTGTCATGACTCCAGGACAGGATACACGCTGACCGTCACAGTATTGAGTGAGAATTGGTTGTTGGATATTAGGCCGTGAGAGATAATTTGTAAATAAATTGTCAACGGCTTGATCAATCGTATCGAATATGTTACGTTCCGGCATAAATTTATGGTCATAGGCAGTTGAGGATGTAATTGTGAACGAGTACCCCTTGTTAAAATACCACTCCGTAAATACACGATTTAAAGTAAATGACTGAATTGCTAATATGTTGGCATATATCGTTTGCTCTGGCCATGTTGCATAGATTTCACTAGATGCAACATTTTTTATATAGTCTTTGTATTTTACCCAGTAGTTTGTAGCTGATCTATCACTTGGTGGTCCATCATGAACGATAATAAATTCGGGAATAACAACGCTAGGTAGAACAATTTCATTTGATTCGACTGGTTTTACTTCAGATTCTAGAATCTTCGGTGGATATTCGCCATAAAGGGTGTGTTCAGGAATCGGAAATGTCTCTGCTGTATTCGGCTCATTGCTTGGCGTAGGGTCTAAGGAGATATTCTGTATTGCCACTCTTGTAGGTAAAATCTGAGCTCCAGAGATAACTACTGGTTCAAAGCCAGATGCACGAATCGTGAATGTATATTCTGCATACGGCATTGGCGAAGATGGTGTTAGGCTATATTCAAGTGGTGGGGCTGGCACTTCTATCGTACTAGTTTTACCAGTAGCATTGGTTTGTAATTCCTCAAGTACACCACTAGAAGGATCTCCAGTAAAAGAAATGCTTATTGTTGCATTTTCAATTGGACGGTTATCAGCTGCGGATGTTACGTTAACCTGTATACTACCGAGAGATTGAGTTTCAGTACTTGCTGGATACACGCGATTATCAGCACGTAAACTCATGTTTGGTCGCTTAATAGAATGCTGCTGTTTCTGACGTTGTGTAGGTTTATAATCTATTGCATGAGGTGGAACGGATTGATTGCTTGTCATAGCATCCCTCATATATGAATTCATGATATGTTATGCAATAAATCTTTCATTGGTGCACGTTTAAAAAATTATAAAAATATACTTGATATTTTTATGTACATATGATATCATCTTAGCAATTTGAGTATTTTTTTGGTAACAACATATTAATTTAATAATAGGAGGATTTATATGAAAGCTTTTCTTATACTAGAAGACGGTCACGTCTTTGAGGGCAAGCAAATAGGTTCTAATCGAGAGGTCATTAGTGAAATTGTATTCAACACTTCGATGACTGGCTATCTAGAGATATTAACCGATCCATCCTATGCGGGCCAGGCAGTCGTTATGACATATCCTTTGATTGGTAATTATGGTATATGCAAAACCGATATGGAATCATTGCAGGCATGGCCAGATGGCTTCATCGTTAGAGAAATTAGCAGGGTAGCAAGTAATTTTCGTTGCCAGACTGGAATGGATGAGTTCTTAAAATTCAATGATATACCAGGAATTACAGGTATTGACACAAGAAGTCTAACAAAGATTTTACGTGAGAGTGGTACCATGAACGGTATGATTACTACAAATGAGAATTTTAATCTAGAAGAGGTCATCGCAAAACTTAAGCATTACATAGTTACTGGTGTTGTTGACAGAGTATCTTGTAAGGAAAAGAGTGTTAGTACACCAGATCAGTTTCAACCGACTGATTTTGAAAAGGCGAAAATGACTTATATGGCGCCATTAGCTTTACAAGAGGCAATCGATAAAGCAAATGCTGCTGGTGTATGTCTTGGAGAAATTGCTATGGCCAGTATGCAGGGAACTGCAGGCATTAAATATTTGAATGAATTATCCGACGATGACCGTCGTGTATCAAAACACTATAAAGTAGCTCTAATGGATTTCGGTTCTAAGAAAAATATTGAGCACTGTCTTTTAAAACGTGGCTGCGAAGTTACGATTTATCCAGCAAGTACATCAGCTAAAGAGATACTAAAAGATAATCCGGATGGAATCATGCTAAGCAACGGCCCCGGAGATCCAGCTGAGTGTATATCAATCATTAATGAAATCAAAGAATTATATAATTCCAATGTTCCAATATTTGCAATTTGTTTAGGCCATCAGTTAATGGCACTAGCGAGTGGTTTTCAAACTGAGAAAATGAAATATGGTCACCGTGGTGCAAATCATCCGGTAAAAGATTTAGAATCAGGGCGAGTATATCTTTCTTCACAGAATCATGGATATGTCGTAGTCAAAGATTCTATTGATACTAACATAGCTGAAATTAGATTCGTTAATGCTAATGATCATACCGTAGAAGGCCTTCGATATAAAGGCAAAAAGATATTTACAGTTCAGTTCCATCCAGAAGCGTGTGCTGGACCACAGGATTCTGAGTTCCTATTTGATGAGTTTTTGCAGATGATGGAGGTAAATGCATAATGCCGAAAAATAATGAAATTAAAAAAGTATTAGTTATTGGTTCCGGACCAATTATAATTGGTCAAGCAGCAGAATTCGATTATGCAGGAACGCAAGCGTGTCGTTCCTTGAAAGAGGAGGGAATTACGGTTGTTTTAGTCAATTCCAATCCTGCAACCATAATGACAGATAAAGAAATTGCGGATATGGTATATATTGAGCCACTAACATCAGAGGTAGTAAAGCAAATTATTTTAAAAGAAAATCCAGACTCTGTGTTACCTACACTCGGTGGTCAAGCAGCATTAAATATCGCAATGGAACTTGAAGAATCAGGGTTTCTTAAAGAAACAAATACAAAATTAATTGGAACAACTTCGTTAACAATAAAAAAAGCAGAGGATCGTCTTGAGTTTAAAAATACAATGGAGAAGATTGGTGAGCCATGCGCCCCAAGTGAAGTTGTAACAACGGTGAAAGCAGCCATTGCATTTACGAATATAATCGGCTATCCAGTTGTTGTACGACCAGCTTATACATTAGGAGGTTCCGGTGGTGGTATTGCATCAAATGAAGAAGAACTGATTGATATCTGTACCAATGGACTTCGTTTAAGTCGTGTTGGACAGTGCTTGATAGAACGATGCATAGCAGGTTGGAAGGAAATTGAATACGAAGTAATGCGAGATAGTGCTGGAAACTGTATTACTGTTTGTAACATGGAAAATCTTGACCCAGTTGGTGTTCATACTGGTGATAGTATTGTAGTTGCACCTTCGCAGACTTTATCTGATAAAGAATATCAGATGCTTCGTACGTCTGCTTTAAACATAATTACCGAATTAAATATTACAGGTGGATGTAACGTTCAATATGCGCTGAAGCCTGACAGCTTTGAGTATTGTGTTATTGAGGTAAATCCTCGAGTAAGCCGTTCTTCTGCACTTGCATCGAAAGCAACTGGTTATCCAATTGCTAAGGTTGCTGCAAAAATTGCTCTTGGATATACCTTGGATGAGATTCCAAATGCGATTACCTTAAAGACAGTTGCAAGCTTTGAGCCAGCTCTTGATTATTGTGTTGTTAAGATACCAAAGTGGCCATTTGATAAGTTTGTTATGGCAAAAAGAACACTGACAACGCAGATGAAGGCAACAGGCGAGGTCATGAGTATTTGTAATAATTTCGAAGGTGCGTTAATGAAAGCAATACGCTCTTTGGAACAGAATATTTATAGCATGAATATTAAAGATTTTAGCGAATACACCACCGAAGAAATACGGGAACAATTATATCAAATCGATGATCGAAGAATTTTTGTTATTGCAGAAGCAATTCGTCGAAATATTCCAGCTGACGAAATCAATGAGATTACAAAAATCGATTTATGGTTTATCGATAAAATTGCAATCTTAGTGGAAATGGAACAACGTCTGAGTTTGGAACCATTAACGAAAGAGTTGATGCTAGAAGCAAAACGTATGGAGTTTCCGGATCGTGTCATTGCACAGTTAAGTGGGAAAACATTAGCAGAGGTAAAACACCTACGTAAGGAAGAATACAAAATCATTGCAGCATTTAAGACAGTAGATACTTGCGCAGCAGAATTTGAGGCTGAAACTCCATATTACTATTCCTGCTTTGGTAGTGAGAATGAGGTAGAAAAGGCTCGTACAAAGAAGAAAGTACTTGTTCTCGGTTCTGGTCCAATACGAATTGGCCAAGGTATTGAATTTGATTATTGCTCCGTACATGCAACTTGGTCATTGTCACGTAGTGGCTATGAGACAATTATCGTAAATAATAATCCAGAGACAGTAAGTACCGACTTTGATATTGCAGATAAACTTTATTTTGAGCCACTTACTCCAGAGGATGTTGAAAATATTGTGGATTTAGAACAACCAGATGGTGCAGTTGTTCAATTTGGTGGACAGACAGCAATTAAGTTAACCGAGAGCTTACTCAAAATGGGAGTTCCAATCTTAGGAACCTCAGCTGAGAATGTTGATGCAGCAGAGGACCGTGAGCTATTCGATGAGATACTTGAAAAGTGCTGTATTCCAAGACCGGCAGGCAAGACAGTATTTACAACAGAGGAAGCAATTACAGCAGCTAATAAACTTGGATACCCTGTACTTGTTCGACCTTCTTATGTACTTGGCGGAGCTGGAATGCAAATAGCAATCAATGATGATGATGTACGTGAATTTATGGAAATTATCAATCGAACCGTTCAAGAACATCCAATTTTAGTAGATAAGTATCTCATGGGGAAAGAAGTTGAAGTTGATGCAGTATGTGATGGAGATGATATCTTGATTCCAGGAATTATGGAACATATTGAACGAGCAGGTATTCACTCTGGAGATAGTATCTCGGTTTATCCAGCACAGAGAGTATCAGAAAAGATACAAAATGTAATCGTTGATTATACTAGAAAACTTGCGCATTCATTGAATGTAATCGGGTTAATTAATATTCAGTTTATTGTATATAACGATGAAGTATATGTAATCGAAGTAAACCCACGTTCATCTAGAACGGTACCATATATTAGTAAAGTAACAGGTATCCCAATCGTTGACTTAGCTTCTAAGGTTGTTCTTGGAGCAAAAGTTAAGGATCTAGGATTTGGAACAGGACTGGCAAAAAAATCAGACTACATTGCAATCAAGATGCCAGTGTTCTCATTTGAAAAATTACGTGGTGCAGATATTGGACTTGGACCTGAGATGAAATCAACTGGTGAGTGTCTTGGTATTGCTAAAACATTTAATGAAGCATTATATAAAGCCTTTTTAGGAGCTGGAATTAATCTACCAAAGCATAAGAAGATGATACTTACAGTGAAAGACGCGGATAAGTTAGAAGCAATCTCGGTGGGACAAAGATTTCAAAACTTAGGCTATGAAATTTACGCAACTCGCAGTACAGCGAGAGTACTTCGGGAGCATGGTGTGGACGCAATTCCAGTTCAGAAGGTAAATGGAGAATCACCTACCATTATGGATTTACTTCTAGGACATGAAATTGATTTGGTTGTGGATACACCAACATCAGGACATAACAAATCCACTGATGGCTTCTTAATTCGTCGTGTATCGATTGAAACAGGTGTTACGTGCCTAACCTCACTTGATACAGCAAATGCTCTGTTAACAAGCCTAGAAACAAAACAGCAAGGTCAGTTATCATTAATTAATATCGCTTCGATATAATATCCATATGGGGGGCTGTCGCACTAGCTGAATTAGTGCCACAGCGCCTTTTTTGGGCTTGTCTAGCATGAGAGTAATCTAATCGGTAAAAGACTGTGGCGTGTACTAGTAGTGGGAAACGTGCAGCCAAAGCCAGAGTGTTAATCAATGAGGATAAATTCCTTAAAACAAGGAAATGATTGCATAGTGAGGGAAACTTGTTTATACTAAGGTGTGTAATATGCAGTATTATGGGAGGAAAAGAATATGAAAGTTGGAATGGTTGGATATAAAAAACCAGAAGTCGAAAGTCTTTTACAAGCATATGCGGTGAAGCGATTTTTGAAGGATTATAATGTTGAGTGCCTATTTACGGAGCAGTATTCCAACGATGTTGATAAAGCCACTGCATCCATTGATTTTTTAAAAAATGAAATTGGTATTGGAAAAAGAGAAGATATAGCAGTATTTTTAATGATAAATTATAAAGCATTTTTAGATATGTATAATACAGAAGCATCTTTTATGGATTTTTATCAAAGAAGTTTTGGATTGACAGAGGTAATTTCGGAAGCATTGTTATTGCAACAGGCTACCGATTATGATGAAATAGCTAAGAAGATAGAGGTGAAAGCACCATATTTGTTGCTTGATTGTATGACAGACCGCTCACCAATCGTATCACTAGCTCAAAGGTATGCAAAGGCACATGGACTTGAAGTAGTCGCTATGATTGAAGATAGCAAGTACAATCGTATCTCAACTAGAACAGTTATGGACCCCAAGGAGTATATTGGTTTAGTAAAAGAAGCTTCGTTTATCGTAACGGACTCATTTATGTCACTTTATTTTGCAATTATTTACCATAAGAACTTTTTAGCACAAGACAATCCAGCATTGCCGGGGAAAAATAAACGTTTAATGAGTCGTTTGAATCTATTGAAGCATTATATAGGAAAAGAGGAACGAGATTTATCAATGTCCTATGCTATTGATGATATTAATCAGGTAGAGAAATTAATGCATCAGATAAGAGCAGAAGCAGCTAATTATCTATTTGAATGCTTACCACCAGTTGTAAAGGATTGTGAGGTATCTGCACCACCAAAGATAATGCAAAGTGAATGTTGTGGTTGTTTTGCTTGTAAGGAGATTTGTCCTGAAGGTGCAATAAAAATGGTTCGCAATCATGAGGGATTCTATTACCCACAAGTAAATGATTCTTGTATACATTGTAATCTTTGTGTAGATGCATGTATTAAACTAGAACATCCTCAAACTGTAATATTTGAACCAGATTATCCAAAAGCGTATTGTGCCATAAACAATATAGATGAGTTAAGAAAGCAGACGACTTCTGGCGGTGTTTTCCCATTAATAGCACAATATGTGATTGAACAGAAAAAGGGTGTTGTGGTAGGAGCAGCTTATGATGAAGACTTAAATGTAGTACCTACAATCGCTACCAACATGGAGCAAGTGAAAGCATTTTATGGAATGAAGTATGTCAAAGCAGAACTTGAAGGTGTTTACCCAAAAGTTAAACAAGCGCTAGAAAATAATCAATATGTTGTATATACCGGCCTTCCTTGTGAGTGTGCAGGATTAAAGGCTTTCTTGCAAAAAGATTATGAAAAGTTATTTATCATTGATAAGTTATGCCGTTCTGCACCTTCACCAAAAGTATTTAAGAAGTATGTCGAGTTCATTAATAATAAATATAACTCAAAAGTTACAAACATAAGATTTCGTGATAAGAGCAAAGGATGGCTTATTTATAAGACAAGTATTGTATTTGAATTCGCGGATCGTAAGCCACTGATTGCGAATACGAGAAGAAATAATTACTTTAGAAATTATATGAATGATAATATCTCTATGCCAGGATGTTCTAAATGCAGTTTCTTGGTTCGAAATCGAGTAGGAGATATGACGCTTGGTGATTTTTGGGGCATTGATAAAGTGGCCATAGATATGTTTGACAACAATGGTGCTAGTTTAGTTTTAGTCAATACAAAAAAAGGTGCAGATATGCTAAGTATTATTAAAGATCAATTACGCATTAAACAAACGACGATAGGACAAGCCTTTAAGTATAATAATAAAAAACCAATGAAGATAACAAAAGAAAGAAATCAAATATTCCAACGCTTAGATGTACAAGAAATTAATGACTTGCTAAAAGAATTTAATGATTTAAAAACAAAGTAAGAGTACATTGGTTTTAGTTTCTTAAATCATCAAGTGGTAGTTGAGTGAAATATTCTATGTTATATCCACTATTAGTATCTAATAATGGATATAACATTTTAAGGATAGATGAATCATAGTGTTGGAAGGTTTGTATCTAATAGTTATTGATTAGGATGTAATATTGATATATAGTAATTAAAATACATATGTATAAGGAGAGTGATATAGATGATTGGCTTAATTGGAAATGCTAAAGCTGAGTTAGAAAGCGCTCTTCAAGCGTTTGCAGTGAAAAAATTCCTAGAACATTATCATGAGGATTGTTCCTATGTAGAACCTTGGGTAACAGAGGACGAATATGATAAAGATCTGAAGTTATTTATTGAGGAACAGGTTGGTTTTACTAGTGGAGATAGAATAACGAAGTATGTTATTATTAGTAATAAAGCGATGGTTCATTCGAATGATAAAAAAGCAAGCTACTTTGACTTCTATCAAAATCATGTTTCTTTTGAAGTTCCCATGTTGGAAGCATTACTTTTATGTAATCTTGAGGATTATAATAGCATAACAAAACCTTATGATACGAATATAAATTACATATTACTAGATTGTTCTAATCCAGGTTCTCCGTTGATTAGTATTGCAAAAAAATATGCTAAGAGAAAAAAAATGAATCTAGTATTAATCACGCAAGATAAAAATTGCAGTATAGAAAATTCTAGCATAGTCTCTGATCCGAATGAATATTTAGGTATGATTCAGAGGGCAAATACTGTAATTACTGATTCTTTTATGACATTGTGGTTTGCTATTTTAAATCGAGTCCCTTTCATAGTTAAAGATTCTCCTGCCCAATTTCGAAAGATTAAGTGTTTCATGGAACGGCTAGATTGGAAGAGAAATTTTTTAAAGAAGATTTATCAATTAGAAAATTATAAAGCTAGTGATTCTAGTGACTTAGAACAAAAAATAAGTAAAATGCAGTCAGATGCAATGAAATACTTGGAAAAAATTTTTACATCGAAATATAAAGATGGTCTAGTGGATGCACCACCCCAAATATTAAAAAGTGAATGTTGTGGATGTTATACTTGTAAAGAGGTTTGTCCGGTAGCAGCAATTGATATGATTCAAGATAATGAAGGATTTTATTATCCACACGTTAATGAAAAATGCATTAATTGTGGATTATGCATCAAAAGATGTGTAAAAAAAGAGAATCATCAACTCGTTAAGTATCAACATGATTATCCTATCGTAGTTTGTGCTGTAAATAAGGACGAGTTAATTAGAATGAGAAGTACTTCAGGAGGTGTATTCTCTAGTCTTGCGCGTTATATGATTGAAGAGAAAAAAGGTGTAGTATTCGGTGTCAAATTTGATGAGAATATGGTAGCGATTTCTGCAATGGCGACAACCATGGAGGAAGTAGAAGCTTTTTATGGATCAAAATATGTAAAAAGTGAGATAGACGGAATTTATCGCAAGGTAAAAGAACAGTTACTCTCAGGGATACCAGTATTATATTCAGGTTTACCTTGTGAATGTGCTGGGCTTAGAGCATATCTGAATAAGGATTATGACAATCTACTTATCTGCGAAATATTATGTCATGCCGCACCTTCCCCTTTGGTTTTTAAAGATTACCTTAAGTATCTTAGTGAAAAATTCCATGATAACATAAAGAATGTAAAATTTAGAGAAAAATCGAAGGGATGGTTAATCCATCAGTGTAATATGGTGGTTGAATTTACGAATAGAAAACCATTGGTAGTCAATGCAAGAAGGAATAACTATTTCCGCAATTTTTTAATTAACAATATATCAAGACCAGGTTGTTCTACTTGTAGTTTTACAAAGCTCAAGCGAGTAGGAGATCTAACGATTGGAGATTTCTGGGGGATACATAAAATAGATGAAGATTTATACGATAATAAAGGTGCAAGTTGTATTTTAATTAATAATCAAAAAGGCAATGATGTTTGGAGTACAATTAGCACATCTTTTCTTAACAAAGTGATGACGATTGAACAATTATTTAAGTATAATCATAATAAGCCAATACCTCTCAAAGGAGAAAGAAATAATTTTTTTCATGAATATTCAACAAAACCAGTCAATGATTTATTATCGGAGTATAACGATTTGAAAAGTCAATAGAGTTATGAACTAAAACACTTAAATAATAAACCCCACATAGAGACAGTATTTTTACACAAACTGTTTCTATGTGGGGTTATTTTTTTTACCTTTACACCTATATAATTAAAATTCATGCTTTTAAACTTATTACTAATTAAAGAATTAAATTTAAGAATTGGGATAAGCTTTTCTTTATAGTGGTAATGCTTGTAAGCAGATAGATTTTTGAAATAGAATGATAGAAAGGGAGGTACGCATGAAAATACTAGACTATTTTACTAAACGCATGCGTAAAATTTCGCAACCAAAATCTAATGTAATGAATCAATATATGGCTCCAAGTATAGAAAAGACGGAAGAACTTAAAATCTATGTTGGTAACACGGTAAAAGTTAATCTCCCTAAAATACAAGATAATATTATAAAAAAAATTACTTACTATAGTGAACAGAATAGTATAGCAAGTGTTGATAGTGGAATAGTAACGGGACGAAGTGCTGGAGAAGTAATGATCATAGCTCAAGTGATTTTAGAAGGTCCTAATCAAAAGGAACAATATATTCAGTATGAAACGCTAGTAAAAGTAATTGTTGGAAAATTGAAATTAAAGACTTACTATTCAACAAAGTATCATATGAATGGTGCAATGATCTTGAAGGAACGAGAATCTACGTTTCTTAGTCTTTATAAAACTGCAAAGATTATTCCTGCTTTATCTTATGGCGTTTTCACAAGTATTTCTTATGTTTCAAGTGATGAGACAATTGCAACTGTAACTAATTGTGGTTTGATTGGACTTGTTACTGGTAAATCAATTGGGAAAGTAGCAATTACTGCAACCGCATTGATTGCTGATACGGTTTTAATGAAAAGTATTATAGTAGATGTAAAAGAACGCTACCTTCCAATCTCAAATCCAACTTGTGCGTATGACTATACGAAAGAGAATGATTGGGAAGGAAATCGTGTATACTTTGGTAGGTATGAACAGGATAACAACTATGCGAATGGAAAAGAACCAATCCTTTGGCGCGTGCTTGAAGTAACGGAAGATTCTGTGCTTCTACTATCTGAATATGGCCTAGAAAGTAAGAATATTAATGACTATTTTGTTAATGTAACATGGGAAAATTGCACGCTGAGAACATGGCTTAACGAGACATTTTTAAATACAGCCTTTACAAATCAAGAAATCTCTGTCATTTTGGACAGCAATATTCATACTCCAGATAATGAGGAATGGGGAACTAGTGGTGGAAATGATACAGTTGATAAAGTCTTTCTGTTATCAGTTAAAGAGGCTACGAATCCAAACTACGGTTTTTACTCAAACTTTTTAGAGAGAAGTGTTTCTCGTACTGTGAAGAATACAAAATATGCAAGGTTTAACGATGGGTATGTGAATAAGACCAATGGAAATACCTGCTGGTGGCTTAGATCACCTGGTTGCGATAGGCAGTTTGCATATTTCTTTACGAATGGATCTGGAACCTATTCCTATTTTGTTGGTCGAAGAAATGATGCAGTTCGTCCAGCAATACGGTTAAAATTATCTGATATTTCATTTGCAATCGATGAGAGAGCAGGTGGATATCCATATATTGTAGTTAACTAACAAAGAAATAACTTTCCATTAGATTTATTAAGTGCTATAATGTGGTGTGGAACACAAGACAACACTTCACTTTAAGATATACAAAGAAAGGTAAGAGATAGGATGAAAAAGCTAGAAGAGTATGTAAGAAGTATTCCTGATTTTCCTGAGGAGGGAATTATCTTTCGCGACGTAACAAGCGTACTTCAGGATAAGGATAGTTTAAAGATGTCTATTGATGCAATGATGGAAGAGTTAAGAGGTTTAGATATTGATGTTATTGTAGGACCAGAATCCCGTGGGTTTATCTTTGGTGTTCCAATTGCTTATAATTTAAATAAAGCTTTTGTACCTATTCGTAAGAAGGGTAAATTACCTTGTGAAACAATTGAGATGGAATATGACCTTGAGTATGGAACTGCAACAGTTGAAATACACAAGGATGCAATAAAACCAGGGCAGAAGGTTGTCATTATTGATGACTTAATTGCGACTGGAGGAACAATTGAGGCAATTATTAAGTTGATTAAACAACTTGGTGGTGTAGTAGTTAAGATTGTATTCTTAATGGAATTAGAGGGCTTAAAAGGCCGCGATAAGCTAAAAGGGTATGATGTTGCTTCTATTATTAAATATCAAGGCAAATAAACACAACTAGATGGCATACAGACTAATTGATATTACGATTGGTTTGCATGCCTTTTTTTTGTAAATACTATAAACTAAGCATGTAGCATGTCAAAAAGATTGATTTTTTGCGATTTAGTCATTATAATAAAGAGATAATGTTATTATAGGTGAAGAGTTGGTCTATAGAATCATCTAGGAGGACACGTATTTTGGCAAAAAGAATGCGATACGTATCGATTCCTGGAGTAAATGTCAACGCATCAAAAATTACTCTAAGCGAAACGAAAGGATTGGTCTGAAACGATGGATGGAATGAACAAGAAAGTTATCTATGAACGAGACAAAAAAATAGGTTTTGTTCCTTCGGATTTTACTAGCCCTGACGAGCTATATCATAATTTAGTTAGAACAATTCGAGCTTATCATCCTTCCACTGATTTAACCATCATCGAGAAGGCTTATAAAATTGCGAATTTTGCACATAAAGACCAACTGAGAAAATCAGGAGAACCATATATTATTCATCCACTATGCGTAGCTATCATACTTGCGGAATTAGAGCTTGATAAGGAGACTATTGTAGCAGGGATACTTCATGATGTCGTGGAAGATACGGTACTAACGATACCTGAAATATCAAAGGAATTTGGTGATGAGGTTGCTCTACTTGTCGATGGAGTAACAAAACTGACACAATTAAATTATTCAAAGGATAAAGTTGAAATTCAGGCAGAAAATCTTCGTAAGATGTTTTTAGCCATGGCGAAAGATATTCGTGTTATATTGATAAAGCTTGCTGACCGTTTGCATAATATGCGTACGATGCAGTATCAGTCTTCGGTAAAACAAATTGAAAAATCACGAGAGACGATGGATATCTATGCTCCAATTGCACAACGTCTTGGTATTTCGAAAATTAAGATAGAGTTGGATGATTTATCATTACAATATTTAGAGCCAGAAGTATATAAGGATTTAAATGAGAAGATTGCTTCAAGAAAAGAAGAAAGAGAAGATTTTATAGCTGGTATCGTAGAGGAAGTTGGTACTCATGTTAAGGACGCCAATATTATGGCTAAAATTGATGGACGAGTAAAACATTTCTTTAGTATTTATAAGAAAATGGTAAATCAAAATAAGACGTTGGATCAGATTTACGATTTATTTGCTGTTCGTATTATCGTAGATACGGTGAAGGATTGTTATGCAGCGTTGGGTGTTATCCATGAGATGTATAAACCAATTCCAGGCCGTTTTAAAGATTATATAGCTATGCCAAAGCCAAACATGTATCAATCGTTGCATACAACGTTAATTGGACCTAATGGTCAGCCTTTTGAGATCCAGATTCGAACTTTTGAGATGCATCGTACTGCAGAATATGGTATTGCTGCTCATTGGAAATACAAAGAAGGCCAAGATGGTAAGAATTCACATGATACAGAAGAAGCAAAGCTTACTTGGCTTCGTCAGATTTTAGAATGGCAGCGTGATCTTTCTGATAATAAAGAATTTTTAAGCTTATTAAAAAATGATTTGGATTTATTTTCAGATAGTGTTTATTGCTTTACACCAACTGGAGATGTAAAGAACCTGCCTGCGGGTTCTAATCCTATTGACTTTGCATATAGCATTCACAGTGCTGTTGGTAATAAGATGGTCGGTGCACGAGTGAACGGACGACTAGTTACGATAGATTATGTAATACAAAATGGCGACCGTATTGAGATTATTACATCTCAGAATTCAAAAGGTCCGAGCCGTGATTGGCTAAACATTGTTAAGTCAACCCAAGCAAAGAACAAGATTAATCAGTGGTTTAAGACGGAACTAAAAGAAGACAATATTACTCGTGGTAAAGAGCTCCTAATTGCTTATTGTAAGTCAAAGGGCATTGTTATGAGTGATTTGCTAAAACCTGAATTTATAAGCAGTGTTATGAAAAAGTACGGATTCCGTGATTGGGATTCAATTTATGCTGCAGTTGGACATGGAGGATTAAAGGAAGGTCAGGTAATTAATAAACTCCAGGAAGAATATATAAAGAAAAACCGCAAGGAGATGACCGATGAAAAGGTTCTTGAAACAATAGCAGATGTAAAATTCGATAAACCTGCGATTGTTAAATCCAAAGGTGGCATTGTGGTTCAGGGTATTCATGATGTTGCAGTTCATTTTAGTAAATGTTGTTCGCCTGTTCCTGGGGATGAAATTATTGGTTTTGTTACCAGAGGCCGTGGTGTATCAGTTCATAGAACGGATTGCATCAATATTCTGAATCTTCCAGAGGAAGACCGTGCACGATTAATTGGCGCAGAATGGAATGTTAATGCAGATAAGAAAAATGGCGAATTATATACAGCTGAAATTAAAATCTATGCAAATAATCGAAATGGTGTCTTACTCGATGTCTCTCGTGTATTTACAGAGGCAAAGATTGATGTAACATCGATGACAGTACGTACAAGTAAACAAGGTACAGCAACAATAAGTGTTGGGTTTGAAATCAATGGAGTTGAGCAACTTGCATATATTACTTCTAAGTTGCGTGCGATTGAAAGTGTACTTGACATTGAACGTACAACGGGTTAATAGGTGGGAGAAAGAATGAGTAATTTAAGTATAACAACCATTCAGGTTGGGCCAATTCAAACTAATTGCTATATTGTTGCAAATGAAGATACAAAACGAGCATTAGTATTTGATCCTGGAGAAGATGCAGATAGAATCAATGCTTATCTAAATGATAAGAATCTGATAGTTGAAGCAATTCTTTTAACACATGGTCATTTTGATCATATTACTGGTGTAGCTAAATTAGCTCGTCTTACAAATGCAAAGGTCTATATGAGTGAACAAGAAAAGGAACTTTCAATGAGTGAATCTATGAATTGTTCTGCTATGTTTGGACACAGTGTCACACTTTGTCCAGATTTCCTTGTGAGGAATCAGGAAACACTTGAATTTCTTGATACGACTATAAAGGTAATTGCTACCCCAGGACATACGAAAGGTTCTGTATGTTACTATATTGAGGATAGTCAACTATTAATCACTGGAGATACTCTATTTTTTGAGTCTTATGGAAGAACTGATTTTCCAACAGGCAGTGATATGCAACTAGAACAGTCGATTGAAATGTTGTTATCAACATTACCTATTGACGTTGCTGTATATCCAGGTCATGGGATAAAGACAACAATTGGATATGAACGTAGGAATAACCCGTATAGGAATGGAGTATAAAATGATTGTAATAAAAATGTACGGTGAGGACTATGAACAGGATATACGTCCGTTAATTAAGTCATTTTACCCAAAAGAAGAACTGATAATTGAAAAAGATAGCAAGCCTTCATCATGTAAGGATTCTACATGTAAGCCATTAAAGACACCAACCATAAGCTTCGTACTTGATAGCAATCAACTCGAAGTAAGTTATTATAAAGGGATGGAACCGAAGATTTCACGGGTAAAGGAGTTTCATGATGAAGAAGAATCCTTAACCCGTTCTATTTATCGCAATGCGTTACATCGGGCAACATATGAGGTACTTAAAGAGGCAACGAAGAAAAGTTTACCATGGGGTACGCTTACGGGCATTCGCCCTACAAAACAAGTATTAGAACGTCTCGAGAATCATGAGTCAGAGGAAGCAATTCGAGAGTTTATGGTATCCGAGTACTATTGTTCGAAAGAAAAGCTTGATTTAAGTCTTACAGTTGCAAGGCGAGAGCATGAAATCTTAAGCAATATGGATTACAAGAACGGATATAGTGTTTATGTTGGTATTCCATTTTGCCCGAGTACTTGTAATTATTGTTCTTTTACATCTTATCCTCTGGGAAGATATGAGGATTTAGTTGAACCATATTTGAATGCTTTGACGAAAGAGATCGAATATGCAGCGCATGCTATTGATAAGCGTCTCAGTACAATCTATGTTGGAGGTGGAACACCAACAACCTTAAGCGCAAAGCAACTAGAGTATTTATTAAATACACTATATAAGAACTTTGAAACAAAGCAAATTGTAGAGATTACAGTAGAAGCTGGTCGACCAGATAGTATTACAAAAGATAAGCTACAAGTGTTAAAGGATATGGGAGTGAGTCGAATCTCGATTAATCCACAGTCCATGAGACAAAAAACATTAGATTTGATTGGTCGCCATCATACAGCAAAGCAGATAGAAGAATCATTCTATCTAGCAAGAGAAATTGGTCATGATAATATTAATATGGATATTATTCTTGGCCTGTCTGGTGAGAATCCAGATGATGTTATGTATACACTAGATCAAATTGCAAAGATGAATCCAGATAGTTTAACAGTTCATACCTTGGCAATCAAACGTGCAGCAAGATTAAATACGAATGCAGCTGATTACGAAAAATATGAAGCAACGCATGTAGAAGAAATGCAAAGAAGAGCGGTAAAGTTTGCAAAAGAAAATGATTACTTACCTTATTATCTTTACCGTCAGAAGAACATGGCAGAGAATCTTGAAAACGTTGGCTATGCACGCATAGGAAAAGAAGGCATCTATAATGTCCTAATTATGGAAGAGAAGCAGACAATCTTAGCGCTTGGTGCAGGAGGCTCTTCAAAATTTGTATTCCATGATGAAAACAGAATAGAACGTGTTGAAAATGTAAAGAGCGTAGTTGATTATGTTGGACGTATTGATGAAATGATACAACGTAAAGTTGATTTCTTAGCAAATGTTAAGGAAGGGGTAAGGCTGTAATGATATCGGAGCAAGAATTAGATTTAATTGAGTTAGATGATTTAAATAAAATATGTATTTACGACCTCGAAGACGCAATTAATCATGGAATTTTGGTAAGCAATCTGGCATTTATGCTAGGAAGAGAGCTAGGATTACCTAAAAAAAGGTGTCATGAGTTAGCGCAAGCAGGTATGGTGCATGATATCGGGAAATTACGTCTTGGTGAATATCTATATGGGCGGAAGAATGATACTTTAAAGATCGAAGAAATGAAGTATGTAAGATTGCACCCAAAGCTAGGATATGATATATTAGTTCAGAAAAATATATACTCCCAAGAGATTTTAGCTAGCATTTACCATCATCATGAGAATTTTGATGGTTCCGGTTATCCAGATAATCTTGTAGGAAATGCAATTCCTTATGGTGCTAGAATACTTAGAACATGTGATGTGTTTAGCGCACTTGTTACGGAGCGTCCTTATAGAACAGCCTTTGATATTAGTCAAGCAATTGAACTAATGATTGATGAGGTGAAGAATTTTGATATGAAAATTTTCTTGGCATTTCTTGAAATGGTAAATGATAAGAAATTTGATGGAATAAAACAATACATCTATGAAGTAAATCAAAAAGAATTAAATCTATCGGCAATTTAAAGGAGGAGCAAAGATGATCACACAGCGTCCAAAAGGAACCCAGGATTGGTATGGGGAGGACATGTATAAAAGAACGTTAATTGAAGAGCTTGCAAGAAAGCTCTGCAAGGCGTATAACATTAAGGAGATAATAACACCTGTTTTTGAACATACAGTATTGTTTCAACGTAGTGTTGGAGAAACAACTGACGTAGTACAAAAGGAGATGTATACATTTACAGATAAAGGCGATCGTAGTATTACATTAAAGCCAGAAGGTACTGCAGGTGCCATTCGTGCGTATCTTGAGAATAATCTGTATGCAGAAAGTCAACCAATAAAGTTATTTTATGTAACGCCAGCGTTTCGCTATGAAAAGCCACAAAGTGGTAGATTACGTCAACATCATCAGTTTGGTGTCGAATTTGTAGGCTCCAAGAGTCCTTTGGCCGAAGTAGAGTTGATTACTTTAATTACAACCTTTATTCAAGAGATTGGATTAAAGAAAGCAAAGCTACACATCAATAGTATAGGTTGTAAGAATTGCCGAAAGACCTATAATGAAGCCCTTCTTTCTTTTTTAAAAAAACATGAAAACAATCTTTGCCCAACATGCCGTGATCGTATGTTAAAGAATCCACTTCGTGTGATTGACTGTAAAGAAGATAAATGCAAGGATATCGTAAAAGATGCACCTCGTACGATTGATTATTTAGACGAGGAGTGTTCAACTCATTTTGAGGAATTAAAGAGCTTATTAAATACATTAAATATTCCTTTTGAAATTGATACAGGTATCGTGCGTGGTTTGGACTACTATACAAAGACGGTTTTTGAATTTGTCAATGAGGACGGCTTTACACTTTGCGGTGGCGGAAGATACGATGGACTTGTCCATGAAATTGACGAAAAACAAGATATTCCAAGTGTTGGCTTTGGCATGGGGATTGAGCGTATTATCTATTTCCTTGAAAAGGAAGGTACTAAGTTACCAACGCAGCCAGCAATTGAGCTTTATGTTGGTATCTTAGGAAAAGAAGCAAAGGCCGCCGCTTATCAACTTGTATCAAAGCTTCGTTATGAAGGTGTAATTACAGAAACTGATTATATGGATCGTTCCGTAAAGGCACAGATGAAATATGCGAATAAAATTGGAGCTAAAAATACAGTAATTCTTGGTGCAGATGAATTAGCGAATGGCAAAGCTAATGTTAAAAATATGGAGACCGGCGAACAAGTCGAATTAGAGCTTGATAAAATAGCTGATTACATTTTAAATTTAAATAAGTAGGAGGATGTTGACATGGCAGAATCGATGAAAGGCTTGCATAGAAGTCACAGATGTACAGAGCTTAATCAAAGCAACATTGGACAAACCGTTACCGTCATGGGTTGGGTTCAAAAAAGTAGAAATAAAGGTGGAATTATCTTTGTCGATTTAAGAGATCGTTCTGGATTATTACAGATTATTTTTGAGGAAGGTGATTGTGGAACCGAGAATTTTGATAAAGCTTACAAACTTCGTAGTGAGTTCGTAGTTGCAGTCGTTGGTACCGTTGAAGCACGTTCTGGTGCAGTAAACGAGAACCTTTCTACTGGTGCAATTGAGATCCGAGCAAAGGAAATTCGTATTCTTTCCGAAGCAGAGACACCACCTTTCCCAATTGAAGAAGAATCCAAGACAAAGGAAGAACTTCGTTTAAAATACCGTTATCTTGATTTAAGACGACCAGATTTACAACGTAATTTAATACTTCGTAGTAAGGTTTGTAATATAACAAGACAGTTCTTGTCAGAAGAAGGATTTATTGAAATTGAAACACCAATGCTTTGTAAGTCTACACCAGAAGGTGCAAGAGATTATTTAGTACCAAGTCGTGTACATCCAGGTTCGTTTTATGCACTTCCTCAATCTCCACAGATATTCAAGCAGTTATTAATGTGTTCTGGATATGATCGTTATTTTCAGCTTGCAAAATGTTTCCGTGATGAGGATTTACGTGCAGACCGTCAACCAGAGTTTACACAAATCGATATGGAATTAAGCTTTGTTGACGTCGATGATGTAATCGCAGTAAATGAACGTCTCTTACAGAAGATGTTTAAAGAATCCATCGGAATTGATGTACAGTTACCAATCCAAAGAATGACATGGCGCGAGGCGATGGATCGCTACGGGTCGGATAAACCAGATACTAGATTCGGTTTCGAATTAAAGAATGTATCTAACATTGTAAAGGAATGTGGTTTTTCTGTGTTTACTGGTGCCTTATCAGCAGGTGGTTCTGTTCGTGGTATCAATGTGGAAGGTGAAGCAGAGATGCCACGTAAGAAGATTGATGCATTAGTTGAATTTGCAAAAGGATATGGAGCAAAAGGCCTTGCATATCTTGCAATCAATGCGGATGGTTCTTATAAGTCCTCTTTTGCTAAGTTCATGACAGAAGAAGAATTAAAAGCTTTAATAGAAGCATTGAATGGTAAACCAGGAGACTTATTACTCTTTGCTGCTGATCAAGACAAAGTTGTTTTTGATGTATTAGGTGCACTTCGTTTAGAAATCGCAAAACAGTTAAATTTATTAGACAAAAATACTTATAATTTCTTATGGGTAACAGAGTTCCCATTGCTTGAATACTCCGAAGAAGAAGGAAGATATACAGCAATGCATCATCCATTTACAATGCCAATGGAAGAAGATTTAGAACTTTTAGAGAGCGATCCAGGTAAAGTAAGAGCAAAAGCTTACGATATTGTATTAAATGGTACTGAAATCGGTGGTGGTTCTGTTCGTATCTTCCAGAATCATGTACAAGAAAAGATGTTTGAAGTGCTTGGTTTCACAAAAGAAGATGCCTATGATCGTTTTGGTTTCTTATTAAATGCATTTAAATATGGTGTTCCACCACATGCTGGTTTAGCATATGGCCTTGATCGTTTGGTTATGTTAATGGCTAAAGAGGATTCTATCCGTGATGTGATTGCATTCCCAAAAATCAAAGATGCCTCTTGCTTAATGACAGACGCTCCAAATTGTGTTGATGAGAAGCAGCTGGATGAACTTTGTATTGAAGTTAGAAAGCCATCTGCTTCACAAGAATAATGGAGTTATACAAGCTTATACTAATCATTTATCCGGCGATGTTAACAATCGCCGGTTTTTTTAGTATGGGCATCGACAAAAAACGGGCAAGAAAGAATGAATGGAGAGTGAAGGAACGGACTCTATTTTTAATTGCAGCTTTCGGTGGAAGCATTGGTTCTATCTTAGGAATGTACGTTTTTCGACATAAGACTAAACATACTAGCTTTGTGATTGGCATGCCTCTTATTCTGGTTCTTCAATTGATTGGAATAATTTTACTAATTACTTTACAATGATTTTACTTGACATTTTAGGGATTGACAGAACTTAGTAAAAATGGTATGATTTCATTGTTGTAGATATAGTATTTACTAGGTTACACAACAATATTTTAATTTTTTTTGGAGGATTATCTCATGAACAAAGGTACTGTAAAGTGGTTTAACAATCAAAAAGGTTTTGGTTTCATCTCTGATGAACAGGGTAACGATGTATTCGTACATTACTCAGGACTTAACATGGATGGCTTTAAGTCTTTAGAAGAAGGACAGGAAGTTGAGTTCGAAGTAATTCAGGGAGCTAAAGGACCACAAGCTACTAACGTTACAAGATTATAATTCGTGACAAGTAAGGCAGATTGCTTGCCATTCTTGTTTCATTGCTTTCAGTGTACCTTTTTCTATTATATAAATTGTTAAAATTTTATACAGAATTAGCTATATTGTAAGAGGATTTTGTAAGAAAAAATTGCCTCAGGCCATTTGGCTTGAGGCGTTTTTGCATAAAATAGGAGGTTCAAAACATGCAAATTATACAGAAACCATTTGGTATAACAAAAGAAGGAGAAAAAGCAACAACATATTCGATTGTGAATGATAATGGTATGGAAGTGGTATTAACTGACTATGGTGCTAATATAATTAGTATTATTGTTCCTGATAAGGAAGGTGTTAAGTCTGATGTAGTTTTAGGGTATGATACCTTGGCTGAATATGAGGAAAATACTAATTATTTTGGCTCAATGATCGGCCGACATGCAAATCGTATTGCAGATGCGAAAGCAACAATCAATGGAGTTGCATACCAATTTGAGGTAAATGATGGTGTGAATAACTTACATAGCGCAAGCAAAAGTTACAACAAATTTCTATATGAAACTGAAATTTACAAAGAAGAAGACGAGATTGGCATTGAATTTTCACGCTTAAGTCCAGATATGGAACAAGGATTCCCTGGTAACCTAGATTATTCAGTTACGTATACCCTGACGAATAATAACGAGTTAGTTATCGAATATTATGCAGTTTCTGATAAAGACACGATTGTTAATTTTACAAATCATTCTTACTTTAATCTTGCAGGACATAATTCTGGAACGATATTAGATCAAGAAGTATTTATTGATTCCGATAAAATCACTACAGTTCGTGAAGGTTTAATACCTACAGGCGAGTATACCGATGTTTCTGGAACACCAATGGATTTTAGAACACGTAAAAAGATTGGAGAAGACATAAAAGCAGATTATGCTCCACTCAAGATGGCTGGTGGCTATGATCATAATTACGTTCTTAACACATCAGGTGATGAGATTGAAAAAGTAGCAGAACTTTATGATCCAAAGAGTGGAAGACTAATGGAGGTATTTACCGACCTTCCAGGTGTGCAGATTTACACTGGTAATTTCATATCGAATGGTACGAAAGGAAAAGCAGGTGCCGTATATAGTAAGAACTCAGGTGTATGTTTCGAGACGCAGTTCTATCCTAATTCTTGTAATATAGCATCTTTCCCAAGTCCTATTGTAAAGGCAAATGAAGAATTTGAAACAGTAACAATATATAAATTTAGTTAAGAAGTTCCTAATGCATAAAAAGAAGGGGCTGTTACACTAGCTGAATACTGTATAGAAGAATGAAGGGCGATGGTATTTTTCGGAGTGCCTTACAAGTCCCCACACGTACTTTGTGGAGCTTGTGAGCGTAGCGCGCCGAAGAAAAATATACTATCGCCCTTTATTTATTCATAATGCCCTTAGTGCAACAGCCCTCGCAACTTTATTAGCGTTTGTGATTCACCTCCTATCCCGAAGAAAGAGGACACATGTATGTTTTCGAAGGCCTTACAAGTCCCACACGCTCTTTGTGGGCTTGTGAGCGTAGCGCGCCGTAGAAAATATACATGTGTCCTCTTTCTTCTTCATAACAGAAAATCACAAACGCCTTGCAAGCAAACAGGGCTGTTGCATTATGCAAAACACTTCTTTATTTATTTCGTGCCATAGATACGGTCACCTGCATCACCAAGACCAGGGAGAATGTATCCATGCTCATTTAATCTTTCATCAAGCACACCAATGTAAATATCAACATCAGGATGCTCCTCTTGAAGTCGTTTTAAACCTTCTGGTGCCGCAATTAAGCAAAGGAAACGAATTTTTTTTATTCCGCGATTCTTTAATAGAGTGATTGCTGCGCTTGCAGAACCACCTGTTGCGAGCATTGGATCGACAACAAAGATTTCACGTTCAGCAGCATCTGATGGTAATTTACAGAAATACTCAACAGGTTCTAATGTTTTTTCATCACGGTAGAGTCCTATATGACCAACCTTTGCATTTGGCGTAAGTCCTAATACTCCGTCTGCCATATGCATTCCTGCTCTAAGAATTGGAACAACACATAGCTTTTTGCCAGCGATTTCTTTTACAGTAGTTTGAACTAAAGGAGTTTCTACAATCTTATCTGCTAGTTTAAGATTTCGACTTGCCTCATAGTAAATGAGCATTGCTACCTCAGATACTAAATCACGAAACTCTTTCGTTGATGTTGTCTTCATTCTCATAATACCAATTTTATGTTGGATTAGGGGATGATCCATAATTTGGACTTTTGACATGATAATACCTCCGGTTATTTTACATTTTCATGCATTTTACTTTTGTTATATACTTTCCTAGTATTATACCACTAAGAAAAGTCTTTTTAAAGGGTTAACTGCCTGTTTTTTTTTGTCATTTTGTTGCAATTTTTTTAAAAAATTGATAATATGTGGACGGAAGAACTTTCCTATTACATTTTGATTGGGGATTCAAATGGATAATAAATTGCAAATTTTGATTGTGGATGATAACTTGGTTAATCGTATGGCATTGAGAAACCTCTTAATGGAATTCGATACTAAGATTTTTGAAGTCGATAATGGTGATAAGGCACTTGAAATTATTAGAAATCAACAGATTGATGTCATCTTTATGGATCTTTTAATGCCAGTTATGGATGGGATTACAACAACAAGGTATATTCGTGAATTTGAGAGAGATGATAAAAGAATAAAGATTATAGCTACTTCTGGATCCATTATTGAAGAACCTGAACAATATATAACCAAATATCAATTTGATGATGTTATTACGAAACCACTAAACTCAAGTAAGTTAAAGAATTGCTTGGAGCAATGGTTTTTTATGACGAATATCCCTTTGTTCGAAAACAACTATAACAGTGAATTAATCGAGAAAAATCTGATAATAGAGTTCCTTGGTAAGCTAGAAGAACTTGATTTAGTAGAAGGGTTTAAATATGCTCACTATAGTCCAGCTTGTTATATGAGGATTGTAAAAACATCGATTAAGCAAATGAAGGATACGATTAGGACGATTGGAAATTTAATTTTAGATACTAATTATAAACAGATATATTTTCAACTTCATTTAATTAAAAGTGTATTTTTTTATATAGGAGCACATGACTTAGCTAAGGTTACAAGCCAGTTTGAATTGTTATTTATGCAGGATAAAGATATTGTATCGAATTATAAAATTTCTGAAAAGAGAATGCAGGATTTTCACATATATATTCATCGTATAACTGTATTTAACAATGAACTTGAACAAGCAGTTCAAGCATATTATAGTAGTATAAAAAATGATTCACTGGATAACAACGAGACCGAAGGTTCCATAGAAGAAATCAATCGACTAATTGAAAAGATAGTGTTACATGTTTATCGTTTTGAATACGTTGAAATAATGAATGGATTAAAGTCCTTGGAGCAGATTGTAAAAACCAGTAGCAAGCAATATATCATGCAAGCAATCGAAGCAACAGAGGAATTCAACTATGATAATGTAAAGGCGATGTTAATCGACTGTTGGAATGAGATAAATGAATAATAGAAATACTTAATGAAAGGCAGAGGAGAAGCCCGGTAGAGGGGAGGGTTACTGCCGGGCTTTATTTTATGAAAAAAATTATCTTGTAAACTGTTTAATTAGATAAGTTAGTAAAAAAATCTTTTTTCTCTAACTTATAAATTTATTATAAATAATATTTATGAGTATAGTATGGCTAACTTATGAACAATTTGTGAATGTTTTCATGCTTTTCCAAAATTTCAAATAATTACAAAGATAATTGAACCGTCGCACGTAAATACTAAAGTTATGAAATTATAAATTTCCACTGAAAGGATGTGGGGATATGATGAGTGTATTTCGGCGTCTTATAAGGCGAGAATTAGGAGAAAAAAGCTATAATAAGTATTTTACCTATATACAGAGAAATCTTATGGAAAAGTCATTAGAAAGTAAAGAGGTTTATGAAGATATCTATCTTCACTTAAAAGATAAAGATATTGAATCTATTGCTCATATGCATGATCGCTTAAATGAAGCAATGCTACTGGCGTTTCGAATTAGTAAAACCTATGTTTTTACAATTATCGTATACCTTTTAGGCTCGATTTTCATCCTTACAAGAAATTTGCTTCCAACGATTACGATTGCTTCAATCTCTGTGATGAGTGCACTTTTTTTAGTTAAGACTTATGAGTTCTTATTGAATAAATATTGTTTTATTGATGCCCAGATTGTATTAGTTTATAAATCTGTTTTAGAAAAAATAATATTAAGTCATGTGAAAAATAAAAAAATTTGATTTTTTAAGCCAAGATATGAATAATGTCATGGCTTTTTTTATATACGAGGAAATTCCTTTGAATTTCCTCGTATATAAAAAATGCTCCGCAGGATGCGCACTACGCTACGCTACGGCGCGGAACAAAAGTTGTGCTTGTAAAGTGTTGCTCCTGAGAGTGTGCGAAGCACACTTTTTCTATTGAATTGGATAGTTCATTAGATAATATAAAAAACGTCCTTTCTTGAAGCCCCTCTTATTAGACTTATTTTGCCAAAAGGGAGTTTACTTCAAGAAAGGACGCTAGAGTTAGTTATCATGATCGTTTACTCTTATTATATTGTTTATTTTTAAACATTGCTTTATCAGCAAGTTTTAAGTAATCATCTAAACTATGTTGATTATCAATGGTGCCATACCAATGGCCTAAACTTAAATTGACTTTATAAGGCTTATCAGAGACCTCATTATATGCCCTAAGGTAAGATTTGATACCTTTTTCAAAGAGTAGTATATCAGCTTTTGTATATTTTCCAACTCCAAGTAGTATAAATTCATCGCCACCATAGCGGAAACATTTTTCATACAAATCACAAGCTCTTCGAAATGCAATTGCACAAAGTTGTATTGCATAATCTCCTTCAATATGACCATAAGTATCATTGATTTTTTTTAAGTCATCTAAATCCCCCATTAAGATAAACAACTCTTTATTCTCTTTAAGAGCCATATCATAAAAGGAATTACAATATCGCATATAACCATTGCGATTAAATATTTTGGTTAAACTATCAATTTGAGCAAATTCCTCTAATTGTTGATTGGACCACTTGTAGTTATTCTTAACTCTTAAATTTTCAAAGGCTATCCCAACAGTTCTTAACCAATCACGATAGCATAAGTCCAGAGAATGTGGTGTAGAGTAGGAAATAACAGAGTATCCAAAACATCGATCACGAAAATGAACAGGACTGAAAAAAAAAGCAGATGGCTTTTCCCGCTCTGTCCAAATGACAGGATGCATAATTGAGGATGGATAGACTTCATTTTCTAGTATATGTAACTCAGAGTTTTTTGCAATCATTAGATGCATTTTAGAAGTATAATCTGTACTAATATAGTTTTGTGAGGCTTCGTAACTACAGCCAACATAATCCCAATTATCGCAAAGAGAGAAGTAGTATTGGTCGAAGCTATCCAATTGGTAAGTATAGTAAGCGATTCCTTCAAGCAATTCTTTAAGATTATCAGCCGAGATAAGCTCTTCCATCATGTAGTTATATGCATTGTAGAATTCATCAAAAAAATCTGTGTCCCCTCTAACTAATTTAGAATGGTCAATAATATCAGGGTTGAATGGACATCCACAGCTTTCACTTTGTAAGAAAAGTGAAGTTGTATCAATCGGATCGGAAGGTGGAGTTTGTTCGATTGCTTCCATTAAACGAGTCATTGCATATTGACCCAAAGCACGAGGATTATGTTTCATAGAAGTTAGAGTTGGCTTACTTAATAGACCGCTTTCTTGGGCGTCGTAACCAGTAACTGCAATGTCTTCAGGTACATGTAAATGATGTTTTCTAAGTGCATCACAGATCCCTACAGCCATTGCATCACAAGCACATACAATAGCCTCTGGTAGTTTTGGTAGAGAAGTTAACATATGATTTACAACACTTTCTCCATCGGTATACCAAAAAGTGCCGTAGTAAATCTGATTTTCATTCATCGGTAAATTATGTTTTTTTAAGGAGTTAAGATAACCTTTCAAACGTCGCTTAGAATGTGGATGATCCTTTGGACCAGTTAGCATTGCAAGGTTTGTAAGATGATGGACCTCAATCAAGTGATCTGTCATTTGCTCCATAGAGGTAGTATCATCATATTCAAGATTAATGCTGTCTTCTAGTTCATAATCAAGACTTACGACTGGTCCAGAGAATTTTGTTTTAATTTCTTTTTTTATTTTACTTAGAAGACCAGGAATGCGAAGCGTATCAGGAATTATTATGATTCCATCTAGTAGCTCATAGTTAATTATATTATATATATTCATTTCACCAATTTGATATAAAGGTCGGGCATATTCTTTTACAAACATTGAGAAAACTACGATATCGTAATTATGGGAAAAAGCAATGTCGCAAATTCCCTGCATAATGCCTGCTTGATTACAAGTCTCAATTTGCCCAGCAATAACACCAATAAGTTTACGTTGCTTTTTCATAATTTCCTCCGCGACTTTTATTCATAACAATTATATACCAAAAAATACCATAATACAATATTAATAGCTAATCAAAATTGACAACGTTTATCATTTTGTGTATGATTATCTATATAAACAATTGGAGGAAAATGAAATGCATCCTATATTAGAATTAGGGAAAATACAAATACCTACTTATGGTCTTATGTCCGTGATTGGGTTTGGAGTTTCACTTTTCGTAATGCTACATATTGCAAAATGGTTTCATATACCAAAAGAGGATATTGTATATGCTTCTATTTATAGTATTGGTGGTATTGTAATAGGAGCCAAGTTCATTTTCTTTTTAACAAAATTACCAGCTGTTCTTAGTAAGATAGATGTTTTTTTCGAAAGGCCTATAGAAACCTTGGAATATATGTTTGGAGGTTGGGTCTTTTTCGGAGGACTGATTGGTGCAATGCTTGGAATCTATATCTACTGTAGAAAGTATCATTTAAATCCATGGTCATTTGCAGATACCTTAGCACCAGTGATTCCTTTATTTCATACCTTTGGAAGAGTTGGATGTCATTTAGCAGGCTGTTGTTATGGAATAGAGTATCAAGGTATTTTTTCTATAACATATCCATACTCAATTTATACAGAGGGGTTCGCAGATGTTCCCAGAGTACCAGTACAATTAATCGAAGCAGGTTTTAATTGCATTCTTTTCTTAGTTTTATATTTTTATGTAAAAAGGAAATCAAAACCAGGTCGATCGCTTGGAATTTACTTGATAGCTTATTCAATTGCAAGATTTACTTTAGAATTTTTACGAGGAGACTACTATCGTGGTAGACTTTTGTGGTTATCAACATCGCAATGGATTAGTTTGTTGATTATTCCACTAGGCATATGGATTATATGTGGTAATCATATAGAGAAAAAATGTAACGTTAAGTACAATGAATAGTGACTGTTTAATTTAAGAGAAATGGGAGATAGCCTATGTCTGAGAATTCGATGGAAACTTCGAAAGAAGTAATTGAAGATTTAGAATTACAACTTAAAATAGAGAAAATGAAACATGATTTACTCGCGGATAGCTTGAAATGTGGTGTTTGGGTGTATGATATTGCTACCAAAAAATATACTCAAAGTCGGAAGCTAGATGGAAAGTGGAGTAATAAGAGACTGGATGTTGAAAATTATCGTGAAACGATGAAAAGTTGGGGATTAATTCATCCAGAAGATTTGAAAGTATTCGAAGAATATTGTGATAGTATGGATCGGGGCGATGACAAATTTGAGTATGATGTTCGTTCAGCATCGGATGAGGGACGTTTTATTTGGCTTCGTTTTATTGGAAATGCGTTTTATGATAAAAATGGAAAAGCAATAAAAATTGTTGGGTTAACTTTAGATGTGACCAAACAAAAAACAGCTTATAGTAATCTTGATAATAGGACAATGCTTGATCCACTTACACACCTATATAATGAGACGACCGTGCGTAAGATGATAGAAAATCTTATTGCAGAGGATAAAGAGAAAAAAGGCATATTATATATTATTGACATTGATAATTTTAGGAAGATTGATGAACAATGGGGACATATTTATGGAGACCAAGTCATTGAAAGATTAGCAGATAGTATACTTGCATTCTTTAATTCTGACGCAATTATTGGAAGAATTGGTGGAGACGAGTTTATAATATTTTGTTGTACTGATGTAGAGAGACAACAAGCATCAATAACCGCAGATAAACTGATGGAACGAGTGAGTGAGATTGATTTAATTGATGGTAGTTTTTTAACAGTCAGCGTAGGAATATCAATATATCCAGAGTATGGAAGTACCTACGATTCTTTATATAATAATGCGGATATTGCACTCTATTACGCAAAGAGAAGTGGAAAAAATAAATATTACATATATAATAAGCGAATGTCAAAAAGATCTGTTTTAGGAGAAACTACTCGTAAAAAAGATACGAATCGAAAAGATATTCCAAAAGAGATGACAATAATTGAAAAAGAACTATTTGATTATGCATTTGAGACAATAAGTGCTGTAAGTAATTTTCAAGAAGCCCTTCAATTAATTTTATCTGAGATTGGCATTCATTATAAACTAGACTCAATTTTTGTTTTAGAGTATTTTGATGGTGTCGAGAATGTAGCGATAACAGGAAGTTGGATTCGAAAACCTGAACAGGTTAATAGCGATACGGTTGAACAGATTTATACGAAGTATTGGAAAAGAGTAGAAACATATTTTTGTCAAAACAATAGTTTAATATATGATATTACAGATATTGACCCAAGGGTTAACAGATATTTATATAAAAATGGTATTCAAGCTGCAATTCAGATACCAATCTTTGATGGCAATCGATTACTTGGATTAATAAGTTATGAGAGCAGAGAAGAAATAAGAGAATGGAGTCCTACTCAAATCGCAACTTTATCGAGTATTACCAAGATGATTTCCTCCTATATGTTGCGTATGAGACTTAAAACAGAGTTAGAGGACGAGTTCATCTACACTGGTGGAGCTATGGATAGCCTTAAGCTAACATACTATAGTATTGATTATGAGAGTTACGAATTGCTTTACGTAAGTCGATATTCAAAAGCTTTATTTCCAAATATTCAGGTAGGTGATAAGTGCTATCAATCACTTATGGGATTAGATCAACCCTGTAAAGATTGCCCATTAAATGGATTACAGGAGAATCAAAAGCAAAACTCAATAGAGATTTATGATGAGAAGAGAGATGCATGGTTTACAGTAAGTGCTTCTGTCATTGAGAGTACGATGAAGAAGCAATATCTTATTTGCTGGATGGATATTACTATGTTTCTTGAACGTGTGAAATCGACTGATCAGCTTACAGGAACTTTGTCTTATGATAAGTTTTGTGCAGAAAGCTTAAAGAAACTTTCCTACAAAGAACCGGGCAGTAGATATGCCACTGCTTTTATAGGAATTCGTAATTTTGAGAGTGTTAATGAGAATTGTGGTTACATGGTTGGTGACATTATACTGCAAACAATAGCAAGGCATTGTACAGAGGCTTTGCAAGAGGATGAATTAATTTGCAGAATAAAGGGTGATGACTTTATTTTACTTTTGAGATACTCGGATATTCAAATTGTGAAAAGTAGGATATCAAAGATATTTGAGTCGTTTCATAAAGCAGTTCGAGAAATGTATCCATATATGGCTTTACGATGTGATTGTGGTATTTATGAGATTAAGGCGACGGATTATTCAATTAGTGGAATCTTAGATAAGTCAAATCTTGCTCGCAAGCAGGCTCTTGGTAACGCATATGAATGGGATAGTATTATCATTCTTACTGAGGAATCAGAGCGTTTAGAAATTGAAGAAAAAGTTTTGGAGCGTTTAATGCTTGAAGCACTTCGTAAAAAAGAATACCAAGTATATTTACAGCCGAAAGTTAATGTTAGAAATAGAAGAATCATGGGAGCAGAAGCATTAGTGCGTTGGTGGGAGAATGGCAAGATGATTTCGCCTGCAAAATTCATACCAATTGCTGAGAAAAGTGGAATAGTAACAGAAATTGATAAACAGGTATATGATGCGCTATTTCAACAAATCAAGCAGTGGCTTAAGAATGGATATTGTGTACCTGTCATTTCCTTTAATGTATCAAGATTACATCTATACGATGATAACTTTGTTGATTATATGAAATCACTAGTAGACAAGTATGAGATTCCGTATGAACTGTTAGAAATTGAACTGACCGAGAGTGTATTTTTCAATAATGCGGATCGAATGAAGGATATGATAACACGGTTACGTTCACTTGGTTTTAAGATATCCATGGATGACTTTGGAACTGGGTATTCCACACTTAGTTTAATGAAATCCCTACCGATGGATGTCTTAAAGATTGATGGTAACTTCTTCTACAACAATCAACTAGATCGAAATAGCAAAGCGATTATTTCAGCGATTATACAGTTGTCAAAAAATCTTGGAGTTAAAGTGGTTGCAGAGGGAATTGAAACAATAGATCAAGTGATTTTTATCCAAGAGGAAGACTGTGATTATGCGCAAGGATATTACTATTACAAACCTTTACCGATGAAAGAGTTTGAAGAGTTATTTTTTAAAGAAGATACAAGTAACAATATATGATGAATTCAATTTTATCATATGGCTAGCACATACTTATTCTTAACTAAGGGGAACTCCAATATAATTGTAGTAATACATATTATATTGGAGTCTTCTTATGACCTTTGAGATTGACCAAGATAAACTGAAAAATTTTTTAAAGACGGGAATTATAATACTTAGTTCCATGTTAGTTTTTACTGCTGCATTTATACTAATACCAAAGATGATAACCAATGCTTCAAGCTCCAAAAAGGAGTTACCAATCTATTGCGTGGACTGCCCTGACAAGAAAGTCGCATTAAGTTTTGATGCAGCGTGGGGCAATCAAGATACAGTAAGGATTCTACAGATTCTAGAGAAATATAATATTAAGGTTACTTTTTTCATGACTGGTGGCTGGGTTTCAAAATATCCTGACGATGTAAAAGCAATTGCAGCAGCAGGTCACGATTTGGGAAATCATAGTGAGAATCATAAACAGATGTCGAAATTAAAAGCGAAACAGTGTGAGAAAGAGATTATGTCCGTACACGATAAAGTTAAGGAATTAACAGGAATTGATATGACGCTGTTTCGAGCACCTTATGGAGATTATAACAGTACTTTGCTTCAAAGCACAAAGGCATGTGGGTATCATTGTATTCAGTGGGATGTGGATTCCCTTGATTGGCGAGACTACGGGGTAGACTGCATCGTTAATCGAGTTCTTGAGGATAAACATCTTGGTAATGGTTCGATTATCTTATGTCATAATGGTGCTAAGTTTACAGCAGATGCGCTAGAGAAGTTAATTGTAGGCTTACAAGAAAAAGGATATGAGATTGTACCAGTTTCTCAACTGATTTATACTGACAATTATGAGATGGATCATGAAGGGAGACAGCATCAGAAATAGAGAAAAGCAATAAGTTGTGAATAATGAATTCTAGCAGGGCATAGGAACCAAAAAAAGAAAGTGGTTCCTATGCCCTATTTTCATGTGTTGAAGGCAAAGGTAATAAAAGGCGCATGATGAACACTCCACCTTCTGTTTCAAAGGAATATAATCCTCCATGGCGTTCTACGATGGTGACTATACTTTTGATTCCAAAGCCATGTACTGCGTCTTTTTTATTTGATTTAGGCAAATCGTCCTCCATTTCAATCTTTCCTACAAATGCATTTTCGATAGAAATGACAAGTTTATCATTATTGATAACGGCATGGAAATAAACTTTACGAAGTTTTTCATCCTTAACTAGATTCACTGCGGTGATGGCATTTTCCAATGAGTTAGACAGCAGGGCACATAGTTCAGTGTCATTAATGTTAAGGCTATGAGGTAGTTTAGCATCTGCATGCAACGTAATATTCATTTTTTTAGCCTTATTAATAAAATTCGATAAAATCAAGTTGACAGTTTCATTTTCACAATGTTGTATTGGAGTAAGTGCATCAATTGCTGTTTCTGTATTAGCAAGATATTCTTTGATTTTCTTCAAATCGCCATCGGCTGCAAAGCTACCAATTAGTGAAAGGTGATGACGCATATCGTGGCGATAGATAGCAGTATTTTTCTGCATCTGGCGCATTGCTTCAAGTTCTACTCTAGCTTGTTGGAATTGAGAGGCATAGATATCTCTCTCACGCTGAGCAATAATCTGCTTTTGAGATTCCTTGTAATATAAAATAACAAACATGAAATAAGCGGTACATATTACAGAAGGGATAAATTGTAACACTTCACGTACACCGGAGTACAAAAGGTTCGTATAA
The DNA here is from genome assembly GCA_023410575.1 of Bacillota bacterium. GTDB lineage: Bacteria > Bacillota > Clostridia > Lachnospirales > Lachnospiraceae > Lachnoclostridium. The sequence continues at coordinate 27,710 of JAEYPP010000043.1, read as the reverse complement.
ATGCTAGTGGCGTAGTCAAACAAGTAATATAAAAGAGGTACCATACCAAAAAGCAGGCAGGAGTTAGTTGATCGTTTTAATAGCTGAACGACTGAGTTGGCTACATATTTTTTAATGATATAATAAACAAAGCACATAGAAATAAAGTAACCAATATGATCGGCAAAGCGATGATTAAAAATCGCTACAGCAAGTGAGCCGAACCAGCGAGGAATCTGACAGCAAAGATAGGCTGTCAACATGCTATTAGTCGAAATTAACCACGGACGCTTAAAATATAGGGTGAGGAATAGAGTTGTTGGTAAATGTGTAATGAATGGATAGAGCTTTAATGTGACCTGTAATCCCAACATCTGCCAACAGATTATCTGAATTAAGAATATACATGCAAAGAAAAGAGTTATTGCCAGTTTTCTCTTAGTTGTGCGTCGTATACCAGCAAAAAGAAGAGTTACAGTGATACCGAACACCAAAACGATGCTGGAGCGAAATAATATAAGAGTAGTATCCATTATGGCTTATCCCTCCGTTCATTTGGCGTCAGTAGATACTTTAGATATGCAGCTTTTGCCTTTGGATATGCATCTCTTGCTACTGGTACTGCTTTACCCACAACAGTAGTAAAGCCTAACTTATTAAGTCCTGTTACCTGGTGAAGGTTCACGATATAGGAGCGGTGAGGTTTATAAAAATAAGGGACTGACAGCAAATCACTTTCGTAATCCGTAAGGTAGCCATAAGATTCATGCATCTCACTGTTTGTAAGGATAAACTGCACTGAGCGGTTAATGACTTCTACATATACAATTTGCGAAAAGGGGAGCTTTATGATGCCATTCCCTGTTTTTAGAGTCAGATAGGCATCTTCCTGTTTATATATAGTAAGCTGTTTACTAATGGAAGGAAATATTTCTTCCTTTCGAGCAGGTTTCATGATGTAGTCCTTGGCATCTACACGATAGCTTTCTACCGCAAAGTCACGGGAAGAGGTAAGGAAAATTATTGGAATTTCACTATTCGAACATCGAATCTCTTTTGCTGCCTCCATTCCTGTAACACCTGGCATAAGAATATCTAAAAGTAATAAATCAAATCGTCTTGTTCTCATAGTTTCTAAAAGTTCTGTTGCGCTGTGAAAGGCTTCATATGTAACTGAACTATCCAATTCTCGGCAATAATCCTCTAGCAGAGAGGAAATACGGAAAAGCTCATCTAGATTATCATCACAAACAGCTATATGCATATTCATCACCTCCATATTTATGTAGAACCTCCATTAATATTGTAACATAAAGCAATGTGAGCTTCAATATTTTGATGTTTTTTGTCGATTTAGCACGACTCATGCGATAGAAGAGACCATTCGTGCGGTAAACAGTTTTATAGTGTGAGAATCTGATATCATGATATTAAGTTATTATAGATTTTTAACAGGGGGGTGATATCCTATGACAGCAGCAATGCTTGGCTGGTTTATTGCAGGAATCTTTGTGACAGCCTTTGTTACATTGTGGTTTATTGTGAGTTTTAAGGAACTTTCTGCAAGGTGGAAGAGCCTAGATAAAATCAGCGAGCAGGTGCAAATGCACCGTAGATTACATATGCAAGAGCGTGGTGGCGAAAATGACGAAGCGTCAAAAAAAATGTTAGAAAATAAGCTTATGGTTTATAGGGAGGAAAAAAAGAAATATAACGCAATATTAAAGAAACCGATGAATCGTATCCCTGCATTTATTCTAGGATTTCACCCTGTAGGAGAGGGACATGAGAAATAAAAAAAATGAACCCGCTTATTATCTGCAGAGTATGAAAAAAAGAATCATTCATCAAAATAAATCACACATATTAGTAACGTAATTGGAACTTTTATCAGAGGAAATTGACAATCTCATAAAAAACATTGGAGGAAAAGAATATGACAATTAATAAAACTTTAAATGGAAGTGAGTTAACGGTAGGATTGGTTGGACGACTGGATACCACAACAGCACCACAGCTAGAGGAGGAGTTAAAAATATCGATGAGCGGTGTAGATTCTCTCATCCTGAATTTTTCTGAACTGGAGTACATATCATCTGCCGGTTTACGAGTTCTTCTGTCTGCCCAAAAGATAATGAACAAGCAGGGTAATATGGTTATTCGACACGTGAATGAAACGATTCTTGAGGTGTTCGAAGTGACGGGATTTACGGATATCCTCACCGTTGAGTCATGATGACGCCTCGTACAGCTGCCACCGCTGGACAAGAGCGAATTTTTGTAGACAAAGCATTTCGGCGTTTTTTCATTCCTTCGCTCCTATCCAACTTAAGTTTAGCCCTTGGCGGAATGGTAGACTGTCTAGTCGTTGGCTCCAAACTAGGAGCGGATGGATTATCAGCTATCTCACTTGGTATTCCAATTTATCTGTTTTACAACGTTCTTAGCTATGGGCTTTCCATCGGTGGATCCATCCATTATGCCTCCCTTATGGGAGGTGGAAAGCCGAAAGAAGCGAATCGCTTGTTTGGTACTGTACTTCGCTTTTTGATTGCTACTTATCTTGTGACGATAGTGCTTGGTCTTATATTTCTCCCACAACTTTTAGGAATTTTAGGGGCAAGTCCTGATTATGAAGGTGTGTATGCTATCGCAAAGAGATATGTCCGAGCACAGCTTCTTTGTGTTCCAATCATGTTTTGTCAGGGGCCACTTTACTACTTTGTTCATGCGGACGGAGCCCCAAAACGAGCCGCTGTTGCATTAACTGTTTCTAATGCTGTAGATATCGTGCTTAATTATATCTTTGTAATTCGTCTGAATATGGGAGCGGAGGGTTCCGTATGGTCTACTGTTATTGGAGCGATGTTCTGTCTTGCAATCTGCGGGAAACATATTCTAAGAAAACAAGGGTTGTTGCGATTTTGCTGGTCTCCGTTTAATCCTCGTGGACTTTTTAGTTGTATACGAACTGGCTTTGCATCGGCTGTACAGCATATTTATCAATTTATCACAGTACTTTGTGCAAACACTCTGTTATTTTCCATTAGTGGACCGGTAGGTGTAGCAGTCTTCGGTGTAGTATATAATCTCTCCTTATTTTTTGTCGCTGTGGCTGATGGTACTGGAATGACACTTCAGCCTATGATTAGCACTTATCAAGCAGAACACGACATTCCTGCTGTTAGACGCACCGTTCGGCTATCTGTATGGTATGGTTCAGCACTGGCACTGATTGTAATCGCGGGTCTTTCATTTGGGGCTACTCCGCTTGGTGCTCTGTTTGGACTCTCGGGTGAAGCAAGAGAAGTTGGTTCGGTAGCAATTCGAATTTACTGTATTAGTATTTTGCCATCCCTGTGGAATCAGATTGCAATTTATTATCAACAGACGACACAAAGAGAGCGTAGCGCACTGATAATTCAATCATTACGACTATTTATATGCTTTTTAATACCAATGTTTGCTCTTTCACCCTTTGGTTTGAATGTCTTTTGGCTGGTGTTCCCAATCTCTGAGTTGTGTACTTTCTGTTATACACTTACTATATTTAGAAAGCAAAAGGGAAACAATGAGTTAGCTGTTGATTCGAAAGAGGCGACAATTCGTTGTTTTTCAACATATATTCAGAATAGTGACTTATTGGGTGACATAGTGGAGCAGCTTGCAAGGACTTGTGAGGAATGGGACTGCACAAGTCAGCAAAGCTACTATGCTACCTTGGTGGTCGAAGAGATTTGTGCAGCCATTCTTGAGGACGCGAAGAATAATCATCGGAATGATGTATTGATTAAGCTAACCGTATCAGCAGATCAGGACGGTTTTACGCTCCATTTGAGAGACAATTCTTATGAATTTAATCCTTTCTTGGCTAAGGAGGGTGATGGTCCTAATGCCTTAGGAATGATGATTGTTCGAAAAAAGGCAAAAGAGTTTTTTTATCGGAGATATCAGGGCTTCAATACGCTGTTCATCATACTGTAAGTAAGGAATAGGGGAGGAAAAACTTTATGAAACTAAATAAAACTGTCCGAATTTCCTTAGGACTTAAAACAACGGTAGGAATTGTGTTTATTGCAACGGTATTGAGTACGGTTGCAATCATCTTTGGATACCAGACATACAAAAAAGCATTGGAGGATCAGCTGATTCAAACAGCTTATAATCTAGCTCAGACAATTGCCGGTGAGGTAGATCCAGACTCCATCGAATATTACTTAGAAACTGGTAAAGAAGACGATACTTATTGGGAGACTAGAAAGCGTTTAATCAATATTCAGGAGAGTAATGACATCATCTATGCTGTAGTGACCAAACCAACCAACGAGGGCTTTTACTATATCTATGATACCGATCAGAGTGAGGAAGCTTTTACTCTAGGTGACTTCCAGACCTTTTACCCTGGAGAATTTCTAGATAATAAGCAGAATTTTCTTACTGGTAACATTATTGAACCCATTATTACTGACTATGAGTTTGGTTGGTTGATTTCGGCTCTAGTTCCTATCAAAGATGAGAGTGGTGTTATGCGAGGTTATGTAAACGTTGATCTCTCTATGACTGAGATTAAGACTATGGAGCAGAGTTTTCTTCTCAAGCTGGCAGGAATTCTCATAAGCCTCACTTTAGTGTTAGCCGTTCTGCTATTGACAGCTACTCGAAGGATACTAGTTACACCTATTAACCGTTTGGCATTGGCCACTGGCGACTTTGTAAGGCGTCGTGAACGTGAAGAGGGCGTTAATGGGATATTAGAACTTCCTGGGCTAGACACAAGAGATGAATTAGGACATCTTTATCGCTCTATTCGGCAAATGGAATCCGACATCTATACTTATATTGAGGATCTGACTACTGTGACTGCTGAAAAGGAACGTATCGGTGCAGAGTTGGACGTAGCGAAACATATTCAAGCAAGTATGTTACCTTGCATCTTCCCAGCATTTCCTGAGCGGACGGAGTTAGACATCTATGCTACCATGACTCCTGCTAAAGAAGTTGGGGGAGATTTCTACGATTTCTTCTTCGTAGATGAGAATAGGCTTGCCATGGTGATGGCAGATGTTTCTGGTAAAGGAGTACCAGCGGCTCTCTTTATGGTAATTTCCAAGACACTTCTAAAGAATGTAACGCAGACAGGTCTTTCACCCAAAGAAGTACTTGAAAAGGTTAATGATCAGCTTTGTGAAAATAATGAAGCGGAGATGTTCGTCACAGTTTGGCTAGGCATTTTGGAAATTTCAACTGGTAAACTCACTTGTGCCAATGCTGGACATGAGTACCCAGTAATGAAGCGTGTGAACGGTGATTACGAACTTATTAAGGATAAACATGGCTTTGTACTGGCTGGAATGGAAGGTACTCGCTATAAGGAATATGACCTTTGGCTAAAACCTGGGGATAGACTGTTTCTCTACACTGATGGTGTAGCCGAAGCAACCAATGCTCATAATGAGCTTTATGGTACCGATAGAATGTTGGATGCATTAAATCGCAATAAGGACGTCAACTGTGAAGTATTACTGCATCTGATGAAAGAGGACATTGAAGTCTTTGTAGGAGAAGCACCTCAGTTTGATGATATCACAATGTTAAGTATAGAACTGGTGCCCCAAAATGTTTTGGGTATGAAGAAGTTAAAAATATCTCCTACGTTAGAGTCTATTCAACAGGTATCTGCCTTTGTGGAGTCAGAGTTGATATCAGCGGGAATTCCTATGAAGGTGATGATCCAGATGAACATTGCTGTGGATGAAATCTTTTCTAACATTGTAAGATACTCTAACGCAAGTGAGGCAACCGTATTCGTAGATATAAAAGAAGATTCCATTATCCTACGCTTTACCGACAACGGCTTCCCTTATGATCCAACGAGGAACCCTAATCCAGATATTAATCTTTCAGCCGAAGAACGCAACATCGGTGGACTGGGTATTTTTATGGTAAAGAAGTCTGTAGACACTATGGAATATGAATATAACAATAATCTAAATACTTTGACACTTACAAAACGAAGATGACAATACAGGAGCCAATTTAGCAGCGCTCATCACAATATCGAAGGAGATTATAACATGAAAAGTAACACTATTTTTCGGAAATCAAGTTTGGATCGAGTGTCCTCTCCCGAACAGCTCAATGACTACATCAAGGTGTCCAACCCTAGTGTATGGTTAGTTTTGGGAACAGTGATTGTAATGCTGATCGGTGTTTGTTTTTGGGGTATATTTGGTACGCTTACGACGACTCGAGAAGCAGTAGCTATCGTGCAGGATGGCAAGTCTACCTGTTACGTTACCCCTGAGGAAGTAAACAATCTTGCTCCTGGCATGGAAGTACGTATAGGTGGAAGTACAGGTAAAATTGTGTCGATTACCTCGACTCCTATTGAAATTACTACGGACTTCAACGCTTATGCACTTTACTTGAGTGGAATAAAAGTTGGAGACTGGATGGTTGCTGTGGAGGTAGATACTACCGTACAAGACGGTACGTACATGGCCAATATTGTTCTTGAAACAATCTCGCCCATCTCTTTCTTGTTGAATTGAGGTGGAGCATGGTAGAAAAAATAAAAAAATCCATAAAAAAAGGTCGGGTTAAGGTACCCGTCGTGATGCAACTTGAGACACTAGAGTGTGGTGCAGCAAGCCTTTGTATGGTTCTAGCTTATTACGGCAAGTGGATACCGTTAGAACAGGCACGTGCCGACTGTGGTGTCAGCCGGGATGGTGCTAAAGCCTTAAATATACTGAAAGCGGCACGAAGCTACGGGCTGAATGCCCAGGGCTATCGCTATGAACCAGAGGATTTACGAAAAAACGGACGTTTTCCCTGTATTATACATTGGAATTTCAATCATTTCGTAGTACTAGACGGATTTCAGGGTGACAAAGCTTATTTAAATGATCCAGCCAAAGGTGTGTACAGTGTTACTATGGAACAGTTCGACAAGTCTTTCACAGGTGTATGTCTCCTTTTGGAGCCGGGTGAGAGTTTTGTAGCAGATGGGAAGCCCAAGAGTACATGGAGTTTTATCAAAAAGCGTATGGTGGGTACTGGCGCAGCTGTGACCTTTGTGGTTCTTACGACAGCCATTTCCTCTCTGATGGGCATTATTAATCCAGCTTTTTCAAGAGTATTTTTGGATAGGTTACTCACTAGGCGAAATCCTGAGTGGTTCTTACCTTTCCTGATAGGGCTCACTCTGATGTCTGTTATGGCATTAATTGTTGCATGGGTGCAGGCTGTCTATACACTGAAACTGAAGGGCAAGCTGGCCATTATAGCCAATTCCTCTTTTTTGTGGCATGTACTTAGAATGCCCATGGCATTTTTTTCTCAGCGGATGGCAGGTGACATCGCCATGCGGCAGTCCCTCAACGAGGGTATCGCAAACTCCTTGATTTCCACCTTTGCCCCGCTTGTACTCCAGACAGGGATGATGGTGTTTTATCTGATCGCCATGCTACAGTACAGCATTCTACTGACGATAGTGGGTCTTTCATCTATTCTGATTAACTTAAGCTTAGCGCGGATTATCTCCCAGAGGCGAATCAACATCACTCGGGTACAAATGCGTGACGCAGGTAAACTTGCTGGTTCTACTGTGGCAGGCATTGAGATGATTGAGACAATTAAGGCTAGCGGTGCAGAAAACGGTTATTTTGAAAAATGGGCAGGATATCAGGCTGGGATGAACAGCCAGACGGTGAAATTCGCAAAGGTTAATCACTACTTAGGACTAGTACCAACTTTAGTTTCCTCACTTTCCTCCATTGCTGTATTGATGCTAGGTGTGTACTTAACTATACAGGGAGAGTTCACTATAGGTATGATTCTAGCGTTTCAGGGATTTTTGGGTAGCTTTACTGCACCAGCTTCGTCCCTCATTGGTGCAGGGCAGACCATTCAGGAGATGCGAACCAATATGGAGCGTATTGAGGATGTGATGGAATATCCTACTGATGTAAACTATGACAGTAACTTGAAAGAAACAGATAAGTATAACAAGCTTTTAGGGGAGGTGGTTATGAAAGATGTGACCTTCGGTTACTCCCCACTCGCGACACCTCTTATTGAGCATTTTAATTTGAATCTAAAACCTGGAAGTTGGGTGGCCTTAGTAGGTCCTTCCGGTTGCGGCAAGAGTACCCTTTCAAAGCTAATTTCTGGGCTGTATCAGCCGTTTAGTGGTGAGATTCTGTTCGATGGCAAATCAATCAAAGACATTAACAGAAGTATTTTCACCGGCTCAGTGGCTGTGGTAGATCAAGATATCATTCTTTTTGAGGATACAATTGGAAACAATATTAAGATGTGGGACAGTTCTATTGAAGATTTCGAGGCTATCATGGCAGCACGGGATGCTAGTCTTCATGAGGATATCATGGGTCGAGATGGTGGCTATGACTATAAGTTAATGGAGGGTGGTAAGGATTTATCCGGTGGACAGCGACAGCGATTGGAGATTGCAAGAGTTCTGGCTCAGGATCCCACCATCATCATCATGGACGAGGCTACCTCTGCATTGGATGCCAAAACAGAGTTTGAAGTGGTAAATGCCATTAAAAACAGGGGGATTACTTGTATCGTTATTGCACATCGCTTATCCACCATACGTGACTGCGACGAGATTGTAGTTATGGATAAGGGCAAAGTTGTGGAGCGAGGTACCCATGACGAGCTTTATGCCAAGGGTGGAATTTATACCTCTCTGGTTGCAAACGAATGAAGGGAGGTTGAGGACAATGGGATGGTTTGATGAGCAGATTAAGCAACGAATCAAGGCGGATGATGATGCCTTTTCAGATGCTTTTGATTCTATGGCAGGAGTAGTTATGGGAAAGAGTATGGAACGTGCACTGATGGATGACCGTCAGAAAACGAAAGATGCAGTGGACGAAATTCTAAAGTATTACCATATTAAGTCCACGCAGTTGCCAGACGGGCTAACCGATATGAACGAACAGCTAGAATACTTGCTGCGCCCCTCTGGTATTATGCGCCGAGTAGTTAACTTAGAAGGTTCATGGTACCGTGATGGAGTGGGTGCATTTTTGGGAAGTCTCAAAACTGGTGGTATTGTGGCTCTGTTACCTCATGGTCTTTCTGGATACGCTTTTTTCGACTATGAAAGTGGCAAAATGATAAAACTGAACCGCCAGACAGCGGTATTGTTAGAATCGGAGGCGATCTGCTTTTATAAGCCACTACCACTGAAAAAGCTAAATATCCGTGATTTACTTTTTTACATAGCACAGATACTATCTCCTAAAGATTATGCCATGGTGGGAATATCAACCTTGGCTGTCACTCTCATTGGGATGCTGGGACCGAAGTTTAATAAGATTATCTTTTCAAGTGTGATAAAAAGTGGTGATATGCGTCTCTTTCTTGCTATAACTGTGATGCTTGTAAGTACTAGCATTGCAACAATACTATTGAGTACAATAAAAAATATCGTCATGGAGCGTTTGAAAACTAAGACAGGCACGGCAGTACAGGCAGCGTCCATGATGAGGGTGCTGTCACTTCCAGCCAAAGTGTTTAAGGAGTACAGTGCCGGTGAACTTAGTAGCCGTACCCAGAGTGTCAACAACCTGTGTGATATGCTAGGTAGTATTATTCTAACCACAGGACTTACTTCCGTGTTCTCTCTGATTTACATCACACAGTTTTTTGACTATGCACCAGCATTGGCATTTCCAGCAATTCTAATCACTCTGGTAACAATGCTTTTTTCGCTTCTTTCCACATTAGTTCAGATGAAGCGAACCAAACGGATTATGGAACTTAGTGCTAAGGAATCAGGTCTTATCTATTCTTTCATTAGTGGTGTGCAAAAGTTAAAGCTCTCTGGTGCTGAGAAGCGGGCTTTTTCAAGGTGGGCTACTCTGTACCGTCAAAAGGCTAGCTTAACCTATGACCCACCTATGTTTATTAAGTTGAATACGGTTATCTCGACTAGTATTTCCCTAGTGGGAACCATTGTACTATATTATGCGGCGATACGATCAGGAGTTTCGGTAGCAGACTATTTTGCTTTCAATGTAGCATACGGTATGGTAAGTGGTGCATTCCTCGCGCTCTCCGGGATCGCTCTGACGGCGGCCAATATCAAGCCTGTAGTGGAGATGGTAAAGCCTATTTTGGAGACAGTACCAGAGGTGTCCGTTGGTAAGAAGGTACTAACTCGTATCTCAGGAGGCATTGAGCTTTCTAATGTTTCCTTTCGTTATACCGAGAATATGCCCCTCATTGTGGACAATCTATCGCTGAAAATCCGCCCAGGGCAGTATGTAGCGCTGGTGGGGCAGACTGGCTGTGGAAAATCTACTCTTATGCGACTGATGTTGGGCTTTGAAACACCACAAAAGGGAGCAATTTATTATGATGGTAAGGATTTGAGTAGTGTGGACTTAAAATCGCTACGACAGTGCATTGGGGTGGTGATGCAAAATGGCAAGCTCTTTTCAGGGGATATTTTCTCTAACATTGTTATCTCCGCACCGTGGCTTACTATGGATGACGCATGGGAGGCAGCTAAGCTTGCTGGAATTGCGGATGACATACGAGAGATGCCCATGGGGATGCACACACAGATTAGCGAGGGTAGTGGAGGAATTTCCGGGGGGCAGCGCCAGAGATTAATGATTGCTCGAGCAATAGCACCAAAACCTCGTATTCTTATGTTTGATGAGGCAACTTCTGCTCTGGACAACTTGACTCAAAAGGCAGTAGCCGATTCGCTGGCAAGCCTTCAATGTACTCGCATTGTTATTGCCCATCGATTATCCACGATTAAGGAGTGTGACCGTATTATAGTACTGAACGCTGGACAGATAATCGAGGATGGCAGTTATGATGAACTCATAGAAAAAGATGGTTATTTCGCTGAGCTTGTGGCCCGACAACGGTTGGATGATACACCGTTTGTGGGTAAAACTACGTTATTCTAATATGAATATTTTTATTTTTATATAAAACAAACATAAAGAAGGAGGAATGTATTATGACAACGAACAAAAACATTACGAATGAGAAGGAAGAACTAGACAAGGACAATGCCCATCAAGAGGTACAGGACTACGAAAATAATTTAGAACTTTCAGATGAAGCGCTTGCAAACATTAGCGGTGGAATGACGTTTAAATGTTGGAAGTGCGGGAGCCCTAATATTAGCATAAAGGGAATTGAAATGGAGTGCTTGTCATGTGGTACGTATGGAGATCATATAAGGACATTTTTGTAGGGCATGATAGCGTTCTAATAAAGAAGGAGGAATGTATTATGACAATGAACAAAAACAACATTAATTCAAAGGAAGACATCGTACATCAAGAGGTACAAGACTACAAAAACAGTAATATAGAACTTTCAGATGAAGCGCTTGCAAGCGTTAGCGGTGGAATGACGTTTAAATGTTGGAAGTGTGGGAGCACTGAGATACGCGATAAACAGGGTGAATTATTGTGCGATACATGTGGTACGTATGGAAATCATATAAGGACATTTTTGTAGTGGCATGACAGAGTTCATAAAACTTATCATACAAGGAGAAACGAGCATGAAAGAAAAAACCATCTCTCTGTTGCTGGCTTTTAGCATAATTACTTTTTTAGGGTTATTTACTACAGGATGCTTACAAAAAAGTGAATCGAGCGAGGTAAATACGCAAAAGAGCCCTTCAGCTTTATGGGAGGCCGGAGATACAAGAAATAAGATAGTTGTTATAAGTGATATTCACATCGGGATTGATGACAACTATGCTGAAATGGTGAAAAATCGTCCTTTACTGATTAATTTTTTAAAACAATTACAAAGTACAACAGATGTTCGCGAGCTCGTTATTAACGGAGATTTTCTTGACGAATGGTTTTTACCAGTGTATTACCCAAGTTACACAGATGTACAACAGTTTTATAAGGATGTGATTACCAACAATCAGGCACTAATTGACGAGCTGAATAATGTAATTGATTGCGGGATAAAACTTGTCTACATACCTGGAAACCATGATATGACACAAGATAATGATGTGTTACAGATGGCTATTCCTGAAATAGTGCAAATTAGAGATGCCAAAGGGCTTGGCACCTATTACACAGGTGATCGTAACGAAATAGCAATCGAACATGGTCACCGTTATGATGTATTCTCTGCGCCTGACACTGTAACGAATGCCGAGTTGTGTGACAACGATAATACCATTTTACCAGCTGGTTATTTCTATGCCCGTTATGCTGCTACATGGGTATTAGAAGGGCGTCCGAAGGTAGAAAAGAATCTGCCTGTGATTACGAATGTGCCAGATAAATCTGATACTGACCAGCATGGTGCCTATATTTATTACTCTCTTCTTAAAGACGTTTCTACGCGTATGACTCCTTATGAAGGTCTAGAGGAAAAAATATTCGATATGCATATGGCTGGATTTGATGATTCATACACCTATTTAGATTTCTATCCAGTACAGCTCGAGGATGGAACAATTTCGGCGCCGGTACTATTTAAAAATATTCAGCGCACCTGGGAGGAGCGTCAGAAAGTAAATAATGTAAAGGTCCCAAATAGCTTCCTTGAGGCAGTTTCAGGAACTCTTGATCAAGAATATTGTTTCAAGCAGGCTAAGGTTCAGTATCTGGAAAACCCAAATGAAAAAGTGGATGTTGTTGTGTTTGGTCACACCCATGTACCTACATACCGTGAAATAGACAATGGAAAACACTACATTAATGAAGGGACTTGGATCGATCATAATACCAGCGTTCCAGAAACAACTCGTACCTTTGCTGTTATTACGACAGGTGAGAAAACAACAAGTGAACTATACAAGTACGAGGAGGACGGATCCTTAAGTCAAATAACCTTTCATGAGTAACTTTAGCATCGATTGCAGATAAGTAGAGCATCAGGTTATTCAAGCGATTAATAAAATAAGGAGGAAATCAGCATGGTAATAAAAAAAATCATTGCAACTACGAAAGAAACGTTAAACAAAGATATCGCCGAACAAGAGAAACAGAAAAATCAAAGCAGTAAAACAGCACTTTCCGATGAAGAGCTTGATCTCGTCAGTGGAGGAAGTAATGGAGGAGGATGCCCGAGGCACGGGGTGAGCAATCTAGTTTACAGCTTACGATTCAATCTTGTGTACTGCGGTTATTGTAATGATATAGTTACAAAAGATTCTCTTTCTAAAACATTGAATACAGATAGATGCCCACAGTGTAATCAGCGTGGTCTAGACTATAAATTCAATATCAGTCATCTCGAATGCCAACTATGTGGATACACAACACGTCAAGAGTTTGGAGAATTATTTACTGATTGGTAGGAAATTACTACGTATTCTTAATTACAAATGTGTACAAAAAGAAGACGCAATTACAAGAACAAAGGTTTAGATACCCATAAATAACTTATATATAAAGGAGAATGAGTATGAAAAAGAAAATTAAGTCATTACTATTAGCATCTGGGATGGTCGTTTCACTAGTGCTGTCTACCACAGGATGCTCACCGAAAACCGAATCGACAGAAGCGAATGGACAAAAGAGTACCCCTACTATATCGGAAGACAGCTCTGTTACCGATATTGATGAAAATATAAAAGAAGAAAAGGAAGAAACTTCTGCTACAGAAAATCCTTTAGGCAATGTTACATTTACTACAAAGACAGTTGAAAACTACGGAGATGATGTTACTAAGGCTCGTTATATAGAAGTAATCGGCTTAAAAGACGCTACAGTTCAAGAAAAGTTGAATCAGGCAGTAAAAGAGTTCTGTCTTTGGCCAACTTCTTTGGCAGACCAAGATACCATCTATAATATCGAACCTGCTTTTGTTGTGGTAGATAATGATATATTGAGCCTAAGAACCTATAACACTGCGTATACTACAGGAGCAGCTTATCCTGTTAGCTCGATACGTACTCAAACCTTTAGCCTGTCTACGGGGGAGATGGATATTATTTTTCTATGGGATTTTGTAAATGATAGTGCTGAGCTAAAACAGTTGGTATTGGATAAAAAATTTAACTTTTCAGTTGCTGGTCTGGATGGCAAAATACCAGAAGAAATTAAAACATTAGGGTATGAAAAGCTTGCCAAGAGCATGGACACACCTGAAGTAGGCGCGCAGTTTTATTTTGATGATGATGGCTGCCTGATGATATGGTGTGAGGGCGAAAATCATGCAACTGGGGACTATTGGCTATTTGATATTCCTGTCACTGATTTAACTGATATTGCATCTGACCGATTACTCTCAATTATAGAAGGAATGAAGAATCTGGGTACTCACAATCACTAAAAGAGGGGGGTTAAATTATGCTAAAAAAACTGCTCCCACTCATACTAATCATTGTGCTGACGCTTACGGGGTGTGGCAAAAGCGAGGGTGAGAATGAAAAAATCTCAAATGATAAACAGCTTTTAAGCGAGGATTTTATCGGAAAACGTTTAGCGTTTGCCACAGGTGAAGCATTTGATGCCATGTTTTTAGAAAATGTCGGGTCATTTACGCCAATTCACTGCATCTACGAACATGAGGCAATGGAACTTGTAAAAAATGATAGAGCCGACGCTTTAATGTTAGATGAGCCTATGGCGAGGAAATGGGTTTCAATGAATCCAGAACTTACAATCGTATACCCAGCTTTTGCAGAATATGGATTTGGAGCCATTTTCCAAAGGGAGAACGAAGAGTTGCGGTTGCAATTCAATGCCTTCCTAAAAGAAATAAAAGAAAATGGCGTTCATGATGATATGGTAAGACGCTGGATTGATACTGTTGATTCACCACCAATGCCCGACATTCCATTAAATGGAGCAAACGGCACTCTTACTTTTGCCAGTTATGGTGAGCTTGAGCCTTTTGGTTATATTGTAAATGGTCAGCCTGAAGGATTTGACATTGAGCTTGCTAAGCGCTTTGCAGCATATATGGATATGGATTTAGACATTACTCTTATGACTTGGGAGGCTATAATTCCTTATGTAAATGCTGGAAAAGCTGATTTTGCGGCAAGCCTGTTTATTATCAATAAGGAAAGGGAGGAATTTGTAAACTTCTCCGATCCGTATTATACTGGTGGTGCAGTATTAGTTACGAAGCAATCAGGAACAGAAGTGGAAACGGATTCATTGAGTTTATGGGAAAGCCTCAAAACTAGTTTTGAGCGAAATCTAATTCATGAGGCTCGCTGGAAGATGATTGTAGATGGTTTACGAAACAGTATGATCATTACAATCTTCGCATTTGCACTGGCTACATTGTTAGGATTTGGTGTATGTGGTTTACGAATGAGTAAAAACAAGATGCTTAACGCTATTGGTAGTATTTACGTGGCTGTTTTACGTGGTACACCGATTGTTGTATTGTTGATGATTACTTTCTATGTCATATTTGCTAAGAGCAGTATCAACCCAATAACAGTCGCCATTATCGCTTTTGGGGCGAATGGCTCGGCCTTTGTTGGGGAGATTATTCGAAGTGCTATCATGACTGTAGACAAGGGACAGGTAGAGGCAGCGCGAAGTATGGGATTTTCTAGAGTTGGTGCATTCTTAAATGTTACCTTCCCACAAGCCGTTCGTGTGGCATTTCCAACCTATATGTCTGAATTTGTATCAACCTTTAAAAACACCGCTGTAGTAGGATACATCTCCATCGTGGATCTAACCAAAGCAGGTGATATCATTCGTAGCCGTACATATGACGCATTCTTCCCACTGATCTTGGTAGCACTTGTCTACTTACTTGCAGCGTCTATCATGATTTGGCTATTCAATATAATTTACCGTAAAACAAATAAGCGTTTAAGGAGGGCGAAGTGATGATTACAGTAACTAACCTTAAGAAGAGTTACGGTGATTTAGAGGTCATTAAAGGTATTACTACAACCATTGAAAAAGGCGATGTTATTGCAATCATCGGCCCATCTGGGACAGGTAAAAGCACCTTTTTACGTGCGTTGAATTTACTTGATCCACCTACAAGCGGTACAATTGAGTTTGATTGCGTAAACCTTATGGATAAGCGGACGAATATCAATGAAGTCCGTAAAAAGATGGGCATGGTGTTTCAGAGTTTTAACCTTTTCTCTCATATGAGCATACTTGATAACTTGTGCGTTGGGCAGACAAAGCTACTTGGAATTTCCCGTACCGAAGCCGAAAAAGTGGCAAGAGAACTGTTAGCGACTGTTGGACTAGCCGCAAAAGAAGATGCCTATCCCGATGAACTGTCAGGTGGTCAAAAACAGCGAGTAGCGATAGCCCGATGCCTTTCCATGAAGCCAGATATCCTGCTGTTTGACGAGCCAACCTCTGCACTTGATCCAACGATGGTGGGTGAGGTTACAGCTGTTATTAAACGTCTAGCACAAAATGGTATGACAATGGCGATTGTTACTCATGAGATGGCATTTGCTAAGAATGTTTCTACTCGTATTATGTATATGGATGAGGGCGGCATTTACGAAGAAGGGCCACCAAATGTAATTTTTAATCATCCAAAGAGAGAGAAGACAAGGGCGTTTATTAAACGGATAAAATCCTTTAGCTATGAAGTAGCATCCAAAGATTATGACTTTATTGAACTTACGAATGGTCTATTGAATTTCTGCTCTGCCAACGCACTTTCAAGATCCAATACAAATAAGGCGGGGCTACTGTTTGAAGAAATAACGGTTAATCTAATTCCGAAGGAAAATCTAATCAGTATTGAATTTAGCTTTCCAGATGACCAGACGGAATTTGAACTTGTGGTTACTTATAAAGGTGATAAGCATGACTTGACTCAAGATGAGAGTATGTCTGCGCAAATTGTCAGAGGAATTGTGACTGATATCACTCATGAATATGACAATGTGAATAAACTTCGCCTAAAATGGTAACTGACTGAGTGAAAGGAGAGCGACAGCTATGAAAAAACGAATACTCGGTATAATCCTGATTTTATGTTTGTCACTGCCTCAGATGCAGGCAACGGCATTCGCATCAAAAGCAGAGAAGAATTACAATGATGAGGATGTTACTTGGTTGGGCACTCAAAAAGAGTATAAAAAGACACTGGAATCATTCTTTGATGAAGGTCTTCGATTAGTACCTGTGGGAGATAGACAAGAGGATGGAAGTCTTAGTAATGTCAAATACGGGCTTGTTGATTCTACTGGTAAGTTTGCTGCCAAACCCATTTATGAAAGCATAGGGGCTGAATATTTGTCGGTTGAAAAGTCTGTTTATGATACGAATACAACAGAAACTATATTCGTGGATGGATATGTTCAGGCTACTCGGGATGGTAAGATGGGGTTATTAGATACTAGCGGTAAGGAGGTCATTCCTTGCAAGTATCATGCAGTAGGACTGCCGGTTGAGGGTATTAGCCGTATCATTAAAAACATAGGGGGCAAGTATTATCTTGGTTACTGGAACCTAGAACTGGGTAAGGAAATTGTTGCTCCGAAGAAATATATTGTCAGTGGAGATGATGCAACAGCTGCAGGACATCCGCAAAGTTATGAGGCGTTAAATCGCAGTGCTGAGTGGGACTATGCCGATGAAGCTTCTGACTATTATAAAAAGCAAAGTGTTAACCGATTAGCTGCGCAATATGATTTTAAAGGTGGATACGCACTGGTGCCTACTGGAAAGATTGAGACAGTGACACAAACTTCATCAGATGGTAGTGCTAAAAGTGTGAAAGCATACCTTGTTTACGCCCAAATTATTGATAAGAAGGGAAAGGAAGTCCTTTCTGGTGGACCATATCCTTATCGTTATGGTGCAATCTATCCACAAGCAGGCCCCTATATGGTCTATCAAAAACTATCAACTAAAAAGCTTAAGTTAAAAACGGATAATGGAGGTACCGTTACCTTTAACTCACATCTTGAGTCTGGTGTGGTTGGGGCAAAGGGCATTCTCATACCAGCACAGTACCACGGTGGTATCCGAGGCAATTCAGCAACTGGGTGGTTTCCTTCCGATGCTAATATGCAGATTATTCCCGAGCTTTCATTGGTTATGACTGCAAAGGATGTTTACCAAGGTAAGAAAGAGGCAAGTGCTAGATTTGGTGTTGTTAATTTTAGTAATAAAACGATAATTCCCTTTGAAACAGACTATGAATGGTTTCGATATGACTCCGAGAACAAAGTTTTTACTGGTAAATATGTTTATCGGTCAGATGGAACGAAAATACCTAAATCAGATAAGGCTGGATATGATGAAGCTGGCAATCTTCTTGTTGCAAATGGTTATTTTACGTTATGCGATGAGGAGAGATATCACTATAAAGGCGTTGCATCCTTAAAAACTGGGAAAGCATATACCCATAAGAACCTGTATGCTAAGGCTCAGGTCATGACTTACGATTCCCGCTCTAATGTCAGTGTCAATGGAACACTTTGGGTTAACAAAGGTGACTCTAATAAAGATAAATGGGGACTTGTGAATGTTAATGGTAAGATAATTCTTCCATTTGAATACGAAAGTTTGGACAGTGGTCCTCAATGGGAGATGGAAAAAGGGGGATATGCACTGGTAGAGAAAAACGGTAGATGGGGCATGGTTGACACGCAAGGGAAAGTAATTTTACCATGTCAGTATAAATCGATTAGTTTGTCTGGAGACGGTTACCTAAGCCTGTGCGATGATTCCAACAAATACGGTGTATTTCGTCTTTCTACTCGTAAAATTATGATTCCATGTGTATACCCAAGTTATATTGATATGAAAGATTCGATCGTAGGTTCTGTTCCTGTTTATCTTGGTAAGAGCCTGTATGTGTTGGTAGATGACAAGGGAAAGGAGATAACACCTGCATATATATATATCAACACACCGCAACGTGGTCTGTTTTATAATTCTAACCAAGATCGAGTAGGCCCAGACGGTAAGATTGTATTTCCTAGAAATGCGAATCTGGCTATGTATCAAAGAGCGCAGGTGTTCATCGGAGATGACCTTACACTTGTGGTAAAGGAGGGAAAGGTAGGTTATGTCCATGCATCAAGACTGGCAAGAGAAGGTGGGAAACTACCAACTACACCTCTTGTAAAACTGGAACCTATTGAAAGTCTAAATGCCGTGAAAAAATACTATCTGGTTGATTATCCATATAAGCTTGTATATAAAATAGGCGAGGCATTTGAACTAGAGGATTTTATAGCACATAGCGAGGATATTGATGGAATACGAAATGTACTAGATAATTCCAAGATTTCATTTATGGTTTCTGGTGTGGTCAAGGTAACAGATGGCTATAAGTTTACCTCTGCGGGAGATAAAGTAATGGAATGCTATTACGATGGTGTAAAAACAGGCTTTTCCATCACTGTGAGAGTCTTAGATCCAGCTGTTGTTGGCGATTTGCTAGACAACGGCATCTATACAATTGGTGTCAATGGAAAATACCTAAAGATTGTAAATGGCTATATGGAGTTATGGGATACCAAGCCCGCACAAAAATTTACTGTTAAGCTGATTAATTATAGTGAAGAACGTGGTCCTATGTATCTTGTTATGGCGGATGAGCAATACGTTATACAACCAGCATCTAGGGATGGAACGCAGCTTGTTACCTCTTTGGTAGCGGTACCGTGGCGCATTAACAAGTATAAGAGCTTCTGTACAATGCGAGACTATGGAAATCAGAAATTACTTGTCAATGCATCCGGGGAACAGAGTAGTAATGGCACTAAAATTATTGTTTGGTCCCACACTGGTTCAGCACCAGAACATGGAAAACTGGTATTTACTCGGGTAAAATAATAGGATTGTTTATTATTAAACTCCACAATACTTTAGCAAAAAACCTCCAACAGCGTTGTTCTTGCTGTTGGAGAAAAACTTCTAATAAGAACATAGCTTGTAATAGTCCCGACTTGAACTGTATTGATTTTTCTCCTTTCAAAAGAGACTCTAATTGGGATAGCAGATGAAAGCTATTGCCAAATCTCTTATAGTATGTAACATATGCTTTAATAGGGTGTAATTCTTTTAATCCCTTTCTATCTAAGTGTTCATATTTCTGGTGGATGTCACCAATTATTGTATTAATTATCTCTTCTTTGCATGAACTGAAGTAGATAACATCTTGCATTACTAGAATTCCCATTTTCACTTCTGGATAAGAAACTCGAATATTGTCTTCAATAGATAACATAAAATCCTCCTTTAGCTTTTTTGTATTATTTGGCGATTTGGTTGTCGCAACCTGCTACCAATCATCAACATACTGAAGATAATCAAAAATCCCCCTGCCCACTGTGTCAAGCTTACTGTTTCTTTCAAGAACAAAAGAGATAAAAACATGGAAGTCATGGGAATCATTCCTGAAAAAGCTGCTGTTGTGTAGGAATCACAGCGTTTAACCCCTGCATAAAAAAATGCAAAAGCCAATGCAGTTACAATTAATCCATACCAGATCAAGGCGATCCATTCGGTTGGACCAATCGATTGTAAGGCTACATAAGGTCGACTAATCAGAGCTGGAATTAGGGATAAAGCGAAGGCGATGGTTGACACAATTAGTGTTTGTACAATCGGATGAATTTGCACGTTAGTATCGTTTTGCTTCATCATTTTGTGCTTTCTTGAAATTATGTTAAAATATGATTCGCTTGCTGCTGCGCAGAGCACAAACACATTTCCAAGCATATTTCGGGTTGAGAACTGAACCGAATTCATATCTGTTCCTTGCAACAGTATGATACCGAAAACAGTACAGATAACACCAAGAATCTTCCACATCGTAGGTTTTTCCTTGAGAACGATATAAGCGAGAATGGAAGTAATTGCTGGAGTTGTCCCTGTTAATATTCCTGCTTCCACAGTGCTTGTCAGATTCACACTCAAAAGCAAAAATACTCGAAAAAGAAATATCCCAAAGACAGCTTGAAGAATAAGCATTTTCCAGTCATTTCTTTTCAGTGAACGAATGGTTTTAATAGTCTTCACTCCATAAAATGGAATCAAGGTCAAAATCATAATACCCAAGCTTACAGCGGTAATGGTAAATAGGTTTAGCTTCTCAGAGAGAATGTATCCTGTAATAACTGATGTTCCGGCCAACGTAAAAGCTAACAACAAATATATTTTCCCTGCAATATTTTTCATTTTTCATCCTCTTTCTTTACAATGAGATATAATTCAACTATAATTATATCTCATGAACTGGATTGTAATAAGAGCCAGTTGAAAGGCACTTTTATAGAGCCAGTTAGGAGATAATGTCCTTATGTGGGGAATAGAATTACGTTACAATGATGATATTAGTTTAGCACGTCAGATATTCTTATCACTGAAACAGCGTATTTTAGCGGGACAGCTTTCACAAGGTGAAGTTTTGCCATCAACAAGAGAACTTGCAAAAGGTTTATGTGTTTCTAGAAATACAGTTTGTGAAGCATATGACATGCTTTTGACCGAAGGATTTATTGTGAGCCGTCAGGGAGCACCTACCCGAGTTACAGAGGGACTTCATCTTACGACAAAAAAAACTTCATTGCCTGTGGAATGTGAACAAGAAAAAGCACCTATTCTGTGGGACTTTAAAACAGGACAACCTGATTTATCTTTATTTCCTTGCCAGCTCTGGGGGCAATTAGTACATGAAGCCGCTAGTACAATGACTACCTCACATATGGAATATAGCGGTCCAAAGGGCTATGAGCCATTATGCGAAGAAATTGCTCACTGGCTATTTCGTAGCAGAAGCATAGAAGTAAACCCTAAAGATGTATTTATTACATCGGGTGCAACAGAGGCACTCCATCTTCTCGTAGAAATATTACATAAAGAGAGTCATGCATTTGTATTAGAAGATCCTTCCCATCAAGGAATGCGAACTATTGTTTCTGATAAAGGATATGATGTGGATTGGCTTCCAGTTGATCTACATGGGGCTGATATCTCTACCTTAAACAACAAAGATATTTCAGCAGTTTATGTTACTCCATCGCACCAATTCCCATTAGGCTGTATTCTCCATGCAAATCGTCGAGCTGCATTGATACGCTTAGCAATGAAAAATGATTTTTACATTATCGAAGACGATTATGACAGTGAGTTTCGTTACTCCGGCCCACCCGTAAGTCCTATATATTCTATGGACCCCTCTCGTGTAGTTTATGTAGGAACATTCAGTAAAACACTTTTCCCTGCGTTGCGAATCGGATTTGTAATCTTACCGAAACAACTTCAGAAGAAGTGGTGGCATTATCGTAATTATGTGGATGTGCAAAATCCAATTTTGGAACAAATTGCTCTCGCTAAATTTTTGTATACACGAAAAATGGATAAGCATGTTAAGCGAATGAGCAAGATATATGGAGATAAAAGAGATGTCTTATTGGATACCATGGATAAGATATTCAAAGAATCGGTACAGCCATGGGGGGATGCTTCTGGTTTGCATATAGCACTTCAGTTTCAAGGAATGGAATTCAATGAACAATTTATGAGAAAATTTAAAGAGGCTGGAGTCAGAATAGCACCTGTAACTCAATATTCTCCAACGAAAGATAGTCATAAGGATAAGCTACTTCTAGGATACGGGCATTTAAGTCCTGTACAGATTCAAGAGGGAATCAAAGTGTTAAATAAAATTATTGTAAACAATGCATAAAAATCGGTTGGTGTAACTTTTTTCATTTTATTTATAATAGAAGGAATGGCAGTTGGAGCAATTGGATTTGCAATTGGATTCGCAGTTATGATGATTTTAGATGGCACTTGGTTAATGGGAAGGCAAAGAAAATCCCCTGTATCAAAAATAATTGGTACAGGGGATTTTTTTATAATAAAGAGAAATGTTTGGAAGATTTAAAGACTTTTTAAACTTTGATTTGTTATAATGATTCAAAAAATGACAAATGTTGCCTTGGAATGCCCTTTAAGGCACATAGGCTTAGGGAGAACAATATGTTTTTTAGAATGCTAAAAAAAGACTTACTCCAGAAAAAGGGACTCAACTTTATCTTGTTTTTGTTTATAACAGTTGCAGCTGCCATGGTTTACATTGGAGCAATTCAGATCTATTCTGGGATTGTCGCTGCAAAACATACAGCTAAGGTGTGCAATCTATCTGAAATGCAGATAATTTTTGATTCGGGAACGAATAATTGTTCTGAGAATGCTATGGATATCATTAATCTTATCAAGGATACGGGATATTCAGGAGATATCTATACCTCTGAAATGCTGAATGCGGAAAGTATTAATTTTAATGATTTTGATGAGAGTGAAAGCAGAAGCTTTTCTAATAATCGCAATTTTCTTATCACCATGCCGAAGAAAGTTAATCTTCTTTATGACTTAGAAGATAACACTTTTTTTGTAAGAAATGGTACAATTGCCATTCCTGCGAGAGCCATGAACTTAACAGGAGCTAAGGTTGGCGATAAAGTGAGATTTACTACGGATCAGGGGAATGTGTATGAGTTTGAAATAGCTACTTTTTTTAAGGATACACTCTCGTCCTCACGCAGTTATTATAGATATGTGATTTCTGACTCAGATTATAAGTTACTTGCGAAAGAAAACTCAACAATTTTCATTTCCTTTGACGCTTCTGAGAAAGAGTTTGATTACGATAATTATTTGTTACGTTTTGTTGATCATTTTTACGAGAGTGATTTAGAGGGCACGGATATCATTCGTGTCCATACGGGACAAAACGAAGATTTGAGCGATAGTAAAGTCTTTAATTATATTATAGTCGTATTTGTCGTATTAATCAGTATATTTATGATACTTATCGTTCTTATGACAATAAGGTTTACAATGGTTGCCACACTTAAAGAAGAAGAAAAAGAAATTGGCGTGATGAAAGCAATTGGTGCTGATTCACTCAGTTACCGATGGATATTCTGTGCAAAATATATTGCATTTACAGTTGCTGGGGGCATTATAGGCGTAGTTATTGGATTTCCTCTTTCAAAATATATGCTTAGTCTCTTCTTTACCGATTATGTCACACCTAGCTTTATTGTAACAACACTTATCGGGATTATAGCAGTAATGGTTATCATAATATTCATCATTCTTTTTTCTCTTATGGTTATGCGACGAATTAATAAAATTTCAGTCATCGACGCTATTTACGGAGAAAATCATGGAGAACGTTTCAAAAAAAATTCAGCACTTTTTCTACACAAAAGAAAAAGGATGCCGGGGGCATTTTACCTTGCATTGTCAGATGTGCTTACTCGTATGAAGAGATATATATTCCTTATTATTGTGTATGTTCTTAGCGCAACTATGATGCTTATGATATTTAATTTAAAAAGCACTGTAATAAGTGAGGGTTATTATAATTACTGGATGATTTATAATGTTGATTTCGGAATAGATTTACAAAATCAAGAAGAGCTTATGAAGAGAGTGGGAGGCGAAAAGAGCATATACGATGTTGTCAACGAAGAGATTAAGAAGAATCATATCTTAGCTGAGTTGGTAACCTCGGACCTTACTTTTGGTAATTATATGATTGGAGAGGATGAGATTGAATACATATTGTTATATGGATGTGATGAGATAGATCAATTAAATTATTGTAAGGGTGGAACAGCGCCGAAGCTGGAAAACGAAATTGCTATTAGTAATTATAGTGCTACAAAGTATGGACTTCAGTTAGGTGATATTGTTGAATTTGAATTGAAGGAATATGATGATGATGGTTTGGGTACTAAGTTGGTCCGAAAAGAGTTTGTAATAACTGGTTTTTTAAATGTAATGGAAAGTGGTACACCTAGAGCATGTCTTAGCAGTACATATAAGAATGCATATCCACATTCTCAAGCGCTACTTGCCTATAATATAAATGCAGAGGGAGAAGAGAAGGAAAAGACTTTTCAAAAGCTCGAGGAGGTTTTTGGAGAGCAAAATATAATGGAGAGCGATGAATTAATAAAGAGAAGTCTTACGGAATATGATAGAATTTTTACACTTCTTGAATATATTATAGGCAGCGCTGTGATATTTATTTCCATGCTAATAACATATCTTTGCTCATCAGTTTTTATCGCAGAAGAAACACCTGAAATTGCACTCATGAAAAGCCTTGGTATACAAAGCCTCACAATAAAGGCACAGTACGTACTTCGATTTCTGATTCTACTTGCGTTTTCTATTCCTGTATCAGTATTACTTCTTAAATCCGCAATTGAGCTTTTGGCAAAAAAGCTATTTGAATATCTAGAGATATCGGGCTTTGCGTTCCTGCCTGAATATATAGGTACCTTTATAGTGATACCATTTATCATGGTTTCTTCAATTATGATTGTAACGCTATTCAAAATTAGAAGTATAAAAAACATTGAGATATGGAAAATATCAGAGGAATAAGGAGGAGTTGAAGTGAGCATTATTTTATCGGCAAAGGATCTTTGTAAGACTTATATAATTAACAAATTTAATAATAACATTCTGAAAAATATAAATTTTGAAATGGAGCAGGGAGAATTCGTTTCCATTATGGGACCAAGTGGAAGTGGAAAATCGACACTTCTATATACGATAAGCGGTATGGATAGTATAACTTCTGGTACGGTTTGTTTTGAAGGGAAGTCACTTAGTTCTTTTAAAGCAAAGGAAATGTCAAGACTAAGGCTTCTTAAGATGGGATTTATCTTCCAGCAGATGTATATGATGAAAAAGCTATGTATTTTCGACAATATTGTTCTTCCAGGCTATCAGTCGGGGAAACCGCGTAAAGAGATAAATCAACGGGCAGAAGCTCTTATGAGAAGACTCGGTGTAATCGAAATCGCAGAACATAGCATAAACGAGGTTTCGGGCGGTGAGCTTCAGCGCGTTTGCCTTTGCAGGGCACTTATCAACAATCCTCCAATTATCTTTGCAGACGAGCCAACGGGCGCTCTTAACTCAAGGGCAGCTAACGATGTTATGCGAGAGTTAACAAAAGTAAATGTAAATGGGACAAGTGTGTTAATGGTAACTCACAGTGTAAAAGTAGCCGCTAGAAGCGACAGAGTTTTATATCTTGTGGATGGTCAAATACTAGGAGAAATTAGTTTTGGTAGGCTTGAAAATGAAAATGAGCTTGGAAAGCGTGAGTTGACACTAAGCAAATGGCTAGTTGAACAAAACTGGTGATTAAAAGGGGAAAGGAATGACAAAATGTTAAAGAGGAGAAACGCAAGATTATTTGGAAGTACCCTGGTTATATTTCTAGCATTCATATGTAGTTCCTGTGAAAACAAGGGTCGTGAGGAGCTTGTAATTCCTTTGCAGGGAGAAAGCAAGCTTACACCAGTAGCGAGTTATTATATTGAAAACAACTATGACAATACGATGCCTACCATAGAAAAAGTAGAGCAGGTTTTTACTTCCCCCGATGGTATTTGTACAATAGAAAAAAAGAAAAGTTACTATGATGTTACTCTAGAATACGAGGGTAACGATTATTATGATGTTGGTGCTGCCTATGCACAAGCGATTCTATTGTCTTTTCCCGATTATGCAAAGACAATGGAGCCTTACCTTTTTGAGAATATAAAGGCTAAATTTCCGGATCTTGATGGTGATTACTCTGCAGTAAAGGAAAGGGCAGATGCTTTAAAATCGTCTCTTCCTGAGGAATATCAAAGAGAGATGGAGGGCTATGCGGACGTTATCAGTGGTGGGGTAACAGGATATAAGGAAGATGGTATATTAAGCTATGATGAAGCAGTGCTTTATCAGATGGTGCCTGACACTTTGAGAGGAACAGCGTGTAGTTCAATTACCGTTAACGGAAACAAAACAGAGACGGGAGAACGCATTAGCGCAAGAATACTGGACTGGAATCTTGGGACGGAAAATCAGATTTGCAAATGCCATTGTGTACTACATATGAAGAATGGTGATAAATCCCTTACCTCTGTATCTATTCTTGGTCTATTTGATATTATAACAGCTGTAAATGATGACGGAGTCATGACGGGAATTCATGACGTTGGTACGTCGAATGATGTTGTTTATACGTATGAAAACAAAACAGCATATTCTTATGACTTAAGATATGCTCTTGAAAACTTCAAGACAGCTCGCGAAGTAGGAGAATACCTTATTAGCAACTGTTCCTCATACACATTTAGTTCCAATATTTTACTCACCGATAGAAACGATGCATTCTGTGCAGAGCTACCTATAAGCAACAAGGATGGGACACCAGTACTAAGAGACTCGTCAACTATTCTTAACAGAGGTCTTATATGGGATGACAAGGATATACTTTGTATCGTAAATTCCTTTGCGGCAAAGGAAAATTCAGATAAGCTTACGAATCACCCAACCAACATAGTAAGATGGGATAAGTATAACAAACTTTTCTGTGGTGAAGGGATGATGAGTTTCAACCGCTTCAAGGAACTTCTTACTTGTGAAAAAGCAACAGAAGATAGCATCATTAAATTCCGTGGCAAAAGTGCAGTACACGTTGTTGTCGTTGATTATAAATCCGGAACAATTCAAGCAATTTTACCGGATGATCGGGGGATGAGGGACAATCCGGAGTTTATATTCCTTGGTGAATACTGACAATAACTTGTATTTTTTGTCACTGCATGATATTATTTATTACAGATTGTTAAGTGAAAAAGTAAATTCCAGTTTGCACGAGTAAATTCCAGTAGATTGGAACACCTGGAATTTACTCGTACACAACTTTCCCTTCTGCTATAATACAGATATGGTTATCTGTCTGTGCAGAAA
>JAEYPP010000051.1 GCA_023410575.1 Bacillota bacterium | reverse complement strand
ATTTTGGTTGAATTGCTTCTTGCATTATTTTCACCTCTCTATGTCAGAATCCTATGATAGTTTCTCCTTCATAGAGGAGAAAACTTGTTCATTCAAATAAACAGCTTTCTTATTATAACATACACATCCTGTAAATGCAATAGATAAACTATAATTTTGTTTTTTTAATCATTTCAACAAATTCTTTGTTCGACTTTGTTCCTACAAACATTTGCACGATACGTTCTACAGCATCATCAGATTTTAAGCCATTCATAGCTCTTCTCATCAGATAGTTAGCTTCTGTTTCTGGTTGTGTTAATAAAAGATCATCTCGTCTTGTACTTGATTTTGGTAAATCGATAGCCGGGAAGATTCGCTTCTCCGACAAGCTACGATCGAGGACTAATTCCATATTGCCTGTCCCCTTAAATTCTTCAAATACAACATCATCCATTCGGCTTCCGGTTTCCACCAATGCTGTTGCTAGAATAGTCAAACTGCCACCTTCACGCATATTTCTTGCGGCACCAAAGAACTTCTTTGGCATATGCAAAGCAGCCGGATCAAGACCACCAGAAAGTGTACGTCCAGAGGATTGACAAGTAAGATTATAAGCTCTTGCCAATCTGGTAATGCTATCTAAGAGTATTACAACATCTTTTTTATGTTCGACTAATCTCTTTGCTCTTTCAATTACCATCTCAGAAACACGTTTATGATTATCAGGAAGTTCATCAAACGTTGAGTAAATAACCTCAACATTATCACCTTGAATGGATTCCTTCATATCCGTCACTTCTTCCGGACGCTCATCAATTAAGAGTATAATTAAGTGCATGTCAGGATGATTCGTAGTAATCGCTCTCGCTACCTGCTTTAACAAGGTTGTCTTACCAGCCTTTGGTTGAGAAACAATCATTCCTCTCTGTCCCTTGCCAATTGGTGAAATAATATCCACCATTCGCATTGCAGGCCCACATCCTGGTGTCTCTAGATGTATTCTTTGATTTGGGAAAATTGGAGTCAAATCCTCAAATCTTTTACGCTTTGTGGCCTCTGCTGGATGAAGCCCATTGATACTCTTTACATATAATAATGCACTAAACTTCTCATTTTGACTCTTAACTTTAGTGTTACCAATTAGTATATCTCCAGTTTTTAAGTTGAAACGACGAATCTGAGCTGGTGATACATAAACATCATTTTCACCTGGTAAGAAATTATCACAACGGATAAATCCATATCCCTCACTTAATACTTCTAATATTCCCTTTTTTGTTTCTCCACTATCATATTGCTCATATTCACTTGGAATCGAAGCCATATCAGTTCGAACACTATCACTTCGATTATTGTCAGTTCGAACACTATCACTTCGATTACTGTCAGTTCGAACACTATCGGTACGATTACTATCAACACGAACATTATCCGTGCGATCAATTTTTGTATATTCTTTTTTCGTATTTTCTATTTTACCATTTTCAGTTTTAGCATTTTCCTCGATTACTTTCGCGTTATCTCCCTTGTTAGTCACCACTCTAGCACTATCAATTCGAAAAGTATTACTCTCCTTATGGCCTACCTTATTAGGATTTACACGTTCATTGTCTGGTCTTGGATTTGGATAAGTCTGAGGTGGTGTCTGTCCAAATGCTTTAATGAGTGAAGAATTCTTATTTCGATCAATTCCTGCATTTTTCATAGGAGAGGAGCTTGTCTTTTTCTCTTCTACTACACTTGTTTTTCTCTCATTAAATACTTCTCTTGTAACATTATCCTCTTGTTTTTGTGTATTCCCTGATAATTCTACCGAATTCAGTGTATCGATCAATTCTTGCTTTCTCAGCGTAGAAACACCTTTAATTCCTTGTGCTTTAGCTAATTCACGAAGAGCTTGCAATGGCATGCTTTCAAAATTTTGGTTCATCCATTTACTCCTTTATATTTCATGTTATGCATGTATGGATTTGGTACGGACATTAATCAGAACTTTGGATATGTGATTAGATTATTTATTTACTATTATATACTTTTTCCCTAATCTGTCAACTAAGTGATTTATTGCATCTTATTAAGGTTAAAGTACTGTAGATTTAATGAGTTTCCACTATATTTAAGCTTGCCTAACCTCTTGATAAAAAGAAGTGATAGTGTTATGATATCAAGGATTACTTAGTAATGTGAGATACAGGAGGATGCATCATGACTTTAAATGAGAGAGCTTTACAGCTTCACGAAGAATGGAACGGTAAACTTACTACCACATCAAAGTGCCAGGTAAAATCAAGGGAAGACTTAGCCCTAGCATATACTCCAGGTGTAGCGGAACCTTGTAAGGTAATTGCTAAAGATCCTGAAGCTGCTTACAAATACACGATTAAGGCTAATACCGTAGCCGTTGTCAGTGATGGCAGTGCTGTATTAGGCCTTGGAAATATAGGCGCAAAAGCTGCTATGCCTGTTATGGAAGGAAAATGTGTTTTATTCAAGGAGTTCGGTGGAATCAATGCATTTCCTATTTGCCTTGATACACAAGATACCGAAGAAATCATTCGATGTGTAGCTGCTATTGCTCCTTCTTTTGGAGGTATCAACTTAGAAGATATTTCAGCACCTCGTTGTTTCGAGATTGAAACACGCCTAAAACAAATGCTCGATATACCAGTTTTTCATGATGATCAACACGGAACGGCAATTGTTGTACTAGCTGGTATTATTAATGCGCTAAAGGTTACCGGTAAGAAAAAAGAAGACTGTAAAATCGTTGTTAATGGTGCTGGTTCTGCAGGTATTGCTATCTCAAAGTTATTATTATCTTATGGATTTTTGCATTTAACTCTCTGTGATAAAACAGGAATACTCAATAAAAATAGTGAAGGTCTTAACTGGATGCAAAAAGAAATGATGAATATCACCAATCTTTCTGGACAGTCTGGCTCATTAGCAGATGCACTTTCGGGTGCTGACATCTTTGTTGGCGTTTCTGCACCTAACATTGTTACAAAGGAAATGGTTGCTTCAATGAATAAAGATTCCATCTTATTTGCAATGGCAAATCCTGTACCCGAAATCATGCCAGATTTAGCCAGAGAAGCTGGAGCAAAAGTAGTTGGGACTGGACGTAGTGATTTCCCTAATCAGGTTAATAATGTAGTTGCTTTTCCTGGAATCTTTAAAGGTGTACTTGAAGGAAGAGCTCCACAGATTACAGAGGAGATGAAATTAGCTGCTGCAATTGCGATTGCAGGACTTGTCAGCGAAGAAGAATTAAACGAGAATTTCATTATGCCAGAGGCTTTTGATCCTCGTGTTTGTGACGTAGTTAGCAATGCAGTCAAATCTCATATTAAGTAGATAAGGACGATTCTATGATACAATGGAATGATAAACGTTACTATTCACTCGACTATTATTTAAAGGAAACTTTTCATGATAAAGTCTACAAGCTTTCCTTAAATGGTGGCATGACTTGTCCAAATCGTGATGGAAAAATCGGAGTTGGTGGTTGTATCTTTTGTAGTGAAGGTGGTTCGGGTGATTTTGCAACAAATGCTACACTTTCCATTACGGATCAAATTGAACGAGCAAAAGCACTTGTCAAATCAAAGGCAAAAAGCAATCAATATATTGCTTATTTTCAAGCCTTTACAAATACGTATGCTCCTGTTGAATATCTCGAGCTTATCTTCATGAAAGCAATCCAACATCCAGATATTGTTGCATTATCGATTGCAACCAGACCAGATTGCCTCCCCGTTGAGGTCCTAGATTTATTAACAAGGTTAAATATGATAAAGCCAGTTTACCTTGAGCTTGGTCTTCAAACCAGTAACGAGAATACTGCTACATTAATTCGTCGTGGCTATCCTCTCTCTGTATTTGAAGAAGCTGTAATGGAATTATCTAAGCGTAATATTTTAACAATCACTCATGTAATACTCGGTTTACCAAAGGAGAAAAGTGCAGATATCCTTGCTACAATCAACTATCTCAACACTCTACCAATTCATGGTGTAAAACTACAATTAATGCATGTTTTAAAACATACAGAATTGGAAAAACTTTACCTAAATGAACCATCGATGTTTCATATGATGGATTTTGATGACTATATAGATGCATTAATCATGTGTTTAGAGCATTTACGCAGTGATATTGTCATTCATCGAATTACTGGAGATGGACCAAAAAATTTATTGATTGCACCTTTATGGAGCGCTAATAAACGTCTTGTATTGAATACTATAAATCAACAGCTAGTTATAAGAGATACCTACCAAGGAAGCAAATATTCTGTTACGAAAGGAGAACACCATGCAAGCGGAAACTCTGATGCTTTATAAGCTAATAGTTCTGTACATTCTAGATAAGGTTGATTTTCCACTAACCAATGGCCAATTGACTAACTTTATCCTAGAAAAAGAGTATACGAATTACTTTAATATTCAACAAGCAATCTCGGAACTAATAGATGATAACTACATCAGTTCGGAAACAATCCGTAACAGTTCCTTGTACCAAATTAGTGAATCAGGAAAAGAGACGTTATCCTTTTTTAGTCACAGTATTTCACAAGCAATACGTGATGATATTGATACTTATTTAAAGGAACACAAGTATAGCCTTCGTAATGAGGTCTCTACTCTTGCTGATTATTTTGAGAATAAGAAAGATGAATATATCGCAAGACTTCGTGTAATGGAAGGAGAAAGTGCAATTATCGAACTTAAACTTTCTGTGCCAACAGAAAGAGAAGCGAATCTAGTTTGTAATAATTGGAAAAATAAAAGTTCTGATATTTATGCATACGTAATTTCAACACTAATGGCAGACTAAAAGATATGTAAGTGTAAAAACTAGAAAAATAAGGGCGATAGCAGAGTATGAATTCACTCAGCTATGCCCTTTCTTTTACTTTATAGCTTCACTTACGGATTCTTCTATCGAATTCTCCTGTTCCTTTACCATATTATCTGTTATACATGCCCATATTACATCTCGACCTTCTTTTGTTAACGCTGAGAACGGAATGATCTTTGTATGAGCGCTCGCCTGCAACCCTTGTCGCAAAATTTTAATCTGTTTCTCTCTTTGACTTCGATTAATCTTATCTAGCTTAGTTGCAATGATAACAGGCTCAAAACCATGATGAACAATCCATTGATACATTTCTTTATCATTAGTAGATGGCTCATGTCGAATGTCTACTAAGAGAAAGATTACTTTTAACTGTTTGCTAGTTTTTAAGTATCGCTCAATCATCATTCCCCATTTTGCTTTTAGTTCCATAGAAACTTTTGCATAACCATAACCAGGAAGATCTACAAAATAGATGCGATTATTAATTTTATAAAAATTAATGGTTTGGGTTTTTCCTGGCGATGATGAGGTTCTTGCAAATGACTTACGATTCATAAGCGCATTGATAAGTGATGATTTTCCAACGTTGGACTTTCCTGCAAATGCAAACTCCTCCATCAGATTATCTGGTAATTTACTTGTAATCCCACATACGGTTTCAAGTTCCACTTGATTTACATTCATTTATTTAACTCCAATCCGTCCACAACGGACTCTAAATAATGATTTATCATAACATTGCATGCTTTAACACATCTTTCATTGTTTCCACACAAACAACACTTAAACCATCCGTAACTTCTTTTTCTATTTCCTCAAAATCTGCTTTATTCTGCGCTGGAATTAATACTTTCTGAATACCGGCAAGTTTTGCGGCAAGTAACTTTTCCTTTAGTCCACCAATTGGTAATACATGACCACGTAAAGTTATCTCGCCAGTCATCGCAACTTCCGCACGAACCTTTTCTTGCAATACTGCAGACAATACTGCTGTTGCCATCGTAATGCCGGCAGAAGGCCCATCCTTTGGAGTAGCTCCCTCTGGAATATGAATATGAATGTCATGCTTTTCAAAGTAATCATCTTCAATTCCATACTCTTTTCCAATGGATCGAATGTAACTAATACCAGCTTGAGCTGACTCTTTCATGACATCTCCAAGTTGACCAGTCAATATAATATTTCCTTTTCCAGGCATCGTATTAACTTCAATTTGCAGTGTAGTTCCACCAACACTTGTCCATGCTAACCCTCTTACAATACCTATTTCTGGTTTTTTATTTGCCAGATCTCTTTGATACTTTTCTTTTCCAAGATAAGAAACTAGATTCTTATCACTTATACGTATCTTCTTCACATCATCTTGTTCCAGTATTTTTCTTGCAACTTTTCTGCAAATTTCACCGATACGACGTTCTAACGTACGAACTCCAGCCTCTTTTGTATAACCTTGAACGATTCTTTGTAATGCTTTATCTGTTATACTAAGCTGACTCTTGGTTAAACCATTCTTAAGTAACTGCTTATCAACTAAATGTTCCTTAGCAATATGGAATTTCTCCATCTCCGTATAGGAATTGATTTCGATTATTTCCATACGATCAAGTAGAGGCTTTGGGATTGTCTGAGTTGTATTAGCAGTAGCAAGAAATAGTACTTCACTTAAATCGACTGGAATTTCTACATAATGGTCAACAAAATGCATATTTTGCTCTGAATCTAAAACCTCTAGTAAAGCAGAAGCAGTATCTCCTTTTTGATCAGAACCAACTTTATCAATTTCATCTAATAACATAAGCGGGTTTTTTACTTTCGCCTGTTTTAATCCTGTAATCATTCTACCTGGTAATGCACCCACGTAGGTTCTTCGATGTCCACGAATCTCTGCTTCATCACGTACGCCACCTAAACATATTCGAACATACTCTTTTCCTAACGACTTTGCAATTGATCGAGCGATAGACGTCTTTCCCGTTCCTGGTGGTCCTACCAAACATATAATTGGACTGTCACCCTTTTTCGTTAACTGACGGACTGCTAGAAATTCTAAGATACGTTCCTTGACCTTATAAAGACCATAGTGTTCTTTATCAAGCACTT
Source organism: Bacillota bacterium (assembly GCA_023410575.1). Taxonomy (GTDB): domain Bacteria; phylum Bacillota; class Clostridia; order Lachnospirales; family Lachnospiraceae; genus Lachnoclostridium. The sequence continues at coordinate 24,261 of JAEYPP010000051.1, read as the reverse complement.
CCTGCGCATAACGAATGTCTCTAATATCTTCACTTATCTTATCCCAAGGTAAGTCAAGCAATGTTTCGACATATCCTCTTGCAACTGCACCTTCAGAACTACTATTGGCAACACTCAAAAAGCGTTCTATCTCTCTTTCAATTTTCGCCTTTACTTCATCAGAAGCAATCAGTTGACCTAGCTTGTCTTTATATTGTTCTACATCTGAGGCGGCATTCGTTTCACCAAGTTCTTCTCGGATTACTTTTAACTGTTCTCTCATTATGTAATCCTTTTGGTTCTTATCAACTTTTTCTTTTACTTTATTCTGCACATTCTTCTTAATTCGAATTATTTCTATCTCATTCACCAAAATAGCAGATAATTGCTCATAACGATCGATTAAGTCATCGCAACGTAATAACTTCTGCTTATTATCAAGCGACATTGGAATGTGAATTATTAATTGTTCTACTATTTTCTCAAGATTTTTTGAGAGTTTTACTTGTCGAACAATGTCCTTATTCATCTTACCATATTCTACTTCATATACATCAAATAAGTCTCTAAGACCACGTATCATTGCCTCTTTTTCGATTTCAGACAATTCAACCTTTTGCTCCACCTCGACCGTAATGCTTGCCTTTAGAAATGGCTGGTCTGAAACAATATCATCTAATTTGGCTCGCTCTAATCCCGTTACAAGAACACGTAAAACATTACCAGGAAGTTTTATCATCTGCTTAATTTCAGCAATTGTTCCCATTTCATATAAATCGTGTTTTGTTGGAGTTTCGACTTCAGCATCAATCTGTGATACAATCATAACCTGCTGATTACTTAGCATTGCTTCTTCAATTGCTTCCATACTCATTTTTCTATTAACGTCAAAATGAATCAACATTCCGGGCATGACTGCCATATTTCTTAGAGCCACTACCGGCAGTAATCTCGTATATTCACTCATCACATATTCCTCCCGTGCATCACACAGATAAAAAATTAACTACAGCTTCTATTTATTGGGTACACAATGCCCGACTTTTCAACAATATAAGATTCCAAATAGTCACCTAACTATAAATTTAGAAAAGTCTGTCAGCATCTTGCTTGCCGGCAGACCTTTCTCAACATACAAATAAGCAAACTTCTTACGAAAGCTATGCAATCTCGTTGTTATTCTTCTTTAATGATTTCTTTTGTGTCACTTTTCTTTGCTGACCACTCTCAGCAGTTACCACTTTAGGTTCTTCTTTCCCCTCCGCAGCTTCCTTTGTTACAATACATTTTAATATACTTGTATCAGTTGGTACCTTATACATAGAATCCATCATTACAGCTTCCATGATTGCACGTAACCCTCTTGCACCTGTCTTTCGCTCAAAAGAACGTTTTGCAATTGCACTCAAAGCCTCCTTAGTAAAGTCAAGCTCCACACCATCTAATTCAAAAAGCTTCTTATATTGTTTCACAATTGCATTCTTAGGTTCTGTCAAAATACGTACAAGTGCATTCTCATCTAATAAGTCCAAAGCAACATTAATTGGTACACGACCAACAAACTCTGGAATCATTCCAAACTTCACTAGATCCTGTGGTAATACCTGACGTAATAATTCACCGATATTTAGGTTTTGACCTTGACTGATCTCAGCATTAAATCCGATGGACTTCTGACCTGTTCTAGCCTCAATAATCTTCTCTAACCCATCAAAAGCTCCACCACATATAAAGAGGATATTTGTTGTATCAATCTGAATAAATTCTTGATGAGGATGCTTTCTTCCACCTTGTGGAGGAACAGATGCAACCGTACCTTCTAATATCTTTAGCAATGCCTGTTGAACACCTTCACCAGATACGTCACGTGTAATAGAAGTATTCTCTGATTTTCTAGTTATCTTATCTATTTCATCGATATAGATAATACCATATTGAGCACGTTCAATATCATAATCTGCAGCTTGAATTATTTTAAGAAGAATGTTCTCAACATCTTCACCAACATATCCTGCTTCTGTAAGGGCTGTTGCATCAGCAATTGCAAAAGGTACATTTAATATTTTAGCGAGTGTCTGAGCAACATATGTTTTACCTGAACCAGTTGGTCCTATCATCAAAATATTACTCTTTTGTAACTCAACATCCAAATCCTTTTCAGATAACACACGTTTATAATGATTATAGACAGAGACGGATAGTACCTTCTTCGCGTCCTCTTGTCCAATTACATATTGGTCCAAAAACTCTTTTATCTCAACAGGTTTTAAAAGATTGATCCCTGTATCTGTAACTTCCACATCATCTTCGAACTCTTCTTCTACAATTTCATAACAAAGTTCAATACACTCGTCGCAGATATAGACATCGTTGGGTCCAGCTAAAAGTTTTCTGACCTGTTCTTGTGGTTTGCCACAAAAGGAGCATCTTAACTGCTTTCTATCTTCTGTTCTATTTGCCAAATCGTTCACCTCTTTTCATGGAACTAAATATAAATCTTAATGCCTAATACATCTTATCTTAAGGATAAGATAAGCGTGTATACTTATCTAGTCGTAATTACACTATCAACAATACCATATTCTCTTGCTTCTTCGGCAGACATAAAGTTGTCACGGTCAGTATCAACTTCAATTACTTCAACTGACTTTCCTGTATTAGTAGCAAGAATTTCATTTAATTTCTTCTTTGTCTTTAAAATGTTTTCCGCTACAATTTTTATATCAGAAGCCTGACCTTTTGCACCACCGCTTGGTTGATGAATCATGATTTCAGAATTAGGAAGAGCAAATCTCTTACCTTTTGTACCACCAGCAAGTAAAAAAGCACCCATACTAGCTGCAAGACCAATACAAATTGTAGATACATCACACTTAATATACTGCATTGTATCATAAATTGCCATACCTGCAGTTACAGAACCACCAGGGCTATTAATATATAAAGAAATATCCTTCCCTGGATCTTCTGCTTCTAAGAATAACAACTGTGCAACAATTACACTTGCACTAACGTCTGTAACTTCCTCTCCGAGAAAGATAATTCTATCTTTTAATAATCTAGAGTAAATATCGTAGGAACGCTCTCCTCTGCTTGTCTGTTCAATTACATAAGGTACTAAACTCATCGTTATCCTCACCTTTCTTAATAAAAGCTGTTGCAAAGCAACAGCCTATCATATTATACTTCTTTTGCTTCGTCTGTAACTAAGTCAATTGCTTTTTGAACAGCCATGTCCATCACAATTTGTTCTTTTTCCTTCTCACCGATTAACTCTTTTAATTTGTCAAGTTCCATCTGGTAAGTCTTTGCCATTTCTTCCATTTCTTTTTCAATAGCTTCATCATCAATTGTGATATTTTCAGCTTTCACAATAGCCTCTAATACAAGTCTACTCTGAATACGTTTCATAGCCTGTGGTTCAAGGTTTTCCATAAACTTCTTTGGATCCATGCCTGTGAACTGGAAGTACTGCTCTAAAGAAAGGCCTTGCATCTTTAATCTCTGAGCAAAATCTTCTGCCATCTGACGTTTCTGAGCATCTACCATTGCACTTGGGATATCCATTGTAGCATTTTCAACGATCTTATCAACTACTGCGTCTTCTTTTGCTGTCTTAGCCGCTTTTTCTTTCTTTTCAGTTAAGTTCTTCTTAATGTCGTCTTTGTATTCAGCGATTGTATTAAAATCAGATACATCTTGAGCAAAATCATCATCAGCTTCTGGCAATTCTTTTACTTTTATGCTCTTAATCTTAACTTTGAATAAAGCTGGCTTTCCTGCTAGTTCCTTTGCATGATATTCTTCTGGGAAAGTAACATTAACTTCAACATCTTCACCGATAGATTTACCAATTAATTGATCCTCGAATGTATCAATGAAAGAATGAGAACCAATAACCAATTCATAATTCTCACCTTTTCCACCCTCGAAAGGAACATTTTCGATAAATCCTTCAAAATCGATTGTTACTGTATCCTTATCTGCAACTGCTCTATCTTCAACATTGATTGTTCTAGAATTTTGTTCTCTAGCTTTATCAAGTTCTGCATTCACTTCTTCTTCAGTCACTTCAATCGCCTGTTTTTCAACTTCTACTCCCTTGTACTGGCCTAAAGTAACTTCTGGTTTCACTGCAACTTCTGCAGTAAAGATAAATGGTTTGCCTTTTTCTACTTGCACAACATCAATCTCTGGTCTGGAAACAATATCAAGTCCGCTTTCCTTTGCTGCAACCTCGTATGCTTCTGGAATAATCTCATTAGCAGCATCTTCATAGAATACGCCAACTCCATACATCTTTTCAATAATCGCACGAGGTGCTTTACCTTTTCGAAAGCCTTGAACGTTTAACTTACCTTTGTTTTTCTGGTATGCCTTTTCAATTGCTTTTTCAAAATCTTCTGCTGTAGCTTCTATTGTAAGCTTCACCATATTCTTCCCTAATTCTTCCACCTTACAGCTCATTTGTTGAGTCCTCCTTAAAATATAGTAAACTTTGCTTTTTGTAAATAACTTAATGTATGTTTATTCTATCGTCTAAAACAATACTCTCATACTGACATTACACCATTATATCATGCCCTTTTAACAAATGCCACAATTTTTTTATCTAACAAAGATGCTTTTTTTGTTTCATAACCTCAATGACTTTATCTACATACTTTAGACAAATTTCATCACTTTCTGCCTCTACCATGACACGTACGACTGGTTCCGTACCGCTTTCTCGAACAAGAATCCGCCCCTCATCCCCAAGTAATTGAGAAACTTCTTCCACCGCTGCCATGACATCACTATCCTTACGTGCTACTTTTTTATCTTTTACACGTACATTCTTTAGCACTTGAGGGTAAATGACTAATTCTTTCGTCAAATCAGAGGCATGACATTTTCGCTCAAGCATAACTTCCATAATCTTTAGTGAGGTTAATACACCATCTCCTGTTGTAGCGTATTTATTAAAGATAATATGACCTGACTGCTCACCACCAATGGAATGTCCATTCGCCAACATATTCTCATACACATATTTGTCACCAACTGCGGTTTTTACATAATTAATATCTTTTTGGTCCAATGCCTTATAAAGCCCTAAGTTTGACATTATAGTAGTAACCACAGTATTATTATTCAATTCACCTTTTTCTTTCATGTAGGTGCCACAAATATACATAATGGCATCCCCATCCATAATTTCACCCTTTTCGTTAACAGCTAAACAACGATCTGCATCACCATCATAGGCAAAACCAATATCTAAACTATTTTCAACAACAAACTGTTGTAATTTTTCTAAATGTGTTGAACCACAATTTTCGTTAATATTAATTCCATTTGGTTCATTACTAAGAACAAATGTTTTTGCACCAAGTGCATCAAACACAGCTTTTGCAACTGTAGTAGCTGATCCGTTAGCTAAATCTAGTCCTACTCGTACTTTTGAAAAGGAACGAGTTGCTAATGATATCAAATGACCAATATAGCGATGTCTTCCCATAGCATAATCTGTCGTTCTCCCAATATGTTCTCTTGTCGCAAGAGGTATCTCATCAACTTCTCCATCTATATATGATTCAATCTTTTGTTCAATATCAGCTTCTAACTTAAATCCACTTCCATTAATGATTTTAATTCCATTATCATAATAAGGATTATGGCTTGCAGAAATCATAATACCACAGTCGAAGCCTTCACTTCGAACTACATAGGAAACACTTGGAGTAGGTGTAACATGTAATAAATAAACATCTGCACCACTAGCTGTTAAACCTGCTGTCAAAGCATTCTCAAACATATAACTGGATCTTCTTGTATCTTTACCAATTACAATCTGTGCCCTCTCCTTTTGTCCATAATACCATCCAAGATAACGGCCTACTTTATATGCATGTTCTACTGTTAAATCAATATTAGCTTCTCCACGGAAGCCATCTGTTCCAAAATACTTTCCCATAATCACTCCTTATAAATACTGAACGTTTTTTACTCACATGCAATTATAGTAACACATTTTACATTTAATGTGAAACTTTTTTATAACAGAAAATTTTCTAAATTACCTTATCAATCTCACATATCTTTTGTGGGCTTGAAACACTCAACGCATAACAAAGGGACTGTCGCTTTGCGACAGCCCCTTTTAAGCTAATTAATAATCTATGACTATTTACCTGACATGGACTCTTCTTGTTTCTTAATCATCTGGCGAACCATTTCTCCACCAACAGAACCATTCTGAGCACTAGTAAGATTTCCATTGTATCCTTGTTTTAAAGGAACACCTAATTCGGATGCTACTTCCATTTTGAAACGATCCATAGCCTCTTTTGCTTCAGGAACTGCCATTTGACTTGAACTTTGATTGCTATTTGTCATAAAAATTCACCTCCGTGAAATTATATAGTTGATGAGTGTTTTTTTCTGAAATCGTTTTGCGACTCTACATAAAGCACTCTTGGCAATCGATAAGCGATTACTCATCTTCGCTTATCAAATTATTCAAATGCTCTTATATCAGTTAAACTCATCACTTCTAAAAGCGAACCATTTTGTGTTGGAATTAGATTTTCATCTAAAACTTACTAAGATGTCTTTGAGTACTTAACTTTCTATAAGATATTCGATAACATTTAAGCTAAAGTTTTTCGTCACTTATCTTGTTCTTATTGTATCCTATCTCGGTTATTTTATTATGGTAAGTTATAGTAAACATCCATGCTAGATTCCATATTTTTTACTGCTATCGCTACTTTTAAGCCTTATTGCGAACACTTATGTTCGTTTAATATCGAATAGAAACATGTTTCAAACATATAATATATTAAGCGCAATCAGTATGAGGTTTTATGACTAATTTGTTAAAAATTATTCAAAATATAAATTCATTTCTTTGGGGTGGACCAATGCTTTTATTACTTTTTGGTACTCATCTATACTTTACATATTCTCTACATTTTATTCAAAAGAAAATCAAAAGAGCCATTAAACTATCTGTATCTAGTGAAAGCGATGAGCACGGAAATGCCAGTAGCCTATCAACATTAACTACAACGCTAGCCGCAACACTAGGAACTGGTAATATTGTAGGTGTTTCAACGTCGATTGCACTTGGTGGCCCTGGAGCACTATTTTGGTGTTGGTTAACTGGTGTTTTTGGTATGGCAACGACCTATGCTGAGTGCTATCTTGGTATCAAATATCGCCAAAAAGATAAAAAAGGTAATTACCATGGTGGTCCCATGTATGCACTCGAGTACGGATTGCACAATAAGTCACTAGCCATCTTTTTTAGTATTTGTACCCTATTAGCTGCCTATGGAATGGGCTGCTCTACACAAGCACGCACGATTACTGATGTCACCACAAGTCTAGGTATCTCACCTTATGTTTCTGGAATTGCAACTGCTACTCTCATCGGCTTTGCAATTATTGGTGGCGTAAAGCAAATTCAAAAAATATGTCTAAGACTCGTTCCTACTATGGCTATTTTCTACATAGGTGGATGCATTATAATATTAATAATGAACTACAGTTATTTACTTCCTGCAATCAAAACTGTTTTACAATCTGCATTTTTGCCAAAAGCAATTGCAGGTGGTGTCATTGGGGGCTCTTTTAAGCTAGCCACTCGTTACGGAATCTCTCGCGGACTATTTACTAATGAAGCAGGACTCGGTTCAGCTGCAATTGCTGCCGCAGATACAAAAAGCAATAATCTAAAAGAACAAGCGCTTGTTTCCATGAGCGCAACTTTTTGGGATACTGTTGTAATGTGTGCAATTACGGGGCTTGCTATTATATCTACGATAATAAAATCACCAAGCAGCATTGACGGATTAAGCTATAGTGAACTTACGAATGCTGCATTTTCACAAATCCCTCTTTTGGGCAAGGGCATGCTTTCTGTCTCTTTAATTGCATTTGCAAGTGCTACTCTAATTGGTTGGTGCTATTTTGGTGAAAAAGCGGTAAGATACTTATTCGCTGACAAAGGAATTCGTATTTACCGCTTTGGTTATATATTTATGATTTTTTTTGGCTCAATTATGTCTTTAGACCTTGTATGGGAAAGTTCTGACCTAATTAATGCATTAATGGCATTCCCAAATATTTTAGCACTTCTGTTGCTAAGAAAAGAAATCAAATCATGATTGAACTGAGATAGCTGTAATAACTTTCTTTGCATACATAGATGCTGGCGTAATTACTTTCGTCTTTGAATCTGTGTAGGATGCTAAACGGTAATAAACAACATCGCTTGGAATTGTGGTTGCTGTCCCTACTTTTTTAATCTCAATTTGCTTTGTGTTTGTTACTTTCTTCCACTTCGCAGTTGCTAAATCAAAGGTCTCTCCTTCATGAACAACAAGATATTCGTACGGCTTCTCACGGGATGCGTCCGTAAACGTAAGAACATTCCCTACTAACGATACCTTCTCAGCGTCAGGTTCTGATGGTTGCTGAATCGTTTCGACCACTATTATACTACTAGCTACCTTTTTATCTGTACCAAGTGTTCTAAACTCTATCGTTCCTGCTGGGATTGCTTTAAAGTTTTGAGCAGTATCTTTCGGAAGAAGAAGTTCTAATAAACTTAATGTCTTTATCTTTGAATCGGCTGGATTAAATGTAATCCAATTATTATTACCCGCCAGACGGTACTGAGTCACACCAACCTTCATACCAGAAATCGAAAAATTACTATAATCAACTTTAATTGAAGGTGGTTTTTGCTGTTGTGGAATCTTGACATTTACTATCTTCCCCGCACGTTGATCTTTACTTGCCATAATACGAAATTGAAGTGTATATCCGTTAATCTCATAATCACTTAAATCAAGTGAATTATTATATGTATTCCAATCTCCATCTTTACCTTTTCGATACTCCAAACTTTGACCTGTTAGTACATTCTCAAATTTGAGTTTACCAACATTATCTTCAACATAATATGACACTTTTAGGCTTTTTTCTTCCTTAGGAATTACAACTTCCACAGGATTCTCATCCTTATTACCTTTAAAATATATAACATTATTAGAAGATTTCATAAAAATAGCTAAGTTCATCTGTCCATTAGAACGTTCAATTAACTTCCAAGTTTTCTTCTTGTCCTGTGAAAAATAAAACTTAGTACTTCCCTTTGGACCTTTACTGACTGTGATTGTCTCATTTCTGTAATCTAATGCAACAACAACAGAAGACTCTGGTACAGGTGTAGGTGTTATTGTAGGCGTTACTGTAGGTGTAACAGTTGGTGTTACTGATACACTTATCGTCGGCTCTCCAGCGTTTGTTGGTGTAATGGAATCTGTTGTAGACACTCCATCATTAGCAAGAACCTCTTGTGATTGAACGATACTCCAATTAAAATCACGTAAAATTTCTATACCAACTCCAAAAGTTAAAATAAGTAATAATATCACTGTTATTGAGCATATAACCTTTTTTTTATGAATATAATAATCTTTTATTTTACATCACCTCTCGTAGTGTAAGCCATGTCTCACTGATTCAGATACCTCTTTCCCACAAAGTTTGGTCACTAAAGTCAATGCAAAGTCAAAGGATGTACCAGCTGCTTTACTTGTAATAACATTTCCGTCCTCAACGACATTAGCATCAATAATTGTTGCACCATGTAAATTATCTTCATGTCCAGGATAACAAATGGCCTTTTTTCCAACTAGTAAATTATTAATTCCAAATACTCCTGGTGCCGCACATATTGCTGCTAGGTATTTGTTTTGAGTATTGTACACATTGATAAGAGTTCTTAGACCTTCATGCTTCATTAAATGATCCGTTCCTACTAGCCCACCTGGTAAAATAATCATATCCGCATCAAGCATACTCTCGTCAAATAATATATCGGCCATAATCTGAATATCATGAGCACCTTGAATCAATTTTCTATCCATAATTGAAACAGTTACCGTATTAACCCCAGCTCGACGTAATACATCTACCTGAGTCAATGCTTCTACTTCCTCTAATCCATCTGCAAAAATTACATAAGCTTTTGCCATAATGATTCCTCCTTATTCCTATCGCTCTTGTGTGCATATTTGCGTCCTTCTTTTGGGACATTTTTATATACTGGGAAATTCAGAGGTATTTCCTAGTATCAAAAAAAGGAGGATACTTCCTCCTTAAAATCGGGGTGACAGGATTCGAACCTGCGACCTCTTGATCCCAAATCAAGCACTCTAGCCAAACTGAGCCACACCCCGATATAACTTATTATCATATGTAGCATACGCTTCATTGATATTTAAAACAAATGCGGATGACAGGAATTGAACCTGCACGGTTACCCGCTAGATCCTAAGTCTAGTGCGTCTGCCAGTTCCGCCACATCCGCATTCTATTATGGTTTCCCATAATACTGAGACATCCGGGATTCGAACCCGGGACACCTTGATTAAAAGTCAAGTGCTCTACCGACTGAGCTAATGTCCCATCTTACTTTCTTTGCCTTACTAAAGGCAACAGGGCTAGCTGGATTTGAACCAGCGAATGCAGGAATCAAAATCCTGTGCCTTACCGCTTGGCGATAGCCCTTTATAAAAAATAGTGCTATACTATCTTTTAGCCACAACTTAAAGTTGCCAGGGTGGATAAAGGGATTCGAACCCTTGGCCTCCAGAGCCACAATCTGGCGCGCTAACCAACTGCGCTATACCCACCATATCATAACTTGATTTAATAATCAAATGTGCCAGAAGGGATTCGAACCCCCGACAACCGGCTTAGAAGGCCGATGCTCTATCCAGCTGAGCTACTAGCACATTCCGACAGATGATTTAGATGTCCTGTCAAACATCAAGCGGGTGATGGGAATCGAACCCACGTATCTAGCTTGGAAGGCTAGTGTTCTACCATTGAACTACACCCGCATAGTGTATGTGATATTGAGTCGGGGTGACAGGATTCGAACCTGCGACCTCTTGATCCCAAATCAAGCACTCTAGCCAAACTGAGCCACACCCCGGCAATATTACATCTATTAAGTTAGCGCTTTCAGATTTTTCTTTGTCTGTCAGACGCAAGACATATTATATATGACGTAAAGAGGAATGTCAACACCTTTTTTACACTTTTTTTCTTCCTATTTCTACCACTGTTCTGTATCAACTAAAGGCGCCGTAGCGCCTATTTGATATCACTTAATAGTCATCTAAATAATTTAGTGTAAAATGTACTTCTCCCATTCGGTCTAGCTCCATTAGAATATATGTTGGTATCCGTCCACTCTGTCTTGGTTGTGTTATGCTTCCAGGATTGACTGCAAGAATATTGTCATTCGTTAAGTCGATTAATGGTTGATGAGTATGACCAAACATAACAATATCTGCCCCCTCTAATAATGCAATTTCTTTTATATTCTCTACTCCGTAGTTAACGCCATAACGATGCCCATGGGTAAGCATTATATAGTATTTACCGATTTGAATAAATTTATCGCGCGGAATATCAGAAAAAAAATCATTGTTTCCTGAAACCATCTCTACTGGACAGTTTGCTATTTGTTGGATATATTGCTCATCTCCTTCCATATCTCCTAAATGAATCAACATATCCATCGGACCAACCTTTTTGAGAGCATGTTCAAGGAAACAACATCTTCCATGTGTGTCACTAACAACTAAAATCTTCATGTGTGATTCTCCTGAACTATAGCTCATTTTTCATTGAATTTAATGCCTTTGCTCTATGACTAATCTGATTTTTTTGTTCGGGGCTTAGTTGCGCTGTTGTGCAGCCAAACTCAGGTATAAAAAAGATAGGATCGTAACCAAATCCATTACTTCCAGCTATCTTATAACCAATTTTACCTTCTATTGTCCCCCTTGTCGTCTTACATCTTCCATCTGGAAATGCACATGCAATTGCACATACAAACCTCGCTGTTCTTTTCTCATCAGGAACGCCTTTTAACTCATTAAGAATATAATTATTCTTAACCTCATAAGAAGTATCCTCACCAAGAAACCTTGCTGAATAAATACCTGGTTGGCGATCCATAGCATCCACTTCAAGCCCTGAGTCATCTGCTAACACTATCTCATTGGTCAACTCCATAATAGTTTTGGCTTTAATCATTGCATTTTCTTCAAATGTTGTACCATTTTCATCAATATCTACCTTGACTCCGGCATCCTTTAATGAAAGAACTTCATATGGCATACCTTCTAAAATCATACGAATTTCTTTCATTTTTCCTTCATTGTTTGTCGCAAAAATTATCTTTTTCATTTAGTGTCCTCATTCAATTGTTCTAGTCTTGTTATCTTCCATATTTTTAGCCTCAAGAGCACGTATGATACCATTATATATACCTTTAGCAATTAATTGACGATTTTCATCTTCCTTTAAAAAATTCATATCATTTTTGTTTGACATAAATGCTACCTCAACTAAAGCAACTGGAACCTTGGCTTCACCAATTATATGAACGTCGCTACTTCTATCTACAATTCCACGGTTTTTTAATCCTATAATGTCAACTAATTCTTCTAAGCATATCTGGGCAAACTGCTTTGAATTAAAGGAATCCCAATCATTTTGGTTCTCATTATACAATACCTCGGTTCCATGAATGGACTTTGATTCATTTGCATTGCAATGTATACTTAAAAATAAATCAGCACCTACATCATTCGCTAAATCAACTCTTTGATTTAAAGTCAATCGACGGTCCGTAGTCCTTGTTGTATAAATTTTTATATTTTTGTCGTTAGTAAAGTATTCTTGAAGTTTTAGTAACATATCAAGATTCATTGTTTTTTCTAAATAACAATATCCACTTGAATATGTACCGCTATCAATACCACCATGTCCAGCATCTAGAACAATAACTGTATCATAAATATCATGAGGATCCACTAAACAGATATAGAAATATTTTTCATCTTCCTCAAGCAAATAAGCGTAGGTCTTAATCAAGTCCAGTGTAATAACTGCACTTATACTATTCTCTGGTGTAGTGGAATATGTAATATTTATATTTGTAACACTATCCGTAGGTAAAGGTATCGTTGTTGGTAAAGGTACTGATGGCGTTGGTAAAAGCGCTGATGTTGATAAAGGCAATGGCGTTGGTAAAGGTATTGAAGTTGGTGCTGGAGTTGGCATTACCATCTTAATTGGTCCATTATTATAATGATTCTCAAAAATACGATGAATATTATCAGCTGTTATAGATTCAATTGATAAACCAGTAATTGTTAAAACAATTCTTCGATCGACTGCAAAATCCTCGAAAATGTAAGTGTAATCCTTTGCTAAGTCTTTTGGTTTACGTATAGCAATTAAATTATCTCCATATTGCTCCTCAATTTCTTCATCTAAAGAAGCTATGAATTGTTTTTCTACTTGATTATCTTCTATTTGATTACTTGAGGTTTGACTTACTTCAATTTCGCTTAGTACCTCAATTTTTTCTTGGTTTAGCTCAATCGAAGGCATGGGTGTCTTTAAGATTTCACTAGCATAAGAAATACTTTCTTTAGGCATCCTCATACTAACAGAAAATGTTACTATGCAAAACATTAAAATTAGACTATAAATGGTAGCTCTTTTTAGCAGTTTTTCATCATCCAAGACAACTTCTCCTTCCTGAGTATTTTGTATAAATATAGTATATCTTAACTTTTTTAATTTGTCATTACTAATATCGACAAATCAAGACAGATAATTCACATTATTTTCATAATTTGACGTTCTTTTCCTCATTTTGCATTGCTTAATTACTGTTAATGCAATATAATAATTTTTGTAATATGGTCCTTTACAATAGTCTTACCTTACAATACTCCAACAATAACAAACATTCAAAATAAAAGGAGGGTTTATATGCTTCAGGCTAAAAATTTAACAATTAAACAGGCAGATGGATACACTACCATTATTTACCCTCGATATTCAGAAGCCAAAAAATTGCTCGGTTCTGTAGTTATCATGCATGGAATGTGTGAACATCATAAACGTTATCTTCATTTTGCTAACTTTTTAAACGAACAAGGATTCGATGTCTATTTATATGATCACAGAGGTCATGGACGTGATAAAAAATTAGAGGAACTCGGATATATTGCTGATAAGAATGGATATGTTCTACTTATTAGAGATGGAATAGAAGTTTTAGAATATGTACAAAAAACGAAACGTACCGAACAAATGATTGTAGTAGCACATAGTATGGGTTCACTAATTTGCCGTAATATCATACAGTATTATGATAAAATGGATAAAGTGATTTTTATAGGTACTGCAAATCCACCACTTATTATGGATACCCTGGGATTGTTAATCTCGAGTTTTATTCAAAAGGTGAAAGGTCCTAAACATAACTCAAAATTCCTTCATAAATTAATTTTCGGAAATAATACTTATCGAAAATTATGCGAACGAACATCTGTGGATTGGCTTACACGCAATAATTCTATTATTGGCTCCTATATTAACGATCCCTTTTGTGGCTTCCCAAGTTCGACCTCATTCCTTCGCGATATCATTCATCTTACTTATTATGCTAGTCAACCAAAACGTACCATTAAAACAAGAAAAAATTTACCTATACTTTTTATCAGTGGTACCAAAGATCCTGTAGGCAATAATGGTAAAGATGTGACGAGACTATTTAACCAATTCCAGCGTCAAACATTTCAATTCGTTGACTGTGTTCTCTTTGAAGACTGCCGTCACGAGTTATTGAATGAGCTAAATAAGGAAGAAATTATGCATGATATCGTTTCGTGGATTAAAAAGTAAACTCTATGTTAATGGCATGTAAACTCAATCGAAGGGGCTGTCTAAGGACAGCCCCTTCGTTAGTGATATTCATTCCTTTTATTATCTAATGTTATTATCTTTTTGGTGGCTTAGGTCCCATAAAAGAGTAAAAATAAGTCTTAAGCATACCATTATAAATTTTCCTATTACGATCAGCCTTGCGACCAATATACTTTTCTGCATCTTCAAAACTTGTAATTAAATAACATGACCATGCATCAAGATGAGAAAAGGCGTTTCCAATTTCTCGGTATAAGCTAGGCATAGCTTGTTTCTCTTCCAAACGTTCACCGTATGGCGGATTCGTAATGATAAATCCATACTTCTTTGGACTACTTAATTCACTAACTGCACGTTTTTGAAAATGAATATAATTATTTACACCAGCCAATTCAGCATTTTGACGAGCCGCCTTCACGATCTCACCATCAATATCATAACCTTGAATGTTCATTTCAACATCATGTAAAATTACATCATTTGCTTCTTCATTAGCAGCATACCATAATTTTTTAGGAATAATGTCTGTCCAACTTTCCGCTAAAAAAGAGCGGTTAAGTCCTGGGGCTATATTGGCTCCTATCATTGCAGCTTCGATTGGAAATGTTCCACTGCCACAGAACGGATCTACTAATATTCGGTCTTTATTCCAAGGAGTCAACATAATTAATGCTGCTGCCAAGGTTTCTGTAATCGGGGCACGAGAGATTAGTTTTCGATATCCACGCTTATGAAGTGACTCTCCAGAAGTATCAATTCCTATCGTAATTTCATCTTTCATAAAAGTAACACGAATAGGAAATTCATTACCTGACTCTTCAAACCACTCCACTTTGTAAACTTGTTTTAATCGTTCCACGATTGCTTTTTTCATAATTGATTGGATATCAGATGGACTAAAGAGTTTACTCTTAATTGATGTCGCTTTTGCTACCCAAAACTTACCATCTTTCGGTATATAGTTCTCCCAAGGTAATTCCTTCGTTTTCTGAAATAATTCTTCAAACGTTTCTGCACGAAATTTGGCTACTTTTAATAGTACGCGCTCCGTTGTACGCAAGAACATATTAGCTCTACAAATTGCAGATTCATCCCCCGCAAATATAATTCGACCATCCTCTACACTAACAACCTCATATCCAAGATCCAATATCTCTTTTTTTAAAACTGACTCTAATCCAAAATGGCATGGTGTTATATATTCATATCGATACATTTGTTCTCTCCGTTTCATTTTCTTACTCTATTGTAATTCTCTCTTGTATCTCATGTCAACTATGTCTTAATTTCTCACTAATTTTCCGTAGTAAGAATTTAACCCTCCACACATACTATAAACTACAGCATCAATACCATTAAGATTTCGAGCCGCCATCATACTAATAGAACCCTTATGACAATACAACAAAACATAGTGATACCCCTGCACATATACTGCGATATTATCTCCTTGCTCATATGGTATGTTTATAGCACTTGGTATATGTCCATTGTAATATTCCTCTTCTTTACGTAAATCAACGATAATCACATCATCTCTATCTATGAACTTATCAATATCATTCATTCGCATCATTTCGAAATACATACCATCCACCAACTTTCTAGTTTTGACTTCAGATGAGAGAAAAAGAGTATCCTACATTATTATATTCGAATCGACAATTTGTGTGCTTATAATATAAAAAACCGCCCTGCTATGCGGCGAGGCGGTTTTGGGATGACAACAGAGCTCTTTTGCCAATTCACTTTATTTGTAGTTATCTTTACTTGTGTTTTTATAATTATTGGAGCTCTTATCACTTGTAGTATTCTTATAATTAGAATTGTTGTTACTGTTATTCTGATAGTTAGAATTGTTATTCTGGCTATTAGAATTATTGTTACTATTATTCTGATAGTTAGAATTGTTATTCATGTTGTTCTGGTTATTGGAATAGTTACTAGTTCCGTTTTGGCTATTGGAGTAATTGCTAGTTCCATTTTGATAGTTTGAGTTATCTTTATAACTTGAACTATTCTTCGATACATTTTTTGAAGGAGAACTATCCTTGTAACCACTTGCATTCTTAGAAGCATTTTTTGAATTATACTCGCTGTTGTTAAAATCTGATGACATAATACTGCCTCCTAATTGATTTTGTATTAAAACTACATAGGCTAGTATGGTCTAAAACATAAAATTTATACACCCAAAAAAATATTACGTCTACAGATTTTTCTCATTATACAAATTATTTATTGCAATTTCACATAATATGTAGTATGATTTATATGTATCATTGATTATAAAATCGTGATACGCTATATAACCCCTTATTAATTATTTATACTCCCCTCAACGAAACAGCCGGTAGCTCCCCTACCGGCTGTTTCACTTAATACTATTCTCTTTTCATGCTCCTTTTTGCAAATCTAATGTCGTCGAATCTGATTTCTAATCCACGTCACACCAATAAAGATTAAGAGAATCGGTAATATAAATCGAATAAATACTTTTAAAACAACCGCTCCAATCCAGAATATTGCACCTAGAATTAGTAATAGAATAAGTATCGTTCCAATGCCGATTGCCCATCCAAAGAATTTTAATTTACGTTGCGATATTGGCTTTCTATTAATTGTCTCATATCCATAATCTGTACTCTCTTGATGTACTTCTCTCTCTTGATATTGCCCAGTTCCAGCACCTGAATTTACACTCTCATAACGTTTGCTTGGATGGCTCAATTGATACGTATCGATAATTGTCTTTGCAATTAATCTCGGATCTCCCAATTCTTCCATGATTTCAGCTTCCGATTTGACACGCTTTTTAGTGTCGATATAGTCTCTATAATATTGAATATTTGACCGAATTTCATGACTTGGCAGTTGTCCGGATAGACTTGTCTCAAGTATATTTAAAAAATCTTGTTCCGTCATATTAGCTCCTTCTGTATAAGTAATCCTATCGTTACTTCATACTGTATGTTAGAATAACTCGATAACACAATTTTTAACCATTGTAGCACACCAATTCAATATGGTAAATGCACGTTTCATTAAAATATATTTAAAATTTCTAAATTTTGTTATATTCTCTCCTTGCTAGACAAAATATATGAATTTTTCTTTGCTCTTGCCAATTTCCAACATATCATGTAAAATAGTTAGAATTGATGCATTTTTTGTATTCTTTATCATTACGAATGAATGCTAAATTTATTGGAAAGCCTATGAAGCAAGGAGTTTATATATGAGTATTTTAAATGTAACTAACCTAAACCATGGTTTTGGTGAACGAATGATTTTTCATGATGTATCTTTCCGTCTTCTAAAAGGAGAACATATTGGCCTTGTTGGAGCTAATGGTGAAGGTAAGTCCACTTTCATGAATATTATCACAAATAAGTTAATGCCCGATGAGGGAAATGTTGAATGGTCAAAAAATGTTCGTGTTGGATATTTGGACCAACACTCTGTCCTTGAAAAGGGCATGACAATTCGTGATGTATTGAAGTCTGCCTTTAACTTTTTATTTGAGATGGAAGCCAAGATGAATGAGATTTGCAATCAACTTGCAGAAGCATCGGACGATAAGATGGCTGAATTAATGGAGGAGTTTGGTACTCTCCAAGATTTATTAGATGCTCATGATTTTTATGTCACTGACTCAAAAGTTGAGGAAGTTGGACGTGCACTTGGCTTAACTGATGTAGGTTTAGATAAGGACGTTACTGATTTAAGTGGAGGACAAAGAACAAAGGTACTTCTAGGTAAACTACTACTTGAAAAACCGGATATTCTCTTATTAGATGAGCCTACCAATTACCTTGATGTGGAACATATAGAATGGTTAAAGAGATATTTACAAGAATATGAGAATGCTTTTATCTTAATTTCGCATGATATTCCATTCTTAAATAGTGTTATTAACTTAGTTTACCATATGGAAAATGGTGAACTAAATCGATATGTTGGAAATTATGACAAGTTCCAAGAAGTATATGCAGTGAAAAAAGCACAGCTTGAATCTGCTTACAAACGTCAGCAACAGGAAATCAGCGAACTCCAAGACTTCGTTGCTCGAAATAAAGCGAGAGTATCGACTCGAAATATGGCAATGTCTCGTCAAAAGAAACTAGATAAAATGGATATCATTGAATTAGCGAAAGAAAAGCCAAAGCCAGAGTTTTCCTTTAAAGAAGCGCGTGCAGCAAGTCGCTATATCTTTGAAACGCATCATTTAATTATAGGTTATGATGAGCCATTATCTCGCCCGATTAATCTTACGATGGAGCGTGGTGATCGTATGGTCTTATGTGGTGCAAATGGTATCGGAAAAACAACACTACTTAAAAGTATTCTCGGTATTATTCCACCTTTACAAGGTAAAGTAACCCTAGGAGACTATTTATATAAAGGCTACTTTGAGCAAGAAATGACTGGGGCAAAAAATAATACATGTATAGAAGAACTTTGGCAAGAATACCCTTCCTGGACTCAATATGAATGCCGCTCTGCCCTTGCTAAATGTGGATTAACTACCAATCACATTGAAAGTCAAGTTAGAGTATTAAGTGGCGGTGAGCAAGCCAAAGTACGTCTTTGTAAATTAATGAATCGTGAGACAAATATTCTATTATTAGATGAACCTACGAACCACTTGGATGTCGATGCAAAAGAAGAACTAAAACGTGCATTAAAAGCATATAAGGGAAGTATTCTTTTAATTTGCCATGAGCCAGATTTTTATGAAGATTGGGCCACAAAGATTATCGACTGTAGCGAATGGTCAACAAAAATCTAAACAATAGCATGCAAGAAAAGGTTTTTCAATTGATTAACATTGAAAAACCTTTCCTTGTTTTGATCTATTTCTCGATTTTCATCATTATTGTGATAGTGAACTTATTCTCCCTAGAACTAACACCTATGGTTCCCCCCATCTTTTCTATTAATTCTTTTGCTATGGACAACCCTAATCCAGTGGAGTTATTTGTTCTTGCTTGATCCGCTTTATAAAAACGTTCAAACACCATAGATAAATCAATCGGATTTTCTTCATCAAACGTATTGCTAAACTCTATCTTCAACTGTGCCACCTGTTTAGTAGCTTCAAGCATAAAACTATCTTTTCCGTGTTCTAATACGTTTTTAATTACATTTCCAAACACTCTTTTTAACCCAATCTCATTTCCCTTCACGTACACATCTTCTTCGGTAAAATTGATGATCGGTTCAATTCCTCTATTTGTGAACTCTGGATAGAAACTAAACAAACAAGTATAGAGTAATTTTGTCACATTACAATCAGACATATCCATTACATAAGAGTCATTTTGTAATTTCATGTACAAAAACATCTGTTCCAGTAAATCCTTTAAACTCTCAATCCTACCATTGATGATTTGATTGTAACGTTCTCTCTCTTTCTCATCCTTACAATGCTTTAGTAATTCAAAATACCCATCTAAAGATGTTAATGGTGTTCTTATATCATGTGAGAGATTTGTGATTAATTTTTTCAATGAGTACTCCTTACGGTATACTTCTTGAGTAAGTACCTTATGCTTCTGAATTAACTCATTTAATTGAGATACTAGTGTATTGATTTCAGGATATGTGATCTCTTGTGTAATTAGTAAATCAGAATTATTATCTTTTATAAATAAGAGACCTCTCTGTATCTCTTTAATCTGATTTCGATACATGCGAAATCGAATATATATTACAATTATTATAAAGACGAAACCAACAATCAACCAAACCATACCCTCATCCTTTACTACTTAATATCTTGTCTTTTCATTGCGAACGTACTACCTAATAGGAATATACAAAGGCTTGTGACAGAAACAATAATAGCACGTAGATATAACGTACTGTCGTATTGTATTGGCAATGTTCTTACAAAAATGGATAATACATAATCACATAAAGTAACTGGTAAGTTCAATTTATCAAGCATCTGTGGAATGAGAGCGAATAGACCTGCACTTAAGCTAATCGCAAATGCCATCGCAATCCCTATGTTACGGAGTAAATTACATATAAAAACACATAGTGTCAACAATGATGTTTGAATCAAAATCTGCACTCCCAGATAACCTAATATATTGCAAAGGCTGCCCATTCTAATATCATCATATAAGACCAACAGACTTAATAAAAGTGTAATAAAACATGCTGTTATCTCTAAAACTGTATACACTGCCATTACAATTACTTTTGACATACTCGTTTGCTTTCGATAATTGTTTCGACCTACTACATTTTTAATAAATCCCGAGCTGTGATCAATCGATACAAAAGTGGCACAAAATACTGCACCCAGTGCTAAGATTGTTCCTCCTTGGAATATAATAGTCAGCACATCTTGAACTGTAAAATCATCTCCTACATCTACTGGATCACCCATAATAATGCCCACATTATCAAACATTTCATCTTCTTGTGTCGTCTGAATCGTTTTATCTGGATGTAATGTTTCATACTTTAATGAAGCGATATTAGCAAATAGAGAAATGGCTGCGATTAATATTGTAATATATAAGGATTTACTCTTAAATGCACGATATAAATCCATCTTTATTGTATTAAGCATGATGATTACCTCCTGTAAGATTAATAAAGTATGTCTCTAGATCATCACTGGTCACTTTTAATGAATTGACTAAAATGCCATTTGATGCTAATGTCATATTGACTAATCCTGATTCGGTAATTCGCTCCAGTACATAAATTTTTTGAGGTCCTACTACCTTATAATCATGTATATTCATTTTTTCTTCTAATATAGTTGTAGTCTCCCTAATTTGGGAAGTTTCTATTTCGATTCGTTCTGTACACTGCTCTAGCAATTCCTCTCTTGTAAGCTTTTGAATTAGTACCCCTTTATCTATAATTGCATATTTAGTAGCAATCTTTGATAGTTCCTCAAGAATATGACTGGAAATAATAATTGTTATATTCTTTTCTCTATTCAATTTTAGAATGGTGTCTCTGACTTCTACAATCCCCTGAGGATCTAATCCATTGATTGGTTCATCTAGCACTAAAATATCTGGATTCCCTACCAACGCGAGAGCAATTCCCAACCTTTGTTTCATTCCTAATGAGAAGTTTTTCGTCTTCTTCTTACCTGTATCCGACAAACCTACAAAACTAAGTAACTCTACAATATACTTCTCATCATTGATTCCATAAGCTAGACACTTAGCCTTTATATTCTCAAAGGCAGTCAAATTTCCAATAAGGCCAGGTGCCTCAATTAATGCACCAGTACGTGAAAAAAAGGTATGGTTGTTTCGCACAATCCCCTCCAAAAATTTCAATTCTACCACTTGTCGGAAAAGACATACCACTAATCATTTTTAAGAAGGTAGTTTTACCTGCACCATTGCGCCCGATAAATCCATAAATGTCGCCACGACTTATCTCTAAGCTAACTTCATTCACTGCTGCATGTTCTTTGAATTTTTTAGTCAAGGAACTTGTTTTAAGTATTACTTCACTCATTTTTCTATCCCTTTCTTTTACTTGATAAACTCATTTTACAAGTTGAAGGTTAATATATCGCAAAGCAAAGTTAAAGAAATGGTAAAGATATCATTTACTTAATTTAAACCCAATTCCCCAAACAGTATCAATATAATCATCTTTAGAATACTTTTTTAGTTTTGACCTGATATTGCTGATATGTACATTGATTGTTTTATCCTCGCCAATAAAGTAATCATCCCATGCATAATCATAAATATCCTGCTTGCTGAATATCTTATTAGGATTCGATAATAATAACTCCAAAATTTTAAACTCTTGTCTTGTTAAATTTAGGAATTCATTATTTACTTTTACTTCAAAAGTTGATTTTTTAAGTGATAAAGTTTTATATACTAATATGGTATCTTGATCATTATTAATTGAATCACCCTCATATCTCCTTAATTGAACCTTTACTCTAGCTACTAATTCTCGTATTTCAAACGGCTTTGTCAAATAATCTTGGGCTCCTAAAGTTAAGAGTTCAATCTTCGTATCTAGTTCATCCTTCGCCGATAATACTATAATTGGTGCTTTCCCATTACTATACTGTTTAATAAATTCCTCGCCTGTTATTCCAGGGAGCATCAAATCCAAAATAATTAAGTCATACTGCTGTATCTTTGTACATAATATAGCCTCTGTCCCTGAAAAGGCTTGCGTACAATCATATCCCTCTTTATGTAATACTTCATGAAGCATATTATTTATATTAACATCATCTTCTACAATTAGTATTCTTTTCATCTTAATTTCTCCATAGATATTTTATAAAAGCATTACTGTTTTATGTTGATCTAAGTAATTAATAATATGTTAATGGTATCACTTGATAAATAATTCGTCTATACATTTATTATATTAGTTACACCAAATCTGCTATAGAGTAAAGTGAAAAATAATATACTTCTCAATAGAATATGAATAAGAAAAGACATCTTCACTCACTGTAGCACTATTCATTGAAGAGATTTCTTAAAACATAAAAAAGTCTTAGAAGTAAATATCTAAGACTTTGTACGTGCATGAGAAGATTCGAACTCCCGACACCTTGGTCCGTAGCCAAGTGCTCTATCCAGCTGAGCTACATGCACACATATGAAATTTAAACTCATATCATATTTGTTTTAATTAAATAATTTAAAACAATGCCGGCGACCGGAATCGAACCGGTACGGGAGATTAGTCCCGCAGGATTTTAAGTCCTGTGCGTCTGCCAGTTCCGCCACGCCGGCATAACCTTGCGGTTAGTGGGACCTACAGGGCTCGAACCTGTGACCCTCTGCTTGTAAGGCAGATGCTCTCCCAGCTGAGCTAAGATCCCTGGGAATATAAAATTTTGAATTTCGTCGGTATATGCATTTACATACAACGACCCGGATGGGACTCGAACCCACGACCTCCGCCGTGACAGGGCGGCGCTCTAACCAACTGAGCCACCGGGCCAAATTACTTATTTTAATGCTTTAGTGGACCTTCGGGGACTCGAACCCGGGACCGACCGGTTATGAGCCGGTTGCTCTAACCAACTGAGCTAAAGGTCCATGCCTTTTGAAACTTCAAAAGCCATACAAGCCGACGATCGGACTCGAACCGATAACCTGCTGATTACAAGTCAGCTGCTCTGCCAATTGAGCCACGTCGGCATATTTAATTTAATCATCCATAGTTGATACTATAAATTGATTATGACTCCAAGGGGATTTGAACCCCTGTTACCGCCGTGAAAGGGCGGTGTCTTAACCGCTTGACCATGGAGCCGTGGTACTAATATTATCATGTAGTTGACTATTCGTCAACTGGTATTTTTTCCTTGTTTATTTACAAGGTAAACTCCCCGAGCGGGGCTCGAACCTGCAACACCACGGTTAACAGCCGTGTGCTCTACCATTGAGCTATCGAGGAATACTTTAACTTCTCATTGAAATATTATTTTTAACAAACCTTAAGGTTAAG
>JAEYPP010000011.1 GCA_023410575.1 Bacillota bacterium | reverse complement strand
AGCCCTTTAGGGCTAGCCTGAGAAAGAAGTGCGGTTGGCAAATCCTTCAGGCGCCTTTCGGGCGCAAGCAGGTAAAAGCCCCTTATAGGGGCAGAGCAAACCACCGGCTAAGCCGGTGGTATTGATTCGTTTTTTTAACTGTTACTTGGGAATATTGAGTTTAACATTTTTTCTTTTCACAATATCATGCAATCTGTTATCAGTGATGAATTTCTTCTTTCTAGGATCACCCTCTGCCCGATAGATCACCAAACTATCTAAATCAAAGATAGAACTCCAAACTGTTTCAAAGTTTAGGTCCTTATCGTATTGGCACATAAAGCCATAGTCACCTTTTAGGAGTTTTTTTGTTGTTTCGACAACATCATCATTGATATAGTTAGAAAAACTATTTATCACAACTTCATAGCGTTTTGCGGAATCATAATCATTGCCATGAGCATCATCATATTGTTTCATTTTAGCAGAAGTAAAACTGTTGACTGTACATACAATACTTCCATTATGAAAAATCTCAGCTTCTCGAATACTTTTCTTATCAGGAGTACATTCGACAACAACCATATGACCAACTCTATCTGCAAGTAAAATATTGCAATTTGATGCGATTGGTAAAGCCATCAGTAAAGAAATAGCCTTTTGAGTGCTATCCGCTTTTTCAAGTAAATATCGCACAATAAAGCACGAGTTAAAGCCAGGCTTTATTTTCTCAAGATTGGTCATTACAAAGGTCATAGCAACTGCTAATCCGTACTCATTTATCCCTTCTTCTCCATTGATAAATGATGAAGTAGTAATATTAAATCGGTATCCCTTAGTTGGAGCATAGATTTCACTTTTACTGCCATCTCGTAAAAACGGTGGTAAGTCGTTATTTCTCCCATAGATTAGTCTGCCACCTTTAGAAAAAGCAAACGCAGTACATCCTCTAATTTCAACTGGGATGTTTTCATCCAAATTATACATACAACAACCCATACATAACATCCAGGAAGCAAATGTAAGATAGTCCAAATCCAAGGTATCGCTAACACCTCGCATTTCTTCACATACTTCAGGAAAAAACTCCTTTAATATTTTTTCACTTTCTTTACCATATTTTAGCTGAAAACGATCCAGATGAAACGGAAAAGATATCCCCGCTTTTTGAAAGATGGCACCTCTTTTCACACCCATCTGATAGTGATTGCCCTTTAATCTTAGATGATACATACTCTATTCCCCTTTAAATTTTTTTAATTGCAATCCAAACTTCTGAATGTCCGTATACAGGCTCTCCATTAGCGATAGGATATACCTCAATATCAGGGAGTCCTGCATATTCATAGCCAGAAAACAATAACCATTCAGAATAAAAACGACGAAATACACTTTGCACATCTTCTTTGAACTTTCCGTTATTTTCAAAAATAACCCATGTTGCTGCTGGTATTTCATATTCTGTCATTCCCTCTGGAGTAGCGGCATTACTCGATGTCGCAATATAGTAAAAAATATTGTCTTGATTATGATATACGGTAATACCCAAAATCCCTTTTGGTTCATTCTGAGGGAGATTACATAGTTGCTTAAAATGCTCACTATGCAAAGTCTGCTTCCAAAAGTTAGGGACATTTTTCATATTTGTTTCCATATCATCAACCAAAGGTGTCTGAACTCCTACAATCCGCATGGAACCTTTTTCTTCAATGTGGTATGACATAGCATTTCCTCCTGTAATTGATACAGAAAACTTGATCGGCGGGTAAGAATTTAAGGTAATCCCACTGTTTTTAGCTACAACAGGGGTAATACCATGAACACTTTGAAACGCCCGATTAAAAGATGTTGGAGAAGTGTATCCATATTTTAAAGCAATTTCTAACACTTTTTTGTCTGTTCTCTGTAATTCAAAAGCGGCTTGTGACATTCTGCGTCTTCGTATATATTCTGATAAGGAAATACCAGCAACATAAGAAAACATACGCTGAAAATAATAGGTTGAACAACAAGCAATATGGGCTGCTTCCTCATAGGATATTTCTTTATCAATATTTTCTTCTATGTACTCTATGGCATTACTTAAATTTTTTAGCCATTCCATCTCTTTGCCTCCTTAAGTAGATATTAGCCTAAGATAAGAATATATTCCTCGCTTTTTTTGTCCTGTTTTGTAAACTATATCCCAATAAAAATTTTTGTGCAATTCTTAAATAACATCAAAAAAAGTTATGGAATCAGGAAAGCTAGTGAATCGTGCTTATCTGGTTCTATAACTTTTTCTATAAATTTTCCTATTATTGATGTGTCTTTTATGGTATAAGGTAAGATTCCAATTGAAATTACCAAACATTTTTATGTATGATATCATCTAATGAAAATTTCTTTTGCTCGATATGAGAAGCGTTATCCCTTGGTTTTCCAATCCCAATAAAGCATGGCATTAAGTAGTCACTTGGAAAATTCAGAACTTTTCTTGCCCAATCACCTTCATCTCCTAATGGAATTCTTAACGTTGCAGCATATCCTTCGGCAGTTGCAGCGAGAAACATATTTTCAATGCAACACCAGATAGAAGCAAACCCATTCAGGTGTGATAAATTATCTGGATGTAGAATATCAGTTTTTTGTTTTAAAAGAGGAATGATGACACAAGAGGCTTCTGCAAGCATCTGATACTGTTTTGGAACCGCATTCTTATAACAAGCTTGCTGGCAAAGATCATTTAGATCCCAATCTTTTAATAACGTATTCATCTCTTCATCAGATATCTTTTTGGGTATTTTATCTAATAGTCGAAAGACAATATTCTTATCTTTTATGACAATAAAATGCCAATCTCTCATATGGTCGTTTGTTGGAGCCTTCATACCAGCAGTAATAATTTTTTCGATTGTTGCATCATTAATTGGTACATTCTCAAAATCACGTATTGTGTGCCTTGAGTTTATAACCTCATAAAATTCCATAGTGCCCTCCTTAAGTAATTTTGTTAAATAGCATCATATATAACAACTTAACCATATGGATTTTCTATTGTCAAGCTTGACTTCAATTTCTAAGAAAGGGTATGACTATGAACAATGATTTGGACGGTAAAGTATATTGAAAAATTCGTAAGTTTTATTGAAAAGGACAGTTAAAACTTGTATAATTAGCTTATAATTTTATAGGAGGAAGTAACATGGAAGCAACAATGGAATCGAATCGAAGTGCAATAGCAGCTGGACGAACAACACTTGGTATTGAGCTAGGATCGACACGTATTAAAGCAGTGTTGATTAATGAAAAAAATGTACCGATTGCATCAGGAAGTTATGATTGGGAAAACCAATATGTTGATAATATTTGGACCTATGATTTAGACGAAGTTTGGAAAGGGGTTCAAGCAAGCTATCAAAGAATGGCTAAGGAAGTGAAAGATACTTTTGGAGAGACGATTACAACAATTGGCGCAATTGGATTTAGTGCTATGATGCATGGATATATGGTATTTGATCAGAACGAGAATCTATTAGTGCCATTTCGTACTTGGAGAAATACGATTACAGAAGAAGCATCGAATATACTAACAGAAACATTTCAATATCATATTCCACAACGATGGAGCATTGCTCACTTATATCAGGCAATCATAAAACAAGAGCCACATGTTAAGGATATTGACTATATGACAACTTTGGCAGGTTATATCCATTGGAAATTAACTGGTCAGAAGGTTTTAGGTGTTGGCGAGGCATCTGGTATGTTCCCAATTGATATCGAGAGCAGAGATTTTAACTTACATATGATCGAACAATTTAGTAATTTGGTAGCACCAAAAGGTTTCCCATGGAAATTAGCAGATATTTTACCAAAAGTTATGGTTGCAGGTGAGGATGCAGGCAGATTAACTGAGGAAGGTGCTAAGCTACTAGATCCTACTGGTAATTTGAAAGCAGGAATCTTATTATGTCCTCCAGAGGGAGATGCTGGTACAGGAATGGTAGCAACTAACAGTGTTGCAAAACGTACTGGTAATGTTTCCGCAGGTACTTCTGTATTTGCAATGGTTGTCTTGGAAAAAGAACTATCAAAAGTATATGAAGAGATTGATTTAGTAACAACTCCAACTGGTAATTTAGTAGCTATGGTACATTGTAATAACTGTACTTCAGACTTAAATGCCTGGGTGAATTTATTCAAAGAAAGTCTAGAAAACTACGGTGTTACAGTTGATATGACAAAGCTATATTCTGTTTTATACAATAAAGCTTTGGAGGGCGATGACGACTGTGGTGGCTTATTAGCATATAACTATTTTTCAGGAGAACATATCACAAAGTTTGAGGAAGGACGTCCATTGTTTGTTCGAACACCAGAAAGCAATTTTAACCTTGCAAACTTTATGAGAGTTCATCTGTTTACTTCGTTAGGCGCATTAAAAACAGGCTTGGATATTCTACTGAAACAAGAAAATGTTCGTCTAGATGAAATCCTTGGACATGGTGGATTATTTAAAACAAAGGGTGTTGGTCAACGTATTATGGCAGCAGCGATTGACGTTCCTGTATCTGTTATGGAGACAGCTGGAGAAGGTGGTGCTTGGGGAATTGCATTATTAGCATCTTATATGATTCACAAAGAGAAAGAAGAGACGCTAGATCATTTCCTTACTGAACAAGTATTTGTAGGACAGATGGGAAGTAAAATGTCTCCTGTAGCGAGTGATGTTGAAGGATTTAATAGCTTTATGAATCGCTATACGAATGGCCTTGCAATAGAAAGAGCAGCAGTAACTAATTTAAAGGCATAAAGAGATAGCAGTGTTAAAGTATATAATTAAGATACTCAAATAAAAGCTTTGGTTTTACTGAGTTGATCAGTCAATCAAAGCTTTTTATATGATTAGATTCAGGTGTTGAAAGGAGATAAGTAATTATGATAAAAGTTCCAGAACATGTGTTATCAAATCATTGCGAGAAATTGTTGATTCAAAAACCAGACCTTAAAGCTGGTATAGTTGGGTTGATTCAAAATCCCCCGAAGATTTCATTATAAAGTATGTTATATAATGAGACAGCAAATAGTTATGTAGTATGTTGATTGTCAAAGCGTCTCACATAAAAAAGTTGAAAGAAGAAAGAAACAAGAAAGATACAAGAAAAAGATAGGGGTACATATGCAAGCAAGTGATAATGATTTAATCAAAAATATATCTAAATTACATACGACCGAACTAGGAGCAATTCGAATCAAGAGAAATCTGTCCTTAGAAACAGATGATGTCATTAAGTGGTGTAAAGAGCAAATAATTAGTATGAGTGCAGCTATCATTAGAAAAGGGAAGAACTGGTATGTTGAGAACAATCGTTGTGAGATAACAATTAATGCGTATAGTTACACCGTGATCACTGCTCATAAAATAAAGACATGATAACTTAATGTAGCACTTTTTTGCTTGCTTACGATAAAATAGTTCACATTATGAGATAAATATGGTAAAATATGGAAAGAGAGCCAGAGGATTAAGATGTAATAAGAAATAAGTATACCAAAGACAAGATAAGTTGGATTAATATGAGGAATCGATAAGTGAGAGGTATAATGTACATATGTAAAAGGCAGTTAAGTAGAGTTATTATCTACTTTTCTGCTTTTTTTATGTAAAAGCGGATTCCTTTGATTTTTCATTTATAGAAAAGACTCACAGTATTATTCTATTATTGGAATGATAATATTCTTAACTTTGTTTGATAGGAGAGTGGTATGAGACACTCAAAGCATATGAATTTGTTTAGCGCGGTTGCCTTGTTGTTTTTGCTTTCCATTATGTTTATTAGTATGTATGTATTTAAAAACCAGATTACACAGGCTACGAATGAAATTAAGACGAAAGAGCCACAAGATTATGATGCATATTATGTAATGATTGTGGAGGATACAAAATCCTCCTTTTGGAATAGTGTGTATGAGTATACCAAGGTAGTTGGAGAGAATAATCGCATCTATGTAGAGTTAATGGGAACACAGTTAGCAACAGAATATTCGAAGGCTGACCGTATGAGGATAGCAATTGAATCGAAGGTAGATGCAATCTTTTTGGAAGCAGACGAAAGTATAGAGATGACGAATTTAATTAATGAAGCAGTAGAAAAAGATATCCCCGTAATCACTGTAATAGGTGATAATACTTCGAGTGAACGACAAAGTTTTGTTGGGATAAGTAGTTATAATTTAGGTAGAGAGTATGGAAGTCAAGTGATAGAGCTTGCCAATGAATCAATGAATCGAGTAGTTATTTTAATGACAACACAAGCAAAGAACTCAGGACAAAATATTATCTATTCAGGAATCCAAGAGATGCTAGAGTCAAGTGGCAGTTTTGATAAGATTCAACTAGAAAGCATAGCAATTGATACTTCTAGTTCATTCGCAGCGGAAGAATCAATTCGTGATATTTTTATGAATTCAGAGGAGCTACCAGATATTTTTATTTGTTTGGATGAATTGAACACAATGTGTGCTTATCAGGCACTTATCGATTATAACAAAGTTGGTATTGTTAATATTTTAGGCTATTATGATTCTGAAACAATCTTAAATGCGATACAGAGAAAAGTAATTTATTCTACGATATCGATTCAAACAGAACAAATTGGTGAGTACTTGATGGAAGCAATGGAAGAATATCAAACTTATGGACAGGTCAATGAGTATTATACGGTAGATACTAAACTAATCACTTTTGATAATGTTGATGACTATATAGGGAGGTGAAACAGTTGAATAGTAAAAGAATGTTTCAACCTTCCTTACAAAGAAAGTTGACGCTCACATTTATTGCAACCACTTTGATTGTTCTACTAATGAACATTTTTATGTATCAAAACATTAATCGTCTTATTACAAGGTTAGATAATATTTATCGAAGTAATCTAAATTTAAACACTCTTGAGGAATCTCTTGAACATGTACAAACCAATATGACAAATTATCTAAATACGAAGACAACAGATGCAATGGAGGACTTTTACAAAAGTGAGCAAGCTTATCGAAATCTAATTGATAATTTACAAGCAAGACCTTCCAATGATCCGCTTTTATTAATGGAACGTAATATTAATATCATGTCCTCTAGTTATTTAGAATTGACCAATCAGGCAATTGAGGCAAAGCGAGGTCGCAATGTCGAAAAATATAAGCAAAGGTATGATAAAGCAAGTCTATTATATTCCTATATCAGTACATACATTTACAGCTTGAATAATGAACAGTTTAAGAATAATTCCCTAAACTATACAGCATTATCTGCTTCTATACAATCGTTAGAGCGTGTGAGTACATTTTTACTTGTTAGCGTTGCGTTGGGAAATGTTATCTTAATTACCTTACTAACACAGACGATTACAAGGCCACTAAAGGATCTTGCAAGAATAGCGAATCAAGTTGCTCAAGGAAATTTTATGGTAAATCTAGTTTCAGTCCAGTCGAAAGACGAAGTTGGAGTCGTAACAAAAGCATTCGATAAGATGGTTGTAAGTTTACGCGAATACATAACTAAATTAACAGTGAGTATGGAAGTGGAACAGAACCTTCGTGAGAATGAGCTTCGAATGGAAACACACTTAAAGGACGCCCAACTAAAATACCTTCAAGCTCAGATTAATCCGCACTTTCTTTTTAATACCCTGAATGCAGGTGCGCAGCTAGCCATGATGGAAGGCGCTGAGAGGACTTACGCATATATACAGAACACAGCAGAGTTTTATCGATATAATTTAAAAAAGAATAATGAAGTTGTAACGCTACAGGAAGAAATTGAGTTGGTTGATAACTATATTTATATTTTAAATGTTCGGTTTTCTGGTGATATCCATTTTGAGAAAGAGATTGATGAATCTATTTTACAAATAAAAGTTCCGAGTATGATTTTGCAGCCACTTGTTGAAAACAGTATAAATTACGGTATTCGTAACATTGAGTGGGAAGGAAAAGTAAAACTTACTATCTATTGTAATGAGAAACGAATTATGATTAGTATTAAAGATAATGGAGTTGGAATGCCTGCGCCTCAGATCGAAAAGATATTATCCAATCTTCCAAGTAAAGCTGTTCTATCGAGAGATTCGAACGGAATTGGTTTAAATAATGTGATTGGGCGTGTTCGCTTATTTTTTGATCAACAGGATATTATCGAGATACATAGTGAAGGTGAGGGGAAAGGAACAGAAGTTATACTAATGATTCCTATGGAGGAAGGAGATAGTTATGCTTAAAATTATGCTTGCAGATGATGAGGGAATAGTCATTGATTCATTAAAATATATTATAAATCGTAATTTTGGAGATAATTGTATCGTTGAGTTTGCAAAATCAGGACGAACAGTAATTGAATTAGCTGAGAGATTTCGGCCGGACATAGCAATTATGGATATTCATATGCCGGGAATTAATGGAATTGAAGCTATGCGAGAAATAAAAAAAATGTATAGTCAGGTTGTATTCATTGTAATGTCTGCGTTTGATAAATTTGATTACGCAAAAGAAGCAATTAATTTAGGTGTAATTGAGTATTTACATAAACCAGTGGAACAAAAAAAGATTGTAGATGTTTTGAAAAGAGCAATGGATGTTATTGAAGTTGAAAAGAAAAAAAGAAGCAATGACCTTTTGATTCGCGAAAAGTTGGAGACCGTTGTTCCAATCATTGAAAATGGTCTGATTTATAATATCTTATTTCAAGAAAATTTTAAAGAGGATGTCGATAATTATAAGACGTTACTCGGTATTTCTAAGGATTATGGTTATATGCTTGTCTTAGTCTGTGGAGAGGAACAAGAAGGTAGTCATATGACTAACGCAGTTGGAATGAGCATTCGGTTACAAGGAAAATATCGAGAGGTTCGTGAGGTCATTCGTGAATATTTTGATGGGATTGTTGGGGCAGTGATGGCAAATAAGATTGCGGTATTTGTACCATATCAGGAACGTCGTATTGACTATAATCAGCGAATCGACTTGATTGAGCGTGCACGAGAAATGTCTCGAAAGTTAAAACATCAGGTAAAGCTATGTTTTCGTATTGGAATTGGTAGTGTAAGAACTATACATGATTCCATGCAATCATACAATGAAGCCCTCAAATCCTTGGTTCAGACAACAGGGCGAGTGGCGCATGTGGATGATTTACCCCTGTCTTGTGATTATGAGGAAAATTATCCAATTGATGTAGAACTTGCGTTATTCAATGCAATCAGTGATGGAAATTTGAATGAGACGATTACGATGGCAGCACGTTTTTTTGATTGGATGACAGTTAGCTATCCAAATTGCATAATGGATATCCGACTAAAAGTATTGGAATTAACTCTTAGAGCAGAGCATATTGCATACGAAAATGGTGGTATGACGTATCAATTTCGTTCCAGACATGATTATCTTTCTAAAGTAATGCAATGTGAAGATAGCGAAATACTAAAACAGTGGTTGATTGAAAAGGTTTCTTTGGCTTGCCGTAATATAAGTACTATAAAGCAAGGACAATCACGTAGTGTCGTTGAAGTTGCTAAAAGTTATATTGAAGAGAATTACAGTCGAGATTTGTCCCTGGATGATGTATCTCGAAAAGTAGACATAAGTCCATACTATTTTAGTAGGATATTTAAAGAACAAGTAGGAAAGAACTTTATTGATTATTTAACTGATTTACGAATAGAGAAGGCAAAAAAGCTACTGAAACAATCTGAGATGAGTATGAAAGAAATATGTGCTAGCATTGGATACTCGGATCCAAATTATTTTAGTCGTACCTTTAAGAAAAATGTTGGTGTAACACCGACAGTTTATAAGGAAGGGAGGTTTACATGAAGAAAATCAAAGTATTTCTTGTGCTAATATGTATGTTACTAAGTGGCTGTATGAATCATGATCAAAAGGATAAAACTAATTTATCACAAGAAAAGGAATCCCTTCAAATCGGAATGAGCTTTGACTCTTTTGTTATTGAAAGGTGGCAAAGAGATCGTGATGTATTTGTATCGACAGCAAAAGAGTTTGGGGCAGTTGTAAATGTGCGGAGTGCGAATGGAGATGTGGAGACACAGATTAGCCAAATTGAATATTTCATCGAGAAAAGGATGGATGCAATCATTATTATCTGTATTGATATGGATCAATTGAAAGGTGTTGTTCAGAAAGCGAAGGATGCTAATATTAAGGTAGTTGCATATGACCGATTGATACGTAATGCAGATGTTGATTTGTATATATCCTTTGATAATGAGGCAGTAGGTACTATGATGGCTCAAGCGATTGTGGGCCAAGACTTAGAAAAAAAGAAGGTTTTAATGATTGGTGGGCCCTTAACAGATCTTAACGTTACAATGGTTGAATCAGGATTTTGCAAAGTGATGGAGGAGGCTAAGATTGAATTGGTAGGAAATTTTCATGCTGCTGGTTGGAAACCTGAACTTGCAAGTGTTTACATTGATTCAAATAGTACTTTCCTCGAGGAGGTTGATGCAATTATGTGCGGTAATGATAGCCTTGCTGGACAGGTTGTATATAGCTTAGCAGAACGAAGATTAGCTGGTAAAGTGTATGTAGTCGGACAGGATGCAGATTTGGAAGCATGCCAGAGGATTGTAGAGGGAACACAGCTGATGACTGTATACAAACCAGTAGAAAAACTTGCACAGAAAGCAGCAGAATATACAATCAAGTTAATAAAAGGTGAAGAATTGGAAGAAACACAGACCATAGATGATGGAACCTATGACGTTCCATATGTTACTTTAGAAACGATTGCTGTTACTGAGGATAATATGATGGAGGTTATTATTAATAGTAGTTTTCATCTCAAGGAAGACGTTTATCTTAATGTACCAGACAAGATGCCAGAGTAGTATTTTTTTAAGAATGGTAAGCATGTTTATAAAAATATGCTAATCATTCTTTTTTTGCTGTTCTATTATTGGGGAAATTTCTACGTATTCGCAAATCATTTCTAAAATATATGTGTTAATTTGATTATGTAGTAATGTTTGTTTCAAAAATGTCTTTTAAAGAAAAAGAGGAGGTAGAAACATGAAAAGAAAGTTACTTAGTTTTTTATTACTACTAACGATGACAACAACTTTTTTAGTTGGATGTGGTTCCAAATCAACTTCTAAAACATCCGATGCTACAGAAACACCAGAGGCTACGAAAGCCCCTACTACAGCAGATGGTGAGTTAATTGGTGTTTCAATGCCAACCAAGGATCTACAACGTTGGAATCAAGATGGTGGCAACATGGAGAGACTTCTAAAGGAAGCCGGTTATAAAGTTGATTTACAATATGCAAACAATGAAATCCAGACACAGGTTTCTCAAGTAGAGAATATGATTTCCAATGGTTGTAAAGTACTTATTATTGTAGCCATCGATAGTGATTCTTTAGGAACTGTTCTAGCACAGGCTAAAAATGAAGGTATCTCTGTTATCGCTTATGACCGCTTAATTAAGAACTCAGATGCAGTTACTTACTATGCAACATTTGATAACTATAAAGTTGGTGCTACACAAGGTCAATACATAAAAGACAAACTAGATCTTGACAATGCGGCTGGACCATTCAATTTTGAGATTTTTGCAGGTGACCCAGGTGATAATAATGCACCATATTTCTATAACGGCGCTATGGATATTTTAAAACCATATGTTGATTCTGGTAAATTAGTTGTCAAATCAGGAAGTGTAGATTTTGAGAAGGTTGCCACTGCAGGTTGGTCAACAGAAACTGCTCAAAGCAGAATGGATGCAATTATTGCCTCCTACTATGCAGATAACACAAAGTTGGATGCAGTTCTTTGTTCCAATGATTCAACAGCACTTGGTGTAACCAATGCTCTTTCTGCTTCTTATACAGGAGAATGGCCAATTATTACTGGTCAAGATTGTGATAAGCCTAATGTTAAGAATATGATCGCTGGAAAACAATCTATGTCAGTTTTTAAAGATACTCGTACTTTAGCAGCTCAGGTTGTAAAGATGGTAGATGCGATAATAGAGGGTGGAAAGGCCCCGGTTAATGATGAAAAGACTTATGATAATGGTATGGGAATCGTTCCATCTTATCTTTGTGAACCAGTATTTGCAGATGCAAGCAATTATAAAGAATTATTGATTGGCTCCGAATATTATACTGAGAGTGATTTACAGTAGTCTTAGGATAAAGTAGGCGGGATTTATCCCGCCTGTTTTACATCATAGCAAATTCCTTTAGATCCGTGAAAGGAGGGCACATTGTCTAAGATACTTTTAGAAATGAAGAATATTACAAAAACTTTCCCAGGTGTGAAAGCATTAGATCGTGTCAATTTACAGGTAGAACAAGGGGAAATTCATGCTTTGGTAGGTGAAAATGGGGCAGGGAAGTCTACACTGATGAATGTATTAAGTGGAATTTATCCATTTGGAACCTATGAGGGTGAGATCTTCTTTGATGGAAAGCTATGCAAATTTACAAATATTAAGGATAGTGAGCAACTTGGTATCGTAATTATTCATCAGGAGTTGGCACTTATTCCATATATGACAATTGGTGAGAATATGTTTCTTGGTAATGAGAGAGGGCATTCTTATGCAATTAATTGGAGTGAGACCTATGGAAAAGCTGATGAATTACTAAAAACTGTAGGTCTAGAAGAATCATCAAGAACATTAGTAAAAGACATTGGACTTGGCAAACAACAATTGGTTGAGATTGCAAAAGCTCTCGCTAAAAAAGCACGCTTGCTTATCTTAGATGAACCAACATCATCATTGAATGAGTCTGACTCCAAAGCATTATTAGAGCTACTCAAGAAATTTCAAAGGGAGGGTATCACATCCATTATCATCTCTCACAAATTAAATGAAATATCATATGTGGCAGACAAGATTACAATTCTAAGAGATGGTTCTACCATTGAGACTCTGAACAAATCAAAGGATGATATATCAGAGCAACGAATTATACGTGGTATGGTCGGACGAGATATGACAGTACGTTTTCCGAAAAGGATCTCATTAAGGAGTGACGAAACAGTTATGGAGGTAAATCATTGGTCGGTCTTTAATCCTTTGAATCTAGAGCAAGAGGTTGTAAATGATGTGAGTTTCTATGTAAAAAAGGGTGAAGTGATAGGAATCGCAGGATTGATGGGGTCAGGCAGAACTGAATTGGCGATGAGCTTGTTTGGTAGAAGCTATGGAAAAAAGATATCTGGTGAGATTTCTCTATTTGGTAAAAAGGTTCATCTAAAGTCGGTTAAATCTGCGATAAAAAATAGACTTGCTTATGTGACCGAAGACCGTAAGGGCAATGGATTAATATTAAGTAAATCGATTTGTATCAACACTTCGTTAGCTAGTTTGGACAAAGTAAGTAAGCATGGGGTGATTGATCAGGACAAAGAACTTTTAACAGCGAATGAGTATAAAGACAAATTGAAAACAAAGTGTCCGACAGTAGAACAAGCAGTTGAGAATCTAAGTGGTGGAAATCAACAAAAAGTTCTATTAGCTAAATGGATGTTCGCAAGTCCTGAGATTTTAATTTTAGATGAACCGACAAGAGGTATTGATGTTGGTGCAAAGTACGAAATTTATTGTATTATTAATCAGCTCGTATCAGAGGGGAAGGCAGTCATCATGATTTCTTCAGAACTCCCAGAAGTTGTTGGAATGTGTGATCGAATCTATATAATGGATGAAGGTAAATTCGTTGGTGAGGTTAGTAAAGAGGAAGCAACCCAAGAATTAATTATGTCACATATTGTGAAAACAAAAGGTAAAGGAGCATAGGCGATGAATCTAGTAAAATTAGTAGATGATGTAAAGAACTCAAA
Organism: Bacillota bacterium; assembly: GCA_023410575.1. Classification (GTDB taxonomy): domain Bacteria; phylum Bacillota; class Clostridia; order Lachnospirales; family Lachnospiraceae; genus Lachnoclostridium. The sequence continues at coordinate 25,821 of JAEYPP010000011.1, read as the reverse complement.
ATTTATTAGCACAATTAATAATTCAAGATTTATAAAAGCTGTGAATAATTCAAAAATAGCAAAGGTTTTAAAGTGGTTAAAAATACAGTTAGCTAGCCCTCTAAAAAAGTATGCAATGATTATCGCGCTCGTTGTCGTTACTTTATTTTTTACATATAGAACAGGTGGAAAGATTCTCCTACCTTCCAATGTAAGTAACCTGATCTCACAAAATGCATATGTATTTGTATTGGCAACTGGTATGCTATTTTGTATTTTGACAGGTGGTAATATTGATCTTTCCGTGGGTTCTGTCGTATGTTTTGTTGGTTCAATTGGTGCGACAATGATGGAAAACAAGGGGATGAATCCACTGACTTCCATTATTATCATGTTAGTCTTTGGTTTACTGATTGGAGCATGGCAAGGTTTTTGGATTGCATATGTAAGAGTCCCTCCATTTATAGTTACCCTTGCTGGTATGTTAATCTTTCGTGGATTGTCCAATGTTGTACTTGATGGTATGACCATTAGTTTAACCAATGAAGGATATATTAAAGCATTTGGCGGTGGAGCAAACTGTTATATTCCAGATATATTTAAGATGATAGACTTTAATCTTACTTGCTTTATTATAGGAGTACTTGCATGTATAATATATGTGTTTTTAACTCTTCACAGTAGAAGAAAGAAAGTTAAATTAGGGTACCAGGCTGAAAAATTAGGAAGTTTACTTATCCGAATCATACTTATTTGTGTGGTAGTTCTTGTATTTAGTTTTCGTCTATCTCAATACCGAGGAATCCCAACTTCTTTAGTATGGGTTATGATCATTGTTGGAATCTACGGTTATATTTCATCAAAAACAACATTAGGTCGTCACTTCTATGCAGTAGGTGGTAATGAAAAAGCGACGAAATTATCTGGTATTAATACGAATCGAGTGTATTTCTTAGCTTACTTGAATATGGGCTTACTCTCAGCACTTGCTGGAATGCTTACAATTGCTCGAATGACAAGTGCACAACCAACTTATGGTTCCAACTATGAGATGGATGCAATTGGTTCTTGTTTTATCGGTGGTGCTTCTGCCTATGGTGGAATTGGTACAGTTCCTGGCGTTATTGTAGGTGCTGTCTTAATGGGTGTAATTAACTTAGGTATGAGTATTACCGGTGTTGATGCCAACTATCAGAAGGTTGTAAAGGGTGTTGTCTTACTTGCAGCTGTAATCTTTGACGTCGTTTCTAAAAGAAACAGAACTGAAAAGTGTTTGTGATTTTAAGAAGGCTTAGAAAAGAGTAAATGATTTAGAACTTTGATAATAAGGAACTGTATGGTATATTTTTTTCGGCGTGCGATGGAAGCAAGCTCACAAAGAGCATGTGGACTTGTCAGGCACTTTGAAAGCATACCATACAGTTCCTTTTTTATATATAAATCTTAGGGTTCATCATTTATCGTTGCATAAGATATAGTTATCTATATAATATAAGAATTAATCTTGATAAATTACTAAATTCCATTATAGTTATACATAAATACTAAAATACAATATAGCAAAAGATTAAACTCAAAATACTAATTTAAGAAGGAGTACCCCATGAACAAATTTACATTACGACAGTCGTTATTACTACTTTTAACTGCAACAATCTGGGGAGTTGCTTTTGTAGCACAAAGTGTTGGTATGGATTATGTTGGTCCATTTACTTTTAATGGAGTTAGATGCATCCTTGGTGGAGTAGTATTGTTACCATACCTTGCAGTTAGCAAAAGTCGAGTGAAAAAGAAAGATATGGTTGTCGATGCTAAAAAGTCAAGGAGAGACCTTATGATTGGGGGATTACTATGTGGTTTTATCTTATTTTTAGCAAGTAATTTTCAGCAGATCGGCCTTCAATATACAACAGTAGGGAAGGCTGGATTTGTGACGGCTATGTACATAGTAATTGTTCCAATTATCGGGATATTTTTAAAGAAAAGGGCGGGCCTTCGAGTATGGCTTGCCGTCCTAATTGCCATTATCGGTTTATATCTGCTTTGTATGACTGGGGGATTTTCTTTACAATTTGGAGATATCCTTGTCTTACTTTGTGCTATTATATTCTCTTTTCATATTATAGTGGTGGATCATTATTCTCCAATCGTAGATGGGGTGAAGATGTCATGTATTCAATTCTTTACTTGTGGAAGTTTATCATGTATTCTTATGTTTTTCCTTGAATCTCCAAAAATCTCGCAAATCATCGCCGCAGGGGTTCCAATTCTATATGCAGGAGCGTTATCCTGTGGAGTTGCTTATACGTTACAAATTGTTGGTCAAAAAGGAATGAATCCAACGGTAGCTTCTCTTATTATGAGCTTAGAATCGGTAATTTCGGTCTTGGCCGGGTGGATTCTATTGGGTGAAAAGCTTACCGTTCGTGAAATCTTTGGCTGCTTGTTAATGTTTACAGCAATTGTACTTGCTCAACTGCCAAAGAGGAAGTAAGCGTAAGTATCATTAATGGTAAATCCTAGCAATGATAGATTTTCTATTAAAATGTAAGTATAATTATTTTTAGTAAACTATAGATACATAAGAAGAAACAAATAGTTGAAGTACTTAAGATGGAAGGGAATACGAAATTGATGTTAGTGTCAAAGCAAGAACGACAAAGATTATTAGAAATAGAACAAGAGTATAACAATGCTCTTATCGAGATAGAAGAGATCAATACCAATTATTACAAGAGTCAAAAAATATTAGAACAACGAGAAAGAGATATTAAAAACTTATCTAACCGAGTTGCATTTCTTCAAGGAGAGATAGCAAAGTATAATGAGATTACAGAAGAAGTTGAAGCATATGTTAAGGAAAGAGAAGATCAAATCACTAAATTAAGCAATGACTTGTCTGAAACAGAGTCTCAACTCAAAAATTTAAAGACGGAGAAAGTTAATTTAGCTAATACAGTAAAAGATCATCAGATTGAATTACAGAGAGTAAAAAATGACTTAGAGCTTCAGAAAAGCCAGAATACGAAGCAAAGAGATGTACTTGTGGAAAAAGAAAAACAGGTTGCCGAATTAACTGGTTTATTGGAGGAAACGCAGTCAATTTTTGAAGCGAAGGAGTTTGAAATATCGAATTTAACGAATCAAGTCGCTACGTATCAATCCCAGTTAGAAGAGAGAGCAAACGAACTAATTAAGGCAAAAACAGAGTTGTCGCATCTTAAAGACCAGAATAAAGTTAAGTCAGAGGAGATAATAAGGGTTAATGCCCTTCTTACCAATAAAGTTAAGGAGACAGAACAACTTCAAATCACTATAGAAAAAAATATCAAAAAGATAGAAGATCAATCTGCTGAGTTAAGGGAAAACACTGCTTTTATAGATATACAAGCGAAAGAAATTGAACAATTAAGAAAAGACATCATCCAAAAAGATGATCTTCTCGAAAAGAGAAAAGAGCATGTGTACCAGCTAGAACAAAAACTTTTTAAGCTCAATAAAGAACATTCAGGTAATATGGAACGCATACGAATGAAATCAGATGAGTTAGCTCAAGCAACGACTGAGTTAACTCATCTAAAACACGAGCTTGATGCTCTAAAACACGAACTTAGTACAGTGAAACTAAAATACAGTGATGCGAAGCAGGAGATCGGCGAAATCAAACAGGATCTTCACACTTCTAATAACAGATTGGAAAATAGTGAGAAAGAGTTAAAATCCATAAAGTTAGCATATGAAACTTCTCAGGAGAAGATTCAAAAGAAAGACCAAGAGATAGAAGAAGTTAAGAAGATTCTTGCCGAAAGAGAACAGCTATTAGCTAGTTATAAAGAAGAAATAGAACGGAAAGATAGAATTCACAATTCAGCACAAGTAGTTATGGAAAAACAAAGGATTCAAGTTGTTGATTACATGGCTACCATCGAAGAACAGAAAAAAGTTATTGACGAGCAAAAGAGAGCATTCGATAGAAAAATTGATGAACTAGAAACGCAGATTATAGAGCTTCTTGTTCAAAATGAAAGAAGTAATGAGGCTGTTTGAAATTAAGTCTCAAAGATGTTTGGGAGAGCCAGTAAAGTTTGTGTTCATGATAGAAAGGTATCATCATACAATAAGTAATAAGAAAGTAAAAGGAACAGCTTATGCTAGGAAAAGAAAGACATTATTTTACTTGTGCTATTTCAGCGAAAGGCTTTCAGAATTTATTTGATAATAATCTTTCTGTCTTACAAAAGATATATATATTAAAGGGTGGACCAGGAACTGGAAAATCAACACTTATGAGAAAAATTGGTGAAAAGTATAGAGAAGAAGGCTTTGAGGTGGAGTATATTCATTGCTCTTCTGATCCGGACTCCCTTGATGGCATCGTTATTCGTAGTGTTGGAGTTGGAATTGTAGATGGTACAAAACCACATGTCATTGAACCTCATGCACCAGGTGTAATCGAGGAGTATGTAAATCTTGGAGTTGCTTGGGATATAAAGCGGCTAGCTCAATACTCCAATGAGATTCTAGAATTAGTACACAAGATTGATGAATGTTATCCTAATGTGTATGAGCAGTTTCTAAAGGCACTAAGAGTTCATGACGAATGGGAACGTATTTACATCAATAACATGAACATTCAGGCGGCAAACAAAGTGACGGAGCATATGATTGCAGAACTTTTTGCAAAAGTAGTAGAGAAAAGCAATGGGTACACCTATCATAGATTTTTTGGAGGTGCAACTTTTAAAGGTCCTGTTGATTATGTACAAAATCTTACAAGTGATATGAAATTAAGATATTTTATTAAGGGACGTCCAGGTAGTGGTAAGTCAACAATGCTAAAGAAAATATTAAGAAAGGCGGAAGAATTAGGAGTGGATGTCGAGGTGTATCACTGTGGCTTGGACCCAGATAGCCTAGACATGCTCCTTTTTCCTGAACTAAGTACGTGTATTTTTGATAGTACAGCACCTCATGAATATGAACCCAGTCGCTCTGGCGATTCTATCATTGATTTATATCAAAATGCAATACGATTTGGTACAGATGAAGAGAATGAGATAAAGTTAATTGGCATTAAAGAACGATATCAATGCCTTCTTAATATGGGAATCTTCTATCTTGAAAGAGCAAAACAATTACACGACCAGCTAGAGTCATACTATATTAGCTCAACCGATTTTCATAAGATAAATGAAATTACAGATGACTTAATCGTAAAAATTGATGAAAGAATTAAGTCGAATGAGTAAAGAAGAAAGTAAATGAATTCCACATAGAATAGAACTCCTTTTCTTCCTATTTGTCATAAGATATGCTATACTAAGAAACAAAGGTGATGATAAGGAGCATATGGTATGGGTTATGTATTAATTACAGGAGCTTCCTCTGGAATCGGCTATGAGCTTGCAAAACAATTTGCGATGCATGGTGAATCATTAATTATATCGGCAACTAATCTACAACGTTTGGAATCTGTAAAAAAAGAACTTGAAGAGCAATTCTTTGTAGATGTTGTAGTAGTTGCCGAAGATTTAAGCCAAAAGGGGGCAGCAACTGAATTATATCGTAAGATAAAAGAACAGAATCTGACAGTATCCGTATTAATCAATAATGCTGGTTTTGGGTGCGTTGGTGAGTTTGTTGACATACCGTTATCGTTTGAGGAGTCCATGATGATGGTTAACATGGTTAACCTCGTAGGACTGACAAAATTGTTTTTGAGTGAGATGAAGGATTCAGGTGCTGGGAAGATACTGAATGTCGCTTCTACTGGAGCTTTTCAGCCAGGCCCATGGATTGCATCTTATTACGCTACGAAAGCATTTGTTTTTAACTTTTCGGAAGCAATACGTATGGAGTACAAAAAATATGGAGTTAAGATAAGCACATTATGCCCAGGAGCAACGAAAACTAATTTCACAAAGCGAGCTGGGAAAGGACAGATGAAACATGCAATGGAAGCGAGTAAAGTTGCTGAAATTGCTTATCGTAAATTCAATCGTAATAAAAAAATTATTATACCTGGAATTATGAATCGATTAGGACAAGTACCTCCGAGGTGGTTACGAAGTCTATTTGTAGAAAAATTACAAAAAAGGTTAGCTAGGAATTGAGGAAAGAACTATGGCCAAAAGTAATTGCGAAAGTTGTGCAAATTATATTTATGATGAAGAATATGAATGTTATTATTGTGTAGTGAATCTAGATGAGGATGAGATGAGTCGCTTTATGAGTAATACGCTTGATCAATGTTCTTACTATCAGTTGGATGATGAATATAAGATAGCAAGAAAGCAATAAGTTACATTCGAGAAACTAAGATTATGATAAATAAAGAATGACATACAAAGTTACAATTAACAGAAAATGAGATAGTAGATGAAGGCAGAAAAATGTGTTACAATTACTCCTAAGAATATGACAGTATGGAGGGTAACATGAAGATTAATGAGATTTTTAGTCAAAATCGAAGGGTATTTTCGTTCGAAGTATTTCCACCGAAAAAGGAAGGAACATTGGAAAGCATAACCTCCGTTTTAGGAGAATTAAGCGAACTCAAGCCTGATTTTATTAGTGTAACTTATGGGGCTGGAGGAAATTTGGCGGATGTTTCCACAAGTCAGATTGCATCCTTGATTAAGAATGAATATCACATTGAATCGATGGCTCATCTTACTTGTGTGAATTCCACACAATCAGATATTGATCTTATACTGGAACAACTAAGGGAAAAAGGAATTGAGAATATTCTTGCATTACGTGGTGATATCAATCCTGATTTACCAAGAAGATATGACTTTCATTATTCCTCAGAACTTGTTCGTTACATAAAGCAACATGGAGATTTTCATCTATCAGGAGCTTGTTATCCCGAAGTTCATGTAGAAGCAAAGAATATGGAAGAAGACATTAAGCATCTAAAAATTAAGGTAGAAGCAGGTGTTAGTCACTTGATTTCTCAATTGTTTTTTGATAATGATTTTTTCTACCGTTTTCAAGAGAAAGTGAGAGCAGCAAGGATCGATATTCCTATGGAAGCGGGAATTATGCCCGTAAGCAATAAAAAGCAGATTGAACGAATGGTTACGATGTGTGGTGCAAGCATACCACAGAAATTGGCTAAACTACTGCAACGTTATGAACATGAACCAAATTCACTACGGGATGCTGGAATTGAGTATGCAATTCGTCAAATGGAAGAACTGATTGATCATGGTGTAGATGGACTTCATCTGTATACAATGAACAATCCTTACATAGCGAGGCAAATTCGTAAGGAGTTTATCTAAAATTTGTTTGTCTTTCATGGGAGTGTAAAGATCTTTTGGAGGGGATAAAAGTTTTATGCCCGATAAGTTTATTATCAAAAGTATTATGATATATATGTTGGGGCTGCCCTTAGTGCTACAGCCCCATTTTCTACATGAGACACATTATTATATATACATTAGGCTTATCAGATATTACAATAAGTTGGTACTAAAATAACGTTCCATTCGATCTGCTAAAACAGTTGCTATGTATTTATCATTGCCGTACTTTTTCGCCATTTCTTTACATGCCCAGATATTTGCACCAGAGGAGGTGCCACACATCAGTCCAGTAATCTTAGCTAATTCTCTTGTGGTTGCAATAGCATCTTCATCTGTTACTTCCACAATTTCATCTATTAATTTCGTGTCTAATACATCAGGAATAAAACCATCACCAATTCCTTGAATGCTATGTAATCCAGGTTCATGGCCAAGAAGAGCAGACACATTTTTGGGTTCTACAGCAACAATCTTTACCTTTGGATTAATCTCCTTTAAAAACCTAGCACATCCTTGAAGCGTACCGCCACTTCCAAGTCCTGAAACAAAGATATCCACGTGGCCATCTAATTGTTCGTATAACTCTCTTGCAGTCGATGTATAGTGAATTGCAGGATTGTCTAAATTCTTAAACTGCTGTGGCATAAAGTACTGATTGGAACTGTTAACAATCTCTTCTGCTTTACTTACTGCACCGCCAATACTTAAATGTGCAGGAGTAAGTACTAATTCAGCACCTAAAGCTTGAATAATTTTTTTTCGTTCTTCACTCATATTTTCTGGCATCACGATGATAACATGATATCCTTTACGAACACCGACTAATGCTAAACCAATTCCAGTATTTCCAGACGTTGGTTCAACAATCGTCATTCCTGGTTTAAGTATCCCACGTTGCTCGGCTTTTTCAATCATATTCTTAGCTACACGGTCTTTAATACTTCCTCCTGGATTTAAAAATTCTGCTTTCGCAAAAATATTAAGATCAGTTGTTTTTTTAAGACTAATTAATGGTGTATTACCAATCAAGTCTAAGACATTTTCTATGTACATTCTTATCCTCCCTAAGGTTATTGTCCTTATTAGTATTCCTTTTAATATATGTTTTGAGAATATAGTTCTATGATACTCTGTTTATAAGCTGTTGTAAAATGAAAAATGAATTGCATTCACTAAAAATAATTGCTATATTATAGTAAACATTCAAGTTTATATTTAACGATGAATGAGCAAGTTACATAAATGTTTCCTTGTGCTAAAGAGTTTACGCCCAAGAGGGTACTAGAGAGTATTATGATTTATATATAATTATAGTTAGGAGTATTAAATGGGAGATTTAAATAAGACAGAAGAAATAATTCGCCAGATAGATCAACAAATTCCAGAAAAGATGGAATTTCAAAATCCAATGATAGCGATAGAGAAAGAGCTTGTTGATACAAAAGCATATCTTGATATTGTACTTAAGGAGTTAGAAGAGGCAAAAAAGATTCAACCTCAAGTGATTAAACCAAAACGAAATCTATGGAAGAGACTAGCTCTATTAGAAACAATAATTGTAATATCTGGATGTGCAATTTTTGCTATATACTCAAAAAATCAGCAGAACATCCCAATAATGAGTGCACAAGAAGATTTGATAGAAGATCTTGTTGAAGAAACTCCAATTGATAATGAGATGGTTCACGTTGTAGAGACAACTAAATTGGTAGCGAACTTAGCTGATTTAGTATCGAATTATTCCAAGGGAACAAGTGAATTTACACCATCTATTGAGACGTTATTTGGTTATGAATATCTGATGCTTTCGAATGGAGAGATGCATGTATATTATCGAAATGAAATACCAGTGGATGATACAAGTTATCGTCAAAAGATTATGATTGATAATGGTACACGGATTGCAGAATTTACTTGGGATTATGATCTATCAAAAGGGATCGAAGCTTTGTGTCCAAAGTTCGGTGATTTTTTTGCTAACGGAGAAAAACAATTAATATTTAGTTTCTTTGATGAGCGATATTCTAAGACAATGCCAAAGCAATTACGTGCAGTTTCATGTGCAAATCTTTTGGAATATGATATTCTTGATGTTAAAGCAGCATTAAATTCTTTATTTGTTGCAACTTATGAGGAAGTTGGTAATGATGTTAATCATCCTGATATGAGGATGAAGTTATCTTTTGGTTCAACGTCTTATACATATGCTATTGATAAAGAAGAATATATTAATGCAGTTTATTATGAGGAAGATATAATCAATCATGAACAGTACTTTTCTATGGTATTTGAAGAGAATGCAATTAAGATTTTGACGATACCATATTTATCGGAACATAAGTATTTAGGAGAATTTCAAGCTACAATAGGGCTAAGCAATGATGAAATGAAACTGATGAATCCGACTTACGGTGCCTATGTAGAGGCGAATCAAGAAGATTTAGATAAAGAAGGTGTAATTGTTCCTCGAACTGAGGTTTTATCAGAAGATAGGATTAAGCTATGGGGGGATAATGGAGAAGTGTTTCTTCTTGAGTTATCAGAGCTAGTGGAGCGATCAACTATTACTCAAGAGGACTTAATCGCTGATGAAGCTGGCTTTCTTTCGTATCAGAACGGAGAAGTAAGTTCAATACCAGGAATTGATGTTTCAAAGTTTCAAGGAAAGATTGATTGGGATAAGGTGAAAGCTGCAGGAGTAGAATTTGCAATTATTCGTGTTGGCTTCCGCGGCTATAACGAAGGAACATTAGAGCTAGATCCTTATTTTGAAGATAATATAAAAGGTGCAATTGAGAGTGGAATCCATGTTGGCGTTTACTTCTTTTCACAAGCAATCACAGTAGAGGAAGCAAAAGAAGAGGCAGAATTTGTATTAGAAAAGTTAAAGGGATATAACATAACGTATCCTGTAATTTTTGATACCGAACATGTTATTACTTATCCAGCGAGAGCCAATCAAATAACAAGACAACTTCGAACCGATATTGCCAAAACCTTCTGTGAAGAAATCAAAGCTAATGGATACAAACCGATGATTTATGCAAATACAAAATGGATGGTAATGGGTATCGATTTAGAGCAGTTATCTGAATATGACCTTTGGTTTGCCTATTACGGGGATAAGCTTTCTTTTCCTTATCAGTTTGAAATGCTACAGTATTCAGATACAGGCAAAATTGATGGAATTGACCACGCAGTTGACTTAAATATTTCTTTTAAGGATTATAGTAAATAGCTATATGGCATAGAACCAACGTAATTTCAAGATAGCAAATAGTAAATATGAATAACCTGCATTAGCATATGTAAGACTGATCGTAGTAGGTAGTATATTTTGTTAGAAGTTGTAGTATTTTTGAGAATAATTATAGGAATTGTAATCACTTTTTCGTAGTTTATTGACCGATTTGTAGAAAATAAATAAATATATTGAATTTTCTAAAAAATTAGTATATTATCATATCATGATTCATAAATATTTCATCAATGATGTTTTGTAGAAATCATATAATTCATAGTTTATGATAAGAAAGGAGATATTGTTTATGAAAGAAAAAAAGGTAACAACAAAGAATTTAAGTACTGAGGTAAAGGAAGTAATGGCTACAACAGATAACAAAATCGAGAAGGTAGTTAAGACAGCAGAAGAACAAGAGGAAAAAGTGACAAAAAAAGTTGCAGAGGCTAAGAAATCTGTAAAAAAGGCAACTGAGAAAAAGGCAACTGAGAAAAAGGTAACTGAGAAAAAGGCAGCTGAGAAAAAAACATCTGATAAAAAAGTAGAGAATAAAAAAGCTTCTACTAAGAATAAAAGTGAGAATAAATACGATACTAAAGTATTGTTTCAATATACCGGTAACGAAGTTGATTCCGATCAATTGCTTGAACAAGCGAAAGCAGACTATTTGGCAGCAGGTGGTATGGAGAAGAATATAAAGAAGATGGAACTGTACATAAAACCAGAAGATAATGCAGCATATTATGTTATTAATGGTATCCCAGCTGGTAAAGTAACAATATTTGCATAAGAGGAATAGGAAGCTATCATTTGATAAGATTTTGCGATTATATATCTAAGATCTTGTCAAGTGATAGCTTTTTCTTATTCATGATAAGGAAAAGTTTACGAAGCAAACTTTACTTTCTTTTTATGATGTCATATAATTGTGCTTAGGTTGGTTATAATTTGAATAAACCATAGGATGAAGCGGTAAATGGTAAACTAAGAAAGGTTAGAATGAAATGAAAGAACAAACAATTGATGTTATTATTCCAGTATATAAGCCGGATAATAAGTTGGAAAAACTTTTAGAAAAAATAGTAATGCAGACATTATTACCAAATAAAATTATTTTACTAAATACAGAACTACTACCTAACTTTTCGACAAGTGAACTGAAAAAGCGCGTTACAAATTTGTTTCATAAAAAGAAACTTTTAGGAGACAAGGAAATCGATATACAAATTGTTTCTATATCAAAAGAAGAATTTGACCATGGCGCAACAAGAGCTTATGGTAGTACATTATCCAATGCTGATTTTATGATCTATATGACTCAGGATGCAGTACCAAAAGATTTTATGATGATTCATGAATTAATTAAGCCTTTTGAGGATCCTTTTGTCGCAGTTACTTATGGTAGACAGGAAGCCCAACTGAATGCGTCAGTTATAGAACAGTACATGAGATTATTTAACTATCCTGAGAAGGATTGCAAAAAGACAAAAGATGATATCGAGAGGTTCGGTATTAAAACTTATTTCTGCTCCAATGTCTGTGCTGCATATCGCAAAGATATTTATGAAGAATTAGGTGGGTTTGTAAAACATACAATATTCAATGAGGATATGATTTACGCAGCGAATGCGATTGAGGCTGGTTATGCTATTTATTATGCTTCCAATGCAAAAGTAATTCATTCCCATAGCTATGGTTTAATGGAGCAGTTACGACGTAATTTTGATCTTGGAGTTTCTCATAGAGAATACAAGGAGATTTTTTCTAAGGTATCATCAGAAAAAGAAGGAACAAAGTTAGTAAAGCAAGCTATGTCCTATCTTTATGGTCAGAACAAATATATCGAAATGTTTGAATTGATTATGGAAAGTGGCTTTAAGTATATCGGGTATTTTATTGGGAAAAGATACACGTATTTGCCACAAGGATTGCGTCAGTGGTTTAGCATGAACAAGTCTTATTGGAGGTAAAATGTGTAGAGTAGATGTTGTTATGGCAACTTATAATGGTGAAAAATATGTTTCAGAACAAGTAAATTCTGTACTACAAAATCAAGATTGTGATGTCTATCTTCACATTTTTGATGATGGTTCTACTGATGAAACAATAGTTATACTGAATAAACTGAAACAGATTTATCCGCGTCATATTACGATTCATCAAAATGAACATAACCTTGGTCCAACTAAGAATTTTTTATTTGGGATTCGAGAAGTAATGGAGCAAAACCAAGATGCACAGTATTTTATGTCTTGTGATCAAGATGATGTATGGAATCATGATAAGATAGCAAAAACACTTAAGAGAATGAAACAGATGGAGAACCGTTTTGGCTTAGATCGACCTCTGTTAGTATTTACGGACGTTTCAGTTACAGATGATAAGCTCAACGAAATTGCTCCTTCATTCTATAAGAGCCAACGTTTGCAAGTACAAAAAACTGATTTAGCTCATCTATTAATGGAAAATAAATGTATTGGCTGTACGGTTATGATTAATCGTTCTTTTGAACCTTATCTAAGGGAGATACCTAATCATGCAAGATTTCATGACTGGTGGCTAGCCTTAATTGCCTCTACCTTTGGAAATATTAGTTTTCTACCAAGACAAACAATGAAATACCGTCAGCACGCAAAGAATGTAGTAGGTGGAGCTAGTTTTAAAGATTACTTTGTAAATCGTGTGAAAGCTGCCAAAATTCAACGAAGAAGCTTACTTGACAATAAAAAGCAAGCAGAAGAATTTCATCATATTTTTGAAGATGTTCTCTCGATTCATAAGAAGTGTGTGGTAGAAAAGTTTATTCATGTGTATCAAAAAAATTGGTTTCAGCAAAGATATATCTTACTGAAAAATGGTTATCTAAAAAGTGGATGGATCCGAAATGTGGGATTACTTTTACTATTTTAAAAAGGAACTTTTGCAAAATGTACCGACCTCCAATCGTTAGATTTTTTGGTCTAACCTTTGGGGGTCGGTACATTTTCCATTCTGCAAAAGCTCCTTTTTATTCATGACAAGGAAAAGTTCGCAGCGCGTACTTTTCCTTGTTTGATAGAATTTGCTTCGTATGTCTACTGAATAATTGTCCCAGTTTTACCAGCTAATCCTGCAACTGCCTTATCAAGTTTTGTTATGACTGCTTTTCGATTGGAACGTTTGGAGACAAATTCAACACTTGCTTCGACTTTTGGTAACATTGCTCCAGCTGTAAAGTAGCCTTCTTCTATATATTGTTTTGCTTGTTCTACTGTAATTGTATCTAGTTCAGTTGCATTCTCTTTTCCAAAGTTTAAGAATACTTTTTCTACTCCAGTTAAGAACAACAAACAGTCAGCGTCTAAAAGCTCAGCTATCTTTTCTGCAGTTAAATCTTTTTCGATAATTGCACTAGCACCTTTTAAAGTAGTACGTTGCTCAAGAACAGGAATACCACCGCCACCACCAGCGATTACAATCTGATTCGCTTCAATCAGTGCTTTAATTGCATCAATTTCATAAATATCAATTGGCTTTGGAGCAGCTATGATTCTACGATATCCTTTTTCTTCCTTGATAACATAGTTGCCTTTCTTTTCTTCTGCTGCAGCTTCTTCTGCAGTCATATAGCGACCAATCACTTTTGTTGGATTAGAAAAAGCTTTATCGAATGGATCTACTTTAACCTGAGTAATAATCGTAGAAACAGGCTTATATATACCACGATTTAATAATTCAGTACGTATTAAATTCTGTAAGTCATAACCTATGTATCCTTGACTCATAGCACCACAAACTGACATTGGCGCAACTGTATATTTTGAATCTAATCGACTAAATTCAGTCATTGCTGTATGTATCATGCCAACCTGTGGACCATTACTATGAGTGATAACAATTCGATAACCTGCTTCCACTAAATCAGCTATAGCATTAGCCGCCTTTTTAGCATTCATATGTTGCTCAGGAAACGTTTCACCAAAAGCACTTCGACCGAGTGCTACCACTATTATATGTTTATTCATCGCACTACCTCTTTTCTATCGAATAGTATAATCATACCATTATTTACAAAAAAAGAAAAGACCCTAAACTCTAGTGAAAAGTGAGATTTACAGTGTTTCGACAAAAGCTCTAATTGACATATATTGGAAACATAAGTATCATATTATTGTACTATGTCTTAAGTTATAATCTAAGGAGTATATGCCATGAAAGCAAAAAAAAGAAAGATTGCTGCATTAATAGCCATTGTTTTATTCTTGGTCGAACTGCTTCTAATGCCAGCAAACAAAGCAAGCGCATGTACATCAGAGGAGACAGAAGATACAGAAGAAAGAGTAGTATTTTACATTCTAAAGAAAGGGCAGGGGATTCCAGATTCTTTCGAATATGACACATATTTACAATATTGTGGGATTGTACTTGATGATACCATTGTTGGAATAGGAGACACCTTCTGTTATGATGAAGTACCTGTCTTTGTAGATGGAGCAGATATACAAGAACTTTTGTGTAAGGATTTCCCAGTACCAACGATAGAACAATTGAGATCTGCAGGTTTTGCATTGAATAAGGGAGATGCAATTGTATTTTATTTATTAAGGAAAGCGCAGTGTGGATGGCATTTGGTTGGGATAAAGCTGGTACCAGTTCTTGATGATTTAGAAGAGCCAACAAAAGAACCACCAGAACCAACGAATCAGCCTCCAGAGCCAACGAAAGAACCACCAGAACCAACGCAGCAGCCACCAGAGCCAACGCAGCAGCCACCAGAGCCAACGAAGCAACCACCAGAGCCAACGAAGCAACCACCTCAAAATACAACACCAGTACCAACAGCCACAGTACCAACTCCAGAAGAAGAGTCTCAAGTTCCTATTGTTGAACCATTGGAAGAACCGATTAAGGAGGAACCAGAGGAGGAAGAACCTGTAATAGATGAGGACACAGAGGAGATTCCTGAGGAAGAAGTAGGAGAAGAAGTTCCTAAAGGTGTTGATGATGTACAGGTAGATAAGCTACCTCAGACAGGGACAGCTGATCCTTCTGTATTTTTCCTTAGTGGCGTTAATCTTATTGCTATTGGACTTTACATATTTAAGAAAAAATTAATTAGGTATAGATGATGACTTGTAACATCACAATTTCTTTGGTAGAATAATAGAAATACCACCAAAGGAGATGTAAAATGCTAGACGATGACTATATTTATTTTAAAATGGAAAAAACAAAACATATTGCGTTAGTAGCACATGATGGAAAGAAGAAAGAGATTGTAGAGTGGGCAGATAAGCATAAAGAAGTTTTAAAGAAGCATTTTTTATGTGGTACTGGCACTACAGCTCGAATGATTACAGATAAAACAGGATTACCTGTCCGTGCATTCAATAGTGGCCCTCTTGGTGGCGATCAACAGATTGGTGCAAGAATTGTAGAAGGAAATGTTGACTTCATCATATTTTTATGGGATCCACTTGAATCTCAACCACATGATCCAGATGTTAAGGCATTGCTTCGTATTGCAGTTGTTTATGATATTCCGATTGCTAATAATCTTGCAACTGCAGATTTCTTGTTAGAATCTCGCTTTATGGAATCAGAGTATGAACGTAAAGTTGCGAATTTTAATAAACATATACAACAAAGAATTGATGAATTTAGTAAATAAAATATAGAAAAGATTGTGAAAAAAAGTAGGACTGTCACACTGCCCTTAGTGTGACAGTCCTACTTTTTGATTCACGACAAGCAAAAATTCACGATGCGTCCTTTTTCTAGTTTTATCCTAAAGAATAGTTATTTAAATTTAAAATCATTCACGTATTCAGTTAATTGATCAGAAGAATTTTTTGACATAGAATTTAAATTCTCAATATCATTAGCATGAATATTAATTTCACTAATACTATGAGCAATAGTCGTACTTCCATTTGCACTTTCATTTACGGCAACAGAGATTTGATTAATCGTATTCGTCATATATGAGATATTAGTTAATACTTGGTTACTTGTAGTACTTAACTTATCCACTATATTATTGATAAAGATCGCATCTTGATAATACTGTTCACCAGTTGATACCATTTCTTCATATGCTTTTACAACTGAATTATTTAAAAATTCTAAAATATCATTGGAGCAAGATACTAAATTTTCAACGGATTTAAATACCTGCGTAGTAACATCTTGTATTTTGTTGACAGCAGAACTAGAAGCTTCTGATAACGTCTTAATTTCGTTCGCTACAACTGCAAAACCTTTGCCATTTTCTCCAGCTCTTGCTGCTTCAATGGAGGCATTTAAGGAAAGTAGATTTGTTTGAGAGGTAATTGATAGAATCGTGTCGGATAAAACTTTGATTTCTTCAATGCTCTTTGATTGCTCAATTGCTTGCTGCATCTTTTGATTCGTACTATCGATTAATTGATTTGTCTCTTCATGAGAACGGATCGCATTTCCCTTTAGTGTAATAGCTCGATCGCTAATCTCAACTGCAGCCTTCGCTCCATTTTGTGCTTGTTGTGCAATCTGTTTTGTAGCTTCTTCAACATCAATGGCGGTACAATGAATTTGTTCCATTGAGGCAGCGGTTTCTTCCATGCCAGCAGAGATTTCTTGCGTAGTAGAAGAAACATCTTCCAGATTGTTATTCAGGTCACGAATTTTTAGAGTATTTTCTTCAATAGAATGGTATACCACAGCATTATTATCTGCAATCGTTGATATGATATCAGTGAAAACATTCTTCATGTTGATAGCTTCTCGCGCTAATACACCAATTTCATCTTTACGCTTTACATATTTGTTAGGAATGAAACCTGAAAAGTCTTTATTACTCATCTTCTGAAAATCCTTCATAACAACTTTCAAGGCATTTACTAATAAGAAACCAATAATAGAGAATATAATTATACCAAGTATTGCTGAAGCAATACTAATGAAAATTACTTTACCTGTGATCGAATTAATGTTCTGCTTAATTGAGTTTTGCTCCATTCCAATAAATAACATTCCAATTGCATGATCATCCTTATCTTTTATTGGCATGTAGTAAGCTCTTGTATTATTGCCAAGTAGATTTATTTCTGCTGTATATGTATTACCTTTATTGAGAACGTTGTCACAGACCTCAGTAGTGGCTTTTGTTCCGACGGCTCGATGTCCATCTTCATTTGGAAGATTAGTTGAAATTCTTGTATCATTATGAAAGATTGTAACATAATATCCTGTTAATTCTTGTATCGAATCAACGAAATTAGTATCGTCATTAAGAAGGATGTCGCCCTTATAAAGACTCCCATCTTTCTCATTAAAATCTCCTGGATAGGTTTTATCTAACAGTTGGTATACTAGTGATAAGTCTTTCTCGATAGTTTTTGTATAGAAGGTATTCAAATTTGAACTTGTCTCTCGTGCAGTAACAATGGTGATAGTGGCAGCAGTCAAACATAAGATGAATACAATTGCGCCAACTAACTTTGTTTTAATTTTCATGCATTATCCTCCTAATAGTATTTTACATCTCTTAAGTTGATTAAATTATAGGTAATGTCAATAATTTTGTGTAAATAGCTTACGAGTACATTTTTAGTTGATGGTAAAGAATCTTTGGTCTTGATAAGGCAGCGTGCTTCACTTCTCAATTTTTATTTACACAAAATTTTTTACACTATCAATTTATCTAATCAATAATATATCTTTACATATATCGGCTTAATAAATGAGATACATAAGTATAATATAACGAAATTATAAAAATTGTAAATGAATCCTTGACACTTATGGTATTATTGTATACAATTAAACAGAAATTATTGATGTAGGAGTGAATGCCATGGAGAATCGTAGAGTATATAGAAATCCTCAGAACAACTTATTATCATTAGAAGAACATATCTATGAACTTGTTGATGTGGTTCAACCTAATGTTTTTCGAAATCTTTTCCCATATGATGAGATACCGAAGATTGCATTTAATGATCGTATTGTTCCACATAATATGCCAAATAATATTTGGATTACAGATACAACATTTCGGGATGGACAGCAGTCTCGAGCACCATATACAACTGAGCAAATAGTAACAATCTATGATTATTTACATCGTCTAGGTGGTCCTAATGGAATTATTCGTGCAAGTGAATTTTTCTTATACAGTAAAAAAGATAGAGATGCTGTTTATAAATGTATGGAACGTGGCTATCGTTTTCCAGAGGTAACTTCATGGATTCGTGCAAGCAAGAAGGATTTTGAGCTTGTAAAGGATTTAGGAATGAAGGAAACAGGTATTTTAGTTAGTTGTTCTGATTATCACATTTTCTATAAGATGAAGATGACTAGAAGTCAAGCCATGAATCATTACTTAAGTATTGTTCGTGAGTGCCTTGAAACAGGTGTAGCTCCAAGATGTCATCTTGAAGATATTACTCGTTCGGATATCCATGGTTTTGTTATTCCATTCTGCTTTGAGCTTATGAAATTAGGAAATGAATATAATATTCCAGTAAAGATTCGTGCTTGCGATACTATGGGTTATGGTGTAAATTTTGCAGGTGCTGTAATTCCACGAAGTGTACAAGGAATTATCTATTCGTTAACAACACACGCTGGAGTTCCATCAGAACAATTAGAATGGCATGGTCATAATGATTTTTATAAAGCTGTAGCTAATTCAACAACTGCTTGGCTTTATGGTGCAAGTGGTGTCAATTGTTCTTTATTTGGCATAGGTGAGAGAACTGGTAATACACCTCTTGAAGCAATGGTATTTGAATATGCTCAATTAAAAGGTACACTTGATGGAATGGATACAACGGTTGTTACTGAACTTGCTGAATACTTTAAAAAGGAAATCGGATACAAGATTCCGCATAGAACTCCATTTGTAGGAAAGAATTTTAATGTAACACGAGCAGGAATTCATGCGGATGGTCTATTGAAAAATGAAGAAATTTATAATATATTTGATACAGAGAAGTTTTTAAATCGTCCAGTATTAGTTTCCGTGTCGAATACGTCAGGTCTAGCGGGCATTGCCCATTGGATTAATACATACTGTAAGCTTAAAGGCGACAAGATGCTGGATAAATCAAACTTACTCGTTGTTAAGCTGAAGGAAATTGTTGATAAAGAGTATGAAGATGGAAGAATCACTGTAATGACAGATGAAGAGTTGATTCATTTAATCAATGCTTATAAGGAAGAATGCAATGTTGATTTACCTGATTTAAAGGTAGAGTAGCTTAACAAGCTAATAAGAGGTACTTCAAATATGCAGATTTAGGAGGAAATACGATGACTACGGAAAAGATAGCTGCTGCAAAAGAAGCATTTGGTAAGTTGCTAGAGGAACAATTAGGGCGTGTAGAGGTAATGAAAGCCCAAGGTGATTTCTTAGACTATAAGAATTTAGACCAAATCATCATAGGTGTATGTGGTGGTGATGGTATTGGACCAGCAATTACTGGTCAGGCGCAGAGAATTCTTGAATTTTTACTAAAGGATGAAGCTACTTCTGGTAAAGTAGCTTTTAAGGTGATTGATGGACTTACGATCGAGCGAAGAGCAGAAGAGATGAAGGCAATTCCTGATGATGTGTTAAAAGAACTAAAAGAATGTCACGTCATCTTAAAAGGACCTACAACAACACCAAGAAAAGGTGATCCTTGGCCAAATGTTGAGAGCGCAAATGTAGCAATGCGTAAAGAACTTGATTTATTTGCAAATGTAAGACCTGTTCGAATTCCTGAGCAAGGAATTGACTGGACTTTTTATCGTGAGAATACAGAAGGCGCTTATGCTGTTGGTAGCAAGGGTGTTCATGTTACTGAGGATTTGGGTGTAGATTTTACTGTTGTCACAACCCAAGGAACAGAAAGAATCATACGGGCTGCATTTGAATTTGCAAAAGCGAATGGCAAAACAAGAGTGACTGCTGTTACTAAGGCAAATATTATAAAGACGACAGACGGAAAATTCTTAGACATCTTTAAAGAGATTGCTAAAGAGTATCCAGAAATTGCAACAGATGACTGGTATATTGATATTATGACTGCTAAATTAGTCGATGAGAAACGTAGAAGAGATTTCCAAGTTCTAGTTCTTCCAAATCTTTATGGTGATATTCTTACGGATGAAGCAGCTGAGTTCCAAGGTGGGGTTGGAACAGCAGGTAGTGCTAACATTGGTAAACGCTACGCTATGTTTGAAGCTATTCATGGTTCAGCACCTAGAATGGTATTAGAAGGCAGAGACAAATATGCTGATCCATGCTCTGTAATTCGTGCAGCAGCTATGTTACTTTCTCATATTGGATATACTAAGAAGGCAGATTTACTATATCAAGCACTTGATATCTGTACGGTTACTGAAAAGAAGATTACTATCACTGGTCGTGATACTGGAGCAACTGGTGCTGAGTTTGCTGATTATATTATGGATACAATTGAAAAGTTAGGTTAAAGAGTTAATTGTGCAGTGCACAGGAGGTTTTTTGTGGATAACAAGGAGTTACAAAAGGAAGTAACGGATAAGTATTCGTTACGTGGCAGAGTGTTTAATCGAATTCGAGAAGATATTTTGTCTGGACACTATAAACAAAATGAAGAATTGAAGGAAAATACGATTGGACTTGAGCTTGGAGTTAGTAGAACACCAGTTAGAGAAGCACTGCGACAGTTGGAATTAGAGGGATTAGTAAATATAATTCCAAATAAAGGAGCCTATGTTACTGGTATTTCGGAGAAGGATATACATGATATTTATGTCATCCGATCCTATCTAGAGGGTTTATGTGCTCGATGGGCATGTGAACATATTAATGATGAAAAGCTTCAAGAATTAGAGGAAGTGGTATATCTATCAGAATTTCACTCGAAAAAGAAGCACTATGATCAAGTCGTAGAACTGGATAATAAGTTTCATGAACTAATCTATGAAGCTTCTGGTAGTAAGATTTTGCGCCATGTACTTTCAGATTTTCATCATTATGTTCAACGTATAAGAAAGATAACATTATCGAATCCGGAACGTGCAGAAAATTCGAATCATGAACATACCGCAATTCTTGATGCTATCCGCGAAAGAAATGGAGAACTTGCTGAGACACTAGCACATGAGCATATTATTCAAACAATAGAAAATATAAATGCAAAGGGATTATAAAATTAACCTCGATGAAAAGGAGCAATGTATGATTGATAGATTAATCAACTACATTGCTCCTTCTTTCATCTGATAGTCAAAGGGGAGTTAAAGTTATATCATTCTTTATAAAACTTCTTTAAATTTGATAAACTGCACGTTACATTTGTCATTACCATATCAAGAACAGTAATTGCAGTCATTGCCTCGACTACAACAACAGCACGTGGAACAATGATTGGATCATGACGTCCTTTTATCGAAACATAGATATTTTCATTTAGCTTATTAACGGTTGGCTGAGATTTTAAAATGGAAGGTGTTGCTTTTATTGCAGCTCGCAGTATAATCTCAGAACCATCACTAATTCCACCTAGGATTCCACCTGCGTGATTACTTGTTTTTTCAATTCTTCCATTTACAAAATGAAAACCATCATTATTTTCTGAACCTTTTTTCGTCGTGCAACCAAATCCATCCCCAATCTCAAATCCTTTCACAGCACCAATTGACATAATTGCTTTTGCAAGATTAGCATCCAATTTATCAAATACAGGATCTCCAATTCCAGCAGGTATTCCACTTACGATACATTCAACTACACCACCAACCGAATCCTGCTCCTGCATAGAAGTAAGTAATAACTGTTCTGCATTTGCGGATGCTGCTAGATCAGGCATATAGAGGGGACTTAATTGCATATTCTCTTTTTTACATTGGGAGTAATCAATGGATATATTACCAATTGACTTCGTATATGCAAATACTTCTATCCCAAGTTCTTTTAAAAGGATAGAGGCTATTGCACCACCCGCAACACGTCCAATTGTTTCACGTCCTGAGGAACGACCACCACCACGATAGTCACGAAAACCGTACTTCGCATCATAGGTAAAGTCTGCATGCCCAGGTCGGTAGTAGCTTGCAATCTCAGAATAATCTGTCGAACGTTGGGTTTCATTCATCACAATTAAGGAAATTGGAGTGCCAGTAGTTTTGCCTTCAAAGACTCCAGATAAGATGGATACAGTATCATCTTCCTTTCGGGGTGTTGCATATTTAGACTGACCAGGTTTTCTACGGTTTAGATAAACCTGAATCATTTCTTCGTTAATTGATAAACCTGCTGGACATCCATCCACAACAACACCAATTCCTTTGCCGTGAGATTCCCCCCAGGTTGTTACTTGAAAAATCTTACCAAAAGTCGAGCCTGCCATATTTGCCTCCTACATAATTTCGTTTTACTTAGTATACAAAATTATGGTAAGAAATTCAACTGATTGTAGTCCCTTCGACATTAAATTTGTAAGTTATTGTATAATAGGCACAATTTTAATGATTATGACATATATTGATAACAAATCGATTCGTTGGGGTAAGAATTTGTATGGGTGAATTGACCCGAATTGATAGTCGAGGAGTTGAAGATTTTTATCATGAGATATATCAAGTTCAATCACATAAGTTAACAGAGGCTGAGGATAAAAGAGAAAAATTGAAGAAGAGAGAGGTCGAGGAAAACACAATATTAGAAGAAGACGAAACAACAATTTACGAATATGATTATGAATGTATTAAGAAAAGTGGCCTTCTAGAGCGTATTTGTAAAGCCGCAACTGGTAATAAGTAAATCAAACTTGAACCTAGGGACAAAAAAGCTGATCAAATAAATAGAAATAATGAAAAGCACCTGTATCAATTAATGATACAGATGCTTATTGTCATATCTTGCGGTATAGGACTTAGCTAATATTCAAGAACAATCACATGGCGATTTTTCTTTATTAGCAGTCTCTTATCTTCTTTTGCTTGATGTATGACTACGATTATTAGCAGCCACAGCCGTTTCCACAACCATTGCCACATCCACAACTGTTGCCACCGCCACAGAAGCAGAGAATTAAGATAATCCAGATGATGCAACTGCAATCGCCACCACCAAAGAAGCCATTGCCACATCCGTTGCCACAGCTATTACCACCGAAGCCGCCACAGCAGAATAAAAGAATAAGGATTATCCAAATACAAGAACCACCAAAACCGCCGTCGCCATTGCCACAGCCGCATCCACAACTGCCACCGCAGTTAGTTGCTGATAAATCACTCATGTAAATTCCTCCAATAAATGTTTACAATGTATATTATGATTGATGGCTTGCCTTATTTCCTACTTTTATAAAAAAACTTTTTAATTATACCTAATGTTAAGACGTTGTGAAATAAGTTTAGAATGGTACGGTAATATAAGGAAAAATCACGCTCTTAGCATTGACAAAGCAATTTAAAGAACTTATAATTACAGTAGTTTAACGTATTAAAGCTTTGATGTGAAAAATTATTAGTCATGGAGGAAGTATTATGATTTGGGCAAAAGAGGAATCTATGTCTCGCCAAGAGATTGAAGCAATTCAGTTAGAAAGATTAAAAGAGACATTATCATATGTATATCAAAATGTACCAGTTTATCGTGCAAAGATGGATGCTATTCAGATGAAACCTGAAGAAGTTACAACATTAAAAGATTTACAACGTTTACCATTTACTTTGAAACAAGATTTTAGAGATAATTATCCATTTGGCATGTTTGCAACTCCTAAAAAGGATGTAGTACGTATTCATGCTTCATCAGGAACAACTGGTAAACCAACGGTGGTTGGATATACAAAAAGAGATTTGGATACATGGACTAATAATGTTACAAGAATAGCTTGTATGGGTGGTGCGACACCAGATGATATCGCACAGATTTGCTTTGGTTATGGTATGTTTACAGGAGCACTTGGTTTGCATTATGGATTGGAGAATCTTGGCGCAAGTGTATGTCCAACTTCTTCTGGAAATACTAAGAAGCAGATTATGTTTATGCAGGATTTTGGAACAACCTTATTAGTAGCTACGCCTTCCTATGCTTTACATATTGCAGAAGTTGCTTTATCGATGGGAATTGACCCTAAAAAGGATTTGAAAGTTAAGATAGGTTTGTTTGGAGGAGAAGGGATGACAGAACCAATGCGTGATGAGATGCATCGTCTATGGGGAGATGATTTCCTTTGTACACAGAATTATGGAATGAGTGAGCTTTGTGGTCCTGGTGTTTCTGGAGAATGTGAACAGCTCAATGGTATGCATGTTAACGAGGATTACTTTATTCCTGAGATAATTGACCCGAATACAGGTGAGGTATTACCTCCTGGTGAAAAAGGTGAACTTGTTATCACTTGTTTATGCAAGGATGTTGTGCCACTCATTCGTTATCGGACTCGTGATATTTCTATGTTAATGTATGAGCCTTGTAAGTGTGGCCGTACAACAGTGCGTATGCATACTCTTTTCGGAAGAACAGATGATATGCTTGTGATACGTGGCGTTAATGTATTCCCATCTCAGATTGAGGAGGTATTATTAAAGGTTACAGAGATAGGTGCTCATTATGAGATTACAGTAGATCGAGTCAACCACTTGGATTCAATGCAGATTCGAGTAGAGCTTGCAGATGAGTCATTATTAGATTCTTATACGGCACTAGAATCTTTAGAAAAGAAGATACGTAACCAACTTAAGACAGTATTAGGCTTAGATGCGGTAATTAAGCTTGTTGCACCTGGAAGTCTTCAAAGATTTGAGGGTAAGGCAAAGAGAGTTACTGATTTAAGAAAAGATGTTATGTTCTAGGAATAAGCGTTTGTGAATTTTTGTTATGAAGAGAAAGAGGACACATGTATATTTTCTACGGCGCGCGATGGAAACAAGCCCACAAAGAGCGTGTGGGACTTGTAAGGCCTTCGAAAATATGCATGTGTCCTCTTTCTTCAGGATAGGAGATGAAATCACAAACGCTAATAAAGTTGTGAGAACTGTTACATTATGCAACAGCCCTTTTTATTCCATATTCAGCTAGTGTGACAGCCCCTTGGTCAAAAGTACTTTTCTATAATGTCATTCGTCATTTTGCACATAAATTGACTTGCTAAAAATGGGATGACAAACATAATTTAGGAGCAACTGTTATGAAGTCGTCGGTACTTAGGGCCTGTATTTTAGGCCCTTATGTACCGTTACGAACTTCATTCAAGCGAAAGCGTGTTGCGTATAAATTATGTTTGTCATCCCATGCCCAAAACACTTGCTTTTGCAAAATGACGTTTGATCTCTATCTCAAGG
>JAEYPP010000062.1 GCA_023410575.1 Bacillota bacterium | reverse complement strand
ATGTGTATGTTATAATAAGAAAGCTGTTTATTTGAATGAACAAGTTTTCTCCTCTATGAAGGAGAAACTATCATAGGATTCTGACATAGAGAGGTGAAAATAATGCAAGAAGCAATTCAACCAAAATACTATCAGGCAAAAGTTACATGTAACTGTGGTAATGAGTTCGTAACTGGTTCAACAAAGCCAGAAATTCACGTAGAAGTTTGTTCTAAGTGCCATTCTTTCTACACAGGTCAGCAGAAAGCCGCTGCAGCTCGTGGTGCTATTGATAAGTTCAATCGTAGATATGGTATTAGTAACAACTAGTTTTGGGATAATAAAGTGATAAAATCAGGTTGAGGTGTGGAATCTCAACCTATTTTTAAATTGTGCGATGATAAGTAAAGAATCAACAAGAAGTATATTGCTTCTTTGCTCAGACTATTGTGAACCGAGGAAGTCGTAAAGTGTGTGTTGATCGGTTGAAATAATGTCAATTTGATGTATTAATAAATCATAATGATAGGAAAGAGGGATGAAAAATGAAATCATCTGGTATTGGTGGTCAAGCTGTACTTGAAGGCGTTATGATGAAAAATAAAGAGAAGTATGCAATTGCTGTGCGTAAACCTAATGACGAAATTGCGGTAGAGATAAGCGAGTACAGGGGAATTAATGATAAACTTTCCTTTTTCAAACTCCCTATCTTTCGTGGCATAGCTGCGTTTGCTGATTCTATGTACATTGGAACTAAAGCAATTTCTTTCTCCTCAACTTTTTTTGAAGAAGAGGAACAAAAACCAAAAGAAAAAAAATCAAGTGATGGATTTTTTACATTTCTTACATTCTTCCTTTCAATCGTAATTGCCGTAGGAATATTTATTTTGCTTCCATTATTTTTATCAAATTTAGTGTCAGATAAGATTGATTCTGTTATCATTTTGGGATTAATCGAAGGTGTTATTCGAGTTGCGCTTTTTGTTGGGTATGTTGTAGCTATTTCCCAGATGAAGGACATAAAGCGTTTTTTTCAGTATCATGGTGCAGAACATAAGACAATTAATTGTATAGAAAAAGGATATGAATTGACTGTTAGCAATGTAAAACGTCAATCAAAAGAACATAAACGTTGTGGAACTAGCTTTATGCTTTTTGTTATGCTACTTAGTATTATACTATTTATGTTTATTCAGGTAGATACCGTTTATCTTCGATATATTCTGCGTATTTTATTAGTACCTGTAATTGCTGGTATTTCATATGAGATTATTCGTTTGGCAGGTAGATCAGATAATATTTTCATACGTATTATTAGCAAACCAGGTATGTGGATGCAAGGCTTAACTACTAAAGAACCAGATGAATCGATGATTGAAGTTGCAATTGCCTCTGTAGAAGCAGTTTTTGATTGGAGAGCATATCTTTCTGAGAATTTCAAAAAAAATAATAAGAAAAATAAGAAATCAGATGTTACTAAGAACTTACAACCTAGTAAAATAAGTAATTCGGCATCCTTAGATAAAGTACAGGATGGCGGAAATCAAAAGGTAGAAACACCAAAAGTGGTAAAGACAAAAGCTGAGAAAGCAAAGGATAAGTCAAGCAAGACTAAGTCTAATAGTGTATATACACAAGATAATAGTAGTAATAAAGAACAAGATCAGGTTAATATAAATTTCGTAGATACAAAGCAAGAAACGGCAATTACCGATGAGCAAGAATTTGCATCTTTAGATAAGATATTATTTGATAAACCAACGGATGCTGATCTAAAGCATGCGATTATGATGGAAAAAGTAAGGAGCAAATCAGCTGAGCCAGTAATTGCATCTACTGAGATTGTAGCATCATTGGAACCGGATGATTCTGAGGAAGAAGATGCAATTTTAAAGGCGCTTGATCGTTATCTTTCTTTTGATAAGGATGAAAAATAGCGGGAGTATATATGAGAACTTATCAGGAAAGCCTTAAATGGGGAATAAGTCAGTTAGAAAATGCTAAGATTGAGAATGTGAGTCTGGAAGCATGGTATCTAATGGAGTCGATAATTAAGATGACACGAGCTGAATATTTATTACATTCCACAGATCAAATGCTAGAAAGCCAATTTGAAATATATCAGAGTTTTATTAATAGAAGAGTAAAACATGAGCCAATGCAGTATATTATTGGTGAACAAGAGTTTATGGGGATTAATTTTCTTGTGAATGAGAATGTCTTAATACCAAGGCAAGACACAGAAATCTTAGTTGAACTTGTTCTAAAGGATAGTAAAGACAAGACAATCTTGGATGTTTGTACTGGTTCAGGTTGTATAGCTATAAGCTTAGCAAAGCTTTCGCAAGCAAAGAGCATTACTGCATTAGATATATCACGTAAAGCATTGGAGTTAGCAAAGGAAAATGCTACACGTATTCATGCAGATGTTAAATTGATTGAAAGCAATATGTTTACTAATGTAACAGACAGATATGATGTGATTGTATCAAATCCTCCATATATACCAACCGATGTAATACAAACGTTAATGCCGGAAGTAAAAGATTATGAGCCATTGCTTGCATTAGATGGAACAGAAGATGGTTTAGAGTTCTATCGTATACTAGCAGAACAGTCCAAGAATTATTTAACCAAGGCTGGCAAGG
Organism: Bacillota bacterium; assembly: GCA_023410575.1. GTDB lineage: Bacteria > Bacillota > Clostridia > Lachnospirales > Lachnospiraceae > Lachnoclostridium. The sequence continues at coordinate 34,297 of JAEYPP010000062.1, read as the reverse complement.
TCTATTTTGAGATTGGATGTGAGCAAGCAGCTGCTGTATGTGAGCTTCTTAAAGAAAATGGTTATGATAATATAGAGGTTACAAAAGATTATGCTAATCTTGACCGTGTGGTAAGCGCAAAGCTAAAAGATGATATATAAGCTAATTAGTTATTATGGAGGAAAAACATGTTTGATAAATTAGAGGATTTGCTAATTCGTTTTCAAGAAATTCAAGATGAGTTGCATGAGCCAACGGTTACGAATGATCAAGCGAGATTTCGTAAACTGATGAAGGAGCAGAACGACTTAGGTGAAATCGTAGATAAATACTTAGAATATAAAAATACAAAGAAAAACATTGAAGAAAGCCTACAGATGTTAGAAGAAGAAAGTGATGAAGAACTTCGTGAATTGGCGAAGGAAGAATTAGCATCTAGTAAGCAACAGCTTGAGGTAATAGAGGGAGAACTAAAAATTTTATTACTCCCAAAAGATCCTAATGACGATAAGAACGTAATCGTTGAAATTCGTGCAGGTGCTGGTGGTGATGAGGCAGCCTTATTTGCTGCTGAATTATTCCGTATGTACTCAAAATATGCAGAAACAATGCGTTGGAAAATCGATATGATGAGTATTAATGAGAATGGAATTGGTGGTTGTAAAGAAGTTATATTTATGATTAATGGGCAAGGTGCTTATTCTAAATTGAAGTATGAGAGTGGAGTACACCGTGTACAAAGAATTCCAGTGACAGAATCTGGTGGTCGTATTCATACATCAACAGTAACAGTAGCTATTATGCCTGAGGCTGAAGAGGTTGATGTTGAGTTAAATATGAATGATTGTAGATTTGATGTATTCCGTTCTTCTGGTAATGGTGGACAGTGCGTTAATACTACGGACTCGGCTGTTCGTTTGACTCATATTCCAACGGGTATTGTAATTTCTTGTCAGGACGAGAAATCTCAGTTAAAGAATCGTGATAAAGCATTAAAAGTTTTACGTGCACGTTTATATGAGATGGAATTGGAAAAGGCTCACGATGCAGAAGCAGCTGCACGTAAAAGCCAAGTTGGAACAGGTGACCGTTCCGAAAAAATTCGTACGTATAATTTCCCACAGGGACGTTGCACCGATCATAGAATTAAGTTGACATCTCATCGCCTAGATGAAATAATGAATGGTGATTTACAGGAGATTATTGATAGTTTGACAGCAGCAGACCAAGCTGCGAAGTTGGCTAACTTACAAGAAGAAGCTTAAAACCCTTGACTTTGGTATGTTAATAATAAATTGAGTTGAAAAATTAATAAATTAATTGATGGGCATTGATATTTTCATAGCCCATCTTTTTTTGTATACAAGCATATTCCTCTGAATTTCCTTGTATGCAAAAAAACTCCGCAGGATGCGCACTACACTACGACGTGGGATTCTTACGACTGTTCTGTGTAGACTATAATTGGATAATATGATTCAAATTTGATTGGTTGGACATAATTACACTAGTTAGTAAAAGACTTATTATGATAGTTTATCATATAAATCTTTTACTAGGTCAGAACATATGCTATAATAATAGATTAGGAAATCTAGTGGGATATTTTATTTTTCTTGTCTATTTTTCGATGGAATGATATTACTTACGAGGAAATCTCGTCTTTGCATAGATATGAAGGAAACCATTGAGCACATAATTATATTTTATATGGGATTTATGAGCTTAGGGAGATAAAGACGATGATGTTTCGGAAAAAAAAGAGTTTTTCTACAACTAGAGTGATTGCTTTTGGTTTTCTTGGAGGAATCTTACTAGGAACCATATTATTGTCACTGCCAATAGCGACAAAGAGTGGTGAAGTTACAACATTGATAGATGCTTTATTTACAGCAACAACTTCAATTTGTGTCACTGGCTTAACAACAGTAACAACGGTTTCGCATTGGAGTTTCTTTGGACAAGTAATCATTTTATTGCTAATACAATTTGGTGGATTAGGTGTTGTTACATTTACAACGACGATTTATCTGTTACTCGGTAAGCGCGTGAAGCTATCCAATCGTCTATTAATACAGAATGCGTATAATTTAGATACATTATCTGGCTTGGTAAAACTAACAAAAAGGATTATTATATGTTCGTTAATTGTTGAAGGTGCAGGAGCTGCTGTTTATATGATTCAGTTCATTCCTGAGTTTGGTTTTCTTAAAGGACTGTGGTATTCCATCTTTCATTCCGTGTCAGCATTCTGCAATGCAGGCATTGATTTGATTGGGGATAGCAACTTTGTACCTTATCGAGACAATGTAATAATCAATATCAATACGATGCTTTTAATTATCTTAGGTGGTATTGGTTTCCCTGTTTGGTGGGATGTAATTGGTGTAGGTAAGATGATTGCACGAAAGGAAGAAAGAGTTAGAAGATTCTTTCGCAGATTAAGTTTACACACAAAAATTTCGATAACGTTTACGTTAATATTAATTGTGTTGGGGACAGCATTGACAATGATGCTAGAGTATCATAATCCTGATACGATTGGAAACTTATCGTTTGGTAATAAATTAATGGCCTCTACCTTTCAATCTGTAACTACAAGAACAGCTGGCTTTGCAACTATTGCGCAACAGAATTTCCAAACGTCTTCGAGCATGGTGTATCTACTTTGGATGTTTATTGGTGGCTCGCCATCTGGAACAGCAGGTGGTGTGAAAACGGTGACAATTGCATTGATTCTTGTATCAACTTATTGTATTGTGAAAGGAAAGAAGGACATAGAAATCTTTAGTCGTAAAGTGAGCGAACAATATCTAAAGAAGGGTTTAGCTGTAGTTGTGGTGAGCTTCTCTGTTCTTTTTGTTATGACCTGTGCTCTTGCTGCTGTTCAAGATAGTGCTTTTATTGATACAATTTATGAAACAACCTCTGCAATTGCTACGGTGGGATTATCTAGAGCATTTACAGGTACGTTAACGACGATTGGAAAAATCTTAATTATAATAACAATGTATTTAGGACGAATTGGTCCGATTACAATGGCGTTAGCATTTAATGTTAAGCGAAATGTTGGCGATAAATCTTTGTCGGAAGGTAAGATTTTAGTTGGCTAAGTAAATGGAGGAAATCATGGCAAAGAAGGAATTTGTTATATTTGGTCTGGGGCGCTTTGGTAAAAGCGTTGCAACTACTTTATCAGAAGGCGGCTGTGAAGTTATGGTTGTGGACATTGATGAAGATAAAATTCATGAAATCGCTGATTATGTTACGTATGCAGTTAGTGCTGATGTTACGGATGCAGAATCACTTGCTACACTCGGAATTGCTAATTTTGACGGTGCAATTGTTGCAATTGGTGAAAACCTTGAAGCGAGTGTAATGGTCACAATTCTTGTAAAGGAGATGGGCGTACCATATGTTTTAGCAAAGGCACAGAATGAACTACACGCCAAAGTTTTAAAAAAGGTTGGAGCAGATATGGTTGTATATCCCGAAAAAGAAACAGGGATACGTATTGCCAATAACTTAATGATGGGGAATTTCTTTGACGCGATTGAGCTATCTTCGACATTTAGTATGATGGAGTTAGATGTGTTGAATGAATGGATTGGTCATAGCATGCGAGAACTTAATTTACGTGCTAAGAATAAGATTAATGTAATCGGAATTAAGCGTAATGATCAACTTAATATCAATCCCGATGCAGATATGCCACTAGAGCGTAATGATACGCTTGTGATCATTGGAAAGAATGAAATATTAAACAAACTTGCGAATAAATAACGGATAAAGGAAGCGATACTATGATAAGCAGTGCGAGCAATAATCAAATCAAAAACGTAATCAAGCTTCAAAAACAAGCAAAAGCCCGGAATGAGCAGGGCCTATTTGTAGTTGAAGGCAGAAAGATGTTTGAAGAGGCCAGAGATCAAGAGAGAGTAAAGGTCGAAAGAGTATTTTGCTCCATGAGTTATTTTGAACAATATGCAAAAAGTGATAATTATTTTCACGGGATTGAGTATGAATTAGTTTCTGATTCCGTAATGAAGGAAGCTTCGGAAACGATAACACCACAAGGAATTCTTGCTTTAATACAAAAGCCAGAATATCAATTAAATAATCTTCTAAACTCTAGTCGAGTTCGTTTATTATTGTTAGAGGATATACGCGATCCTGGAAACTTAGGCACTATGCTTCGAACTGCGGAAGGAGTAGGGATCTCAGGTGTTATCTTAAGTAAGAACTCGGTGGATATCTTCAATCCAAAGGTAATAAGATCTACGATGGGCTCTATATATCGAGTTCCGTTTCTTTATGTAGAAGATTTTGCACAAACATTACTTGAAATTAAAGAGCAAAATGTATCAGTTTACGCAGCTCATTTAGCAGGTGCAGTAATGTATGATACCGTTGATTATGGAAAACGTTCTGGAATATTGATTGGAAATGAAGCAAATGGATTGAGCGATGAGATTTCAAAACTTGCCACTCAGTGTATCAAGATACCGATGGAGGGGCAAGTAGAGTCACTTAATGCTGCGATTGCTGCCGCAGTATTACTTTATGAAGTAAAAAAGTTTGACAAATAGAAGGAACTAGATTTTCAAAAGAAGAATTCTGTATTCAGTATGTATAATTTTGAAAAATAATGGAGAGAGATAATGTATGTTTTATGGTAATATGTTATCTCGTAGATAAATCAGGCTATTTCTGCAATAGCCTGATTTTTTTCTGCCACAAAAGGTCGCTTGATGTTGGCAAGTTTATCTTTTCAAGAGTGTTAAATTATAATATAATAATTGTAAAATTATGGAAAGGTAGGCTCGCGCAATGATACAAGAGTTATATGAAAAGCATATTTTTTTATATATAATGGGGGGGTTATGTGTATTAGGTGTTCTTCTAAAGTGTATTTTACTTATCATTTATAATAAATTGATAATATCATCTGAGAATATGGCACAAGCAAAGAAGAGCTGGCTTAAGAATATGAAACTGCGCTTCGAAAGCTCTTATCATCTTAAGCTTGGTGTTAATGATGTGGATACATATGTGGACAAGTATGTTAGTAAGATAAAATGTGGTGGATTACTATTATCCACATGGGAGAACATAAGTGGACAAACCATAGGCCTTTGTTTATTGACAGGCTCATTTGCTGGTATTTTAGGGTATGTTTACGAGTGTGGACAAGGTCCTGTTTTATTCACATTTTTTATGGGAGCATGGACTGCAATTATTGTTAATATTGTGGATAACATTGTGAATATCTCAGCACACAAGCAGATGTTACGATACAACCTTATTGATTACTTTGAGAATAATCTTAAAGTCAGAATGGAACAGGAGATATTTCATGCAGATGCAAGAAAGAAATATCAAAGAGAATATTTTGATGAAGAGAAAGAAGATATCTCGGCAGAAGGTTCAGACCTTCATAAGATTGATTTGAATGAGTCAAGAGCGACAGCTGCTACATTAGAGCTACGAGAGAAACGTGCACGTAGACAAGAAAGAGAGCAGAATCTATACGATGATAATAGCAGAGATAGTAAAGTCCTAGAGGCTCAGGAAAAGAAAGAAAATGACATAACCATAGTAAAAGTAAGTAAGTCAGAGAAAAGAGAATCGTTATTACAAGCAAAGAAACAAGCTAAGTCTGATAAAAGACAGGAAAAACTTGATTTAAGAGCAGAAAAAAAGAAAGCTAAGGAAGATAAGAAACAGCAAAAACTCGATGAAAAGGCAGCAAAAAAGAAGGAAAAGAAAGATAGAAAACTGCAAAAGCACGATATGAAGTTAGCTAAAAAGCAAGAAAAATTAGATGCAATCGAAGAGAAGAAGCATTCTAGATTAGTAGCAAAACAGACTCTTATCAATAAAAAGATTGAAAAAAGGGATAAACGAGAGGAATTAAGAGAGGCAAGGGAACGAGCAGAGATTGAGGCTATTCAAGCAAAGAGGAAAGTGAAGGAAGAGGAGAAAAATCAAAGAGAGAAATTAGAAAGGGATAGAAAGCAAAAGGAGATTCAGAACAATAAAGCATATCGAGAAAAAATGCGCCTCAAAGAAGAAAAAGAACGAGAGGCTGCTAAGCGTGAAGAAGAGAATAATAGGATAAAAGAAGCTAAGAAAACGGAAAAGGAGGAGAGAGTAGTTAATGAGGATGCATATCATGAAATCGATGAGATTTTAGTTAAACAGGAGATTAAAAATACAATCATGAATACTAGTCTTAAATTCATATCCAGCAAGCAGGATGATCTATTAGATGAAGAATCTATGGAGTTCGAAGCCAAAGACGACAAGGAATCTTTGGATATGACTGCAATTAGCAAGGAAGAAGATATGTTAATTGAAGAAGTCTTAAAAGACTTTTTATTCTAACATGATTTATGTATAAAATATTTTTCAACGGCTTCAATTGTCATTTCTACGTTATTTAGTTTAATGAGAATTGGATAACTAACGGAATCTAAAATGAATTAAAGTGTTACAGGATGCACGTTGTGTAATCTGTAACATTTTTTTGCGAAAGTTTACGAAACGATTGAAAACACAATATTTATTTGTTAGAATAATACTGTTTATTGTATTTCGTTAGTACATGAGTGATAAAACTATATACATAAGATTGGTACATCGTCTGCGAAGGATTGAGTAATTTTTACTCGTATAGGAAGCAACTAGCATAATGCTATCAATATATTTGTGAAAAGGAGTGTAGTGAAATGTCTAAAGTTAAATTTGATTATTCAATAGCAAAGAAGTTTATAAATCCCGACGAAATTGTTTATATGGAGAAAACTGCAGAGCGTGCAAAACAAGAGTTAGTGAGTAAGACTGGTGCGGGTAATGATTTTTTGGGTTGGATTGATTTACCAGTTAATTATGATAAAGAAGAGTTTACTAGAATTCAAGCTGCGGCTAAAAAGATTCAGCAGGACTCTGAAGTATTATTAGTGATTGGAATTGGTGGTTCCTATTTAGGAGCAAGAGCAGCAATCGAATTTTTGCGTCATAGCTTTTACAATTCTGTTTCAAAGGAAGTTAGAAAAACACCAGAAATCTATTATGTAGGTAATAATATTAGTAGCACTTACCTAACACATTTAATTCAAGTGATTGGCGACCGTGATTTCTCAGTTAATATTATTAGTAAGTCTGGAACAACTACGGAACCAGCAATTGCTTTTCGTATTTTTAGAAAAATGTTAAATGAGAAATATGGTAAGGAAGGCGCTGCCAAGAGAATTTATGCTACAACAGATAAAGAAAAGGGAGCATTAAAGAAACTTAGTAATGAGGAAGGTTTTGAGAGTTTTGTAGTTCCAGATGATGTTGGCGGAAGATATTCTGTTTTAACAGCTGTAGGCTTATTACCTATTGCTGTCAGTGGTGCTGATATAGAACAACTGATGGCTGGAGCAGCAAGCATGAGAGAGAGATGTTTAAATAAACCATTTATGGAAAATGACGCTGTTTTATATGCAGCGGTACGTAATATCTTATTGCGTAAGAATAAGAGTATCGAGATTCTTGCTAACTATGAACCTTCCATTCATTTTATCGCCGAGTGGTGGAAACAGTTATTTGGTGAGAGTGAAGGAAAAGATCAAAAGGGTATTTTCCCTGCAAGCGTTGACTTAACAACGGATCTTCACTCCATGGGTCAGTTTATCCAAGATGGTCAAAGAACAATGTTTGAAACAGTTTTAGATCTTGAGAAATCAACTTGTACTGTAACTTTAGAGGAAGAAGAGATTGATCTTGACGGTTTAAATTATCTTGCTGGAAAGACAGTTGATTTCATAAATAAGAGTGCAATGAAGGGGACTTTACTTGCGCATACGGATGGTGATGTACCAAATCTCATGGTGAAGATTGCCGACCAGACAGAATTTAGCTTAGGTGAATTATTCTATTTCTTTGAATTTGCTTGTGGAGTTAGTGGATATATATTAGGTGTTAATCCATTTGACCAACCAGGAGTTGAAAGTTATAAGAAGAATATGTTCGCATTACTTGGAAAGCCTGGGTTCGAAGAGCTAGCTGATCAATTAAATAAAAGACTACAATAGTTAATTGTAATAGTATGATAAGAAAGCATCATTTAATGATATATCAGTCATTGGGTGATGCTTTTATACATTGTTGGAAATTCCTCTAAATCTTCTAAAATGTAAAAAAACGTCCAAAAGGAAGGACGTTATGATGCACACAAGCGCGATAGGAAGATGTTGCTTACGCGACCGCGCTTGTCGCGAGTGTTTTGCAAGCAAAACACTTTATATGACTAAAATTTATTGACAATTTTTTAGTAATGGAATATAATTCTAAAAATGACCGACCAGACGGTCGGTAATATTATTGAGGAGGCAGATATGATAAAATTCAGCGTAAAAAAGCCGATGACTGTAGTTGTGGCAGTTATCCTAGTGTTAATCTTGGGCTTTGTATCATTTACGAAGATGCAAACAGATTTACTACCTAGTATTGATTTACCATATGCGATTGTAATGACAAGTTATGTAGGAGCGAGTCCTGAGGAGGTAGAGCAGATTGTATCTAAACCTGTGGAACAGTCGATGGTTACGATTGATAACATAAAAAATGTCAGCTCTATATCGAGTGAGAATGTTTCAATTATTATCTTAGAATTTACAGATGATGTTAACATGGATGCAATATCAATTGATATTAGAGAGAAATTAGACCTATTAGAGGCAAGCTGGACGAATGACATGATTGGAGCTCCGATGATTATGAAATTAAATCCTGACATGCTTCCAATCGTAGTCGCAGCAATTGATGTTAAGGATATGGGAACATCTGAAATTACGAATTATCTGAATCAAAAGTTACTATCAAAGATTGAATCAATTGAAGGCGTTGCAACAGTTGATGCGCAAGGTATGATTGAAGAGGAAATTCATGTAATACTCAATCAAGAAAAGATTAATGCGATAAAAGATCGTTTGATGACAGCAATGATGAGCTTATCTGGTGGTGGATTAATGCCACAAGCTATGGAACAAATGTCAGGAGCAACTGGACAGACGCCAGGAGAAATCCCACAGGAGCCAGGAGCAACCGAGCAGATGCCAGGAGGATTAGTGTATCAGCAAGAACAGCAAAATAGTTCAATACCAAATATGGATATAGAAACAATGCTTTCAACTGAAATGATTTCCAATATTCTAAAGGCTCAGAATTTTTCAATGCCAGCTGGTTATATTTCAGAGGAGGGTAGAGATTACCTTGTGCATGTTGGTGATAAGTTAGAGGATATGGAAGAGATAAGTAATCTAGCTTTACTCGATTTTGGTATTCCAGGTGTTGAACCTGTAAGATTAAGTGATGTTGCTGATGTATTCAAGACAGATAATTCTTCTGAGGTATATGCAAAAATAAATGGCAATGATGCAATCATTATTTCAATGAATAAGCAAACTTCTTATTCAACAGCAGAGGTATCTAATGCCATAAAAGAACGTTTTGACAGCTTAATGAAGGAAGATAGCAATTTACATGTAACCTATTTGATGGATCAAGGTATGTACATCGACGTTGTAGTCGATTCTGTTTTGGATAATTTGCTATATGGTGCCATACTAGCAATTATTATATTGTTATTCTTTTTGAAAGATATTCGACCAACAGCAATTATTGCATGCTCCATACCAATCAGTGTTATTTTTGCAGTAGTTCTTATGTATTTTTCAGGTGTTACTTTAAATATTATTTCACTTTCCGGTCTAGCAGTTGGTGTTGGAATGCTGGTGGATAACTCAATCGTAGTTATTGAAAACATATATCGATTAAGATATAAGGGAGTATCTAGGATTAAGGCAGCAGTAACTGGCACAGCACAAGTGGCAGGAGCTATTATTTCATCTACATTAACAACAGTTTGTGTATTCTTACCAATCGTTTTTGTAGAGGGAATGACACGCCAAATATTTACGGATATGGCGCTGACAATCGGATATTCCTTGTTAGCAAGTCTAGTTGTTGCACTTACTTTAGTACCAGCGATGTCAGCAAATATGCTAAATAGCATAAAAGAGAAAAAACACCCTATCATGAATGGATTAATTAGAGGTTATGATAAATCCATTCGATTCTGTCTAAAGTATAAGTTTATTGTTATTATACTTGCGATAGCACTCCTTGTTGGAAGCACATATGCTGCAATAAGCCAGGGGACAGAATATATACCAAGTATGGATAGTACGCAGGTAACTGTAACCATTACAATGCCAGAGGGAACTCTTCAAGAAGATGCTGTTGCAATGGCTGATGAAGCAATGGAACGAATTCTTACAATTGAAGATGTTGACACGGTTGGTGGTATGATGGCTGGAAATGCGCTAACCTCTATGATAGGAGGAACATCAAGTGGTACTAGTGTATCTGTTTATGCAATATTAAAAGAGGATAAGACTAAATCAAGTGAAGAAATAGCAAAGTTAATTAATGAGACTTGCTCTGATTTAAGTTGTGAGGTAAAGGCAAGTGGATCTAGTATGGATATGAGTGCTTTAGGAGGATCTGGAATTACACTTAGCATTCGTGGAGAGGATATTGATCAATTACAAGAAATTGCGAGCGATGTGGCTGAAATAGTAAGAAATGTCAATGGTACAATTGATGTCTCAGATGGCATGATGAATCCAGATACTCAGATTAAAATCACCGTTGATAAAAAGAAAGCAATCTTGCATGGCTTAACGGTAGCACAGGTATATCAGGCTATTGCAGGTGTGATTAATTCATCAACAACAGCAACTACATTACGATATGAACAAGTTGATTATCCAGTGATTGTAATGAATCAGAACTCTTCTGTTAGTATGACAAGAGAAGAACTAAAGAATTATCAATTACCTGTAACCAATATGAATGGAAGTAGCTCGACAATTCCATTGAGTGAGGTAGCCTCCATTGTTGAGGGTGAAGCATTATCTTCTATTAACAGATCGGAGCAACAAAGATACCTAACTGTGTCAGCACAAATTGAAGATGGGTATAATATTGGTCTAGTGAGTAGAGACGTAGAAGATGCGTTGAAGGATTATAAACTACCTAACGGATTTGAAATTGTTTCTTCGGGTGAAGATAAGGTAATCAATGAAGCAATAACTGAATTGATAAAAATGCTTTTACTTGCAATTGCATTTATTTACTTAATCATGGTAGCTCAGTTCCAGTCGCTATTATCACCATTTATCGTTATGTTTACGATTCCGCTAGCATTTACAGGTGGTTTCCTAGGACTATTCATGACAGGTAAATCAGTAAGTGTTATATCAATGATTGGGTTTGTTATGCTTTCTGGTGTCATTGTAAATAATGGTATTGTTTTAGTTGACTATATTAATCAGTTACGTTTAGAAGGAATGGGAAAGAAGGACGCGTTAATTGAGGCGGGTAAAACACGTATGAGACCTATTTTCATGACTGCACTAACAACGGTTTTAGGCTTATCAACAATGGCGTTTGGTGTTGGTATGGGAGCAGACATGGTACAGCCAATAGCAATTGTCACCATTGGTGGTCTGATATATGCAACAATCACAACTCTGTTTGTTATTCCAGTATTGTATGATATCTTCAACCGAAAGGAACTAAAGAAAATTTCTGAAGATGAACTTAAAGTCTATGAGGAGTTGTAATAGAGTATTAGAGGAGTGATTAGATGAATGTATTTGAGCTTGATAGTTCAAAGCTTAAATTTAATAAAGAATTAGTATATGTGACAAAGGAGCAACTACCTCAAAAGGTAGTTGCTATCTGTCAAAGTGTAAAGGATCTTTATAATCAAGGTACGCCATTTTCTAAAATGACTATTTCAGAAATTGCAAGATTGGCGAAAATAGGGAAAGGAACTATATATGAATACTTTTTTTCAAAAGAAGAGATTATAATAACTGCAATGTTGTTAGAACTAAAAACGGAACTTTCAAATGTATGTAATGCAGTTCTTATAAAAAATTCTTTTCAAGAGAAGTATGATACATCATTGTATTGGATCAAGGAACGAGTACAAACTAATATACTGCTACGTCAAATGATGCTAGCTTGTTATTCACATAATTCAGATGAGGAGATATGCAAATTAATTAAACAAATCATATCCTTTACAGAAGTTAATGAAGCATTCGACAGCATTATTAAGGCTGGAGTTCAAGAAGGGCTATTTCAAAGCCCGTTAAATAAATTACAAGAAAAGTCAGCATTCGCAACTTTGATAATCGGTGTAACAGCCCTTTTAAAGCCAGAAGAGTATGGAAATAGTTCTTTGCAAGATACCATGAATTATTGCAAGGCACTATTTGTTCAAATCCTACAGGGAATACCTACATTACAATAAAATGAAAGGATGATTGGAATAATGGATGAATCGGTTCTTTCGGAGATAGAGAAAAAAATAGCAATACAATGTGCACCTGTAATTGTTGGTATAAAGATTGCTAATCTTTTAGTTCTTAATACTCAAGAAGGCCAATATGCAGCTACATTATTTCATGATACTGAGTTAACTCTACAAGCTTTATGTACCTTTGAATCAAAAATCTATTATCTTTTATATCAACCGAAAAGACTTCAAGAGTATATTCAGCAACAGGTAGTAATTGATTATTTACAAGATTTTGGGTACATTACTTATTCACTAGAAAGTATTATTCATAAGGTTGCATATAAATACAATAGATTCATGTACGAAAAAAAAGGCTTTCCTCATGAGATTGGTCTGTTATTAGGTTATCCATTAAAAGATGTTTCAAGTTTTATTGTACAAGAGGGAAATGGATATCTTTATTCCGGGTATTGGAAGGTTTACGATAACCTCCCAGAAACATTGATTGTTTTCTCACGGTTTCGAAGGGCAAAAGAAATACTGCTTCGATTAATTTCACACGGTGGAAAACTGACATCTGTGATTCGAGAGGTCATACAATATGATAAGAAGGAGTTTTGTTGCACTTAGTAACAGTAGTGTAAATATATCGATGTACCATGATTTATGATTGTATTTTTTCTTTGGTATGCGAAAAAAGTCAAAGGGTGTATGCTGGACTTGGAGACAAATACGAGGATAGAAATTTACTATTGACAAATATGAGAATGGAGTTATAATGAATAAATAAACATATAAGCGAATAAAAATGCATAAGGAGGTTATCAAATGAATTTAAAAGGACGTTCATTTTTAACACTAAAGGATTTTACGCCAGAAGAGATTACATATTTTCTTGACTTAGCAGCAGACTTAAAAGCTAAAAAGAAGAAAGGAATCACAGGAGAGAGTTTAAAAGGAAAGAATATTGCACTTATCTTTGAAAAGCCTTCCACACGTACAAGATGCGCCTTTACAATAGGTTGCATAGATGAAGGAGGACATCCTGAGTATCTTGGTAAAGATGATATTCAGCTTGGCTATAAAGAGAGTGTGGAAGATACAGCTCGTGTTTTAGGACGTATGTTCGATGGTATTGAATTTCGTGGTTTCAAGCAAGAAACAGTTGAAAAACTTTCACAATATAGTGGAGTACCAGTATGGAATGGACTAACTGATAGTTATCATCCAACACAAATTTTAGCAGATTTTCTAACCTTAAAAGAACAATTTGGTGAGTTAAAAGGATTAAAGTTGATATATGTTGGGGATGGTAGGAATAACATGGCTAATAGTTTGATGATAGGTTCCTCAAAATTAGGTTTACACTTTACGATCCTTGCACCAAAAAGCTTATGGCCTTCACAAGAACTAATTGATACTTGTCAAGAATATGCTACCCAATCAAATGGAACCATAACAATTTCTGATGATTTAGAAGCTGTTAAGGATGCGGATGCAATCTATACCGATGTTTGGTGTTCTATGGGAGAAGAAGCAAAAACAGAGGAAAGAATTAAGTTGCTTCGTCCATATCAAGTTAATACAGAACTGATGAAGAAGACAGGTAAGGATAGTACGATATTCTTGCATTGTTTACCAGCGGTAAAGGGTTATGAAGTTACAGAAGAAGTATTTGAAAAGTATGCTGATGTTGTATTTGATGAAGCAGAAAACCGTATGCATACAATAAAAGCAGTTATGGTTGCTACCCTTGGTAATAGCTAGATTTATATTAATTATTGTAACGTAACTTTAATGATTTTTTAATTTGAAATTCTACTCCTAAGAGGTTATGATTATATCATAGAACGTGGTTAGTATAATGGTTCGTCAATAGCTAAAAATCGAAGACCATAGAACAAATCAAGTGAAACGGAGAGATTGTTCTTACTATACTAAAATCATAGTGTTGGAAGGAGTGAATGTATGAAAAAAAATACGTCAAATTATCTTTTAGGCGGTATTCTAGTTTTGATTGGTATATTTTTAGCGGGCAGAGCATTAGATCTATTTACTTTTAATATTTTCTTTGATGGTTGGTGGACATTGTTTATTATTGTACCAAGCTTCATTGGTTTATTTGGTAATAGCAAAGAAAAGACAGGTTATTTAATTCCTTTAAGTATCGGTATTCTACTGCTGTTATCAATGCAGAATATTGTTCGATGGAGAATGTTTGGACCTCTTTGTGGTGCCGCAGTATTAATAATTATAGGATTTAAGATGTTATTACCAAAAAAGCAAGAAAAGTATGATGATGTAAATTTTAAGACCTATGAAAATACGACGAATCAAGAGGATTATCAGGGATTTAATCAACAGAACTACACACAGAATAATACGCAGAATTCAACGGGCTATTCTTATTCTTATACAGACCAAGAAAATGGTAATCCATTTGAGAAGAATACTAACAGTAATTCACAGCAAAGTTATCAAGGGACGAGACAAAGTGGTGGACCATTCGCTTGTACAGCAGTTTTGTGTGGAAGAGATCTTCGCTTTGATAGTGAAGTGTTTACGGGAGCAATGTTATCCGCAGTATTAGGTGGAATTGAACTTGATTTACGTAATGCAATTATTCGTGAGAATGTTGTTATCGAGGCAAAAACAGTATTAGGTGGGATTGATATTTATGTTCCTAACTATGTTCGTGTAGTAGTAAATTGTACACCAATTCTTGGTGGTGTTGATAATAAGACAATTACACCAATGGGTGCAGATGAAAAGACAATAACAATATATTTGAATGCAACTTGTGTTTTGGGCGGTATCGATGTAAAATAGAACATGTAACTTAGTAGATAGTTACATGAAACACCGTTAGGGAAAGCAAACTGTTGTGAAACATGATTTCTAATGTGTTTTGCAGCAGTTTTTTTATTGAATAGGAAAGTTCTTTGAACTTCCCTATTCAATAAAAAAAGCGTCCAAAAGGAAGGACGCTATGATGCACACAAGCGCGATAGGAAGATGTCGCTTACGCGACCGCGCTTGGCGCGAGTGTTTTGCAAGCAAAACACTTTTTTATTAAGGAAAGAGCAGGTGATGATATGAGTCAAGAAAATATTGTTTTATGCGGAAGTAACTCATATGAAAAGAAATACTATCTCGACGAAAATTTTATGGCATTACCACAAGCAATTCAAGATGAGTTAAAAATCATGTGTGTTTTATATACAGAAGATGTTGGAGGAATCCTTACATTAGAATTTGAAGAGGATGGAACACTTATTTTTAATGTCAGTTTTGATGAGGGAGATTTACTTTTTGACGAGATTGGCAGTGTTTTAAAGATAAAGCAACTACAACAGGAAAAACGAGAGCTTTTAGAGTCGCTTGAGCTTTATTATAAAGTATTCTATTTGCGTGAAGATGCAACTAAATTGCTAGAAGAGTAGGAGGTAGTAATGTTACTAGTAATTGATGTCGGAAATACAAATATTACATTAGGTGTTATGGATGGTGAGGAAGTTGTTGCAAACTACAGAATTACAACAAAGATTTCTCGTACTTCAGATGAATATGGCCTTTTAATTCTTGACTTATTAGCCGCAAAGGGCATTACAAAACAGCAAATTGAGGATGTAGTTATAGCATCAGTTGTTCCAAACATTATGTACTCTTTTAACAGTGGTATCATTAAGTATCTAGGAAGAACACCATTAAGTATTGGAGCTGGTACAAAGACTGGAATTCATATTAAGACAGCGAACCCGAAAGAAATTGGGGCAGATCGTATTGTAGATTTAGTTGCCGCTTATGAATTATATGGAGGACCTGGATTAGTTATTGATTTTGGTACTGCAACAACCTATGATCTAATTACAGAGGACGGTTGTTTTACTGCAGGTATTACGAGTCCAGGATTACGTATTAGTGCCAATGCATTATGGAGTGATACAGCAAAACTTCCTGAAATTGAAATTCGAAAGCCAGAATCAATCCTTGCGAAAGATACAGTTAGTAGTATGCAGGCTGGTCTGGTGTATGGTTGTATTGGACAAACAGAATATATTATACGAAAAGTAAAAGAAGAAGCAAATCTGAAGAGTTTGCGTGTAGTTGCTACTGGAGGTTTAGGAAAGATAATAGCAGATGCGACGGACATGATTGATGTGTATGACCCAATGTTAACCCTAAAGGGATTACAAATCATATATAAAAAGAATCGGGTTAAGTAATTACGTTAAAGTTTCCATTTATAGAAAGGATTCATATGAGTTTTAAAATCGGAAATATACAAATAGACAATAAATTAGTGTTAGGACCAATGGCAGGAGTAACTGACCTGCCATTTCGTTTACTTTGCAAAGAGCAAGGTGCAGGCCTGATTTATACAGAAATGGTAAGTGCAAAGGGTATTTATTATGATAACAAGAATACAGAGATTCTGTTGGAAGTTAAAGAAGAGGAACGTCCAGTAGCTTTACAATTATTTGGCGAAGATCCATATATTATGAGCGAGATGGCAAAGCGTATTGAAGAGAGGAATTTTGATATTCTAGATATTAATATGGGTTGTCCAGTTCCTAAAGTCGTAAATAATGGAGAGGGATCAGCTCTGATGAAAAATCCAAAACGAATCGGGGAGATTGTTTCGGCAATATCAAAAGCAATTCAAAAGCCGGTAACGGTAAAAATCCGTAAAGGATTTACAGAAGATACCGTAAATGCTGTCGAAGTTGCAAAAGTGATTGAACAGAGTGGTGGTGCAGCAGTTGCAATTCATGCTAGATCACGGGAACAGTATTATTCGGGAAAAGCAGACTGGAACGTGATACGTCAAGTGAAAGAAGCAGTTAAGATTCCTGTTATAGGAAATGGAGACGTAGAATCACCGCAGGATGTATTAAAGATAATCGAAATGACAGGATGCGATGCTGTTATGATTGCTCGTGGAGTGCGTGGAAATCCATGGTTATTCCATCAAATTAATACGTATCTAAATCACGGAGTGTTAGAGGAAAAGCCCACAATGGAAGAAGTCATTGGAATGATTTTACGACATGCTCGCATGGCAATCGATTATAAAGGTGAATATACAGCTATTCGCGAGATGAGAAAGCATGTGGCTTGGTATACTCATGGGTATCCTTGTTCAACACGTCTACGTAGTCTTGTTAATGAAGTAGAATCGTATGATCAATTAGTATCGTTGATGGATGAATATCGAGAAATGGTACTAAAATAGTTACAAAACGTTAATCTTGATATGGGCTTAGAAGGACATTATTCACAAAATTATCATATAATGGAATAATCTAGTTGATTTTTCTTTACAAATGGTATAGTATATTCAACAGAAAGACAAATGTTCGTCACACAAATACAAAAACGAAATTGTGTACGTGAATTAGTAAAAATTGAATTGAGAAGATTAAGGAGGCACGTTATGAGCAAATTAAGAGTTGGTATTTTAGGTGCTACTGGTATGGTAGGCCAAAGATTTATTTCACTTCTTGAGAATCATCCATGGTTTGAGGTTGTAGCGGTTGCTGCTAGTCCTAGAAGCGCTGGAAAGACGTATGAAGAAGCAGTTGGAGACCGTTGGAAGATGAGTTCTCCAATGCCAGAAGCAGTAAAGAAAATGTTGGTATTAAATGTTAATGAAGTTGAAGCAGTAGCAGAAAAAGTTGATTTTGTATTCAGTGCAGTTGATATGACAAAAGAAGAGATTAAGGCAATTGAGGAAGCATATGCTAAGACAGAAACACCTGTTGTATCCAACAATAGTGCTCATCGTTGGACTCCTGATGTTCCAATGGTTGTACCTGAAATCAATCCAGAACATTTTGAAGTAATTGAAAGTCAGAGAAAGCGTCTTGGAACAACAAAAGGTTTTATAGCTGTAAAGCCAAACTGTTCCATCCAAAGTTATGCACCAGCTTTACATGCACTTAAAGAGTTTGGACCAAAAGTTGTTGTGGCAACTACATATCAAGCTATCTCAGGCGCTGGCAAGACATTTAAAGATTGGCCAGAGATGATTGATAATGTAATTCCATACATTGGTGGAGAAGAAGAAAAGAGCGAACAAGAACCACTTCGTATTTGGGGTAAGGTTGAGAATGGTGAAATTGTAAAGGCTAAGACACCAGTTATTACAACACAGTGCATTCGTGTACCAGTTTCTGATGGTCATACCGCAGCAGTATTTGTTAGCTTTGATAAAAAGCCTACAAAAGAGCAAATATTAAAGGCTTGGGCAGATTATAAAGGTCTTCCACAAGATTTTGATCTTCCAAGCGCTCCAAAGCAATTTATTAAATATTTTGAAGAAGATAACAGACCACAAGCTAACCTTGATCGTAACTATGAAAATGGTATGGGCGTTTGTCTTGGACGTCTTCGCGAAGATATAGTATTTGATTACAAATTCGTTGGTTTATCACATAATACATTACGTGGTGCAGCGGGTGGTGCTGTTTTAAACGCAGAACTTCTTATGAAATTAGGATACATTACAGAAAAATAAAAAGAGCGGAAGGCCAATGCATTAAAGATTACATTGGCCTTCCATTCTTTTTATTTTGTATTTTTGCCATTCCTAAGATTTGTTATCATTAGCCATATTTAATAGATAACGTATAAATTCTATAGCATTTTCTTTATTCTTTCCTTCATAGGGAATTCCTATCACTGGAGGATCATTTTCTATACTTTCTGGGGTAAAATAGTCAAACATAGGTAAATCTTGAATGTAAATACCAAAGACACCTTCAGGTCCTAGGGCATCCTGTGGAAAATCCTCGTCATCTAGTCTCGTTTTACAACTAAAAAGCTGATCGTCTGTCAATGTATTGTATAATTCTGATGTTAATGTAGAATCAAGTGGAGCCAATGAATTCGAGAAAGCATATTTTAAAAATTGCGATTCGGGTGCGATAAAAATATCAATTTCACCTACAAAGAGATAAGTACTTAATTTTTGAAGTGAAGCAACTTCACCATTAACTAAATCATATCCTGTATCAAAAAAGACTCTTTGAGTTTCTGCATCTACATTAAGGGTCTCATTCATATCAGTTGTCATCTGATCGATATATTCAAGTTGAATAGGATAATTAGCCATAGCTACACTTAATACAACTTCTGTTTGTGGTGACAATACGGTAATAAGAATCCATGCTATTATACCAACAATAGCGATACCAGCTAATAATTTTGATAAATAATAATTTTTAAAATACTCAACCTTACCTGAAAAACTCAATTCACTCAATTTTTCGCGTTCACTTTTAGCTTCACGGCGTTTGTATATCTCTGCATTGTCATCAAGTCGTGTTACCTTAGGTGTTCTTGGTGCCATAGGATACCTTCCTTCTTTCATTGTAATAGTAACAGTTTAGCATATGACACTATGAAAAAAAAGAAATAAAATATTAAATATTAGTAAAATTATAAAACTATGGAAGAGCTAAGGTAAAATCAGCTCAAAAATTGATTTATGTGAGCATAAATAAAGAGGATGTGTACTAGCTGACTTTCAATCAGTCAATACACAACCTCGTTGTATTACTTATTTAAACAAATATTAATAAGATATATCACTATTCAGTGAAGAGGATAAATCGATACCAGTAGCATTGTAGAAATCTGTTATAAAGCCCATTAAATCTGCAGTAGCAAGGTAATCATCTGTCTGCGTATTAGCATCAAATACTATTGCATCTGTTGGTAGTGTTGGACAAGAAGTTACATCTGTTTTTGAATAATCAATTGCAAGAGTACCCATATTCATTGTCGCCATATCAACACTCAATACGACTTTTCCTTCGGTAGATTTACTATCAATATCTAGAGATATGGAAAGTCCACTTAATGCAGAACCTGCTAACGTAAAGTTACCTTTCAAGGATTCTTTTTCCTTAATAACATCTTTGAATGTAATTTCAAATGCAGAACCAGCGATGCCATTAGTATAGGTAGTAAATTTCATATTACCTGAACAAGCATTGCCTGCTTTATTCGAAGTTCCATCTAGTGCAAATAATTTAACATCATCTTCGCTTGCATAGAACTCAAATGCGGAGTCATCATCATCAGTTGCAATCATAAAGCTAATCTTAGCATCACTGCTATCAATATCTGGGTACATGATAAGTCCTTTGATTTTATCATCATCATTAAGATAGAATTCAAAAGTAAAACCAGTATTATTAGTATTAGCCCAAGTTTTTGCTTGTGAAAGAATTTCATCCAACGTTACGCCACCTTCACTAAGACTATATGCAACAAAAGCTTCCTTTATATAGCTTTCTTGAGTTAATCTCTCGAAACAACTATAAATTGTATTACCTAACTCAGTTCCGTTCATAGAAAAAGTTATCTTATCATACTTAGTTGAAATACCGTTTACCTTCACAGAAAAATCTTCATCTATTTCTACATCTTTGGCGGCATCAAAAAAAGTATTTACTTCATCATCAAGTAATGTAGCAAGTTCTTTACCTGAAATCTGAGGAGACTGATTTACTGAGAACATTTCTGTCATATCAATCCCTGTAGATAAAAAAGAATCAGATAATTGAGGTATTTGCATATATATATTAGAATCATCAGAATTCAAATAACAATTAAGCGAGAGTGCTTTTGCTATAGGAGTTGATAAATCCAGCTTAATATAGTTTTGTTTCTCATAATTCGTTGCATCTAATTCAAGTGTTGTTTCTTTAAGGCTAGCAATTTCTGCAGGAAGCATACTAACAATCGTATCGCTTAAGCTTAAATCCACCTTTAACTTTGCATTGAAGTTCTTTAATTCTGTTGTTTGAGCATTGTTATCAGATTCTGAAAGTTCTTTTGATAAAGATTCAAAGGAGCTTTTTAATCGATCAATTGGAGCACCTTTGGAAGAATTGGATAATGCATCGATAATCTTAGGGCCAGCAAAGATAGCAACACATGCGCAAGCAGCTACTCCAACTAAAGTTGATATGATTGCTACCAATTTTTTCTTGCTTTTCTTTGGTGACATTCCATTTGTTAAATTCACAGGTTGTTGAAAATCAACTGGCGGATATCCAGAATCCTGAAATTGAGCTGGTAGAGGTGGAACCTCAAATTCTGGTTTATCTATTGTGGGTACCGGCTCTGTTGGTGTATAATTGTTACTGTTATAATCTGACATCTTCTCTCCTCCTTATATTTCCTTTTGGTTAGGCTATACAAATTATAGTAAATATGGGGTTGGTTGTCAATAAAATTGAGTTAGAATATGATTAAAAGAGTTTTAATTATTATAAAAATTGTCTGCCAACCATAGGTTTCTCTCGTTGGCAGACAATACTTAAACAAGTAATAAGGATAGCTAAATACAAAAATCAAACTTTAAAAGTAAGCTCATCATGTTTATCCTCAGTTTCAAATACGTAATCATTTCCAGGCAAGATAGCATTCAATAAAATACCTGCAATTGCGGCAACAGCAAGTCCAGATAACTCGATTGTTTGTTTTCCAAAGGTTAAGACTAGAGCACCAGCTTCACTTCCATTAAAGCCTAAAGCACAACCTAAGATTACTGCAGCAATGATTAAATTACGACTTTTTGTGAAATCAATATGATTTTCAACAACATTACGAATTCCTACGGATGATATCATTCCATATAAGATTAAGGAAACACCACCGGTGATTGCAGGAGGTATTGTGTTAATTATAACTGCGAATTTAGGGAAGAAAGATAAGATAACCGCAAATAAAGCTGCAATTTGCATGACTTTCGGATCATACACTTTAGTTAATGCAAGTACACCAGTGTTTTCTCCATAAGTAGTATTGGCTGGTCCGCCGAAAGCAGCGGACATACTAGTAGCTAAACCATCTCCAATAAGAGTACGGTGTAAGCCAGGAGTTTGCATATAATTTTTTCCGGTGGTTGCACTAATGGCTGAAATATCACCAATGTGTTCCATCATGGTTGCTAGTGAGATTGGGACTATAGAGATGATAGAACTTAGTGAAAATTTCATAAATGCATCAGAGCTAATTGGAGGACCAACTATATTTGCTTCTTTTACAGGGGTAAAATCGACAGCACCAATACATAATGCTACAATATAGGAAACAACGATACCTAACATAATTGGTACTATTTTAATCATACCTTTGCCAAATATGTTACATATTACGATAACACCTAAAGCGATAATTGCAAGTAACCAGTTTGTATTACAGTTATTGATAGCAGAAGGTGCTAAGATAAGACCAATTGAAATTATAATAGGTCCTGTTACAACAGGTGGGAAGAATCTCATTACTTTCTTAACACCAAAAAACTTAATAAAAGTAGCTAATACAAGATAAACAAAGCCAGCTACGAAGACACCACCACAAGCGTAAGGTAGCATCTCAAGATTAGGTTCTTGATTCGGTCCTAATAATGGTGCAATGGCAGCATATCCACCTATAAAGGCAAAGGATGAGCCTAAAAATGCTGGCACTTTTCCTTTTGTTATGAGGTGGAATAGAAGTGTTCCTAATCCAGCCATTAAGAGGGTAGTAGAGACACTAAGACCAGTTAAGATTGGGACTAAAACAGTAGCACCAAACATCGCAAAAGCATGCTGTAGTCCAAGTAATAACATCTTTGGTACACCTAGTTTTTTTGCATCGTAGATACCTTCTTCGCCGATGGCGAATTTTTGTTTACTCATTGATTTATCCTCCATGTATAATTTTAATTCAAAAATGCATGCATACGCATCCATTTTCAGTAACAATCGTTAAAAGACATATCATGACAAAAAAATAAGTCTTTTCATTAGCTACAATGAAAGACTCTGTTTTTTAGAATATGTACATCATAAAGTTCTCCTAATGATTGTTTTTTCTAAATAGTTACCTATCTAAAAATATGGTACAACATCCAATTTTAGTTGTCAACATGAAAATATAATTTACCCTAACAACTAATTCATAACCGAAATTTTTCGAGTTAGGATAGTTATAAAATATAATATACGAAATGTTTTCGTTAGATAATATATGGGTATAAACGCAATGTTACGAAAATTTCGTCAGGATTCGTATACTTTTCACAAGGAATGATTCATGTTTTTGTTGATTAGTATGCTTGTGAAACCTCGCTTTTTGTTATATAATGCGATTATGAATCAGTTTACTAAAACGTTTTATATTATAAAATAATATATAGAAAGGAAGAATAATATGAAATTCGGTTATTTTGATGACAACAACAAAGAATATGTCATTACTACCCCAGAGACTCCATATCCTTGGATTAACTACTTAGGTTCACAGGCATTCTTTTCATTAATTTCTAATACTGCAGGGGGATATAGTTTTTATAAAGATGCAAAACTGAGAAGAATCACTAGATATCGTTATAATAATGTTCCTTTAGATTTAGGTGGTGGACGTTACTATTACTTATATGATGATGGTGATTTTTGGTCGCCAGGTTGGGCACCGGCAAAGAAGGAATTAGAGGAATATGAATGCCGTCATGGTATGGGTTATACAACAATTCGAGGAAAGAGAAATGGTATTGAAACAAAAGTCGTTTTCTTTGTTCCATTAAACTATAATGGCGAAGTACATAAAGTTTCAATAACAAACACTACAGATGCGAAAAAGACGGTGAAATTATTTTCATTCATTGAATGGTGTTTATGGAACGCTGCAGATGATTCTGCTAACTTCCAACGTAATTTCAACACTGGTGAAGTTGAAATCAAAGGCTCAGTTATTTATCATAAGACAGAGTATAAAGAGCGTCGTGATCATTATGCATTTTTCTCAGTTAACTCACCAATCGTAGGTTTTGATTCTGATCGTGAAAGCTTCATCGGCACATATAATGGATTTGAAAATCCAAAAGCAGTTATGAATGGAAAATCAACGAATTCTGTTGCAGATGGCTGGTCTCCATGTGCTTCACATTGCATAGAAGTAGAACTAGAACCAGGCGAGAGTAAAGATCTAGTATTTGTTTTAGGTTATGTTGAGAATAAGCTAGAAGAAAAATGGGAGTATCAAGTAGGTACACCAGATGAGACTGGTTTATTACAGTCCACGAAAGCACCAAATGGTAGCAATATAATCAATAAAAAGATTGCAGAAGAGATGATTGCTCAATTTGCTACATCAGAATCTGTTGATAAAGCATTATCTGAGTTAAAAGACTCCTGGGAGAAGTTACTTTCCAAGTATACGTTATTCCATGAGGATGATAAGTTAAATCGTATGGTAAACATCTGGAACCAGTATCAGTGTATGGTTACCTTTAATCTATCAAGATCTGCTTCTTATTTTGAGTCAGGTATTGGACGCGGTATGGGCTTTCGAGATTCTAACCAGGATTTACTTGGCTTCGTACATCAGATACCTGATCGTGCAAGAGAAAGAATCATTGATTTAGCTTCAACTCAATTACCAGATGGTGGTGCATATCATCAGTATCAGCCATTAACGAAAAAGGGAAATGATGAAATCGGTGGTGATTTCAATGATGATCCATTATGGTTAATACTTGCAGTAACATCTTATATTAAGGAAACAGGAGATTATTCAATTTTAGATGTTATGACTCCTTATGATAACAAGGATGAATTAGCCCAGCCATTATCTGATCATATTAAGAGAGCATTTAATCATGTGATTGAAAATGTGGGTCCTCATGGATTACCATTAATCGGTCGCGCTGACTGGAATGATTGTTTAAATCTGAACTGTTTCTCAACTGAATCAGGTGAATCTTTCCAGACTGCAACTAGTAAAGATGGAAAAGTTGCGGAATCTGTAATGATTGCTGGTATGTTTACTTATATCGGAGAAGAGTACGCAATTCTTATGAACAAGGTTGGCAATAAAGCCGAATCAGAAAGAGCTTATAACGAAGTAACGAAGATGCGTGAAGTCGTTATGCGTGAAGGATATGATGGCGCTTGGTTCTTACGTGCTTATGACGATTTTGGAAAGAAGATAGGATCCGAGGAATGTGAAGAGGGTAAGATTTTTATTGAATCACAAGGATTCTGCGTTCTGGGCAAATGTGGTTTAGAAGATGGAAAAGCATTAAAGGCATTGGATTCCGTAGAAGAGCGACTTGGAACAAAGTATGGTCTTGTATTGAATAACCCAGCGTTTACGAAATACTATATAGAATATGGTGAGATATCAACATACCCAGGTGGTTATAAAGAGAATGCAGGTATCTTCTGTCATAACAACGCATGGATTATGTGTGCAGAGGCAGTTGTTGGTCGTGGTGATAAGGCATTTGACTATTATACAAGAATCGCACCTGCTTATACAGAAGAGTATTCTGAGATTCACCGTACTGAGCCATATGTATATGCGCAGATGATAGCTGGTAAAGATGCAAGACGTTTTGGTGAAGCTAAGAACTCCTGGTTAACAGGAACAGCTTCTTGGAACTTTGTTGCAATTTCACAATACATTCTTGGTATTAAACCAGACTATGATGGCTTGTTGATTGATCCATCCATACCAAAGGATTGGGAAGGATACCGTATTGTACGTGAATTCCGTGGTGATGTATTCGATATTACAATTAAGAATCCAAATCATGTTTCCACTGGTGTAGCTAAGCTTACAGTTGATGGAAATGTTATCGATGGTAATATCATTCCTGTATTTAAGGATGGAAAACAGCATAAAGTTGAAGTGATTTTAGGATAATTTAATAAGTGTGTTCATAAAAAAGGTGCTGTCGCTCATGTGACAGCACCTTTTTGGAATATGAATGAATGCGCTTAAATTTATGTTTCTTTGATACGCTTTATTCAGAAACCCACAAAAGAGTGTGCTGGTTTCGAACAAAGAGATATCGATTTATTTTGATGCGAGTATCTTTTCAATACTTACTAGTTTTACGCATAAAACGAATAACTCAGCGGCAGTTTTTAATTCTTCTAATGTTGGAAAAGATGGTGCGATACGGATATTACGATCAAAAGGATCCTTGCCATATGGATAGGTTGCACCTGCACCTGTCATAACAACACCTGCTTCTTTCGCCTTTTGAACAATTGCCTTTGCACAGTGGTCCATAGAATCAAAAGAAATAAAGTAACCACCAAGTGGTTTGATCCAAGAAGCAATGCCAAGGCCATCTAATTCTTGTTCTAATATATCTAAGACTGCTTCAAACTTTGGCCTCATAATATCAGCGTGTTTCATCATGTGAGTATGGACACCACCTAAGTCTTTAAAGAAACGAACGTGACGTAATTGATTTACTTTATCATGTCCGATTGTCTGTAAAGTTAAGCTCTTCTTAATATCAGATATATTATTTTTGGATGTAGAAATCGCTGCAACGCCTGAACCAGGAAAGCTTATTTTTGAGGTTGAAGTGAATTTAAATACCATATCCTCATTACCTGCTTTTTTACACTCAGCTAGTATTTCCAAACAAAAATCTTGTTGATCTGGGTATAAGTGATGAACACAATAAGCATTATCCCAATAGATTCGAAAATCACTTGCTGCTGGTTTTAAATGGGCGAAGCGACGAACTGTTTCATCAGAATAAGTAATACCTTGTGGATTAGAGTACTTTGGTACGCACCAAATACCTTTTACAGCATCGTCATTATTGACGTATTGTTCTACTAAATCCATATCTGGACCACTAGGAGTCATTGGTATGTTAATCATTTCGATTCCGAAATGCTCTGTTATTGCAAAATGGCGGTCATAGCCTGGAACTGGACATAGGAATCTAACTTTAGGAAGTTTACACCAAGGAGTACTTCCCATTACACCATGAGTCATGGAACGAGAGATTGAATCATACATTACATTTAAGCTAGAGTTACCATATATTATGATATTATCAGCAGGAACTTCACTAATTGCTCCAAGTAGCTCCTTTGCTTCTTTAATTCCATCAAGACAACCGTAATTTCTGCAATCAGTGCCATCTTCACAAGTAAGAACGGAGTCGCTATTTAAAACATCCATCATACCCATCGACAAATCCAATTGCTCTTTGGAAGGTTTTCCCCTTGACATATCTAATTTTAAGCCCTTATCTTGATATTGTTTATACTGTTGTTGCAAAGTTACTTCCAATTGCTCTAACTCAGCTTTGCTCATTGATTGATACGTTTTCATCGATAAACATCCTTTCCATTTTTGTTCCATAACATTACAAATTTATCATATGTTCATTCAGATGTCTACAGTTTAGAGAAATTTCTTGCTAAATTAAATTGATTGTATTATGATAAAAAAGCTAAGTATAACCTTAGCAAGAAAATTGAATAATAATGAGAGAAAATCATTTAGGAGGTTTCATCATGAAGAAATCAAAAAGTATTCTTTTTTTACTCCTTATCAATCTTTCGATTGCACTCTGTGGATGCAGTGGCGGTACGAAAAGCGATGATGATGATTCCATTATTGTTGGTATTCAAAATGATTTGGATAGTCTTGACCCACACAAAGCAAAGGCGGCAGGAACTAAAGAAGTATTATTTAACATGTTCGAAGGCTTAGTTAAGCCTGATAAAGATGGTAATTTAGTCCCTGCAGTAGCAAGTGATGTTATTGTATCCGAGGATGGGATGACACTTAACTTTCCTTTAAGAGAAGGTGTGAAATTCCATAATGGAGCACTTGTAACCGTAGATGACGTTATATATTCGATTAAACGTTGCGCCGGCTTGCTTGAGAATTCGGACCCCGAAGTTCAAGTTGAGAGGGCGCTTTCTTGTATTATGTCGGTCGAGGAATACACAACGAAGGATGGAAAACCAGGTATGCAGATTAAACTGAGTGAGCCAAATAACGATGTTGTCGGTTATTTGACTTGTGCTATTATTCCAAAAGATTATGAGCAGATGGATACAAAACCAATTGGTACAGGTCCATTTAAGTTCGTTTCCTACACCCCATTGCTAAATATTGTAGTGGAAAAGAATCCAGATTATTATATTGAGGGAATTCCGTATCTTGATCAAGTGACATTTAAGATATCTGCAAATACAGAATCTGCGATTATGGAATTAATGGCTGGGCAAATTGATATTTATCCATACTTAACTGCACAACAAGCAAATCAGTTGTCAGGTACATTCAATATTGAGAAGGGTTCAATGAATTTGGTGCAAGGTTTATATCTAAACAATGCAGTAAAACCATTTGATAATAAGCTAGTTCGTCAAGCATTATATTATGCAATTGACCGTCAATTAATTTTAGAGATGGTAGCAGAAGGAAATGGAACCATCGTTGGCTCACCAATTTTCCCACAGTTTAAAAAGTACTATGATGCTGAATTAGAAAATCAATATGCGTATAATGTAGAAAAAGCAAAGCAATTGTTAAGTGAAGCCGGGTACGCCAATGGATTCGGTTTTACGATCGCTGTTCCTTCTAATTATCAATTCCATGTCGATACTGCCCAGGTGATTGTTGAATTATTAAAGGAAGTTGGAGTGGATGCGAAGATACAATTAGTGGAATGGTCCAGTTGGCTTTCTGATGTTTATAAGGAACGTAATTATGAGGCTACCATTATTGGTTTAGATGCTAATATGACACCAAGTAATGTATGTTTTCGATATGTTTCAACCGACCCAAAGAATTTTATTAATTACTCCAATCCACAATACGATGAAATCTATGCAAAGGCAATTGTAGAAACAGATGATGCTAAGAAAGTTGCTTATTATAAACAGTTACAACAGATTTTATCAGAGGATGCAGCCTCTATCTTTATTCAGGACGCTGCAAATATTGTAGCAATTAATAAGGATCTTGCTGGTTATGAATTCTATCCAGTTTATGTACAGGATATGTCCTTAGTACATTATGTCAAATAAAATAAGTATAATAGGGTAAAGAACAAAAGTTTTATAATTAAAACACCACTCGTAGTGAGTATAAAAAATGGAAAGGAGAGAATGCAATGAAGTGGTTGAAAAAAATATTATCTCTCATTATTACATTGTTCGTCGTCTCACTCGTTACATTCTTTGCTTTCCGAGTGATTCCAGGAGATAGCGCAATCGCTAAACTCGGGCTAGAAGCTTCCGATGAACAAATCGAAGCGCTAAGAGATCAGATGGGATTAAATGATAATCTTCTTGTGCAGTATGGCAGATTTTTAAGTGGTGCTGTACAAGGAGACTTTGGGGATTCTACACAGTATAATGTATCGGTATCCTCTTTGATTGCAGACCGATTACCAGTGACAATCTGGTTGGCTGCAATCTCCTTTTTGTTTATTGTGACAATTTCATTGCCATTAGGAATATTGGCTTCTAAAAAAGAAGATAGCATTCTTGATCGATTTATTACGTTATTAACACAGTTGTTTATGGCAATCCCTTCGTTCTTTCTTGGTATACTCATAACCTTAGTGTTTGGCATTATCTTAAAATGGTTTGCGCCTGGTGGCTATGTGAAACCATCGGTAAATTTCGGTTCGTTTCTATCTTATATGATTTATCCAGCGTTAGCAATTAGCATACCAAAGATTGCGATGATGGTAAAATTTTTGAAAACATCCGTTATTCGTGAACATAAAATGGATTATGTAAGAACTGCAAAAAGCAAGGGACAAACAAATAATGTAATATTGTATCGACATGTCTTAAAGAACGCTTTGATGCCAATAATAACGTTTCTTGGAATGATTACTGCAGAAAGCTTAGCAGGAAGTATCGTTGTAGAACAGGTGTTTAATCTTCCAGGAATGGGTAGATTATTAGTAACTGCGATTTTTAATCGTGATTATCCTGTTGTTCAGGCAGCAGTTCTCTATATTTCTGCGATTGTTGTACTGATTAATTTTGGCGTTGATATGCTTTACCGAAAAGTAGATCCGAGAGTTACTTAAATAAAACGTCTAAAAAAACGATAGGAAGGAGCAAAGAAATTGAAAAGAAAATGGGATAGTAATAGAGTAATTGGATTTGTGCTTGTTTCAATTGCTTTGCTACTTGTTATAGTGGGATATTTTTATACTCCATATGATCCAAATGCGATGAGCGTTACACTAAAGAATAAAGCACCAAGCTTGGCCCATTGGTTTGGAACTGATTATATGGGAAGAGATATCTTGAGCCGTGTTATGGATGGTGCAGGAACTACATTTTTTGTAGGTGCGTTAACCGTAAGTATTGGCGCTTTATTTGGATGTGTAATTGGTGCAGTAACCGGATATTATGGTGGTATTTTCGATGAAATTATAATGCGAATCAATGATTGTGTGGCCTCTTTTCCAAGTATTTTGTTAGCATTGGTATTCGTTAGCTTAATTGGAACTGGTAAGTATAACGTTATTCTAGCACTTGGAATTTTATTTATTCCTAGTTTTGCGCGTGTCATGCGAAGTGAATTTATCAAGCAAAAAGAGATGGATTATGTAAAGAATGCACGATTGATGGGTGCTAGCCATGCGAGAATTATGTTCTTACATATTCTCCCGAATACAAGAACGATTCTAATGTCTTCCATTACAATCGGCTTTAATAATGCAGTTTTAGCTGAGGCAGGTATGAGTTATTTAAGCCTTGGTGTTCAACCACCAGATGCAAGTCTTGGGCGGATGCTATCTGAAGCGCAGGGTTACTTGTTAAACGCTCCTTGGTTTGCTATATTTCCTGGACTTATCATTGTAATTACAGTCTTAGGATTTAGCTTAATCAATGAAAGGAGAGGACAACATGAATGAGATAGTGAAACCTCTACTTTCGGTGAAAGATTTAGAAATAGGATTTGGATTAAGAAAGCAGGCGACTCCTGTTGTTCATAAGATTTCTTTTGATATTATGCAAGGGGAGATTATAGGTATTGTCGGAGAGTCGGGTTCAGGTAAGAGTGTATCTGCATTATCATTAGTTGGACTTTTAGCTGCTGAAGGAAAAATTCTGAATGGAGACATTTGTTTTGATGGAAGAATGTTAAACCAGATGTCAGAGAAAGAACTTAAAGAAATCCGTGGGAATGAGATATCCTATGTGTTTCAAGAGCCAATGAGTTCTTTAAATCCAGTGTTAACGATAGGTTATCAGATGGAGGAAATGCTACTTCTTCATGAAAAATTGGAGAAAGAAGAGCGGAAAAAGAGAATTATAACAATGTTTAATAAGGTTGGATTGAGAGATTCCGAAGGCTTACTAGAACTATATCCTCATCAATTGAGTGGAGGAATGAGACAGCGTGTTATGATTGCGATGGCAATGATATGTAAGCCACGTCTCTTAATTGCCGATGAACCAACAACAGCGTTGGATGTAACAGTACAAGCAAAGGTTCTAAAGTTATTAAAGAAGTTAAATCAAGAACATCAAACAACAATTATTCTAATATCCCATGACTTGGCAGTTATTAAGAGTATATGCAGTCGAGTATTTGTAATGTATCAAGGTAATATTGTGGAGCGTGGAACGGTTCATGATATTTTTACAAATCCACAAAAGGGTTACACAAAGAGATTGTTGGAAGCTTCGTTATTGGTGCATACCTTACAGGAACAACATTTCATAGATCAATATGAGAAAATGGGTGACTTAAAAGACTCTATCTCCATAAAAGTTGAGAATTTATGTGTTTCTTATGAGGAAAAGCGAGAAAGACTTTTTGGTAAGAGAGGAAAAAAGGAAGTTGTACATGGTGTATCATTTACAATGAAAAAAGGCGAGATACTTGGTATCGTTGGTGAGAGTGGTTGTGGAAAGTCTTCGATGGCAAAAGCAATTGCAGGTTTAAATACGAATGTAACAGGCTATGTTAAACTAACCTGTAATCATCCACAGATGGTATTTCAAGATCCCTATAGCAGTTTAAATCCTTCGAAAAAAATTGGCTGGTTGTTAGAGGAACCATTGAAACTTTCTAAAAAATTCACAAGAGAAGAACGTAAAACGAAAGTATATGCAATGTTAGAAAGAGTTGGTTTATCAAATGAATATGCAGATCGCTATCCAGAGAATCTAAGTGGTGGACAAAGGCAACGTGTTGCGATTGCAATGGCGATTATTCTAAATCAAGAATTTATTATTCTTGATGAGCCTGTTTCAGCGCTTGATGTAACTGTACAGGAACAGATTTTAAAACTTTTACTTGATCTTCGACAAGAGTACGAGCTAACTTACCTATTTATTTCTCATGATATGGGAGTGATACGAAAGATATGTGATCGTGTGGGGGTAATGTACCAGGGGAAATTAATAGAGTTACGTGAAACGAAGGAGTTATTTGAAGCACCACAAGAAGAGTATACGAAAAAGTTATTGAATGCGGTACTTGATTAAGAGGTGCATAAAGGCCTGTCAAATAATTAACGTATTTTGAGAAAGAGTAGAAAAAGAATGAGCTTAATAATACAATTTTCGACTGCTATGCTCACAAGTACACAAAATGTGTGTGGACTTATTAATAGCTCGAAAAAAAATATTATTAGGCTCATTTTTTATACATATTTTATTCTCTATACTACTTATCAGAAAGCTCTACGATAATTGGTTCATGATGAATGGCGGGTAAGATTTTATCTATTAGATCGGCCACTTTAAGTTTTAAGCTTGAAGTATTGATACATGGATGACATCCAAAGTATTGTTCTGTTAGAATATCTTTATCAATTAATAACTGGACATCGTTATTTTTATCATTCATAAGACCTAGCACGGTAACAGAGCCAGGTGTTAAATCAAGATACTTTTCCATGTACTCTTCATTCGCAAAGGACAGTCGTGGTGAATTAATCTGACGAGAGACTTCCGCAGTTTTAAATTTCTTATTACCTGCTAGCATAAGCAAATAAAACCTAGTTTTCTGAGAATTACATAAAAATAAGTTCTTACATATTTGGATTTGAAACATTTCCTCTACTTTATGGCAAGATTCAATTGTCGCAGTTACATCATGATCTAAGCGAACATATGGAATCGAGAGTGAATCAAGTAGTTGATACGTACGCATTTCTTTTTCGAGACGATTGGTGCCCTCTGGAGCAGAAGTATAAAATGTTGGATCAATGTGAATTTCTGACATGATTTTCTTCCTTTCTGCTTAAATATCTAAATTGTTTTTTAGTGTAGCACAGTTATAGGTAGAATGACAAGGGGAATAGAAATTGATTTGAAATAATAATAATATTCGTGTAGTATTATACCATTAGAGGGGATATGGTTAGGAGAGTAATATAATGTTATATATAAAACGGTTAGAGAAAGGTTTTGTTACAACAATTTATAATGAACATCTGATCAAAGATTTTATACCTGAGGAACAAAAACCACTTAAAATCATAACAAATCTAATGGAGAGAGAACTTTATGTCTGCTATGGTCTGTTTCACGATGAGAAATTTGTTGCGTATGCCTTTTTTTCAAAAGCAGTAGGAGAAAAGAATATTTTAATTGATTACCTTAGTGTATGTAAAGAATATCGTAATTGTGGGTATGGGAGTAAATTTCTTGAATTATTAAAAGGGGAATTAATCGAATATGATAGCATTATATTTGAAGTAGAAAGTGGAAGAGATGCGATCGAAGAACAGGAACGAATGATTTGTCAGAGACGTTTAGAATTCTATCGTCGAAATGGTTTGAGGGATTCCAACCTTCATGTTTCTTTATATGGAATCGATTTATTGATTATGTATCTTCCATTACAGCAAGTTCCTACAGATGATACTTTAGATGTCGCACTAGATGCCATTTATGATACATTATTTGGGGAAGAGATTCACAGAAAACACATCATTGTAAGTAGAAAGTAAGAGTTGTCATTTGTTTCGAAAATTGAGCATAGAAGTAAATTATTATGAAATTACGGTGTCAAGCGTTTTTGAAAATGTCCTAAAAAAATAAATTTATTTGCCCCAGTTCGCCGGGGCATTTATTCATTAGCTGCTTAGTGACTTTTCATCATGTATGGAAGTTGTCTGTCAAGGATACATAA
>JAEYPP010000039.1 GCA_023410575.1 Bacillota bacterium | reverse complement strand
TGAACTTATGTGCAGTGAAAAGACGATGTATAACTACATTGATGCTTGTCTATTTGATGTCCGGAATATCGATCTACCAAGAAAGGTCAGATTTCGAGAGAGATATAAAAAGCCAGAATTCAAAGTTAACAAAAGTTGCCGTGTTGGATGAACCTACGAGGAGTTCGAGAAGTTCCTAAAGAAAATTCCTGATACAACAGTGGTCCAGATGGACTCTGTCATCGGGAGTAAGGTGGAAAAATGTCTTTTAACGATTCACTTTGTGGATACCAGCTTTATGCTAGCCTTTCTAAGGGATGCCAATACTTCTTGTAAACTGTTAAGCCGCCAACACCTGTTCATAGCCACAAAAACAGGGGTGGATTCTCCAATTACAAAAAATCGAGCGAGAGTTGACCTCTCTTTGGCATGCAGTTATATAAGTATAATACGACGAATTTAGGTAAAAATCAAACTGCATCTCGGTTACAAAAATAGATTCTCGTTTACAAACAAGGGTAAAAGTTGCGTTTCGTTTACAAATATTTATTCTCACTTACAAAGATTGATTCTGGGCGTTCAAAAATACATCTCGTTTTACTACTGACCTTCAATCGACAGGTAGTTTGTCATAAATAGAAACAAATGGTGAAAAGAAGAATTTATTGACAAAAAATATAAAATACTGTATAATTTTAAGAAAATATGGAATTAATCAAAAAACACATAGGGGGATGCATTATGAATCGTAAGTTGAAAATTTTAAGTTTTTTATTATGTTTTGCATTAATTATTAGTATTATTCCTGTCACAGTTGCCAATGCTGCGTCAAAACCTAGCCTTATATGGAAAGAAGTAACAATTTCAATCGGTAAGCAAGACTATTCCAATATAGAAATGCAGAATACAAATAGTAAGGCAAAGTACACTTACGCATCGAGTGATAAGAAGATTGTAACTGTAGATAAAAATGGAATTCTTACTGGTGTTAAAGCTGGAACTGCAAAAATCACTGTAAAGCAGACTTTAAATAAGAAAACAACGACGGTTGGAACTTTGAAAGTAATCGTTACAAAATCAAAGACAAGTTCTGATGTAAAAACGATCGCTCTTGGTAAAGATATATATAAAAATGGAGAATATGGTCGCTATAGTTTGGGTTATATCGAATATGAAATTCCAAATGCAACCTATACATATTATTCTAATGACAATTCACGATTAGTTATTAAGAAAGATGGAACTATTGTGGAAGCGAAGAAAGCTGGGAAGGTAACTGTTACTGTTAAGGAAACATATAAAAAGAAAACAAGAACAGTTGGAAAATTAACAGTTGATATTAAGAAACCTGGGTTATCAGTGAAGAGCTTAGATATTACTATAGGTGAAGGATTCTATCCTTCTTATTATATCGAGAACTATAATAGTGTTTATCTTGTTTCTACCTCAGATAATGATGAGGACGATACTAATAATGTTCTAAAATTTGTGTCTAATGAATATGATGAATGGACTGGGGAAGTAGAAGGAGTTTTAGAGGGTAGCGAAACAGTAACACTTTATATGGGAACAGAAAAGAAAGAAGAAAACCTTATCGGATCATTTACAGTAAATGTTACAAGACTTCCAGCTACGGACATTATCCTTTCCGCTGATGAATATGATCTTTATGATGAGTATGAAACATTATATTTAACGGTAGAACCAGATAACTGTTATGAAACTCCTATTATTACATCTAGTGATGACTCTATCGTATCAGTTGATACAAAGTCCTTGACTAATGATTATAAACCTAATAATTGGAAATTATACATTTATTTCAAAAAAGCTGGTAAAGCAACATTAAGTATCAAAGTTGGATCATTGACAAAGGAATTTGAAGTCACTGTGTATGATTGATACGAAGATTAATGCAATTCCTGAAGTTGGTCAGGTAGGTACAATCCATCAGACAGACCATTGCACAAGCAATTAAACACGTAGAAGTAAGAGGTTAGAATCTTGTAAAATACAAAGGCAAGACTCAGAGGAATAGAAAGATTATTCGGTCTGAGTCTTGTATCACAGTTGGATCAATTACAAAAACATTCAAAGTAACTGTTACTGATTCCAAACAATACTAGAAGTTATGATTGGGCATCTCAGTTATTGGAAAGAAAGTAGATATCAGATATAGATGTCACATTGAGTTCGAGTAATAAACGTTGTATAGAAAGCAAGTAGTTTAGACATATAGGTCCAATAAAAAAGGTCTTACTGAATGTAATGTTCAGGAGGATCTTTTTTTGAAGTGGCTTCTTATTTCATGGAAAAGTATAAAAAAATGCAGCAGGAATTTTCGATGATCTCTGAGGTAAGGGGAGTTGGATTGTTATTATGTATGGAGCTGTCTCACACGATTCCGTATGAGACAATGTTAAAAATTGAGAGAGATTTATTTGAGCAAGGAATGGTAGTTGGGGTAAATCCAACAAATCGAGTCATAAGAACCTACTGTCCTCTTATTGTAACAACAAAAATGATAGATCAATATATCGATGTTTTAAGAAGTGTTTTGATGAAGTATAGGTAATATAAAAATACACGGACCTACTATATATTAGACGTTAAACTCTTATATATAATAGGTCCGTTTTAATTACTTCTTCTAAATCATAGAAACTCATAGAGCGTGTTTTTAATAATTTGGTAAATAAAAGAAAATAATCACTGACAATTAATTGGACTAAGCGTAAAATTAATAAAACATAGAGTACGAATAATGGTTAATTAAAAGGAGAAGAATAATGGTAATTGGGATAATTATAGGCGTATTGTTTCTGATGTCTTGTCTCATGTTTTGCACAAAGCATCACAAAAACAGCCATTTTCAGAAGTGGAATCATATGATTCATAAACTAGTTGGATTTACGATATTGATCCTTAGTATTGTACATCTGTTTCTTGTATGGTCATTAAGATTTCAAAGACCTATTATGATGTATGCATTAGGAGTAATCATGGTCATTATGGCTTTCATCATCGTTTCATCCTATTATATGAGGAAAAGAATTGGTGCAAAATGGATTACAGTACATACAATTGTTACACTTGGTTTGGCAATCTGTCTTGCAGGACATGTATACATAGGGATTCATAGCTTACTAGTTTATAAAGAACAAGTAATTAATATATCAATCTCTGATATTGATTTTCAAGAGGTGGCAGATGGAACATATATTGGTGAAGAAAATGTAGGATATATCTCTTGTAAAGACAAAGTAACAGTAAAAAATCATGTCCTTGTTTCTGTCGATATTCTTGAACATAATAACGAGCCAGGAAAACCTGCAGAGGCAGTGACAGAGGAATTGGTCCAAAAACAAAGAATTAGAGTAGATGAAATCACAGGTGCTTCTAATTCAAGTAAAGTCATTATGAAAGCAGTGGAGAATTCATTAAACAGTCAACTACATAATTAGGAGATGAGAAGAACATGGCAAGAAAAAAAGAACCAGAGCTTATATCGATTAATCAAGATAAGATTGTATTAAAGGCAAAAGAGTTATTTAAAACAAAGAGATTTGAAGCTTTAAAGATGGAGGAAATCGCCAAAGAAGTAGGGATTAGCAAGACTACTCTTTACACTTATTTTAAAAATAAGGAACAGATAAAAAATTATATATCATTGCAGGCGATGGAAGCATTTTATCAAGAACTTTGTACTGTAAAGCGATTTCAAAAGGAAACAATACATGGAAGGTACATGCAGATTTGTGAAACATTAGTAGGATTAAAGGAGAATTACCCAGAAGAGTTTGATCTTATTTTTGAAAATATATGTGTAAACCAGGAAACCTTAGAGCAGGATTCCATTCTTCATTCGATATTTGAAAAAGGTGAGGAGATAAATCAGATTATCTTTTCCTTATTTGAGGGGATATTGCAGATGTCAGAAGAGGGAGTAAGAGTTTTGTTTGCTCAATGGGGAAGTATATATGGCCTAATAACCCTTGCTTATAATAAAGAGGAGTACATTATGCAACAGATGCATTTGACAAGAAAAGAATTCTTAAATAGTGGGTTTGAAATTTGTTCCTAAGTTTGAGTAATAAAGGAATGGAGGTGAAGAAAGGTGAGTAAATTATTAATTATATATGCATCGACCCATCATGCATGCACAAAAAAATTATTAGAGCTTGCAGGTGAAGAGATCGCATTCGATATGGTTTCTGTGGATGAGGTAGATCAGTGTGACCTAGCAAGTTATGATTGTATTGGTCTGGCTTCTGGAATCTATATGGCGAAACCGCATAATAAGATAATAGATCTTATCGAAGTATACAAAGAAGAACTGAAAAATAAAAGAGTCGTTACTATATTTACCTCTGGCGTAAAGAATAAAAAGAATATTAAAACTTTTTTAAATCAGATGATTGAAAAAGGAATCTCTAATACTGCATCATTCCGGTGTAAGGGATATGATACTTACGGTCCGCTACGATTTATTGGTGGAATTAATAAGGGACATCCCAATCAAAGGGATGCAGAGCAACTGGTTTGTTTTTTTAAAGAGAATGTAAAATTTACATAATTAGAATATGGTTGTTAAGAGATATATTAGTAAAACCCCAAGAATGATGTAATTCTCGGGGCTTTACAGTTCTATGTAATCTCTTTTATTATGACAATCTTTCAAATAC
Organism: Bacillota bacterium; assembly: GCA_023410575.1. GTDB lineage: Bacteria > Bacillota > Clostridia > Lachnospirales > Lachnospiraceae > Lachnoclostridium. The sequence continues at coordinate 67,818 of JAEYPP010000039.1, read as the reverse complement.
CATAGTTGCTTGAATTCTGTCTCCACCTAGAAAACCACCACTGGAACCTGATGCTGTAGTGATTGTATGCAAACGATAACCTCTAGAAGCTTGCGCATTAATGACTTCTTCTAACGCAGTTAGATTTCCAGAACCTGTACCAAGTAGTTTCTCCTTAAGTGTGACTTGGACTACTACATACTTTAATCCATCGTTTCCAGATGCTGATGAATAAGTAGATGCATCATTGTTATTGTTAAACATAATATTTCCTCCTTGAAATTAGAATAATTGTCTTTTTAAAGACTAATTGTAGTATATTACTGTTACATATTATACAATAATCTTCATCATTTTACAAATAAAAACAAAATTTTTTATTAAAAATGAGAGTCTTTGTTGTGAAATTGACATATATTGCATAAAATGCTAAGATAAAGGATGTATTTTGCATTGTTTAAATTATACTGATATGGAATTACGTACTGTTTTTATTCTATCAAAGAAGGACTATTTTCACGCATAGTAAGGAGTATATGATGAAGCTTTTTATTAAAAACGTAGTTCCGTGGTATAAGTATGGAACTAGATGGGAAATCAGAGATACAAATGGTATTGTTGGAGAGTATCTAAATTATCCATTACCTAATCGTCCAGGCACTCATGCACTCAATGGAGTATTGAGGTTAGGTAATAGTATTCCAATTGATATAAAACCTGACTATTCTGTGATTTCATTAAAAACATTATTTTTCTCCTCGAAAAATAATATTCAGCCACCAATGAATTACCCGTATAAGTTTTATGAGAATAATCAGTTTATAGGTGGCGAAGCTCAGGTTTCAGAAAAAGTACCAGGGCGACGTTTGCGAGGATATCAACTTGTTAGATGCTACTATAGGAATGATATTTATGAAGCATTTCAAGTGCCAGTATCAAGTGATGATATACAGATTTACATATATAAAAATAACCAGACAGTTGCTGTATTCCAGAGTGTTCCGCTCGTACTGGATGGTCAGGTGGAATACTATCTTTATACAGAGGATGAAACCGAGCTTTCACCGCTTTTTCTCGTATTAATGTGCTATGATATCCATTATTATAAAGAAGTAGTAAACGGATTAACATACAAGGTATACCCTAATAAATATGAAAAGCGCGACTATACTAACACTTCTACATTAATCATGAAAATGGACCCACAATTTCTAAATCCATTGTTAGAGAGACATAAAGACGATATTTTTATGTAGCTAATTGAGACATTTGCAGTAAAAAAGCCCCTTAAGAAGTTAAGGTTTTTACCTTGTCAACTTAAGGGGATCATATAGCAATATTATTTAGTATTGTAGTTGTTCTAACAAGTTAACTGCATCTGTTATCATATCGATGCATGTAGTTTGAAAGAGATTGGCTTCTTGTGCTTTCTTCATTCCATCGTCTTTGAAAATATCAAGACCAAGAAGATCCCGACAGACTATGCTTTTATTCTTTTCACGAAACATATTAATAAACTCCACGGTTTTCTCATAACAGCTTGCTTTGACTTCAGGTGAATTCACTGTGCCATTGCCATACTTCATCCCAATTACCATTACAGCACCAGAAACAGCTCCACAGACTTCAGCACTTCGTATTCCCCCGCCAAATCCACAAGACATTTTTAATATGTCATTCTGACTAATGCCATAATTGTCTGCAAATACAGCAGATACTGCCTGTGCACAATTATATCCTTGTAAAAATAGTTCCTTAGCTTTGTTACTTTTCTCACTCATAATAATGATCTCCTTCTGTATTTTTATATTAAAATTTCTATCAAATAGCTTTCGCTATTGTGTAATTTCCTAGAGGCCTAACGTATGTATTATTTTTTCAATCTCAGCTGTCTTTAAAACCTTACCCATAGATATAACCTTTTCATTTACTACTAGTGCAGGCATACTCATAACACCATAGGTCATAATCTTTTTCATATCTGTAATGTATTCTACTTCAACATCAATATTCATTTTCTTCATTGCTTCCTGTGTAGATTTGTACAACTCATGACAAGACTTACATCCAGCTCCTAGCACTTTTACGCAGCAGATGCCATTAGTAGCCTTATTACAACAAGTGTTTTCATTTTTCTCGTCCCTAATTGTAGTGCTTTCACCTCCTACGTTACATGCACAAGTTATTTTCCTTTCTTCACCTTGGTTTTTACTGGTTCCAAACAATGCCATAATATATAATCTCCTTTCAGATTTTTACTTTATAAGTAGGGCAACGATATCATTTCTTAAGCCACAATATCTCATTTAAATCAATAGATATTGTATTGCATTAAATATATAGCCCACAGTAATAATTCCTATAGTACAAATAGCAATAAAGATACCAAGTAATTTTGGCTTTACTGCTTTACGGAGCATAATCATTGATGGTAATGATAGTGTAGTTACACCCATCATAAAGGAGAGTACAACTCCGAGCTGTGCCCCCTTTGTAAGCAGAGCCTCTGCAATCGGAATTGTACCAAAGATATCTGCATACATAGGCACACCTGCAATGGTTGCGATGATAACTCCGAAGGGATTACCAGTTCCTAATAGATTAACTATAAAATCTTTTGGAATCCAATTGTGAATCAAAGCGCCAATACTAACGCCAATTAGGATATAAGGTGCTACTTTTTTTACGGTAGAAATTACTTGATGCCAAGCATATTGAATTCGTTGCTTAAAGTGTAATTCCTCTTGAGGTATATCAATATGACTTCCATTTCTTATGAATTCTTCTACTTGATGTTCTAAATGAAATTTTTCAATCAGTGTGCCACCAATAACAGCAATTACTAAACCAAGAATGACATATAGTACTGCAACCTTCCAACCGAATATGCTCATCAGCAGAACAAGAGAACCTAGATCTACCATAGGTGATGAAATAAGAAATGAAAATGTTACACCTAATGGAAGACCAGCACTTGTAAAACCAATGAATAATGGGATAGAAGAACAGGAACAAAATGGAGTTACTGTTCCGAGAAGTGCTGCTATCATATTTGCACCAACTCCATGAAATCTACCAAGAATTACTTTTGTTCTTTCTGGTGGAAAGTAGCTTTGTATGTATGAAATAATTAAGATTAGAACTCCAAGTAAAATCATAATCTTAATGACATCATAGAAAAAAAACTGTAGACTTCCACCAACTTTACTAGAAGTACTGATTCCTAAGCTTTCGAACAGACTACCTAATAATCTGCTTAACCACTTCATTCCTAAAACTTCGTTTTGAAAAAACTCCCATACCGTGTTGGATGCATTCATGTTTCCATCTCCAATTCATACTTTTAAATATTCGAATATATCTATATATCAAATACAAATAATTCCGTCGCATTTATTATCAATGACACGACTGATTCTCTTTTGTATCGTATGATATGTTTGTTATCTCGCTTAACATTTGATGAACCAATGTAACTCCTTCTCTTGAAATGGAATAATGCATCCAAGTTCCCTCCTTGCGTCCTACAACAATACCAGAATCCACAAGAATCTTCATATGGTGTGATAATGTTGGTTGAGTAACTTTTAATGCCACTAACAGTTTACATGCACATTGTTCTCCCGAGCAGAGCATCTGTAGAATCTTTATTCTATTTTCATCACATAAAGCTTTAAATATATTTGCAGTTTTTCTTGTGTTAATTGCCATATATTACCTCCGTGTTTTATAATATCATATGCCATATATAGATAGATGTCAATGTATTAATTTAATTAATTATGAATTACTTGGTTTTACAGCTGTACTACAGCCTGAAGATAGTGTAGATGCGGTTATTGATATTCTAAAAAAGCCAGAACATTTAAAGAGTACTCAAATACATGATTTTACCAAAGGGACATAAAATATAGAAGATAAACTTTAATCTTAGATAATATTGGTTGACAAAAAAATAATTCAATATATAATAAAGTTAAATAAAAAAAGAAAAAGGGGTGTCTGTTTGTTAAGTGTATCTGTAAATAAATAATGAATTAGTAATATAAGAAAGGACATAATGTTAGCATTTACGCATTTTATGACCTTATATTCGTTCGTTTTTACAGGTAATAGCTTATTGACAGGCATACATAATAAAACAATGTTGGAATGATGGTTTTCATTATTCTCTTTATCATTACAATAAAAGCTTATAAAAGGACTTTTTTTGTTGTAATCAACTAATTATGTATTACTCAGGTGGCGATTATCGGTAGATAAACGACATCAGGGTTTTTTTTTGACTTTTTTAGCATAATAGGATGCGGATAGGAGAGGACATGAACGTCATTGAAACAAGTCAGTTGACAAAAGAGTATCGAAGATACAAGAAAAGAGAAGGACTAAAGGGTAGTATCCAAGGCTTATTTCATCGGGAGTATGAGACAAAGAAAGCAGTTAATGGGATAGATTTAACTGTATCAGAGGGTGAATTTGTAGGGTTAATTGGTCCAAATGGTGCAGGTAAAACGACATTGATGAAGTTACTTACCGGAATCATTGCTCCAACGGAAGGTGAAATTAGTGTACTTGGTTTTTATCCAAATAAACTACAGAACGAGTTAAAGAAACAGTATGCAATTGTAATGGGACAGAAGAGCCAGCTATTTTTTGACCTAACAACTGCTGATATGTTGAAACTTTATAAAGAAATCTATGGTATATCACAGAAAAAGTATGAAGAAAGCAAAGAGTACTTTACTCATTTGTTTGGGGTTAAGGATTTATTAGATGTACAAGTTAGAACACTATCATTAGGCGAACGTATGAAAATGGAGTTAATGATTGCACTATTACATAATCCAAAGATTTTATTTTTAGATGAACCAACAATCGGATTGGATGCGATTGCAAGTAAGCAGATTCGTCAGTTCCTAAAAGAAGTAAACGAACAACGTGGAACGACAATACTTTTAACATCGCACTATATGGAGGACATTAAACTTCTATGCAATCGGGCAGTAGTAGTGAATCATGGAATTAAAATTTATGATGGTAGTACAGAAGAGCTATTTAACAAGTTTCAAAAAAGCAAACGGTTAACCTTTTCCTTTCACGATGCTAATAATGTATTGGTGCCAGAAAAATGCAAAGTAATCGAGCATACACAAGACAAGTTAAGTTTGGAAGTAAGCAAAGAAATTGCATCCGATGTACTAGAACTGATTATGAAATCTGCGATGCCTCTTGATGTTTTAGTCGAAGATGAGGAGATAGGAACAGTTGTAGAACGTATCTATCAAAGTAAAGAGGAAGAGTTAGGAGGTGCTATATCATGCGTAAGTATCTCCAGGTAATTAGTGTATATTTGCGTTCAGAGCTTGTATGGAGAACAGATGCCACTTTGACTATGGTGTTTTCTGTCACGAAAATTATGTTTGCATACTTACTATGGGGAGCCATTTTTTCGGGAAGAAGTGAGGTGTCAGGTTTTACTTTTTCCAGCATGTTGTCTTATTACATCATAAGCTCTTTTTTATCACAAATTGATATGTCTGCAAAAGTAAGCAATGAGTTAACGAATTCAGTTCGCAATGGTACGTTTTCAAAGTATATGACAATGCCCGTTCGGTTGCAGACCTATTTTTTGTTTATGGAATTGGGAAGTATTATTTTCTACCTTGGATTTGACTTACTATCAACGTTTGTTTGGATTTTCATTTTTCAAATTGACTTTGTGTTTACAACAAATATTCTCATGATTGGCTGCTCTATTGCTATGATTCTTATAGGTCTGTACTTTATGCTACAACTTAATATTTATCTTGGGATCTTAAGCCTAAAGTATTTAGAGATTAGTACGTTTCTGATGATTAAGAATAATCTCATTGCACTTGTGACAGGTGGCATTATTCCACTTGTTCTATTTCCAGATGCAGTAATTCGTATATTTAAATACTTGCCGTTTTATTATGTCACGTACTTACCATCTATGTTACTCATTGGTAAATGTGAATCAGAGGCGTTTCTTGGAATTGTAATTATTACAGCTTGGGCGATTGCATTTCGAATCTTAAATCAATGTGCTTATCAGAAGTATCGAATTCAGTTTGACGGTGCAGGAATGTAATGATGTGTTGTAGAAAGAGGGATGATATGAATCGAAATAATATTACAGTTTTTAAGGAATTAGTAAAATTACGAATGTCGAAATTAATGATGTATCGACTTGGCTTTTTCGGACCATTTTTCGTGGATGGAAGTTTGTTTTTAATTCAATTACTTGTCTTCGAGGCGGTTTATTCGCATGTAGATGTAATTGGTGGATTAGACCGTGGAGAGATGATTATCTTTATTGGAACATTTTCTATGTTAAATGCTATCAATATGATTCTATATTTTTTTGGTGTCAATTCAATACCACACAAGATACAAAGTGGAGCTATGGATTTATACTTAACGAAACCTGTCGATGCTTTGTTTCACATCTCCTTTGAAAGCATTAATCCAGGCTCAATTCCATTGGCTTTTTTTAGTCTATTCTTAATTGTATATGGAGCTGGAATCAATCGACTACAAATTTCACTTATTAGTGGTATCTGTTATGTTGTATTAATGACTGGTATGATAATCTTGTATTATGATTTGGAGGTAATTATTCGTACCATTTCATTTTTTACGATATCCACCAATAGTATAATTCAAATTGAAGAAACAGGACTTGATCTTTGTATGAAGCTGCCTGGAACAGTAATGTATGGAGGGTTTAAGGTATTGTTTTATATTATATTACCGTATGGAATTATGGCTACCTTACCGACCAAAGTGTTAACTGGAACTAATACGATAAATGAAGTAATCTATGGTGGCATAATTATCGTTATATTTACAATCTTCATGCGCATATTTTGGAAAATAGGAGTAAAGCACTATAATAGTGCAAGTAGTTAGTATATGATTTATATAGGAGTTAACCAGGAAGCTCTTAAAGTTGGTTTCCATTAGTTAAATTTAGTAACATAATATTGATAATTGTGGTAAAATATGAAAGAACAATAATTTTAAATCTGAGTCAAAAAATAGAACTATCAAGAGCAGGAGGAATAGAAATATGATACTGACGATTGCAACAGCTCCATGCAAAGGTTGAGGATGCTGCATGGAGGAATAAGTATATCCTCGAACTTTGCATTTTGATGATATAATTAATATACTCAAAGGAGCAAAGTTAGAATGAATAACAAGAATGAAAAAATAAGTAAGATTAAAATAAGTAAGTTAAAAACCTTTTATGTGTTATGGAGTACACAATCTTTATCACAATTGGGAAGTTCAATGACCAATTTTGCACTTACATTGTGGTTATATGAAAAGACGGGTTCTGCATTGCAGACAGCACTTTTATCCATCTGTTCTTACGCACCATATGTGCTTATGAGCATATTTGCGGGTGCATTAAGTGATCGTTGGGATAAAAAGAAAGTTATGTTATTTAGTGATCTCTTTGCAGCATGCTCAACGATCGTCGTATTTGTGCTACTAAAGACAGAGGTTTTGAGTCCAGTACATATGTATATATTAAATGCAATTAGTGGATTGATGAACACAATTCAAAGACCTGCCTCAGATGTTGCCATGACATTAATTACACCTAAGGATCAGTATCAAAGAACAAGTGGATTACGTTCGCTTTCCCAGTCTCTTACTACAATATTGCATCCTATGTTAGCTACAGCACTGTTTGCAGTAGCAGGCATGGATGGTGTTATTATTGTGGATTTATCTACTTTTGTAATCGCTTTCTTTACTTTGGGCATTTTTGTAAAACTGCCTAAGTTAAATAAAGAGGATGAAAATAGCATTGAGACTATAAAAAAAGAATCCGTTTTCGCAGCTTCCAAAGCAGGACTTTACTATTTAAAGAAGAATCCAATGATACTGTATATGATTTTGTTCATGGCTGGGGTGAATTTAGTTGCATCTGCATTTGATGCTACGTTACCTGCGTATGTTCTTCCAAGGGAGAATGGTGGAGATAAGGTACTAGGAATCGTAACTTCATGTGCTGGAATTGCGACGTTGGTAGGCAGTCTAGTAGTGACAATTCTTCCAAAACCAAAGAACCGCATGCGTGTCATTACAGGTACGATGTTATTCTCTCTAACCATAGAAAACTTTCTTCTAGCATTCACTAGAACACCAGAATTATGGTATATTGGGCAGTTTCTTGGATGGTTTGTCGTACCAATCATGAGTGCAAATTATGATGTAATTTTCAGAACAACGGTACCAGTGGAAATGCAAGGGCGTGTATATGCTTGTCGTAATTCACTGCAATTTTTTACGATACCAATTGGATTTTTTCTCGGAGGTTTACTTGTAGATGAAGTCTTCGAACCAATGATGGTTGGTGCACAACACAATCAGTTGTTAACTCGCTTATTTGGAACTGGTAAAGGTTCTGGTGCTGCCATTATGATGTTAGTCCTTGGTTTAGCTGGCGCAATCATATGTATTGCATTTGGTAAATTATTAAAGAGATATCGGTTTGAAGAATCTTAGAATAAAAAAGATAAAATGTAAGCAAAAAAGCTGCAGAGTAAATCTGCAGCTTTTTTGCTTACATTTTATCATAATAGGTACAACAATGGTTGTAAATAATCACCTATATTAATCTTTTTATCGCTTCTACTTATCTTCAAAGTATGATAGGATATTACTATAGGATAAAAATGTATTCATTACTATGTACTTGATGATGGGGATAGGAAGTAATTTAATGTCGAAGCTGATGTATAGGCGAGTTAAGGAGTGGTGCGATGCAATTAGAGGAGCAGATATATGATGAGATAAGTAACGGAAAAAACTATTTCGAAGTGAAAGACTTAGCGAATCAGTATCAAACGACAGAAAACCATATATCAACAATAATTTCGAATTTAAAAAGAGAGAACAAAATATTTGGGATAAGAAATGATGCGGGGTTAGGATATTTTACATATATTCAAATGCAAGAGGGAATTGCATACAATCAATTAATCAAGCAAGGGAGTACTACAGACTTTAAATTAATTACATCTTATGAGGGGTTAATTGCATATCTTAGAGACTCCTCAAGAAGGCTTGAAAATAGAAAAGGGATTGATGGATACGTATATCACTATACAAACTTAAGAGCAGTTCTATCCATTATCGACAGTGGATTTTGGTTCTTAAATAACCCATCGAATATGAATGATGGATTGGAGTACAAGCATGCAGAACCTGAAGTCTGGAAGAATATCTTCTTTTCTAGTTTTATGATGGAAGCAAGAGAAAGTCTTGCAATGTGGAGCATGTATGCACAACCTTGGGAGAGTGGTGTAATGGTAGCAATCCCAATTAATGTATTTAAAAATTGGGTACGTAATATTGATAAAGTTTATAAAGCAAATCCAAAGACAAAACAGATAGATTGGAGTACATATATAAATAGAGAAAAACTGGATCTATTTATTAGTAATATTGCGTATTGTAATACGGACCGTCTGGGAGAGGATAATGTTGAAATAACTACTTGTGGTAATGCAAGTAACTACATATTAAGAGATGTAGCAAATGCCCATGAGTTAATTGGGTATGTCAAGAATGAAGCATGGTCATATGAGAAAGAGGTACGATTAAGGGTGGACCTAAAAGACAATTATGAGTTGGATGGGTTATCTCTACCAGTACCAGATGAGGTTATTAATTCAATGATAGTTACAAAAGGACCGCGCTTTCAAGGAGATTTATTGAGTGAATTTCAAAATGAGATAAATAGAATTCAACATATGAAAGAAAGTTTATTTTTTGGGAAATTCAGAAATATTCCATGTGATTTTTGTAAACGTTCTTAATAGTGAATTTACAGTACTAGCTCATAAATTGGGGTGATAGAAAGAAGGTGCGTAAATATGAAAACATATTCAACAAGCCAGATAGCAAAGATAGTAGGTGTGCATCCGAACACGGTTAGGATGTATGAAGAATGGGAATTACTTCAGGTTCCAGAAAGAAAGATCAATGGATATCGTATTTTTACGGAAATTCATATTGATCAGTTTCATTTGGCGAAGAAAGCATTTCAAATTCCAATAATACAAGCGGGACTTCGTAAAAAAATAATTGCTGCAGTAAAATATGCAGCTAAATATCAGTTTGATGAAGCAATTGTCTGTGCCAAAGAATATATAAAAACCGCAGAAAATGAGATTCAATTCGCAACTGAAGCTGCACAAATAACGAATGAGTTATTTAGCAGTAAAATACAGACGGAGAATAAAGTATTAAAACGCTCAGAGGTAGCGAAAGAATTAGGGATTACGATAGATACGATTCGAAATTGGGAAATGAATGGTTTACTAAAAGTGAAACGAAGAGAAAATGGTTATCGAATTTATAATTCAAAAGATATCAACCGACTTAAAGTGATTCGTTCATTAAGATGTGCGAACTATTCGTTGTCAGCCATCTTAAGAATGTTGAATGCTCTTGATTCAAAGGTAAAAAATGTGGTTGCCATCGAAATATTAAATACTCCAAGTGAAGATGAAGATATTATAGATGTTTGTGATCGACTGATAGAGTCGTTAAAGATTGCAAAAGAGAATGCAGAAGAAGTACTGAAATTGCTTATAAATATGAAAAATAAATATTTTAACCCTCCACTATAACACCAGACTTTTGACTGGTGTTATTCTTGTTATATCGAAGGAAATTCCTCTGAATTTCTTACGATTAACAATGAGTTTTCTAAAGATGCGATTAAGGAGGATGAAAATGAAGGATATCATTGTCGTAAAAAACCTTACCAAAAGGTACTCAGATCAAATTGCAGTTGATAATTTAAGCTTTCAAGTAAAAGAAGGGAGTACATTTGGGCTTCTTGGAGCAAACGGTTCAGGTAAAAGTAGCACGATTGAAAGTATTTTGGGTACAAAAAAGTGTAGTGTAAAGGAACTTTCTGTTCTTGGTATGAATCCAATCAAGGACAAGAAATCGTTATTTGAACAAGTTGGTGTACAGTTTCAGGATTCAAAATATCAGGACTTGATCAAGGTAGGAGAATTGTGTGAAATAACCGCAGCTCTTTACAAGCAACCAAGAGAATATGCAACTTTATTAGAGAAGTTCGGAATCAGTGATAAGAAAAACAAATTTGTCAAAGAACTATCCGGTGGTGAAAGACAAAAGCTATTTATCATTCTTGCGCTTATCCCAAATCCCAAACTTGTCTTCTTAGATGAGTTAACAACAGGATTAGATGCTAGAGCAAGACGGGACGTGTGGAATATTCTATCTTCTTTAAAGAAACAGGGGTTATCCATTGTCTTAACTTCACATTTTATGGACGAGGTTGAGGCATTATGTGATGAGATTCTGATCCTAAAGAAAGGGAAAACTGTATTTTATGGAACTGTAGAATTAGCAAAAAAAGAAAGTGGTTACGAAAAGTTTGAGGATGCTTATTTATGGTTTACAGACGAGGAGGTAGCGAATGAAATCATTTAGGGTGTTATTGAAAAATGAGTTAAAGATGTCATTGCGTGGAATGGATATGATTATTTTTGCAGTTGCAATGCCAATTATAGTTTTGATAATATTGGGAATTGTGTTTGGGAGTAAACCCGCTTTTGAAGGAGCTGACTACACGTTTCTAGACCAATCCTTTGGTGCTCTTTCTAGCATTGCAATTTGTGCCTGTGGTGTCATGGGCTTGCCACTTGTTATCTCAGATTATCGTTCGAAACAGATTTTAAAAAGATATCACGTTACACCAATTCATCCAGCGAAGATAATACTTGTGGAAGTGTCGATGTATGTTGTTTATGCAGCTATATCACTCGTTAGTTTGTTTTTAATAGCAGTTATATTTTTTGATTTTAGAATCAGAGGAAATATTCTCATGTTCTTACTAGGTTGGCTGATTGTTATGATTTCAATCTATAGTATTGGAATGATGGTAGGAGGAATTGCAAAAGATTCTAAAACAGCAGGAGTGATTGCCAGTCTCCTATATTTTCCGATGCTAGTTTTTTCAGGTGCTACATTACCGTATGAAGTAATGCCGGAGATGATGCAAAAAGTAGTCAACGTATTTCCTTTAACACAAGGAATTAAGATACTAAAGAATGCGACACTTGGATTGCCAATCGGTGATGTTTTCCTACCGATATTACTTATGCTACTTATTGCTATTATTTGTACAATCATTGGAATCAAGAAATTTAAATGGGAATAGTTTCATCATAATGGGATTGTTGCATCATGCAACAATCCTGTTTGTTTGCTAGGCGTTTGTGATTTTTTGCTATGAAGAAGAAATAGGACTCATGTATATTTTCTTCGGCGCGCGATGGAAACAAACCCCACAAAGTACGTGTGGGGACTTGTAAGGCACTCCGAAAAATACCATCGCCCTTCATTCTTTTATACACTATTCAGCTAGTGCGACACTCCCATTTAAAAAGATAAGAGCAAAATAGTACAAATAAAAATCAATTCCTTCCATTGCATTCCATAATATATTTGATATGATTAATTTATTCAATGCTAATTAATTATAAGAATTGATGCAAAGGAGGGAAAACTATGATTATTTATGTTAATAGTTTGGCTGCTAAAGAAGGTAATGGTAGCATACAGACACCGTTTAAGCATATTAATGAAGCAGCTAAGGTAGCTAAACCAGGTGATGAGGTAGTTGTTGCACCAGGTATCTATCGAGAATATGTGGATCCAATCAATTCTGGTACTGAGGATGCAAGAATTACATACAGAAGTGAAACGCCTTTAGGTGCTGTTATTACTGGTGCTGAAGAAGTGAAAAGTTGGGTAAAGTATCAGGATAATGTCTGGGTATGTCGCATCGATAATGGTGTTTTTGGCAACTACAATCCTTATACTACATTCGTTGGTGGTGATTGGTATTTTGCACCTGTCATTCGACATACTGGTGCTGTTTACTTGAATGAAAGACAGCTGTATGAAACAGAAACACTTGAGGAATGCATCAAAGGGGAGGTATATCAACCTTCTTGGGAACCTCAGTGGTCGATTTACAAGTGGTATACAAAGCAGGAGGGGAATGAGACTGTTATTTATGCTAACTTCCAAGGCAAAGACCCGAATAAAGAGAACGTGGAAATCAATGTACGAAGAAATTGCTTTATGCCTTCTAAAACTGGTGTTGGTTATATTACTTTTCGTGGTTTTAATGTGAATAAAGCCGCTACTACGTGGGCACCTCCAGCTGCTTATCAGGATGGAATGATTGGTCCGCACTGGTCTAAGGGCTGGATTATTGAGGACTGTGAGATTAGTAATAGCAAATGTAGTGGTATTTCTCTAGGTAAATATTATGATGAAGAAAATGATCATTATTTTACGAATAAGCATGTGAAAAGTCCAACACAGATGGAGAGAGATGCCGTTTGTAGGGGACAGTATCATGGTTGGATTAAGGAGAAAATAGGTAGTCATATTGTTCGACGTTGCCATATTCATCATTGTGAGCAGACAGGTATTGTTGGTCGTATGGGGTGTGTATTTAGTTTGATTGAAGATAACCACATACATAACATTAATAATATGCAACAGCTCGGTGGTGCTGAGATTTCTGGAATTAAGCTACATGCGGCTATCGATGTAGTGATGCGTCGTAATCATATTCACCATTCTACGATGGGTATTTGGTGCGATTGGCAAGCACAGGGTACTCGAATTTCACAGAATCTGTTACATGATAATCATGCTCCAGAAGGAACTCCGACTGCGGAAGGAGCTATGATGAGCCAAGATGTATTTGTTGAGGTTAGTCATGGACCGACATTAATCGATAACAATATTATGTTGTCAAAAGCATCCGTGAGAATTGCAACAGAAGGTGTAGCTTGTGTACATAACTTGATTTTGGGTGCATTCACTTCTGTAGGTGGTGGTACGGATAACATTATTAATGGGTTAAATCAACCTCGTTACACACCGTATCATATCCGTCATAGGACTGAAGTAGCAGGATTTATGTCGATTTTACATGGTGATAATCGTATCTATAATAATATCTTTATTCAAAACTGGCCAGTAACCAATGTAGAAGAGAAAGAAGATATGGGCTTTACGATGGAAGACAATCAAGTAGTTGGTACCCATGTGTTTGATGAGTATCCTACCTATGAAGAATGGCTTCAATGGTTCGAGATGGATAAGCCAGCCAACATGATGAAACTTGGTGAGTATCATTTTTCACATCTCCCAGTTTGGATAAATGGTAATGCTTATTTTAATGGAGCAAAAGCATGGAAAAACGAAGCATTGAATTTAATTGATGATGAAAATCATGTAATGGTTGAACTTAAAGAACAGGATGGTAACTACTCACTAAAGACCAATGTGTATGAATTCCTTTCTGACTTTAAGAATGGAATTATTACAAGTGATATCTTAGGTTATGCTTTTGAACCGGAACAAAGATTTGAGAATCCAGATGGCACAACAATTATCTTTCAAGAGGATTTCCTTGGGGAACATCGAGGAGTAGCTACAATACCAGGACCTTTTGTATCTGGTGAAGAAGCTAAAAAACAACTTTGGTAGTAGTAAGAATAATGAAATTTGAAGGAGATGCTAATGAATAATAATCAATCAATTGCACATCGTAAAGCAAGTTGTAAGGTGAAAATGATAGATGCAACTGGAACACCAATCGCAAACCAAACAATCAAAGTAAACCAGACAAATCATGAATTCTTATTTGGTTGTGGAGCTTTTGATAGTTTAGTTTATTTAAATTATGCACAAGATGATCAGAAGCAATTATTTGAAGACCGAGTGAATCAATGGCTTGAAGTATATAATTATGGTACCGTTCCAGTTTACTGGGGTTTATTTGAAAAAGAAGAAGGAAAGCCACTTACCGATGATCTGATGAAAGCAGTGAAATTTCTTCAATCACATCAGGTTAAAGTAAAAGGTCATCCCCTTTGCTGGCATACCGTTTGTGCTGATTGGCTATTAAAATATGACAATGAAACAATTTTTGAAAAGCAAATTGACCGTATTCATCGTGAGGTCACAAATTTTAAAGGTGCTATCGATATGTGGGATGTAATTAACGAGGTAGTAATTATGCCAGATTTCGATAAATATGATAATGCAATCACACGAATTTGCAAGATGAAGGGAAGAATTGGATTAATTAAAGAAGTATTTGTAGCGGCGAAAGAGGTAAATCCAAATGCTACCTTACTACTCAATGATTTCAATACTTCAGTTTCTTACGAAATATTAATCGATGGATGTCTTGAAGCAGGTGTACCTATTGATGTTATTGGAATCCAATCTCATCAGCATCAGGGTTACTGGGGAGCACAAAAGGTTCATGACGTATTAAGGCGTTTTGAGCATTTTGGATTACCAATTCATTTTACTGAAAATACATTGATTTCTGGTGACCTTATGCCTTCTCATATCGAGGACTTGAATGATTTTAAAGTTCCTGAATGGCCTTCAACGAAAGAAGGGGAGGAGAGACAGGCAAAGGAAATAGAAGAGATGTATCGAATTCTATTCTCACATCCTCAAGTAGAAGCAATCACTGGCTGGGATTTTGCTGATGGTGCATGGCTAGGTGCACCTAGTGGAGTGATTCGGAAAGACAATAGTGTAAAACCAGCGTACAATAAATTAAAAGAATTGATTAAGGAAGAATGGTGGACAAACACTCAGGTACAGACAGATGAGAATGGATATGCTATCATAGAAGGATTCAAGGGTGATTATTCTCTTTCATGGAGTGAAAAAGAGGTATCAATACAGTTATCTTCGAGCTGTCAGGAAACGCAATTGCAATTTAAGTAAAGTACGCTAATCTTTTTATTCTGAGAAAAGCTTCGAATGTTCGATTCATATGGACATTTGAGGCTTTTCTTGTAAAAGTAAATCCTCAGATTTTCTTTTTATACAAAATGCTCCGATATCGTTATTTGTAATCTTGTACCTAAACATTTGTATTTTTGGGAATCATACATTATAATATTCTAGTGGTTATAGGAGGATTATATTTGAAAAAAGGCATTTATTTGAACGATACGATTCATGGGTTAATTGCACTAACAGAGTATGAGAAACGAATTATTTCTACGATTGGTTTTAATCGGTTACATGATGTATATCAGAACTCTACGGTCTATCTTACATTTCCAACGAATCGAACAAAAAGATTTGAGCATTCGATCGGAACAATGAAACTGTGCTTCGACATGTTCTTTCATTCTTTACTAAACACATCAGATGTTATGTTAAATAAGTTTTTTGAAATATTTGAACTAGAGCTAAATAAGATAATACGTGAAATTGGTCGAAAAACTCAATTTTGCATTAAAAAGCTAGGAGGACGAATACCTGATTCGATCCCTCACATTGAGTTTGATCAGTTACGCCATTCTCTGATTCCATATAATATTCCTACAAAGTATAGAGTACATCATATGATATTGATGCAATCAATCCGAGCAAGTGCGTTATTACATGATATTGGACATCCACCATTTAGTCATATTGTTGAGTTTGCTTTAAAGGATGTTTATTTAGAGTATAAGGATATTAAAGATAACAAGAAGGATCACATGAAAGAATTTTTATCTGTGATGTCAAAGTATTTCGAAGACCATAAAAAGTTACATGAACAAATGGGTGATGAGATTAGTGATGGTATACTAAAGAAAGTGATTCCTCCAATGACAGAGGATATGAGTCGATACGATGAGAACCTATTCGAAGTTCTAGTATTAGAATGTGTTAATCGAATCTTCAAAGAAAAAGGAGCATTTCGATATCTACATCGAATCTTGGATTCTGGTCTTGATGCTGACCGATTAGATTATGTGACAAGGGATTCTCTTAATTCGGGAATGGATACTGGAAAAATCGAGTATAGCAGAATTATCAATGAGATGAAACTGATTGTTAAGAATGGGAAAATATTCTTTTGTTTCCCATTAAAGACGGTGAGTTCAGTAGAAGATTTTATTAAGCGAAGATATAACAGCTATAAAGATATTATTTATCATCATAGAGTAATTAAGACAGACTTTCTATTAGAGGGAATTGTAAAGGAACTTGTGACGAAATACCTCAATGAAAAAGAATCAAGAAAACCGTCAGGAAGCGAAGTTTTAATTCCGTTTGATATATCAGGATTATGGTTCCCATTAGGTAATAAAAAGAGTGCAATTAAAGCAAATGCGCTTTCCCAGTGGAATGATTCTTGGTTAATGACAGTATTAAAGCAAATTTATTATACACGATACTATCATAATGATAAAATTAAAGAAGGTACCAAAGAATATGTTTTAGAGCAGCGGTTAACCGAATTGCTACGCAACAGTAAACGCTATTATTCTCTGATCAAACGCAGTGAGAATTTTAAAATCATCGATGATGCGGTGAAATTGGAATTAGTTCGAAAGAAAGAAGAGATGGAGGAACTACTATACCAAGTCCAAAAGCTATCAAAAGAGGGTTCCTTACAAGCAGATATGACTGCATTAGGAGCAATTCATGAGGTGTTAGAGAATACGACAAGACATGGTTCGGGATTTGTATTATCTTTTATTTCAAGACATAATCGTGAGATACAGATGAGTGATTTTGAACAATATGTAAAAGAAATTGTCAAAGAGGAGACAAATCTTACCTTTCAAGATATCAAGACCTATGACACGGTAACGTTATTTAAGCGTATTTCAATTGGTTTAGATAAACCAATCTATTTTTATAATCATAAAGATGCAATTTGTACGTTTCAGGAGATTAGTGGAATATCAGATATTCTACAACTTGACTCCGATTATCTTCCAGTCTTTTATATTTACATCTTAGCAAAAAATGCTGGTGATGTTATGAGGGAAAATCGCGAACGATTGTTAAATCGCATTGGCCATAGGATTGGGTTAGAAGTTACAAAAAGAATAAGAAACATTTTAGAAAAATATATAAATGAGAGAAATTAGGAAAAGTGTGTTAGGGGGAATCAACATGACTACAGGAATAAATGATGCAGTAAGTAAAACAAGAGAGTATTTGGATTCTATCTTTGTGGAGGAACGTCTGATTGATTCTGTCGTTCCTTCTCAGAAATTCGAATTATATGGGGAAAGTTTTTCTACACCAATTATGACACCTGCATTTTCTCATCTAAAGACGTTTGTCCAAGAGAGAAAGAACGGAATGCAGGAGTATTCCAAGGCAGCAGAACAAATTAATGCGGTTAATTGGGTTGGTATGTGCGAAAACGAAGAATTTAAAGAGATTATTGAGTCAGGCGCCAAAACAATTCGGATAATCAAGCCTTATGCAGACAGGGATAAAATATTTTCTCAAATTGCTTGTGCTAATGAATGTGGAGCTCTAGCAGTCGGAATGGATATCGATCATATTTTTGGAACTGATGGAAATTATGACTGCGTGATGGGAGAGCGAATGGCATGTCAATCGATGAAGGAGATAAGAGAGTACGTGGAGGCGACTAAACTTCCATTCATCATAAAAGGAGTACTGAGTGTTATGGATGCAATAAAATGTGCCCAGGTTGGGGTACAGGGTATTGTAGTGAGTCATCACCATGGCCGACTTCCTTTGGCTGTTCCTCCATTGGTCGTACTACCAGAAATCGTGAAAGCGCTGATACCGTATGGGAAAGTTAAGGTATTTGTAGATTGTGGAATCGAATCAGGATATGATGCATTTAAAGCATTGGCACTTGGAGCTGATGCAGTTTCTGTAGGTAGAGTGCTTATGCCAGAGTTGGCTAAGAATGGAATCGATGGAGTGAGAAATTACATAAACAAGATGAAGGAGCAACTGGCATACACGATGGCTTTTTGTGGTTGTAGTACATTAGAGGAGATTAATTCTTCTGTTTTATATCAGATGCAAGGAAAGCAAAATTACATAAGCAAATATTAGGAGGACTTAGTGATGAAGCTAGGTATTAATTCAGTATTCGAACATGAGACACCTGAACAGTGGGCGGAGCTACTTCACAAAAAGGGATTAACAGCGACGTCATTTCCAGTCAATTATGAAGCATCGGAGAAGTTAATTGATTCATATGTGAAGGCTTTTCATGACTATGGAATTACTATCGCTGAAGTTGGGATATGGAATTCACCATTTGTTCCAGATCAAAAGATAGCAGAAAAGAATAAAGAAATATGTATTCGGCAATTAGAACTTGCGGAGTATGTAAATGCAAAATGCTGTGTCAATGTATCTGGTGCAGCAGGTGAGTGTTGGTACGGTTGTTATCCTGAAAACTATTCGGACGAATTATATAAAAGAAATGTAGAATTGATTCAAATGCTATTAGATGAGGTGAAACCAGAGAATACATATTATACTCTTGAACCAATGCAATGGATGCTTCCTGATAGCACGGAAAGTTATCTGAAATTAATGCAAGATGTGAAGAGAGATAGATTCGCTGTCCATTTTGATCCAGTAAACTTTGTAAACAGTCCCGAAAGGGCGATGTTTTATTCCAAGTATCGGGATGAAGCAATTCAAGCACTTGGACCTTACATCAAAAGTTGCCACTTGAAAGATTTTGATCTGAAACAAGAATTAACCGTACAGATCTATGAAACGTTACCTGGAACAGGAAGAGCAGAACTAGCATCCTATATTAAAAAGATAGATGAGTTAGATCCCGAACTACCAATGTTGATTGAACATCTAAGCAGTTGGGAGGAATATGATCAGGCAATTGCATATGTAAAGAGTTTAATAAAGTAAAGGTATTGAATAGGTACCATGAAAAAGAGCCATATAAAGCTGGTTAGACCTAAGTTGGACTACGAGGGAAATAGCCTGTAGCTAATTCAACAATTCAATCTTATAGCAACAAGAGGTAAATTCTTGGAATATGCATTTGAAAAAATGTATATTCCAAGACAAATTAGATTGAACAAAAAATATTGACTACAATTTTCAACTACAAGTAAAAATATATTAGGAAATAGAAAGGAATTATATGCGAAAAATTGTATTAATTATATTGACCATGTTAATCTTCTCTAGTTGTAGTAATGATAATAATTCAGATGAAATTAAAACTGAATCAAGTGATATCATTAAAAAGGTTGAGACTGTTGATAAGGTGGATAAATCATCAAATGAGAATGAAGAAGAGTTAGTCGGAAGCGGTGAAAATTTAGTTGAGAGTGTAAGGGCAGAAGATTTTTTACGCCAAGAAGTAACGGAGCTTGAAGAATTAGAGAAATATATATATCAAAAGTCAAATAAAGAAGCTTTTATGATAGTAGAGAGTAACGGGACACTTCATACTGTTAATTTTGATGGAAGTGATGACGAGTACTTTCTTATATATGTAGGAGAGCAATATGATGATTATAAAGTCAATTGGTTTTGGTTTTATGTAAGTATGGAATTTGACAAGGTATTGAAGTATGATATTGTGGAAGGAGAAGTGTATTCATTATCAGAATGGAGGGAAAGTTCTTCATATATCGAGAAATTTGAGTTTATGAATGAGTAGTTTCAATTCTAATTGCAGATAAAATGAATATATCAGTTCATACATTAGTTAATAAAGAGAGAGGTATGGAATGGATAACCAAGAGCAAAAGCATCAAAGGAGAGTTCGATATAAGGGAACTCATCCAAGAAAATTTAATGAGAAATATAAAGAACATCAACCAGAAAAGTATAAAGAAACGATACAAAAAGTAATCAATAAGGGTAGTACTCCAGCTGGTATGCATATTTCAATTATGGTACAAGAAATCTTAGATTTCTTGCAGATACAACCAGGGCAGGTTGGACTTGATGCAACACTAGGTTATGGTGGCCATACTTCGCATATGTTAAAATGTTTGGACGGAAAGGGACATCTTTTTGCGTTAGACGTAGACCCGATAGAGATCGTGAAAACAAGAGAGCGTTTGAGTGCAATGGGACTTGGTTCTGATATTCTGACAATTATTCAACAAAACTTTGTAAATATCGATCAAGTTGCAAAGGAGCATGGACCTTTTAATTTTATGATGGCAGACTTAGGTGTTTCTTCAATGCAGATTGATAATCCAGAACGAGGATTCTCATATAAGGTGGATGGACCATTGGATCTTCGCTTAGATCCTGAAAAAGGGATTTGTGCAGCAGAACGTTTAAAAACAATTGATCGTGAAGAATTAGCTGGTATGTTGGTTGAGAATTCCGATGAGCCATATGCAGAGGAGATTGCCCGTGCGATTGTAAATCGTAGAAAAAAGGGACATGCAATTAAAACAACGACAGACCTGAAAGAAGTGATAGAGAAAGTGTTAGAGTTTATTCCAGCAGATGAACGAAAGGAAGTCATAAAGAAAACGTGTCAAAGAACGTTCCAGGCACTTCGTATCGATGTAAATGGTGAGTTTGAAGTGTTAGAAGCATTCTTAGAGAAACTTCCCGATACACTTGCAAAAGGTGGGCGAGTTGCTATTCTAACGTTTCATTCGGGAGAAGATCGACTAGTAAAGAAGGCATTTAAAAGAATGTATAATGAAGGCATCTATTCTGAGATTGCGACAGAAGTCATTCGTCCATCGGCGGAGGAATGCAATAGGAACGGACGCGCTCGTTCCACGAAGATGAGATGGGCGATTAAAGCGTAACAACTACAAATACAAATCAAGATAATATAGTAAAAAAGGAGCTATGTACAGCTGATTTTAGAATCAGTTGGTGTATTAGCTCCTTTTTTCTAATGATATATTACCACAAAATGGGGTAAAATTCAAGTCTTGATAATGGGGTAAAATGGGAGTAGAATCATCAGTTATCAAGGAAAGGAGTATACGCATGGACGAGAATCAATTTTTTGAAATTATAATGAATAAAGGGTTACAACTTAAGCCGGTTATGGATTGTAATCAATATACTCAAAAATATGGTTTAGAATTAACTGAGCAGGAAGCATTGACATTACTAGAAGAACATAAGAAGAGTTTACGAGAGAATGAGCGAGTAGAATTTGGCGAAGGAATTCTAAAAAAGTTAATATTTGCGTTCTGTGATTCCCCTTATATTTATCAGGATAATTATGTTGAAACGATCTCTAGTTTGCAGGAAATCTTTTATTTGTATAAGAATGAATCGTTGGATGATCTTAGTGATGATGAATTGATTGAGTTTATGGTTAGTGAGTTTAATACTGTTTGTCAGGGTTCTTTGGATTATCTAGAGGATACAAGTTTGGAAAAGTTTGCAAGGAAGGTAAGGGGAGATTCTCTCAGGTTTATGAGAAGAGAGGAAGATGAGTTTGATGATTGATTATTCTATGGAAGAGCTACTTCCAGTTGTAGCAAAGCTCTCAGAAAAATATACAAGCAAAGAGAGCACTTCGATTACCTATGATAAAGCAAGGCAGTTGATGGAGGCCGTGATTTATTGCATCGAGGAACTAAGGCAACAGGAGAATGTAAAGGAAGTACAAGTGCCTAGTAGATTGCATGATAGAGATGTAGAACTAGAATATGACCTTGGCTATCAGCTTGTTATAAAAAAAGTATACCAGGTAAAGGAACTGTATGAGAAAATATTAAATGTGTTTCAAGCGTATGGGAATGTCTGTCTCTCAGAAACTTTTTTAAGAGGGATACCAGGTTTCTTACGTCGATATGATGCTAAATTTGAGCCACAGAATCAGATATTAACTATGGATTACCCAACCTTAATCTACCCGGCAAGACAATGTGGGGTGGATGCAATCTATTCCTATCTTACGTATATTGAGATTGAGCAAAACTTCCTGCGCGGTTTTCCTAAAGAGTATATCTGCTCTGTATTAGAATCTTATCATGCAGACTATCAGCAGTTATTCATCAACTTAAGCAGTATTGTTTTGCGTAATCTAATAGGAGCAATGATTTCCAGAAAGCCAAGTAGTCAGAGAGGTTTCACAGAAAAAGACTCTAATACGATAAGCGAATGGCTCTTAGACAATAAAAGAGAGAAACTAGAAGACAGATTATATCACCTACTAAGATTATTAATAAAGAAACAGTATGATGATAATCAAGAGATGTTAGAATATCTGAGTAGTGATATGAGAGATTTTTCAGTAGAGTTTATGAATGCACTAGAAAACGACTGTTTGGAACGTATTTTCTTAATATAAATAAGTTGCCGATCTCCTTTTTCCGTTGACAATTTTCGATCAAACTGTTATTATCTCCACAGTTGCACTATGACTGGGCATAGTATATAGTTGTGATTTTGAAGTTGTATATTAACACCAAAGTAAGACGAATTAAGGAGAGGATATTAATATGAAAAAGTATACCAATGCCGCACTTGTTTACATGATACTCGGCCTGTGTAGTGGCGTGTTTTACCGGGAGTTTACGAAACTCAGTGGTTTTGAAGGCCGTACTGCATTATCTTATATGCACGTACATTATGTGGCGCTGGGCACGTTATTCTTCCTGTTGCTGTTGCTAATGGAAAAGAATTTTGCCTTTGCCAACAAGAGAACCAATAAGATTCTCGTAACCTATCATGTAGGTTTCAACATCACTCAAGCCTTCTTCTTAGTGCGTGGTATAGCACAGGTATTGAAGATGGAACTGAACACCATGACAGATGCTGCTATCTCTGGTTTCGCTGGGATAGGTCACATTTTGATGGGTGTTACTTTAGTATTGTTGATGAACCAGATTCGTAATAAGATTAAGGAGAACTAAATCAATATCGCCCCATGATATAGGCACACATTCAGTTGAGCGCTAAGCTTCAACCGAATGTGTGCCTTTTGAGTATATTCTAAGAGGGCTTGTCATCCTGCCTAAAAGTAAAAGTTAGTTAATATTGCAATTGTTACAAAGTATCCTTATGGTTGATTTTATCAACCGAAGTCTACTTATAATCCATTGATTATATCATAGGAAGTGATAAAATGTAATTGAATACAAAATAACATTAAGGAGGGTGTATGAAGGAACTAGGAATTGCAAAGATAATTCTAGAAAAGCGAAGAGAAAAGGGCGTTACCCAAGATGAATTAGCCGCTTATATTGGAGTATCCAAAGCCTCTGTATCCAAGTGGGAGACGGGGCAGAGTTACCCAGACATTACATTTCTCCCACAATTAGCAGCGTACTTTAATATAAGTATTGATTGTCTAATTGGTTATGAGCCACAGATGACAAAACATGACATACAAAAATTATATCATCGGTTCGCTACAGAATTTACACAGAAACCATTTATAGAAGTTTATGAGAAATGTGAAGAAGTCTTGCACAAATACTATTCCTGCTTCCCATTGATCTTGCAGATAGCAACTCTATATTTGAATCACTATACGCTCGTTCAGGAGAAGGAGCAACAAAATCATATTTTAGAAGAAATAGTTGAGCTATGTCAGCGAATTCATACGGAAAGCAATGATACCTTTCTAATGAAAGATGCATTAAGTATTGAAGCAATCGCATTACTTTCATTAAAAAATCCTGCTAAAGTTTTTGATTTACTTGGGGATAGCATTCATCCAATGCAACCTGAAGCTGAATTGATTGCTCAGGCATATTTGATGCTTGGAAATCGTAACAAGGCAATTGAAACGATGCAAGTAAGTAGCTATCAAAATATTATATTTCTCCTTTCATCTTCCATACAATTGATTGGTCTGTATGCAAAAGAACCTGAAAGGATGAAAGAAGTTTTAAAACGTACGATAGATTTGGTAGACTTATACGATATTGATCATTTACATCCAAACTCTGCATTTGCTATATATCTGGCAGGAGCTGAGCAATTATGTAGTTTCAATGATACCCAGTCTGCTCTTTGTTTACTTGAACGTTTTGCGAATGTCGCTTGTGAAGTAGATTTAACGTCTTTACATGGAGATGACTACTTTAATCAGATTGATTCCTGGCTTGAGGAGGTGACACTTGGAAAAACGACACCAAGGAGTGAAGAGTATATAAAAAGGAGTATACTTGAGACTGTTACCCAGCATCCAGCATTTTTTTTACTAAAAGAAATGAAAGAATATCAAGATATAATAAAACGTCTACAATTCAAATTAGGAGGTAGTTCTTATGGATCAATTAATTAAGTATTTGCCAGTTATTTTACCACTATTTCTTGCTGAACTTGCTCTAGCTATTACTGCATTTGTTCATGTGCAGCGACATCGTCATTATAAGATTGGAAACCGAGTAATATGGTCGATTGTTGTTCTAGTTCTTCAAATTATAGGTCCAGTTGCTTATTTCATATTCGGAAGGGGCGAAGAGGAATGATTGCTTTAAAGACAGATCATCTTGTCAAAAAATTTGGACAAACAACAGTAATTGACAACTTGTCGTTTTCTGTACCAGAGCATTCCGTGTTTGGATTTTTAGGCCAGAATGGTGCAGGTAAAACGACAACAATGAAAATGGTGTTAGGATTATTGAAGTCAGATGGAGGCACCATTGAGATTTTTGGACAAAAAGTGACATATGGTCAGACAAAAACGAATCAATTCGTTGGATATCTACCAGATGTACCAGAGTTTTATAATTATATGACACCAAGAGAATATCTACGGCTATGCGGAGAAATTACGGGATTAGATAATTCGAAGATTCAAAAACGAAGTAAAGAGTTACTTGACTTGGTTGGATTACCAATCAATCGAAAGCGAATTGGTGGATTTTCTCGAGGAATGAAGCAAAGATTAGGCATTGCACAAGCGCTACTTAATGAGCCACAATTACTAATTTGTGATGAACCAACTTCAGCACTCGATCCAATTGGAAGGAAAGAAATTTTAGAGATTCTTTCTCAAGTAAAGGAAAAAACAACTGTACTTTTTTCTACTCATATTCTTTCTGATGTGGAGCGAATTTGTGATCATGTTGCTATTCTTAATCGAGGTAGCATTGTGCTAGAAGGAGAACTAGAAGAAATTAAAGCAAAGCATGCACAAAATCAAGTGCAAGTGGAGTTTAAGAAACTAGAGGATATGGATGCTTTTATGCAGGATGAGAAAATTATGAGGTATACGAAGCATTCGCAAAAAAAAGAGCTAGGCGTTACATTCTCGTTTCAGGATATACAACGAGGTGAGCAGGATATTATGAGAACGCTTTTCCATTTGAACATTATCCCTGTAAAATATGAGCTTTTAGAACCTTCCTTAGAGAATATGTTCATGGAGGTAGTACAATGAGAGCATATACTGCATTTGTAAAAAAAGAATTTAGAGAAATGGCAAGAACATATAAATTGCTTATTATGGGTGTTGTCTTTTTTATCATTGGTGTACTGAGTCCTGTTACTGCCAAATTTTTACCAGATCTTATAAAGAGTCTTGTGCAAGATGGTATACAGATTACAATAACAGAGCCAGTAGCTATGGATTCCTGGATGCAATTTTATAAAAATGTTCCTCAGATGGGCTTAGTCGTTTTTGTGATTGTGTTTAGTGGAATCATATCAAATGAAGTTAGTAAAGGAACATTAGTTAATGTACTGACAAAGGGATTATCAAGAAAAAATGTAATACTAGCTAAATTTACGTCGGTAGGACTTATTTGGACGTTTTCATATTTCTTTTGTTTTGTAATTTCGTATCTTTATACAAGATTTTTCTGGGAAGAAACAGTTCCAAGTTTATTCTTCTCTGCTGTTTGCTTGTGGTTCTTTGGTTTGATGTTAGCAGCCATTGTAATCCTTGGTGGAGTTTTGTTTAAAAGTAGCTATGGAGCTCTATTAGTAACAGCAATAGTGATTGGTGCCTTATTTATGCTTAATATCATTCCACAGCTACAAGAATATAATCCAATCATGTTATCCTCTGATAATGTGTCCTTGCTACGTAAAGAAAGAGATGTAACTGATTTTATCTTGCCTTTGATTGTTAATGGAGTTTTGATGGTAGCTGCTCTTACAACTTCAGTTGTTGTATTTAACAAGAAGAAGTTGTAGTAGCAACGGTTATTTCATTGTCTAGTGGTAAAGAATATTTTCCTCTTTTATCAACCATAATAAACCTAGTAAGCATTTATTATGGTGTGGAGGATGTCGTAAATGGTCGCAAAAAAGAAAAGAAGAATTAAGATGTGGCAAGTAATCTTTGGGTCGCTATTCTTAGGATTAGCAACAGGTATGATACTAAGTGTTCTTGGTGGTACTAAAGTCACTTGGATTGCAAACTTATCCGAATTCTTGGCTTTTCTTGGTGATATATTTATTCGGCTAATTCGAATGATTGTAGTCCCGCTAGTTTTCTTTTCCATTGTATCCGCAATCGCTGAACTTAGTGATCTAAAACGGCTAAAAAGCATTGGTATTAAGGCAATTTCCTTTTTCACAATAACAAGTGCAATTTCAATTATGATTGGCTTAGCAGTCGCGTATATCATTAAACCTGGAGTGGGAGTTGAACTTGGAAAGGAAATTGGAGAAGTTACGATCACACAATTTCCAAGTATCTATGATACGATTCTAGATATGATTCCTTTAAATGTGATTACTGCATTTGCTGAAGGAAATATGCTTCAGATTATTACATTTTCAGTTTTTTTGGGAATTGCGATTATACTACTTGGAGATAAAGGAGTTCGAGTCGAGAAAGGCTTTAAGCTAGGAGCTAAGGTAATGTATCGAATCATAGATATTATTGTCTTATATATTCCGATTGGTGTCTTTGGGTTAATGGCAAGTGCGATGGCGACGTATGGTACATCTATTTTAGGTAACATCTTTAAATTTATATTGACTGACTATATTGCAGCTGGTTTACAAGTGTTAATTGTGTATATTCCACTTTTATTATTTGTAGTCAAAGTATCTCCAATATATTTTTTAAAAGTAGCATTTGAGTCGTGGCTTATTGGTTTTAGTACTTGTACTTCTATGGCAGCACTTCCAATATCAATGAAGAATTCAAAGGAAAAGCTAGGAATACCAAAGGAGATTTCGAGTTTTGTATTACCATTTGGTGCAACTGCCAATATGGATGGAACGGGTATTTTTTTTGGATTGATAGTAGTATTCGCGGCACAGATAGCAGGAGTGAATTTAACAATTGGACAATTGGTCTCTTTAATTTTTCAAGCGACCTTATTGTCGGTTGGTTGTGCAGCAGTACCACAGATTGGACTTGTTATTGGAACGACTATGATTATAAGTATGGGTTTACCAGTTGAGGTAATCGGGCTTGTGACGGGAATATATCGTATTGTAGACCAGATTCATACTGCAACCAATGCAACTGGAGACTTGGTGGTAGCTGCTTGTGTTGCACAGACGGAAGGAACGTTAGATCACAGTTGTTACCATAAAAAAAGCACATGATAAGAATATGGGGTTGTGGCACTAAGGGCACTATGAATAAAGAGTGAAGGGCAATGGTATATTTTCGCTGTAGTGCTACGCTCACAAGCCCCACAAAGTGCGTGTGGGGACTTGTAAGGCACTCCGAAAAATACCTTCGCCCTTCATTCTTTTATTCAATATTCAGCTAGTACGACAACCCCATTTTAGATATAGTTTTAAAGACGCGAAGCATACTTTTTTTGTCTCAAATCTCTTCGTAGAATTACTTCTTAAGTTTTGCTTTTACTATATCAAGAGCCTTGATTCTTACCATTTCATGCATTACATAACCTTTACCAAATTGCTCAACATCTGCATCATAGTCTTCTTTTGTCTGTCCATTAGCTTCAAGGTAAGCAATATAGTCAGCTTCTGTAACTGCTACGCCCTCTTTTTCAAGAATTGCTTGGTAAACTAAAGCTTCTAAAGCATCAGGTTTTACAGTTTCAGCAAGTTCTTTGTCATATTCTACTTCTGATTTACCAATGTAAGCATCAAAAGTTGCAATTGGTGATATTCCATAACTTTGTTCATATAATTGCTTGTTGTATTCAAAATTCGAATAATCAATAAATTTTCTAACTTCTTTTAAATCTTTTATATAGCTTTCAGGATAACTAGTTGCTGTAGAGTTTGTTTTAAGATAATTCATTAACCAAGTATCTAACTTTGCATTATATTTCGTTGTTTTTAAGTATTCCTTGTATTCATCTGCAGTAGAAGCCTTGTCAGAGAGATTTTCCTTAACAAAAGCATCATCAAAAGCAGGAGCAACATAAATACCATTAATAGTAACTTCAAAGCTTGCAGCTTTACCTGCTAAAGTCTCATCCAGTTGATAATCTTCTGGGAAGGTTGCGTTGATAGTAAAGGTCTCACCAACTTTATGGCCAATTAATTGATCTTCAAAACCTTCAATCATTGAATTGGAGCCAATTGTTAAATCATAACCTTCACCATTGGAATTACCACCTTCAAACTCTTGTCCATCAATGGATCCAACATAATCAATGTTAACTTTGTCACCATCAACAATTGCAGCATCAGTGTTTGCATCTAAAGTTGTTTTTTTATCTACAATCTCTTTTATATCTGCTGCTAACTCTTCCTCAGTGTAAGAAACATCATCAGAAGTTACGGTAATGTTATTATAGTCGCATAATTCGACATAATCAGTTGCTGTTACTCCGTCAATAAAACCATCTTCTTTTAGACCTTGACTGAAATCTGAACTTGGTACAACTTCAATAGCTTTACGATAAATTTTATAGCCAATCAGTGAACCAATCCCTGCAATTAACAAAACAATAACGCATATGCTAATTACTCTTGATATAGCCTTACTGCGCTTCATTTGCGCAATCTCTTTTTTTCGAGCAAGTTTTCTTTCTTTACTTAAGCTCATTTGATTATCAGTTTGCTTTTTTTCTCCCATCTTAACCTCTTTCTCCGCTATTTCTTGGATCTTAATAATTTTATACTTCCAAACTTCATACTCACGTTCCCATATTACAGGGTATAGAGTATTTATTTGATAATATAAAGTACAAACGAATCATGTAGTATGTACCCTATGCTATTATACATCAAAACTATGAATCTTTTGTGATTTTTCCTCAAGATATTTTACTTTATTTTTAAATTTATGTCAATTAATTCGACAAAGTTTCCATTCAAGACTTATCATATTCATCTAAATAATCAGAATTTGTGCAGTATGCATGAAATCAACTTCAAAAGTTGACATTCCTTGTGGTTTTTGGTATTATTGTGGAAGGCGTTGTAACATTTATGTAATATACGTGTAATAAAACTATAATAGAAGAGCTACCGATGGGGGAATTAACTTGAAAAGATTGAAACAAGGAATACTTGTTATGTTATTTGCACTAATGATAAGCTCAATTTTTAATAGTAAACAAGTAAAAGCTGAGCAGACTGACTCAGTAGATATACAACAAACAGATATTGCAATTGGCGGTATGTCAGCCCTTATTAACGATTACTATGATGAGATTCTATCTGAGAATGGAATTTCAATCAGTAATGTTGTGACAACTTTTAATGTTGGCGGAACGGTAATGGAAAAAGTAGATCGTACATCAATACAATTTGCAGATCTCGCATTTGCTAATGTGAACGACTATGTGAATATTCGTCAAGATGCTTCTACTGATAGTGAAATTGTTGGACGTTTGTACTCAAAAGCAGTTGCTACTATTATTGGTGAGCAAGGTGAGTGGTCAAAAATTTCTTCCGGTAAGGTTGAAGGTTTTGTTAAAACAGAGTATTTAATTATCGGGGAAGAGGCTGCAGATTTTGCAGATAAAAATTTGAAAAAGTATGCAAAAGCTACATGTACGACTCTAAATGTTAGAGAAGGTGCAGGTACAGAATATAGTAAGATTGCTTCAGTTGCTCAAGATGACGAAGTGGAAATATTAGAAGAACTCGATGAATGGGTAAAGGTATCAGTAGATGCTCAACCTGGCTATGTATATAAGAGTTATGTTGACTTTACTTATGATTATAAATACGCGATGACAATGGAAGAAGCTATGAAGTTGGAGGAGCAAAAAAAATATGATGCTAACAATATGATTTGGCCACTTCCATCCGATCGTACGATTCATACGTATTTTGGATATCGTGTTGCACCTACCAAAGGAGCAAGTAGTTATCATAAAGGTCTTGATATTGGCGGTAGAACAGGTGCAAACGTAGTTGCAGTACTTTCAGGAACTGTTATAGCAGCAGAGTATAGTTCAAGTGCAGGCTATTATGTGGAGATTGATCATGGTAATGGTTTAATTACTCGTTATCTTCATAATTCAAAGTTATCAGTTAGTAGAGGACAAAAGGTATCGCAAGGAGATGTCATTGCACTATGTGGTTCCACTGGTATTTCAACTGGAGCTCATTTACATTTTAGTGTTGTTAAGAATGGCTCTTATGTAGACCCATATCCATATCTAAAGAATGCAAGATAAATAATAAAATAAGATAAAAGAAAAAGGCTTGTGATTGATTTTAGTAAGAGTATGAAAAGAAAGAGAATTATCGTATATTTTCGTAGTGCCTTACATACCCACACGTAATATTGTGGGCTTGTGAGTGAAACGCGCCGAAGAAAATATACGATAATTCTCTTTCTTTCATCATAGTTCTTTTCAATCAATAGCCTTCTGCTTTTCGTTGCTTTCTTAAATCATCTCGCTTTTTCGCCGCTTCCCATTCTGCCTCTTGTTCTAAGGTTTCTAGTTTAAGCCGAGGAACACGTTTTGGTATTTCACGCTCATCGAGTGCTACCATAACAAAGTATGCACGATTGATAGGATATCTTGACCCATCGCTTTGTTCAACATAAGTATCAATTCGTATTTCCATTGATGAGTTCCCAACATACGTCACTCGACCAATTAATACGATGAGATCATTGATATGAGCACCATGCTTGAATTGTAAATTGTCAATGGAAGCAGTAATAACATTACCACCAGCATGACGCATCGCCACAATTCCAGCTAATTCGTCAATCCAAGATAGAAGTTGTCCACCAAATAAGCGGCCACATCCATTCAGGTGCTGTGACATAAGAAGATAAGTTTGCTCTGTTTGGGAATCCTGTACTCTTTTTTCTTTTTCAAATTCACCGTTACTCATATATTCTCCATTTAATTTATTTATATTTAGTATAACGATAAATAGAAAAAATATCAATCTGAGATTGGAAGTTATTGATTTACGAAGTTTTTTCATTTCATGTGAAATAAAGTAAAAAAAGCATTGACATATATGAAATACAATGGTAAACTCTAAAAAATACATAAAACAAATGCAATGATGAGGAGGAGTACCTACTCACTAAGATTATAGAGAGAAGATGGCTGGTGAAAATCTTTATCGAGGTAGTAGAGCGTAATGCTTAGCAGGAATGCTAGGAAGTAGCCTTTGAGCAGTGAATTGAACAAGAGAAATCTTTAGTAGACTTCATCGGAGTTTCCACCGTTACAAGGAAAGCGATATCAACGTTAAGTTCGTATCGGCAGAGTGCAGAGTTTCTCTGAATTTAGGTGGTAACGCGGATGGTATATTCGCCCTAAGCTATTAATTAGCTTAGGGCTTTTTTTATGTTTGTCATCCCATTTTTGGCAACTCTATTTATGTGCAAAATGACGAAAGAAATGATAGGAAAGTACTTTTGTCACCCTAATCAAAGCTTCCAAAAGAAAGCATGCTTTGATGCACACATTGTTTTTACATAACGAATATAAAAATTAAGGAGGTAGTAATTATGGAAATTAAGGGAACGGAGCTGTTTGTTAAGGCATTGATTGAAGAAGGTGTAGATACTTTATTTGCATATCCAGGTGGAACTGCAATTGATTTATTTGATGCAATCTATGATCAAGACAAAATTAATGTCATTTTACCGCGTCATGAACAAGCATTAGCGCACGAAGCGGATGGATATGCTCGATCCACTGGTAAGGTTGGAGTATGTTTAGTTACAAGTGGACCTGGTGCAACGAATTTAGTAACGGGTATTGCAACTGCAAACTTTGATAGTGTTCCTCTTGTATGCTTTACTGGTCAGGTATTAACGAGTTTAATTGGAAATGATGCATTTCAAGAGGTTGATATCGTTGGGATTACGAGAAACATATGCAAATATGCAGTTACCGTTCGCGATCGTAAGGACTTAGGACGAATTATTAAGGAAGCTTTTTATATTGCTAGAACAGGAAAACCTGGTCCTGTACTCGTTGATATACCGAAGGATATACAGCTTGCTATGGGCAGCGCTGAGTATCCTAGCGATGTTAATATTCGAGGCTATAAACCAAATACAACAGTTCATGCAGGACAGATTAAACGTGCTTTGTCTGTACTTGGTGCTGCGAAAAAACCAGTATTTTTGATTGGTGGTGGCGTTAATATTGCTAGAGCACAAAGTGAGATGACAAAGTTAGCGGAATTAACAGGAGTTCCTGTTATAACTACAATAATGGGAAAAGGTGCAATCGCAACGAACCATCCGCTTTATATTGGAAACATTGGAATCCATGGTAACTATGCATCGAATCATGCAATTAGTGAGTGTGATGTTTTATTTTCGATAGGAACAAGATTTAATGACCGTATTACAGGTAAAATAAGCGAGTTTGCAAAAAATGCCACAATCATTCACGTTGATATTGATCCAGCATCAATTTCAAGAAATGTTGTAGTTAATATTCCGATTGTTGCAGATGCAAAAGCAGCAATTGAAAAATTATTGGAAGGTGCAAAACGTCTTGAGATTAATTCATGGGTAAAGCAGGTGAAAGATTGGAGAGATCAATATCCAATTCATATGAACAAGTATGAGGGTATGACACCTGAAGTTATTATTAGAAAAATAAACGAAACCTTTAAGAATTCAATCATTGTAACAGATGTTGGTCAAAACCAGCTTTGGACGACTCAATATGTCGAGATTGATGAAAATCGACAATTACTAACATCGGGTGGTCTTGGTACGATGGGATATGGATTTCCAGCAGCAATCGGCGCTAAAATTGGAAATCCACATAAAGAAGTCATCTGCATTTCTGGAGATGGTGGTATGCAGATGAATATTCAGGAGATGGCAACGGCAATTGCGCAAGAGTTACCATTAGTTCTATGTGTATTTAATAATGGTTATCTTGGCAATGTTAGACAGTGGCAGGAAATGTTTTTTGATAAGCGTTACTCATGTACTTGCTTAACTTATCGTAAACAATGTAATCGTGATTGTACGAATAAAGAGAAACAATGTCCAAAGTATGCTCCTGATTTCGTAAAACTTGCACAGAGTTATGATGCAGTAGGATTACGTGTAGAAAGAATCGAAGATATAGATCATGCATTTGAAGTAGCAAGAAGCAATAAAAACAAACCAACTTTGATTGAGTTTATCATTGAACGTGAAGCTAACGTTTTACCAATTGTACCAGGTGGTAAACCATTAACTGAGATGATTATGGATTGTTAGGAGGATATCATTATGAAGAAACGTTGGATCTCATTATATGTGGAAAATGAAATAGGTGTACTAGCAAAAATATCAGGGTTATTCTCAAGCAAATCTTACAACCTAGATAGTCTTACGGTTGGTGAAACGGAGGATCCTACAATCTCGCGTATGACGATTAGCTTGACAAGTGATGATAAGACATTTGAACAGATTAAGAAACAGTTAAATCGTAGTGTTGAGGTAATTAAGGTGGTTGATTTTACTGATATTGCAATCCATATGAAAGAAATAATGTTTATTAAGTTCAACAGCTTAACTCAATCCGAGAAGTCAGAGATTTTTCGTATTTCGGGTGTCTTTGGGGTGGCAATAAAGGACTACGGAAAGGATAGTATTCTACTAGAGTGTGTTCAAACAAAGAATCGGAACGATGATATTATCAAAATGTTAATGCATTCCTTTAAATCACGTATAGAAGTAGTACGTGGAGGAAGTGTTGCAATCGAAGCGATTAATTTAAGTGATAGATAAAAAATATAATGTTCCTACGTACTAAATTTTTATTAAACGTGTTATGTAGAATTTTTATCGATGGAAAGTTTCATACTATTAATAGAAACGAACAATTTTCGATTCTAAAAGTGACAAGTAGGACAGTTAACCTGGTTTTTGATTGATAGGAATTTCTTTGGATTTCCTATCAATTGTATAGTCTGAAAGAAAGGCGAAGTAGTATGAAAAACATGAATGATAATCAAGATAAGAAGAAGACGACAGCAAAGACAGAACAATTGATGAATAGTCATCCCAATTTAGATTCCGCACCTTCCACTGACTTACATGAAAATGAGGAGGCTCCTAGCTATAATATTCGCTCAAGCTCCTATTATGATGTAAAGAGCCAAGCTGCACCAGATAATGGTGCTTATTACAATGAAAAAGGTAATCCAATAGGCAAAAACTAACATTTTGATTTTGCAAAATAATATCTAAAACAATGGGGCTATCTCATTAGCTGAATATTGAATAAAAGAATGAAGGGTGATGGTATTTTTCGGAGTACCTTACAAGTCCACATGCATTTTGTGGGCTTGTTTTATCCGCATGTCGTCGAGAAATACATTTCTACAAATTTTCTCAATAATCTGTCGCACTCATCAACTATCGAAAAAGAATGAGATGCATGATATATTTTCGGAGTGCCTTACAAGTCTCACACGCTCTTTGTGTGGGCTTGTGAGCATAGCGCGCCGAAGAAAATATATCATGCATCTCATTCTTTACTCATACTGCACTTAGTGCGACAGTTCTACAGGATGGTATTTTTTAGCTTAAGTTGGCTTTTTGTCCTTTCGCACCACGTTTGCGATTGCGTACTTTTTTAGCTGATAATTTAGCTGATTTATATTCAAAATATTCAATATCCGGAGTAACAACGGTAGCCAAAGCGACTTTATCTTCTTTTTCTAAGGCAATACCTTTCACACCTCGACTTGTTTTCTTTAATTCAGAAACTTCGCCAAGAGGGAAACCTAACGATAGTCCTTCTTCGGTAAGAAGAATTACTTTTGAATCTCCTTGTGATACGATGTGTCCAGATAAATAGATGATCGATATAATTTCATCACCGACATCCAGTTTCGTAGTTGAGATAACAGCACGATTCGTCTCAAACTCAATCCCAGATACTAACTTGATAAATCCACTTTTCGTAGTAAACATCAATTGCGACTCAAATAGTTGTTCAAATGAGATATAGAGAAGAATATCTTCCTTATCTACTTTACATAAGTTATGGATTAACGTACCTTTGTCTTTTATTTTACCTTTTGGAATCTTTTCTGCTTTCACTTGATACATATTTCCTTGTGCAGTAAAGATGCAAAGACGATCCGTATTTTTCATCTTTATTGTATGAACAAAGTCTTTGAGGTTATCATCACTTGCACGCGAAAAACTGGTAACATCGACGGATTTTGTATATCCAAATCTGTCGATTAAGATATAAATATCCTCAATTTTAACCTCTTCCACATAATCAGTAGTTTGCATATTCGTAAGTTTTGTACGACGAGGCTTGTTAAATTGTTTTTTATACTCTCTAAGATTATTTTTAATCACTTTTAATAACTCTTTTTGACTACCTAAAATCTTCTTATGTTCTTCGATCTCTTTCAACAAATTTTTATTCTCTTCATGTAGTCTAAGTATTTCTAAACCAATTAATTTACTTAATGGCATGGCTAAAATTGCATCTGCCTGGCGCTCTGTAAAATCTAGTTTTGCTGCAAGCTTTTTAGAGGAATCGGATTTAAACTTGATATCAGTAGTAGTACCATGAATCAAACATTCTTTCGCTTGTTTTACTGAAGAAGAACCTCGAAGGATCTCGATGATTAAATCAATGACATCAGTTGCTCGAATTAAACCATCTACAATTTCTAACCTTTTTTCTGCTTTATCAAGTAAATGTTTATATTGCTTTGTATAAAGCTCCTCTTGGAAGCTTACGAATTCCATAATCAGACTTTTTAGGTTAAAGGTAATTGGTTGTTGTTCTTTTACTGCTAGTAAATTAACACCATAAGTATCTTCCATGAGTGTCTTTTTATATAGACCATTCAATAGATTTTCTATATCACGGTCTTTTTTTACTTCAATGACAATTCGAATGCCTTCTTTGGAAGACTCATCTCGAACATCGAAAATCTCATCAAATACTTTATCCTTCATTAAGTCCACAAGACTTTCCACTAGTTTCGTCTTATTTCCTGCAATTGTATATGGAATTTCAGTGATTACAATGTTCTTTCTCCCGTATTCACCAGCTTCAATCTCTGTTTTTGCACGAACTTTTAATTTTCCTTCTCCGGACTCATAGATGGAAGGAATAATCTCGCTGTTTACAATTGTGCCACCAGTTGGAAAATCAGGACCAGGGATATAATTCATTAATTCCGAAGTCGAGATGGACGGCTTATCAATATAGGCAATTACTCCATCGATCACTTCACTAGGATTATGCGTTGGTATATTCGTTGCCATACCAACAGCAATACCAGTCGTTCCATTAATTAATAGATTTGGAAGCATAGCTGGTAATACGGAAGGTTCTTTTTCACTCTCATCAAAGTTTGGTATAAATTCAACTAATCCTTTGTCTAAGTGCTCTAGTAAAGTCATAGCACCAGTAGAAAGACGTGCTTCCGTGTATCGCATTGCAGCTGCACCATCACCATCGATAGAACCAAAATTACCATGTCCATCGACTAATGGAATCTGTAAGGAATAATCTTCTGTCATGTGAACGAGTGCATCATAAATAGAACTATCGCCATGAGGGTGATACTTACCCATCGTATCACCAACGATACGAGCACTCTTTCTATGTGGCTTTTTCGGATCGAGACCAAGCTCAGTCATGGAATATAGAATTCTACGTTGCACCGGCTTTAAACCATCCCGAACATCTGGAAGCGCACGAGATATAATTACACTAAGGGCATAATCACGGAAGGACGTTCTCATTTCTTCTGAAAAATCTAATTGTATGATATTTTCAGTACTTTTTTTCATATTATTAACCAGCCTTTCTAGATA
Organism: Bacillota bacterium; assembly: GCA_023410575.1. GTDB lineage: Bacteria > Bacillota > Clostridia > Lachnospirales > Lachnospiraceae > Lachnoclostridium. The sequence continues at coordinate 29,858 of JAEYPP010000039.1, read as the reverse complement.
TCTACCGTAGCGTATTTTGCTTCATTTAGGATAAATGACCGACGAGGTGGAACGTTATTACTCATAAGAAGAGTTGTAGTTTCATCTGCTTCCACAGTATCGGATATTGAGACTTGAGCTAAAACTCTTGTTTCAGGATTCAGAGTTGTTTCCCATAATTGTTCTGCATCCATTTCACCAAGTCCCTTGTAACGCTGGATATTCAATATCTTGTGATTTCCAGATTTTTTAAATTTCTCCAACTCAAATTCGTTAAAGATATATTCTGATTTTTTCTTTTTCTTATTGTTTGCATCTTCATATTCGACTTTAAACAATGGTGGTAACCCACGATAAACTTTTCCCTCAACAATCAGCTCTGGCATAAATCGATAAAAGAATGTAAGTAGAAGTGTACTAATATGGGCGCCATCGACATCGGCATCAGTTAGGATAATTATTTTATCATAACGAAGCTTTGTAATATCAAAATCATCTCCAATTCCACAGCCAAATGATGCAATCATGGATTTGATTTCATTATTTACTAAGATTTTTTCTAAGGTTGCCTTTTCTACATTGATAATTTTACCACGCAATGGAAGAACTGCCTGAGTACGACGGTTTCTTGCAGTTTTTACAGTTCCTCCAGCAGAATCACCTTCGACAATGTAAACTTCGCATTCTTCTGGTTTCTTTGAAGAGCATGCCGCAAGTTTGCTTTTAGTATCTACATCATTTAGTTGCTTTAAGACAGCAGTACGTGCTTTATCACCAGCCTTTCGAGCTGTATAAGAACGCATTGAATTATCAAGAATTGCCTTTAATATTTCTATATTTTTATCAAGATAGAGAGTTACTTCGCTAGCAAACACATCCTCAACGGCGCTTTTTGCATCCGTATTACCTAGTTTGGTTTTTGTCTGTCCCTCAAATTGAGGATCTGGATGCTTGATTGAGATAATAGCGACTATGCCATTACGAATATCTTTTCCATCAAAGTTTTCATCTTTTTCTTTTAAGATTCCAAGCTCTCTAGCATATTGATTCATAACCCTTGTCAATGCTGTTTTAAAACCAGTAACAAGTGTACCTCCATCAACAACATTGATACGATTACAATAAGAATTAATCTGTTCGGAATAAGAGCTTGTATATTGCAATGCAACTTCTACTTCAATATCACCACTTTTACCTTCGATATAAATTGGCTCTTCATGAAGAACAGTTTCTTCACGGGTTAAGTAGGACACAAAGCTTTTAATGCCATACTCTTCACAATATACTTTCTGTTCTCCTGTATTTTGATCCGTAAATGTAATCATTAAGTTTTTATTTAAGAAAGCAATTTCCTTTAATTTTTTACAGATAGTATCTGCTTTGAATTCCGTTGTTTCAAAGATTGTTTCATCTGGATAGAATAAAACTTTAGTACCAGTATCTGATTTGGTACATTTACCAACAACAGGTAAGAATCCATCGATAAGCTCTGTAATAGGATGTCCACCATTAGCGTATTCATCTCGATAGATCTTTCCATCACGGCGAATTTCAACGATAAGCTTAGAGGAGAGCGCATTTACTACAGAAGCACCAACTCCATGAAGACCTCCGGATACTTTATAAACTGAATGACCGAACTTACCACCTGCATGTAGTATTGTGTATACAACACGTGCAGTTGGAATTTTCTTTGTTGGATGGATATCTACAGGTACCCCGCGTCCATGGTCTTGTATTGAAATCCCACCATCTTTTTGCAACACAAGCTCGATTTTATTACAATAACCAGCAAGATGCTCATCGATACCATTATCGAGAATCTCCCAAATCAGATGATGTAATCCACGTGTTCCAGTACTACCGATGTACATACCTGGACGTTTTCGAACTGCTTCAAGTCCTTCTAATACGACTATTTGGCTTCCGTTATATTGCTCCATTCGTTCACCCTTCTCCTTTTATTTTGCACAAGTAATACAATACATTGTTTTTCTTATATTTTTTTGTTATGAGAAACGATTTTAGAATCGTTAGGAAATCAATACATTATAGATTAATATTAGGCATTTTGGAAATAGTATGAATAAAATCTAATGTATTGAGTGCAATAGAAAATTTTCTATCGTATTACATTATAAATAAAATTAGTTTCATTATGTACGAAAAAATGATGTAAATACTTCCCTTCATAAGAAACCAATCTATATTATATCATAAGCACGAGGTTGAAAGGAAGAATTTTTTTCTATTGATTAAGGATTGCAAAGGAAGTATAATAAATTCAGCATAGATAAAAGTTTGTCCTATTTAGGAGGGTATGAAATTGGCACAATGTAAGATAAGCATTATAATGCCGGTTTATAATGTCGAACAGTATGTAGGAATGTGTTTAGAAAGCATAGTTCAACAGACATTAAAAGAAATCGAAGTAATTATTGTTAATGATGGAAGTACGGATGGTAGTTTGGCTATATTAAAGGAATATGAGTCGAAGTATCCTGAGATGATAAAAGTATATACTACAGAAAACCATGGAGTTAGTCACGCTAGAAATTATGGTATTCAAAAAGCAGTTGCCGAATATGTAATGTTTGTGGATAGCGACGACTTTTTAGAGTTAAATATGTGTGAATTGCTTTATGAAAAAGCAAGTAAAGATAATAATGATATTGTAATATGTAGGTATTATGACGTTTTTGTGAATGAAACTACGAACAAGGTTCAAAAGAAAATTAGCAAAGCATATGATATTGCAATTGGTCGTAATTTCAATATACATGATACAAAATTCGAGTTAACACATATTTCTCCATTTCCTTGGGACAAGTTATATCGGAGAACATTGTTTGATCATTATAAGTTTCCAGAAAATTTGAGGTTTGAGGATCTAGCGATTATGTACTGCTTAATCACATCAGCACAGAGTGTTGGTGTAATTGAAGACCGATTATATAACTATCGTCGTTCCAATCAAGGAAGTTTCTTAAGCAACTTTAGTAAAGGAACATTAGATGTTGTAAAAGCATTAGAGCTGTTTGTTGAAGGTATGAAAAAGCAGAATAATTTTGAAGAATTTAAGGAAGAGGTTGAATATATCTGCACGCGCCATTTACTAATTCGTTATAATTCTATTTTTGATACTGAGACAAAAGGAAAACTTAATATAAAGAAGGAAATGATTAATCGGTCAATGAACTTTTTGGAAAAGAATTTTCCTGATTGGAGAGATAATCGATATATCAAGTATACAGCTACTAAGGCTTCAAGATTAAAATTGAAAAAGTATAAAAGTAGAAGTAAAATGATTCGAACAGCTGTTGTACGTGAATATACTCCTGTAATTTTTGCAAAGGTGATGAAAAAGGTAAAACAATTTTTCAAAAAGATTAAGGATAGCGTTCTTAAGTTTATGAAGTTGAAAAACAAACTTCGATATATTAAAAACCATATCCCAGGAATCAAATTACTTCAATTACCAAATGATGTACGTTATACCTTGTATTATGAAAAATGCAGTGTAAATCCAAAGGACGTCTTATTTGAGTCGAAGCATGGTGATGATATTGCAGGTAATATTTTTCAGATGATTTTAGCAATGAATGATGAAAAATATAGTGATTTTCATATTATGTTAACAATCAAGGAGAACTTAGTCAATAAATATAATGCACTCCTTTCTCGCTATGGAATAGATTATGTAGATATTATACAAACAGATAGTAAGGAGTATCTAAAGGTTCTTGCTACTGCAAAATACTTGATTACTGATACTAGTTTTCCAACGTACTATATTAAGAAAAAGGAACAAGTTTATCTTAATACTTGGCATGGAACTCCATTAAAAGGCATGGGACGTATTGTGCCACAGCGTGAGTATGGTCTTGGTAATGTACAAAGAAATTTTGCATGTGCAGATTATTTATTATATCAAAATGAATTCTCAAGAGATATCTTTATTGAGGATTATATGCTTGCACCTTTATTCAATGGGAAGATCATGTTATCAGGATATCCAAGAAACTCTGCATTCTTTAATACAAATCGTTATGATGAGATTCGAAATGAGCTTGAAATTGACGATATGCAAGTATTTGCTTACATGCCTACTTGGAGAGGCCTTCTCAATAAAAAAGAGAATAAGAAGCAAATAACAGAATTATATAATTATTTTTATGAGTTGGATACGTATTTAAACGAGGATCAGGTTATCTATGTGAAACTGCATCCATTTGTTAAGTCAGGTTTAAAATATGACAATTTTAAACATATTTTTCCTTTTCCAGAAGAATATGAAACTTATGATTTCTTAAATGCAACGGATGGATTAATCACAGATTACTCGAGTATTATGTTTGACTACGCAGTCTCAAAGAAGAAAATCATATTATTTACGTATGATCGTGAAGAATACTTGAGCAATCGTGGAATGTATCTTGATCTTAACCAAGTAGAATTCCCAATTTGTGATACCGTAAAAGAGCTTGCTCATGCAATGTTGCAAGACTCGTCATATCCGAAATTCTTTGAGGAGTTTTGTAAGTATGATAGTGCAGATACAGCAAGTGAGGTTTGCGAAACTCTATTTTTTGATAAAAAACCTTCTTTTCCATTAGATCCTGTTAAAAGAGATGAGAACAAGAAGAATGTCTTAATCTTTGTTAATGCAATTAGGGAGAATGAAGTAACGGAGCATCTTATTGAACGACTGAATTCTCTTGATAAAAAGAAGTATAATGTTTATCTTGCAATGAAATCATCGACTGCTCGTAGGGGAACGTCTATGCTTTCAAAACTGGACAAGGAAGTGGGTTATATTCCTTTTGTTTTTGATGTAAATTATACAATTAAAGATCGTTTGGCTTGCTTGAAGACATTTAAGTTTGGCTATTCTTCTAAAGGTACAGAAAAGTTAATCAATAGTCTAGCAAAGCGTGAAAAAGATAAGTATTTTGGGGATACAAGGTTTGATGTTGTAATTAATTTATCTTCGACTGATAAGATTATTTTTCATATGTGTCAAGCATTTAATGCAAAAACTGTATTTAACTTTAAATCTTTTAATAGTGAGTTATATAAGAGTAATAAGAATTATAGAAAACGTACGAACTATATAGCGAAGAGAATGGGTTACTATGACTTTGTTGTAGGAACAGGGGAACTTACTGAGCTTCCATGTAAGGCAATTAACAACAATGAAGTTAAATTAATCATCAGTGATAATCCTAAGTTTAATTTTCAGAAGGTGCTTAAGGAGGTATCAAAATAATGAAAGTAGGAGTTGTAACATTTCATAATGCACACAACTATGGTGCCAGTCTTCAAACTTGGGCATTACAAAAAGTATTAAAAAATCTTGGTACAAAACCTTGTGTTATACATTATCATCCTCAAATTATTGATCGATTATACGTAGCACCAAAACAAGATACCCTAAAGAAAAAGATGAAATATATCTTAAAGAAAAAGTATCGTAAACGTGTCAAAGCACAAGTGGAAAAGAATAGAAAATATCAAGAATTTATTAAAAATAGTTTTCAACTTACTGGAGATTATAAGACATATGATGAGTTAAAGAATGCAAAATTGGGGATGGATGCTTATATTACCGGCAGTGATCAAGTTTGGAATAGTGATCATACTGATGGATTTGATCCAGCATATTTGTTGGATTTTGCAGAAGATTCAGCTAAGAAAATATCTTACGCAGCAAGTGTAGGTCGAGAATATATCTTTCCTCAATACCAAGACCAATTTCGGGAAAGTTTGAAATCATATACTTCAATTTCAGTTCGCGAAGCGAGTGCTCAACCTGCGATAGAAAGTTTGACAGACAAGCCAGTAGAAGTAGTTTTAGATCCAACTCTTCTATTGGACAGAAATGACTATGAAGAACTAAAAAAACCTGGTTTATTTAAGGGACAACGCTATATCTTTGTATATATGATGGAATCAAACAAGGAAATGGTCCGGTTTGCAAATCGTTTATCAGTAGCGATTGGATTACCAATTATTCAACGAAAACCATCACCGATATTCCGTAATGAATTAGGCTCTTATTATACGGATACTGCTGCAGAGTTTTTAAGTGAGATTGAGAATGCGGAATATGTATTAACGAATTCATTCCATGCAACTGTCTTTTCTTTGATTTATGAAAAACCGTTTATATCTATGCTTCATTCAAGTACAGGAGCAAGAACGAGTGATTTATTAAAGTCTGTTGGTTTGGAATCTCATATTGTATATAATACAGAGAATTTCCATGACATTCATCAGTTTGATATTGAGGATAAAGACGAATTGAGAAGAAGAATTCATGATTTACAGAAAACATCTTATGATTTCTTGCATCGTGCGCTTGGAGTATAGCGTTTAATATTGGAGGGGGATTGTGAAACGTTTAACCGCAATTGTACCATGTTTTAATGAACAAGAGGTATTACCATTATTCTTTGATGAAATTGTTCGAGTAGCAGATATTATGAAGAATGATGTAGAGTTTGAAGTAATCTTTATTAACGATGGTTCTACAGATAATACATTAAAAGTAATTCAGGAACTGCGAAAAAAAGATAAGCGTATGAAATATATTTCTTTTTCGAGAAACTTTGGAAAAGAGGCGGCGATGTACGCAGGTCTGGAAAGTGCAAAGGGTGATTATGTTGCAATTTTGGATGCAGATTTGCAACATCCCCCTACAATGCTAATTGACATGTATCATGGAATTGCCGATGAGGGTTATGACAGTGTTGCGGCAAAAAGAGTTACACGAGAAGGGGAACCCAAAGTTCGATCATTTCTTTCAAGAAAATTTTATCGCTTACTATCGAAAATGAGTAAAATTGAAATTGTGGAAGGGTGCGTTGATTACCGTCTAATGACACATCAGATGGTAGAGGCAATCTTAAAGATGAGTGAACGTAACCGATTTACAAAAGGGATCTTTGGTTGGATAGGTTTTAACACTAAGTGGATTGATTACAACAATGTTGAAAGAGTTGCTGGTGAAACAAAGTGGTCTTTTTGGAAATTGGTTAAGTATTCCATGGAAGGAATTATTGGTTTTTCAACTACACCTCTTGCAATGTCCTCAATTATTGGGATAGTTTTTTGTATAATATCGTTTTTAGCCATAATTTATATAATTATTAAAACATTAATCTGGGGAGATCCTACTACTGGATGGCCATCACTAGCTTGTTTGATTTTGATGGTAGGAGGTATACAGCTTTTTTGCATGGGGATATTAGGACAATATCTTGGAAAAGCTTATATAGAAGTGAAAAATCGTCCGATTTATCTTACTAATAAGATGGAACTTGAGGATGAAGATGAACATAATGAATAGTGAGGAATTAAAGATGAAAAAAGTAATTACTTATGGTACTTATGATTTGTTACATGTTGGACATATTAATCTTCTAAGAAGAGCAAGAGAATTGGGTGATTATCTTTTAGTAGTATTATCAAGTGATGAGTTTAATTCGATAAAGCATAAGAGTGCATATCATTGCTATGAAGATCGAAAGAAGATTCTAGAATCGATTCGTTATGTTGATGAAGTCATTCCGGAATATACATGGGAACAAAAAATCCAAGATGTAGTTGATAATAAGATTGATGTGTTTGTTATGGGCGATGATTGGAAGGGACAGTTTGATTTTCTTAAGGATTATTGTGAAGTTGTATATCTACCAAGAACTGAAGGAATATCGACAACAAAGATCAAAGATGATTTAAAAGATAAATTGAAGTAAGGATTCGAGTTTCAATAGGCCTTTTTCTGACATCATTTTGCACAAGCAAATGATATGAGAATGGGATGAGTAACATAATTCATCCGCAACACGCTCTCGCTTGAATGAAGTTCGTAACGGTACGTAAGGGCCTATAATACAGGCCCTAAGTACCGACGACTTCATAACAGTATGCTTCTGAATTATGTTACTCATCCCATATTTTGCGAGTTTATATATGTGCAAAATGATGAATGTAGTTGTAAAAAAGTTATTTTGACAACTGAATCCTTACCGATTGTTAGTCAAAAGTTCTTAAGAAGGTCTGACGCGATATTGCGCAAGGAAATAATATGAGAATGAGATGATTTATATAATTCATTCATAACTTGCTTTCGCATGAATGAAGTTCTAAGCGGTACGAAAGGGCCTAAAATACAGGCCCTAAGTACCGACGACTTCATAACAGTATGCTTCTGAATTATGTTACTCATCCCATATTTTGCGAGTTTATATATGTGCAAAATGATGAATGTAGTTGTAAAAAAGTAATTTTGACAACTGAATCCTTACCGATTATTAGTCAAAAGATATCACGTTGATGGAGGGAAATATGAAATCGATTGCAAAGAGAATATTGAAAAATTGCATATTAGTTGTATATCGTGCGATGAGTTTCATACTTCCAGTTAACCAAAAAAAAATTGTGTTTATGAGTAATCTAGGGAGAAGTTATGGAGGAAATCCAAAGAGTATCTATGAAGAAATGGTTCAGCTTAATTTAGATAAAAAGTATCGTTGTTACTATTTATTAGAGAATCCTAAAATAATTCTACCTGGATCTGCGCGAACAATAAAACTAAGTAGGTTTCGATATTACTATGTATTAGCAGTATCAGGTTATATCGTTAGTGATACAAGGCTTCCAAATTACATAAGAAAAAGGAAAAAGACAAAATATCTTCAGACCTGGCATGGTACACCACTGAAAAAGCTTGCTTTGGATATGACTTCTTATCATATGGCTGGTGGAGAATCGGTCGAGGAATATCGAAAAGAGTTTAAAAAGAATTCAGCTACTTGGGATTACTTAATATCACAGAATGAGTTTTCAAGTAAGATATTCCGACATGCTTTTGCTTTTCAGGGAAATATGTTAGAGATTGGATATCCTAGAAACGATGTTTTATTTACGAAAAATAACAAGCAGGATATATTGGAATTAAAGAAGAAATATAGTCTTCCATTGGATAAGAAAATTATATTATACGCTCCAACTTGGCGAGATAATTCCTTTTATGATAAGGCAAGCTATAAGATGGATGCACCGCTTGATTATGATTTATTGTATGAGAAATTATCAAAGGATTATATTATTCTAATCAAATATCACTATATGGTAAGAGAAAAACTAGATTTTTCAAATTATCATGGCTTTTATCGTGTGATGAATTCTAGCATTGATATATCGGAACTATATCTAGTTTCAGATATATTAATAACTGATTATTCCTCGGTTATGTTCGATTATTCTATATTAAAACGTCCGATTATATTTTATGTATACGATTTAGAGGAATATAAGGACGAGTTAAGAGGCTTTTATTTTGACTTTATAAAACAGGCTCCTGGACCGTTTGCTATGTCAACAGAGCAATTACTTGATGAGATTTTGAGCTATAGTTGGAGAAATCATCAGGAAAGGTATGAAGCGTTTTGCGCTACTTATCATACGTTTGAAAAGGGGAATGCATCAAAACGTGCAATCCAAGCTTTGCTCAAGGAAAATATTTGAGAATATGTCACATTGACATTTGGTAAAAATTGAGATATAGTAATCCACATTAAAGCGCAATATGATAAGGAGAAACGACCATGAAAAAACCATTTGTGACACTTGATGAGGTACGTAATATAGTTAGTAATTATCCAACACCATTTCATATTTATGATGAAAAAGGGATACGTGAGAACGCAAGAAAGCTAAAGCAGGCATTCTCATGGAATAAAGGATATAAACAATATTTTGCGGTGAAAGCCACACCAAATCCATATATATTAAAAGTGTTACATGAAGAAGGTTGTGGTACAGATTGCTCTTCTATGACTGAACTTTTAATGACTGAGGCAGTAGGAATCGTAGGACAAGAAGTAATGTTCTCTTCTAATGATACACCAGAGGGGGAGTATACAAAGGCAAAAGAGTTAGGTGCAATTATCAATCTTGACGATTATACAATGATAGATTTTTTAAAGGATGAATGTGGTATTCCAGAAACTATATGCTGCCGTTACAATCCAGGTGGAGTTTATGAAGTGAGTAATGGTATTATGGATAATCCAGGTGATGCAAAATATGGTTTTACAAAAGAACAGTTAATTGATGGCTATAAGAAGTTAATGACTCTAGGAGCTAAAAAATTTGGAATTCATTCTTTTTTAGTTAGCAATACAATAACAAATGATTATTACCCAATGCTTGCAAGAACATTGTTTGAACTTGCAGTTGAGTTAAAAGAGAAAACAGGTGCCAGTATTAAATTTATCAATTTATCTGGTGGTGTTGGTATTCCTTACTTACCTGACCAGGAAGGCAATGATATTTTTGCAATTGGTGAAGGTGTTCGCCAAGCTTTTGAAGAAATCATGGTACCGAATGGCTTGGGAGACGTTGCAATATTTACTGAACTTGGACGTTTTATGTTAGCACCTTATGGAGCGTTAATTACAAAGGTAATTCATGAAAAGCATATCTATAAAGAATATATAGGAGTAGATGCATGTTCAGTCAACTTAATGAGACCTGCAATGTATAAATCCTATCATCATATAACAGTACTTGGTAAGGAAGATGCATCATGTGACTATAAGTATGATGTTACAGGTTCGCTTTGTGAAAACAATGACAAATTTGCAATCGATCGAATGCTTCCAAAGATTGAAATAGGGGATTACCTAGTAATACATGACACTGGTGCGCATGGATTCGCAATGGGTTATAATTATAATGGTAAGTTAAAGTCAGCTGAATTATTAAAGAGGGAAGACGGAACAATCCAATGTATACGTCGTGCAGAGACTGCAAAAGATTATTTTGCAACTTTGGATTTCTCAGGTTTCTTTCAGTAAGATAATATCTATATGACTAATGGCTAAGAATGAACCTTATGTTTGGTTTTCGTTCTTAGCTTTCGTTTTGGATTATTTTTATTTTTTTACCAAATTGGCTAAAGAATATTTAGATTCTTCCGATAAATAGGGTAGAACGGATGATAAATCATAGTGATAATCTATAGAATAGGGGTGAGGAATATGCGTATTGATGCATTTAACAAAGTGAGCCAGTTATATCAACAGAACAGTACACAAAAGTTAAATAAGACAAATGCTGTTAGTAAAAAAGACCGAGTTGAAATTTCGCAGTTAGGAAAAGATTTTCAGATTGCGAAACAAGAAGTAGCTCAGGCTCCAGACATTCGCCAAGATAAAGTGAATGAGTTAAAGCAAAGAATGGCATCTGGAACTTACAATGTGAACTTAGAAGAAATTGCTGATAAGATGGTTGAAAGTTACTTTAATGAATCCATTTAGAATATTAGTTAGGAGTGGAGGCTGCTAATTGGCAAGTTTAATTCAGGAGTTAATCCAAACATTACAATCCGAAGAAATGTTATATCAGGAACTTATTCCGATAGCAACAAAGAAAACAAGAGTTATTATTGATAATGACCTAACCTCCTTGCAACATATAACAAATCAAGAGCAAATTATTATTGAAAAAATAAATGTTCTTGAACGCAAGCGGGAAGAGGTCGTTATTAATATTGGAACTGTTATCAACAGAAATCCAAGTACATTAACTATGAGAAAAATAATTGAACTGTTAGGGAAGCAACCAGAGGAACAAAAACAGTTATCCGAGCTTCATGATAGCTTAAAAGGTGTAGTAAATAATTTAGTTGAGTTAAATGGTAGAAATAAGTCTTTAATACAGCAATCCCTAGAAATGATTGAATTTAATATAAATTTAATCCAAAGCACACGGATGTCACCAGGGAGTAACAATTATACCAGAGGAGCGTCTCAAGTTGAGATGCCTGCTTCACAGACAGGGATGTTTGATGCGAAGCAATAGGTAAAATTGCGAATGTAAATTTGCAAGTAATTTATTATGCAAAAGTGAGGTGAGAATCCATGGGTCTAATGAGTAGTCTTTATGTTGGGACTTCCGGATTGCAAAATAGTCAAAATGCTCTGAATACTACGTCTCATAATTTGGCAAATGTCGAAACAGAAGGATATGTTCGCCAGCAGATCGTATTTCAGACGTCTCATTTTCGTACAATTGGCCAATCGTATATATCCCCAATGCAAACAGGATTGGGTGTTTCAACACAGACAGTACGTCAGGTGAGAGACACTTTTCTTGATAAATCATATCGCACAGAATTAGGTAGACAGGGCTTTTATGCTTCTCAATTTGAAACAACAAGTGAAATCGAAAATTTAATGGGTGAGCTTAATGGAGTTCCCTTTCAAGATACAATGGAAGAGTTTTGGACGAACCTTCAGGAATTAGCAAAGGAACCAGATAGTTTAGTAAAAAGAGCTTCTCTTATAGAAACGAGTGTTAGCTTTATTGAGAGAGCTGAAAATATATATCAACAATTGAGTGAATATCAGGTAAATTTAAACACCAAGGTCTCTTCTCTAGTTGAAAGAATTAATACTATTGGTGAAGAAATTGTAACCTTAAATAATAAAATATGTTTTTATGAAAGTAATAAAGTAGAAAATGCGAATGACTTACGTGATGAACGAAATAATTTATTGGATGAATTAGGTAAAATTATAAGCATTACATACCGTGAGAATGATGATGGACGAGTTACAGTTAATGCAGAGGGCATGCCATTAGTAACAGAAAATGAAGCAATGAAGATGGGTACCGTAACAGTTACTGAGCAACGTAGGAAAGAAATGGGAGACGAAGCGTTCTATGAAGATATATCCGGAATAATGAAAAATTCTGAGATGTTGATTCCGATTTGGATCTCATATGGAGATAGTGAGGTTTTTAATCGTGATAATGTTCCAACATCCGCCAATAATACAGATGTTGGAAGTTTAAAAGGTCTACTGTTATCTCGAGGTACAAAGGTTGGTAAATACATTGATATACCAATTGCACCAGAAGAGAGTAATTATCTCGATGAAGATGGTGTACTTGATGTTGATAGTTATGCCGTAGCAACAAAAAAATATGAAGAAGAAGTAAAAGAATACAATATGGTAATTAATCCATCGATTGTTATGTCAACTCAAGCACAGTTTGACCAGTTAATTCATGGAATCGCAACTGCCTTAAATAATATCTTTTGCCCAAACAAGGAGATTATTATCTCTGCAGGTTCTGAAGTTACATTAGCAGATGGAAGTACGTATACTTATGAAGAAGATACAGTAATTCGCATTCTGGACACAGAAAATGCACCAGTTGGTCAAGATGGTCCTCCAGGTACGATGGGAGAGGAACTATTCAGTCGTAAATCAATGGACCGTTATATGCCAGCTCAGCAGATTACGCTATCGAATGGAGATATTCTAGAGGGCGTTTATATTTATAATGAGGAAGTAGCAAACAATAATTACTCTTTATATACGGTCGGTGAGATTACAGTGAATCAAAATTTAGTGGAAAATAAGTCAGTAATGCCGTTAAGCTCAAATAAGAATACAGGTGATTATGATATTGCTACGGTCGATAAGTTACTTGCTGCATGGAATGCACCATTTGCGACAATTGACCCAAACACGTTAACAAAGAATAGTTTTTTTGATTACTATAATAGTTATACAGGCGCGCTAGCTACTAAAGGTGAGAAGATGAAAACAATTGCGAATAGCCAAGCGGAAATGGTAAATAGTATCAGTACTCAAAGAACTAATGTAATAGGAGTGTCCTCAGATGAGGAATTAACGAATATCATTAAATTCCAGCATGCATATAATGCAGCAGCTCGGTATATTAATGTAATTGATGAGATGTTAGAGCATATTGTTACAAAACTATAATAATTAGATTGGTTATCCTTAAATAAGAAATGAACAGGAAGGATGTGATAAGATGCCAGGAACTTTTTTTGGATTAAGTATTGGAACGTCTGGGCTATATGCATCACAAGCTGGTTTAAATACAACGACACATAATATCTCAAATACAGAAACCGAAGGTTATTCTAGACAGATAGCAAAACAACAAGCTAGTTCTGCTCTACGTGTGAATAGCTCATATGGTATGGCAGGTAGCGGTGTTGATATTACTGGTGTCGAGCAGGTCCGTGATACATATTATGATGAAAAATATCGAATTAATAATACGATGTATGGTGCTTATTCGACAAAACAGTATTATATGAATTCGATTGAAAACTATTTCAATGAGGTACAGTTAAAAGGCTTTACTACAAATTTTGATAATATGTATAATGCGTTTCACGAGTTAAGCAAAAATCCAACCGATTTGACTGTTCGAACACAGGCAGCCAGCTATGCGCAGAGTACGACACAATTTATCAATTCTCTTGCATCGAGTCTTGAAAAAATACAGGAAGAATGTAACTTTGAAATTCGTAATCAAATAAGTCGAATTAACTCATTATCACAACAGATTGCTACGGTTACGAAGCAAATTAATACACTTGAGGTTGGAGGTGGCACTTCCAATGATTTACGTGATCAACGTAATCTTATGGTAGAGGAATTATCGAGCTATTGCAATATTACGGTGAAGGAAAAAGTAGCTGGTGATGGAGTTGGTGTAACTACCTTTACAGTTAAGATGGATGGACAGACACTAGTGGATACGTATATTTCTAATGAGTTGCAGGTAGTACCTAGAACTGAAAAAGCAAATATGAATGATATGGAAGGGTTATACGATATCTACTGGGCAGGTGGACAAAAAGTGAATACCCATAGTCCAACACTCGGTGGTACACTTCGTGCATTATTTGAAGTACGCGATGGGAATAATGCTGAAAATTTTAGTGGTAAGGTAACTGCGGATTCTGGTGATATGACCATTACAATAACCAATACTAACATCAATAGTATGATGGATTTAAATATACCGGCAACTGGTGTATTAACAATTGGGAATCGTTTGTATCATTACAATGGCTTTGCAGTAATGCAGGACGAAGATACAGGGACATTCCAATATGAGTTTTCATTAGATGAAGGTATTGTAACAGATGTGAATGATACAATGGTCAAGGTCGGACAAAGTATTTCTTACAAAGGAATTCCATATTATATGGGTGAATTGAACAAATTTGTGCGTACTTTTTCAAAAGCATTTAATGATATATGTAAGAGCGGGGTTGATTTAAATGGAGATCCTGGGCTTGAGTTTTTTAATGGAACTGATTTAGTAACAGGTGAGAACTTCTCGTTCGTTCAATCACCAACAGAGGAAGAGAATAATTATTTATTTACAAGCAAGACAGGTTTTTATGCCAGTGACTATGTAGATGATGATAAGAACTATGGGTCCTATTATCTATTAATTGCTAAAAATTTTTGTATTACCGATGAAGTATACTATAATCCTAGTAAACTAGTTACTACAAAAGATATTGCAGAAGGTGTTGGCAATAACGACTTAATGGAAAAGCTAATAGCTTTAAAAGATGATAATTCTATGTTTAAGCAGGGAAAACCAGCACAGTTTTTCCAAACGCTAGTAGCAGAGATTGGTATTGATACAAAGAAAACAGCCAATTTTTCTGAAAATCAAAAGGATATATTAGCTGCCGTAGATAATCAGCGTTTATCAATTAGCGGGGTTGATACAGAAGAAGAAGCTATGAACCTAATTCGCTATCAGAATGCGTACAGTCTTTCAGCTAAAGCAATTTCTGTAATGGATGAGTGCTTTGATAAACTTATTAATTATATGGGTGCCTAGTTAATCAACCGTATGTATAGAGCTCGGAAGGAGGATATATGAGAATAACTAATAAAATGATGACGAATAACGTATTATATAATATTAATGGAAATAAGAACTCGTTATCAAAACTGGAAGAACAATATTCTACGGGGTTAAAAATTCAAAAACCTTCGGATGATCCGATTATTGCAACCAGAGCGTTAAAGTTACGGACAAACTTGACAGAGTTAAATCAATTTTATGAAAAAAATATTCCAGATACACTCGCTTGGATGGAACTAACAGAAAGCGCAATGAATGAGGCAAATGATATTTTAACAAAGATTCATACATATTGTGTTAATGGTTCAACTGATACATTAACAGAAAGTGACCGTAATAGTATTGTTGCAACTTTACAACAGTTTAAGGAACAGATATTTCAAGAGGGTAATACAAACTACGCAGGACGTTATGTATTTAGTGGATATAAAACAGATACGAGCTTAGTTTTTAATGAAGAGACAACAGATTACAATTATGAGATTACAGAAAAGTTATCTGGAAGTAATATTGATATTGTACAGACTACTTTAAACGCAGTAGATATTTCTTTATATGATCCAGAGAATCTAACCTCAATAAATTTGGAAAATAAACCAAACTATGTTTCTGCCTATCGTTTACGTCTAGCTTATAATAATTTGAAGCCACAAGAGGAGGATGGAAATATAGGCATCAGATTTCCAGTCAGGGACACAGATGGCAATATTGAATATGATGAAGATGGAAATATAGAATATGAGGACTTTAGTGGCGATATCATTCAAACTAACTCAAAAGATCCGAGCGCATATACTCCTGAACCAGGGACTGTAAACTTTCTAGCAGATACTGGCGAGCTCATTATGAGCGAGGATGTGTATTTAGAGTGGAAAGCATTAGACCAGATACACGTTACTTATGAAAAAGACTCCTTTATTAAGAATGATTTACGTCCAGAACATTATTTTGATTGTACAGTTACAGATAAGTTGGATGAAGATGCCGAAGATATCATTTATACAAAATCAGACCAGAAAATTCGTTATGAAGTTAATTTCAATCAGACCATGACAATTAATACACAAGGAAGTGATGCTATTACACATGACATTGGTCGAGTGATTGATGACATCATTACCTCGGTGAATGATGTTTTAAATACGGATCATAAGATATCTGAAGTTAAAAAGATGTTAGCTGATACATCAATAACACAAGAACAAAGTGTAGCATTGAATGAAATGCTTGATGTACTCATAACAGAGAAAACATTAAAGGATGAAGTACTTCAAAATACTTTCGGACGAGCACTAACTGAAGTTTCAAACCAGCAAAACGTTATGAATGTTGCAATTGCAGATTTGGGTTCTCGTTATGCTCGTGTAGAACTTACAGAGAGTCGTCTTTCCAGCGAACAAGGTGATTTTGAAGATTTACTATCTAAGAATGAAGATGCTGATATTGTAGATACCGTAATTAAGCTAAAATCGCAAGAGACAATTTATAATGCCTCTTTATCTGCAGCTGCAAAGGTTGTTCAAAATTCATTATTAGATTTTATATAAAATATTCAATATTTTTTATAGGAAAGGGGAAAATAAATGTTAGTTAAGACAAAATATTTTGGAGAGATTAATCTTGATGAGGATAAGGTTCTTACCTTCAAAAATGGTATTTTTGGTTTTGAGGATTGTACGAAATATACAATATTATATAATAATGATGGGGGAGCAAGACCAGCAATTTCATGGCTTCAGAGTTTAGAGCTTCAGGAGCTTGCACTTCCGATTATTAGTCCTTGTTTGGTAAAAGAAGATTACAATCCGATTGTTAATGATAATTTGCTAGAACCACTGGGTGATTTAAATGATAATAATATTGTAATTCTGTTAACATTAACTGTACCATCTGATCTTACAAAGATGACTACAAATCTAAAAGCTCCAATAATTATTAATTCGGATACAAGGGTAGGTTGTCAAATTGTTGCAGAGAATGAGGATTATATGATAAAATATCCAGTATATGATAAGATTAATAATAAGTCGGAGAAGAAAGGGGATATGTAAATGCTCGCCCTATCCAGAAAAATAAATGAATCGATTATGATTGGTAGTGATGTTGAGATTACTATACTTGAGATTAAAGGTGATCAGGTGAAATTAGGTATCAGTGCACCAAAATCAGTACCGATTTATCGTAAAGAGATTTATTTACAGATTCAAGAGTCTAACAAAGAAGCAGCAGGGGGAAGTGTTGCTACAGATGAATTAATGAAGTTACTAAAATAAGGTAAGAAGAGAGAATGTGCTAATGTTTTAGTCCGTTCTCTTTTGTATTTTGACACAGATAAACACTTTTTTCAAATTTTTATTAACTATTTTGTAAGATAGGCCGATATAAAGGAAAAGAGGGGTCTTTATTCACATGGAGGTGAAATGCGATGGCGATTAACTCAATTAAGAATTCAATGCAATTTCAGGATGTACAATCAACAAATTTAAGAGTTACAGATACAGCGTCTGTGCCAGTTGAGAAGAATTTCTCAGTAGATCAGGTGATGCCAATTGAGAACGAGTCAATCAATAATGATTCTCAACAGGAACGTAATCCCGCGCCTGATGAGCAACGTATAAGAACTGCGGTCAAACATGCAAATAAGCAGATGAAGCATGCAAAAACAAGATGTGAGTTTTCTTATCATGAACCAACGAAGCGAGTATCAATCAAAATAATTGATAAGGATACACAAGAGATAATTCGCGAAATACCTCCGGAGGAAACATTGGAGATGGTAGAGAAAATGTGGGAATTAGCGGGAATCTTAGTTGATGAACGCAGATAGGAGGGAATATGCCAATTCGAATGACCGGTCTTGTATCGAATTTGGATACTGACAGCATTGTAAAAGAATTAATGAGTGCACAAAGTCAAAAAAAAGTAAAAATTCAGAATAAGATAACAAAGAGTGAGTGGGCTCAAGAAAAATGGAAAGATTTAAATACAAAGATTTACTCACTTTATACAGGATCTATTAGTAAGATGAAATTGCAAGGCACTTATAGTACGAAAAAAGTAGTGTCATCGAATGAGGCAAAAGCAACTGTCACAGCCTCCCCTTCAGCAGTCAATGGCTCACATCAAGTTCAGATTAATCAATTAGCAAGTGCTCAATATATTACTGGAAATCGTATAACAACATCGGACGAGCAAAAGATTGATGGGAAAACACTACTTTCGGATATTGATGATTCTCTTATCGGTGAGAATGTAACGTTTTCAACAAGTGAAGTACAGATTGAATTGGCAATATCAAGTGAAACTACCGTAGATGATTTTCTTGATGCAGCAAAAGAAGCGGGGATTACAGCTAGTTTTGATTCTGCACAGCAACGTTTCTTCTTAAGTAGTAGTACGAGTGGTGTTGCAAATGCGTTTTCTATTACAACAACTTTAGATCAAACAGTAACAGTTGGTGAGAATAAACTTTCTGGCCTAGGATTATCTGAAATCGTTGCAACGATTGATGAAAACGAGGAAAATGTTACATATACTTTAGCAGATACTTCTGTTTCAATAAAGGAGGCTTCTAATAGTCAGATTATATATAATGGAGCTTTAATTACAAGTAGCACCAATGAGATTGAAATTAATGGTTTGACTATCAAAGTCTATGCACAAACAACACTAGGTGAAACAATTACATTAAGTGTTTCTCAGGATAATCAAGCAGTTTATGACTCGATAAAGCAATTTGTAACAGAGTATAATGAAGTGCTAAAAGAAATGAATAAATTATATAATGCTGATTCTTCTAGAGGCTATGATCCATTAACAAGTGAGCAAAAAGAAGCAATGACAGAAGATGAGATTGAAAAATGGGAGAACAAGATTAAAGATTCTCTACTTCGAAGAGATAATACATTAAGTGACTTGATTAGTACGATGAAGAATACAATTATGACTTCAGTTGAATATAATGGTACAAGTTATGCATTATCTACATTTGGGATATGTACAGGTGATTATACCGAAAAGGGAATACTTCACATCGATGGAGATAAAGATGATAGTACAAGTAGTGACAAAAAGGATAAGCTAATGAAGGCATTACAAGAAGATCCAGAAGCTGTTATGACTACATTATCAACCCTTTTTTCTAACTTATACACTGGTTTAACAGATAAAATGAAAGCTACATCTCTTAGTAGTGCGCTTACATTTTATAATGATAAGGAAATGAAGAATGTACTAAAAGAGTATAAGTCAGATTTAAGTGAAATGGAGGACCGATTAGATATACTAGAGAATCGTTATTATGACCAGTTTACAGCTATGGAAACTGCGCTTTCGAAAGTAAATGCAACAACAAATTCATTAGCATCCCTAATGGGAACTGGAAATTAATCATATCATCGGTTAGGATATAGGAGGTTTAATTATGACATTCAATGCAGCGGCAGCTTATCAAGGTACAAAAGTAAATACTGCATCTCCGGCAGAACTTACACTTATGCTGTATGAAGGGGCTATTAAGTTTTGTAATAAGGCAATTCATGCAATGGAAAATGATGATATCCAAAATAGAAATACAAATTTTTTGAAAGCTCAGAAAATCATTACGCAATTGCGTATTTCATTAGATTTTAAGTATCCAGTTGCCAATGATTTTGATCTTGTTTACGAATATATTTATCGTCGTTTGATCGAAGCAAATGTAAAAGCAGATATAGAGATTGCCCAAGAATCATTACGTTATATACGTGAAATGAGAGACACATGGAAAGAAGTTATGAAAAAGAATAAGCTTTATGTTCAGTAAGTGACAATGATTTAGAAAGGTAGAATTCCATGGAAGAAAAGCAAATGATATCAACCTACTTACAGATGCTGAATAGTAGCTTAAAGCGTAAAGTTGCGATTTTGGAGCAGATATTAACATTCACGGAAGAACAAAATCTTTCATTCGCAAATGAGAAGACAACAATTGAAATTATGGAGCAATGCGTACTAAAGAAGGAGCCATTAATTCATCAGCTTAATGAAATGGATGCTGGCTTTGATTCCGTCTATTCAAAAATCAAAGAGATAGTACAACAGGATAAAAATATATATAAAGATGAAATTGGGCAATTACAACAAAGCATTGTTAAAGTAACTGAGTTAAGTATAAAGATTCAGACGTTAGAGCAAAACAATAAGCTAAAATTCGAAGTATATTCTCGAAATAAAAAACAAGAGATTAAGCAGTTTAAAGTTAGTAATAAAACTGTATCTTCTTACTATAAGAATATGACGGGAAAGACACAAGGACAATCCTATTTTTATGACAAAAAAAAATAAAAAATAATAAAAAAGGATATAAAGTTAATACGAATTTCTCCGATATATAAGATAAGTAAAAACAATTTACTTAAAAACAATACCAATACTACCATTGCAACTTATTAATCTATTCTCTAGTAGCATGGATGCTACTAAAAATTCAAGGAGGAATCTATATGATAGTACAACATAATATGACAGCCGCTAATACAAACAGACAGTTAGGTATTACTACTGGTAGCTTAGCAAAGAACTCTGAAAAACTTTCTTCTGGTTACAGAATCAATCGTGCAGGTGATGACGCAGCTGGTCTTTCCATTTCCGAGAAAATGCGTGGTCAGATACGTGGTCTTGAACAAGCTTCCACAAACGCACAGGATGGTATTTCTTTAGTACAGACTGCTGAAGGTGCATTAAACGAAGTACAGAGTGTTCTTCAAAGAATGAGAGAATTAACAGTTCAGGCAGCTAACGATACAAACGTTACTGCAGACCGTGAAGCAATTGCAAAAGAAGTTCATGCATTAACATCTGAAATTGATCGTATCGCTAATCAAACTGAGTTCAATACTATGAAATTACTTTCTGGTAATTTCACAGAGAAGCAACTTCAGGTTGGTGCTAATAAAGAGCAGATGATTACATTTTCTATTGACGAAATGACTGCAGAAGCTTTAGCGATTGGGGAGGTTGGTAGCGAAATTGAAGCTGGTGATGCTACAACTATAACTGGTCTTATCTCTGTAGTAAATGATGCGATTACAACTGTATCTACACAGCGTTCTGCTCTTGGTGCTATTCAGAACAGATTAGAACATACAATTGCTAATCAAGATAATACTGCTGAAAACTTACAAGCAGCTGAATCTCGTATTCGTGATGTTGATATGGCGGATGAGATGGTTAGTTACTCGAAAAATAATATCTTACTGCAGGCATCTCAGTCAATGTTGGCACAGGCTAATCAGTCAACTCAAGGTGTATTATCCTTACTTCAGTAATTCGTAAGACTTTGTGGGATCGACCTTATGGTCGGTCCCATTTTTTCTTATATTCATAATCATATTTTTCTATTTAAGCATACTAATATTGACCTTATTTGACATAAAGTATAGAATGAATTTATGTAAACAAGTTAGAAGTAGGAGGTAAAGTGGATGGGATTATCCAAAGAAGCATTACGTATACTGAAGAAACAAATTCAGGCTAATGCAGATATGTTTTATCAACAAAATAATAAGGAGGCTTTCGAACTGTTTGGAAAGCTAATTAATGAGATTTCTACGTTAACTGTAGAGATTTTTGAGTTAAAAAAATCAAATCCTGCAATTGAATTTGACGAGAACAAGTATTTATCTATTTTAACTAATGCTATGAATGCTCTAGAAGCTAGAGATGAAGTACTTTTGGCTGATGTTATTAATTATGATTTGTTAGAAATATTAGAAACAGTAGAGAAACAACTATGAGGTAGGTGCCCTATGAGCTATTATGAGATGAATATGGAATGCATAAAACAAGTGAGACCTCGTCTTTATTCCTGCATCAAAGATTATGAGCCATTGAAGGAAAAAGAACCAACGATAACGCTGATAACCGAACCAAGTCGTGATGAAAATTTATATACAAAGATTATTAAAGATAATCAAGAATATCGGTTTAACTCGAATTATCGTCCACTTGAAGAAGCAAAGCGCTGGGGAAAACAGTTTGAACTTGATGGTATTAATGTTGTAGTTCAGATGTTCG
Source organism: Bacillota bacterium (assembly GCA_023410575.1). Lineage (GTDB taxonomy): Bacteria > Bacillota > Clostridia > Lachnospirales > Lachnospiraceae > Lachnoclostridium. Next base: position 7,085 of record JAEYPP010000039.1, on the reverse strand, counting down.
GGCTAGGAAACGGATATTTCTTAAGAGAATTATGTGATAAGTTAAAAAAAGGCGATCACATTATTGTTGTGGAACCGAGTTATCAATTATTTCAACATGTTTTAACTAACTATGACATGAGAGATATTCTTAATGACATTAGAATTAGTATTGCGATTCCGATGTTGAGCAAGTCAATGTTTGGAGTTATGTTATCGCAATATGTGCATTGGATGAATCTGAAATCTCAGTTAAAATGCATTCATCCTCAATATGATAAGTGTTTTACTAATGAGTATAGAGAATACCGCATTAAACTTGATGAAAACGATTTTCGTACCTTGGTTAATCGAAATACAGAAGCTTATTTTGGTATTGATATTGTTAAAAATACAATTGATAATTATAGATATTTACCAGAATCGAATTACTTATTAGAATTAAAGGGGAAAATCCCAAAGGATGTTCCGGTAATTATTGTTTCCGCAGGACCTTCCTTGGATTATAATATAGAGGAATTGAAAAAGGCAAAGGGGAAGGCGATCATTCTTGCAACGGATACTGCACTTCGTTATTTGCATAAACATGGTATTGTAGCAGATTTTGCAGTTACGTTCGATCCTAAGAAACCACCTAATTATTTTGATCATACGGAATTTGAATTTATCCCTATGTTTTGCGGGTTGAATTCCAACCGTGATGTATTATGTAAGCATAATGGAAGAAAGATATGGTTTGGTAGCAATGATTTTATTGAGGGCTTATATCAATCACTAGGACACCAGATATCAGTCTTAAATGCAGGTGGTTCCGTTGCAACTGCAGCATTTTCTATATGTAAATCACTTGAAATTAATACGATTATATTGATTGGTCAAGACTTGGCGTATAAAGGAAATGTAACACATGCAGAGGGTGATATATGTAATATCCAAAGTGAGGAAGACGGAATCTGTTATGTGGAAGGAATCGACGGAACACAAGTAAAATCACGTCATGATTGGTTTATTTATCTAAAGTGGTTTGAAAACGCAATTGAAGAGACAAAGAATTGTGGCCGAGTGATTGACGCTACAGAAGGTGGAGCATTAATTCATGGAACTGAAATAATGACTTTAAAAGAGGCAATAAACCAATTTTGTACAACAGATATCGATGTTACAGCAATACTTAATCAGATACCACTTACTTTTGGTCCAAATGAGCTAGAAGCTGCAAGACAGTATTTAAAGAATGCCTATGAGGATAGTATAGAACTACCTGAACAGGCAGCAAAGATAATTCATCATTGTGAAGAAGCAATTCGATTATTGGATAAACCTAATTACAGTAAAAAAATCGAGTCAATAGCGAAGGAAATTGTGAGTGCCAATCGCTTAGTTGCCTCAAGATGTGTATATTCGCTTCTTGATAATTATGTAAAACATGATACATTTACGGAGATTGAGAAGATGTGTAATGTTGGTAAGGAGAGGGATGATTTTGTAAGAACATATGAGACAACAAAACTAGTATTTCAGTCGATTCAATCAGCATCGAGTGAAATTGAACCTCTATTGAAGGATGCGTACGATACTTTTAATCATACAGGGAGAGAAAGAAATGTTAAATAATAAAACGATATTAATTACTGGAGGAACTGGTTCTTTTGGAAAGAAATTCTTAGAGATGATATTCGCAAGTTATTCACCCAAAAAGGTAATCATCTATTCTCGTGATGAATTTAAACAATCGAATATGAGAGCAGAGTATCAAGACAAGGTAGATATGTCTCGTGTACGTTTCTTTATCGGAGATGTGCGAGATAAGGAACGTCTGTATCGTGCATTTATTGGTGTAGATTATGTAATTCATGCCGCAGCGATGAAACAGGTACCAACTTGTGAATATAATCCATTTGAAGCGATTAAAACAAATATACATGGAGCACAGAATGTAATCGATGCTGCACTTGATTGTGGAGTTAAAAAGGTGGTAGCGCTTTCAACGGATAAGGCAGTTAATCCAATTAATCTCTATGGCGGGACAAAATTAGTATCAGATAAATTGTTCATTGCAGCGAATGCATATAAAGGCGTGAATGGCACAACATTTTCTGTTGTTCGTTACGGAAATGTTGCTGGAAGCAGAGGCTCCATTATTCCTATTTTCGATCGCCTAATTCAGAATGGTGAGACAGAGTTACCAATTACTGATGTTCGAATGACACGCTTCTGGATAACATTAGAACAAGGAGTAGAGCTCGTATTTAAGGCATTAAGTGAGTCAAAGGGTGGAGAAACTTATATATCGAAAATACCTTCCTTTAAAATCACGGATTTGGCTAAAGCAATGTTACCCAAATGCAAGATTAAGGAAATTGGTATACGTGAAGGAGAAAAACTTCATGAGGTTATGGTAACGAAGGATGATTCTAGATCAACTTATGAGTATGACAAACATTATATTATTTATCCTCATTTTGAGTGGTGGGATGTAAAACGCTATTTTACTGAGGGTGGAAAGTTAGTATCAGAAGGGTTTGAATATAACTCTGAGACGAATGCAGAATGGTTAAGTATAGAGCAGTTAAGAGAAAGTTTAAAAGCAATCTAAATTAGGGAGATTGGTATGGGGAAGCTAATAAGTATTGTAATACCATGTTTTAATGTAGAGAGATATATTAACCGTTGCTTGACTAGCATTGTAAACCAAACGATTGGAATAGAAAATCTAGAAGTTATTGTTGTTGATGATGCCTCATGTGACTCAACTTGGAACATATTGCTCGAGTGGGAGCAAAAATATCCCGATAATTTTGTAATAATTCAACATGAGAAAAACAAAAAGCAAGGAGCAGCAAGAAATACTGGACTTTGCTATGTAACCTCTCCATACATAAGCTTTATCGATGCAGATGACTGGATTGAAAGTACAATGCTTGAGTTGATGTATAAAAAAATTACAACAATGAATTTGGATGCGATTGGTTGTGGATTTCATCGTGCTATTTCAGGTAGTGACACGATCTTAGAAAAGACAGGGCAAGGATATTATTATGATTATTCTTCAGAGACTCAAAAAAGAAAACTCATCTTACATGGTTGCCCTGGTTATGTTTGTGGAAAGCTTTATCGCACTGTGCTCATACAAGAGTATCAGATTTTCTTTCCAGAACAGTGTTATTATGAGGATATCGATTGGAAGGATCAATTTAGTTTGCATTTAACAAGATATTATGAATTGGAGGACAAATTATATTACTATTTTGTCAATCCTGAATCAACAACGATGCAATCAAAATGCAACCGACATTTTGATCGTTTTTTAGTTGAATTGAACCGTCTTGAACGCTATAAAAAGCTAGAGCTATTCGAAAAATATAAGAGCGAATTAGAATTTCATTTTATTAAGATATTTTATTTGAATTCTTTATTTATTTTTCTATCTAGGTGTAATGACTTTACACCGAAGATTTTGAGTTATATGCAGTCAACACTGAAAACAGAGTTTCCAAATTACTCAAAAAATTGTTATCTGGAGAGTGAATTATTGGAACTAGATCAGTATTTATTGAGGACAGTTGAAATGGATTTATCGCAATCGGACTTAAACCAGCTTATCAATAGCTTGAGAAAAGATATAGGGGTAGACAAAATTGAGTAAACAAATCTTAATGATTAAAGGAATTTCACAATATGATGCGATGAGAATCTATATTGATGAGCTTGCTATCGCGTTTGAACAGGAGGGTAATCTCTGTACTGTTTTAGATGGGACTTCCAAAGCTTTTCAAGATGATTTAATTGAAACATTACAGAATCATTCTTATGATTTTGTTCTTACTTGTAATGGAATATTTATGTCTCCCGCAGTTCGAAAGCTACTGAAGACAAAATATTGTACTTGGATTTTTGATCATCCAATCCATCACATGGAGCGTTTACAACAAGGGGATGAGAATACCTTTGTCTTATGTTGTGATCGTAATAATGTTAACTATGTAAGAAGATTTTTTCCAAACATTACTCATGTGGATTTTGTTCCATTATCCGGAAGTTGTGTAGAAGATATCGTACCATACCGCCAAAGAACAATTGATCTTGTGTTTACAGGATCGAATCTTATGGCAGAGGATGCAATGAAAAGTATTCAAGAACAACCAGGTCCAATTAAGGATATCGCACTAGAGATGGTAGATATGATACATTCCAATTCATCGTTAACACTAGAGGAGAGTCTAGCAATTGCATTAAATAATCATAATATTGATGTTGATGATCAGCACTTTCAGGATATACTTTTTTGTACAAAGGATGTCGGTCGTTATATGAGAGCTTTTTATCGTGAGAAAATAGTGCAAACCATTGTGGAGGCTGGAATTCCAATTCATGTCTTTGGAAGTGGTTGGGATAAATGTGAGTTTTCAAAAAAGTCAAACTTTATTCAATGTAAAGGCTATGGACAAACTTCCTTAAGAACAGTTGCGAATGCAAAGATTTCACTTAATGTCATGCCATGGTTTAAAGATGGGTTTCAAGAAAGAATTGCAGCAGCCATGCTCAATGGTGCAGTTTCCTTAACTGATTCTAGTAAATATATCACTGAGAATTTTATTGATAGGGAAAATATTCGACTGTATTCGTTAGATAAAATTGAATTAATACCAAGTATCATACAGGAGTTATTAGATGATGTTGATTTCTCGGAACGAATTGCACAAAGTGGTTATTGTATTGCAAAAGCTCAACATACATACAAAAACAGAGTTCGACAAATTTTAAAAATATTGACATAAATGGAAATAAAGAGTATCCTATAAGAGTAGACAAGGTGATTGAAACTTTCATACGACAATGGCAAACTTATCGAAAGGTAAGGACGCAAAGCTATAGGGTCTTTTAACTGACAGCCAGCTACCGAAGGAAAGTTTTTTTATTGTATATTTTGAAAATTACAAAATATACTAATGTTATTTTAATTTTGTGTCGATATATAAAACGAATGTAAGGTAGTGTTGGTATGAAACTATGATAAGAGGGTGGTAGCTCTTATTATAGGTAACAATGGTATTGTTTTATGATAATCTAATCGACTCAAAAAAGGAGAAATCCGACATCGTCATGGACTGACACGACTAAATAAACAAGGAGGTAATTTTATGAAACAATTTAAACAACTTGCATCGCTATTTTTAGCGTTTGCATTAGTCATTGGACTTTTCTCAGCTCCAACAGTAGCATATGCTGAGGATAAAGAACCAGCCTATAAAGGTAAGGTTGAAATTGACTATTCTCAAGAAATTTTAACTGTCGACAGGACAGAAAATCAAAAGGTTTACTATACAACAAAGTGGACTGAAGGTTCACATGCTAAGACAGTTTGGGATGAAGCTATATATTATACAGATTATGCACTGATTGATTTCTCATGGACATCACCTACGAAAGACGTAACATTTTATATTACTGATGACCCTATTAACAAACCTACATCAGTAGTAATTAAAGCACAGGAAAAAAATCTAGCTGTTATGTTCTCAGGTGTTGCTAAAACCACTGCATCATCTAAACTTAAGTTAGCTCATGACTGGTCAGCATTGAATGAAGTAATGGGAGTTTATGAAAGTGATTGGGCTTACGGTTATTTATGTGCTGCGATAAAGAATGGTCAAACATATACTCCTTTAACACCAGACGAGGCTTTTGATCATCTACAGTATAGAAAAGGTCTTACTGGTGATTGGCTTCCAATTTTGTATCTTGACGTAAGTGAGTTTGCTGCTAATGGTACTCAATTATACTTTAGAATTGCACCTATTGTACCTGATAGGGAAGTAGTAAGTAGCTCTTCTATAGTATTAGGTCGTGCTAGTAAAGAAGTTAAGGTTAAATTTAGTAAGCAAGCAAATGCACCTAAAGTAACAATTAATGGCGTTACAAAAGAAATTAAGTTTGGAAAGACAATGGAATATCGTGTTGGTACTATTACTAGTGATGGTAGATTAGTTTTTGGTGATAACGAGTGGGTTGCAGTAAGTGCTAAACATATGGATGGAACTAAGGTAAAGACTACTTACTTAAAGGATTTATTAAAGTCAGCATCTGGTAGTGCTTGGGATTATTCAGAAGATAAAGCAGGCCAAGTAGTTCAGGTACGTGTTGCAGGAACAGAAAAGGCAATTGCTTCTAAGATTAGAACAATTGAGTTAAATAAAGTAGAGACACCTGTAGCTACTTCCTCAGCGGTTGCATTTGAGTTAGTTTCGAAAACAACTTATGATCAAGGTATCAAAGTTACCAATAATTGTACAACAGCAGCAATCCAGGTTGCAGTAGTAAGTGGTTCACCTACAGATCTTAATGCAAAAGCAATTAAGTGGACGACAATAGCAGCTAAGGGAGATAAGACAAAGACAGTTACTATTAAAGGAAAAGATTTAGAAGGAAAAGATACAATACTTTATCGTTTTGCTACTGTTAAGGATGATTCCAAAACTCCAGAAGATGAATTTAAGGTATCTTCTAAGGCCGGAGAATACAAGTTTAGAGATAAACTTAAGTTAGAAGATCAGAAAATTCAAGTAACTGGTGTTTCAAAGACAAAAGGTCCAGATACAGCTACTGTTTCATGTGGAGCAATTACTGGAGGAGATCAAATTACAGTAAAGAGTGCGACTGCTGGAGCAATTGAAGTTAGTGTTGAATTAAAGGGTACTAATATTGCTGATAATTCAAGTTTTTCAATTGAGTGCGTAAGTGCAATGGGTAGTACAACTGGGGCATCATCAGATAAAGTTAAGTTAGTAGCTGATGGGAAAATGGGTTCAACTGGTAAGTTAAAACTTACACTTACAGATGACGTTACAACAGGAAGTACCTTCTTTAAAGTAACGGCTAATGGCTGTACCCATTATATACAAGTAACATTCACAAAGTAATTAGTTGTAGTTAAATAAAAGAATGGAGGCTGGCACTGCGTGCTAGCCTCCATTCTTTATAGGCTCTATGTCAATAGTTGGGGTGTGATACTTCGTATCATGCTTAACTACTGGGCATAGAGCCTTTTTAGTTTAGGAGTATGAAAAAACGTAGTTTTGGGCATGACAAATAAACCTCTAGCACCCG
>JAEYPP010000024.1 GCA_023410575.1 Bacillota bacterium | reverse complement strand
CTATGCTCGGTTTAACTGGTATCCCAATGGCTATCGGTGCTTTAGCAGTATTCGGTTCTTCTTTCATGAACTTCGTATTCTTCCACAAGATGAAATTCGGTTCTAAGAAAGATACAATCGCTGTTGCCATTGAACCTTTAACACAAGCAGATATTATTAGTGCAAATCCAATTCCTGTATATGTTACAAACTTTATTGGTGGTGCATTAAGTGGTATAATCGTTGCACTTATGGGTCTTACAAATATGACTCCTGGTACAGCAACTCCTATTGCAGGATTCGCTGTAATGTTTGCTTACAATAAGCCAGTTCAAGTATTAATTGCTGCTAGTGGATGTATCATTGTTAGTGTAATTGCTGGGTATGTAGGTTACTTAATATTTAAAAAATATAAGATTATGACTGCAGACCAGATTAGAAATACTCAAAGAGAAGTTACTGAGTAAATAGATTTTCCAGAAAACTTTCTTACTAGTCATAAGAAGTGACTGTCGCATTATGTGACAGTCACTTATACGTGCTTATAATTTAGATGAGCATAAAAAAAGAGATTTATTTTTTTGGCAATTGCCTGACAAGTCCCACATATCTTTGAAGCTTATGAACAAAGCAATATAGCGAAAATTAAAGAAATACTCATAATATTGATTATAAGTATTTCTTTAATTTTTTATTCTCATACATATAATGATCAGCCAATTTCATTAAAAGATTGATGTCTTTTGTTTCAGAAAAGCAAGAATAACCTATCGACGTAGAAATATTAAAATCATCTGGCAGTTCTTTCACCTTTAGGGTAGTAATACACTCAACAAGCTTATCCCTCATCTTTGCTCTATTTTCATTTTCCTGTAAAGGATGAATAACAACAAATTCATCTCCACTTAGGCGTACTGCCACATCATCATTACTTAAGACATTTTTTATCGTAATACCTACCAATTGTATCACTTCATCACCAACTTGATGGCCATATGTATCATTAATCTGTTTGAAGTTATCTAAGTCAAGAAACAGAAGTTGAAAATCCTTGTGTTCTTTACAATATGTTTTCTCTAATTCCTTCAAATACTGTGCTAATACCCTTCTATTTGGCAATCCAGTCAATTCATCATAATGGGCCAAATAATCTAGTTTTTCTTGTTCCTCTTTTAACTGTGTAATATCATGTAGCGAAATTATATTGATAGGTACTCTTTTGTTATATGTATTCGAACGACTTATGGTACATAATACTTTTATTCCATTTTGCATTTGTAAATCTATATTCTGTAAGCGGTACACCTTCTCCTTTGCGAATTCTGATAGTGTTTTTGCACTCTCTTCGGTTAGATATTCAAGTAAGTTTACTTGTTTTGCAGAATGAATTCCTAGTATTTTTTCAGCTTCTTGATTAGCATATAATACGATAAAGTTAAGCTTCGTTATCAACATTGCATCAAGGCATGATTCAAAGACGATTTTGGGATTTAGGGCAAATTTCACATGAAGCATATCATACTCTCGCAAAATAAACCAATAACCTGCTAAAAAAGTCAAGGAACCAAAAGCAATAACTGGTGGAAAGGAGGTAACATATGGTATAAAAATATAGTTGAAAATGCATATACTAACGCAAATTACATTAAGTATAAAAAATCCAGATGCCAATTTTTTATCTTCTCGGGTTCTCTCCTTGTGTGCCCATAAAAGGAGATAACCCAAGGACACACCAAGATATACAACCAGATATAAAATATAAAGTATCGTCATTAATGAATTAAAATTTATCTTAATTGTCCATCCAAGACCACTATCCCCCAGATAGATGTCTTGCGCTAACGATGTGGATTTTGCTAAAACATTATGTAATATGAAAAGAACTGGAATACTCCAATACAAAATTTGTCGACCAATCGTATTTATTTTTTTATGAAGTCCTGACATAACAAGAAAATAATACGAAGTCACACCTCCATACAAGCTCCACCATATAGCTGATAAATGGTGCCAAATCCAGGCTTCTTGCTTGCTTTGTGATACAAAAAAGAAAGCATCACAAAATGACCATAATCCTAAACACACACATACTAATATTGAAAACACAGTAAGTAAATCAAGATTATTTGTACTTTTGATACGAACAACTAATGCTATATATAATATTGCGGTAACTATTGATATAAATGATATAATGTTCATAATTGCCGAACTTTGAATACTAGATTACAAACTTTGCCATTGCTTCTACTAACATATTAGCATTTTCTGTAGCACTCTCAGTTTCTCCCATTACTCCCTTCGCTTTTTGGGCTATCTCAGCAGCCCTATTATTAATTATAGTTGTCCCCTCTGCACCATCATTTGTAGAAATTGCAACTTGAGAAATCACGGTAGTAACACTTTCAATCGAAGCAAGCAACTGTTGAGTCGTAGAGCTCAACTCTGTTACCATTTCCTCTATACTGCTAGCGTCTTTACTATAATCACTTGTTGCCTTTAGCATATTGTGATAGTCATCTTGTACATTAACAGAAACGAAATGCAAGATATCATTTGCATTCTCCGATAAGTTATTGACTGATTTCATTACAATTTCACTAACTCTTTGAATTTGATTTGCAGTTGCCGCTGAATTCTCTGCTAATTTTCCAATTTCATCTGCAACAATAGCAAAACCTTTTCCTGCTTCACCAGCACGTGCCGCTTCAATGGAAGCATTTAAAGATAATAAATTAGTCTGTCTTGTAATTTCTAAAATCAAATTAGCCAAATTATTAATTTGTTCTACTTCCTTTGATTCCTCTAGTGCTCGTTCTAAATTAGTTTTTACATTAACAAAAACGGTATCAGCACGTTTCTGAGATTCTGAGAAATTAGCTTTTAATACATTCGCGCGATTTTTAATATCTCCTGCCGTATCGGCACCTTGCTTCGATTTATCTGCTATGATCTGTACTGCTGAATTGATTTCTTCAATCGTTGCATTCACTTCTTGTGTAGATGCTGCTGTTTCTTGCATCCCGGCAGAGATATCTTCGGTTTTTTCTAAGATTTCTTTTATACAATCATTTAAATCTTCAACATTATCATGAATCACGTTCATCGAACTAGCCATGGAGTTAGACCGATCCGAAACCTCAAACAAGGAAGAACGGATTTTTCGTATAAAACGGTTTAAAGCACTTGCCATCTCCTCCATTTCATCATGACTCTTTATGCTAAACTGATAAGTTAAATCATTATTATCTTCCGCTTCTACTAATTTTTTCTTTAGGGATGAAATTGGAGTTGATATACGCTTTCCTAAAATAATACCTGCAATAACAGCTGCACTAATAAAGAAAATCAAATTGAATTGTAAAACTCTAACAATAGCATTCATATCTTCCTTATCTTCAATAATAAACTCAATTAATTCATCCTGCTTTGAATTATCTTCCCCTTTGGACGTTTCCGTATATGCTTCGACAAAACTTTGAGTCTCATTTGCTCGATTTGAAATCTGAATACACCCGTATATAACTGGCCCGCCTCCAAACAAGATAATAACAAAATAGCCAATTAAAATTCTCCCTAGTAAACCACCTTTTCTCTTCATACCCATTGACCTCCTTCTTGTATACAATAAATATAAATAACTACTATCACCAAAATCTCAAGAAAGAACATTTTTCTAATATATCCATTATACTCTATTTCTAACTTTTTTTCTACAAGATGTTAAATTATTCTAAAAAAATATATCTCTATTAATATTATCTAAAAAAGTACGAATTTCCTCCTCAGTGAAGAATTTTTTGCAAGACTCTGCCACTTGTATTGCTTTTTCAACTGTTACATTCAATAAAGCAGCCTTTACATCCGAAAGATACTCTTTACTCATACTCAGTTTTCTTGCACCAAGTCCAACCAATAATATCGCTGCTAATGGATTCGATGCTAGTTCACCACAAACTGAAATAGGTTTTCCCAATCGATTAAATTGATCAAAAACAAAATCAAGGGTACGTAACATTGCTGGAGAAAGATTCTGATAATACATTGATACCTCTGAGTTTGTCCGATCTGCCGCACTAAGATACTGCGTAAGATCATTGGTGCCTATACTTGCAAAATCAACCTCACATGCTGCTAGATCTGCGATTGCTGCTATCGATGGAACCTCAATCATGATTCCTATGGGAATATTCTCGTCAAAGGCAACATTCTCTTTTTGTAATTGTGCTTTTGCGACGGCAACAATTTTTTTAGAATTACGAATATCATCCATATTACTTACCATTGGAAACATAATCTGCAATTGTCCATAAGCAGATGCGCGCAATGCTGCTCTTATTTGAGTTAAAAATAAGTCTGTTTCTTCTAAGCATAGGCGTAATCCACGCTTGCCCAAAGCCGGATTATCTTCCTTTGAAAAGTTCATGTATGGTATCTTTTTATCTCCCCCTACATCTAAAGTACGCAACGTAACTAACTTACCTGGATATTTTTCTAATATATTCTTATATACTTGAAATTGCTCTTCCTCAGATGGCATATGTTCCTTTTCCATATAAAGAAACTCAGTTCGATATAAACCAACAAAATCAAAAAATTCAGTAAATTTCTCTTGCTTTATTCCAATATTGATTCCAAGTTCAATTTTTAGTCCATCCTTCATTAAAGCAGGTAAATTCTCATATTTCTTCCTTTGTTTCATCTGTTGTTGGTATGATTTGATTTTATCTCGGTACTTAGAAAGCATTTTATCATCTGGATTTACTAAAATTTCGCTTGTAGTAGAGTCTAGAATTACTTTGTCACCTTCGTGTAATAGTTCCATAGCTTTTTGAACACCAAGAATTGCTGGTATTTGATAACTACGAGCAATAATTGCCGCGTGAGAGGTAGAGCTTCCTGACTCCGTAATAATTCCCAAACAGTGAGAACGATCCATCGTTGCAGCATCACTAGGTAAAAGTTCATGAGTAACTACGATAGCACTTTCGTTGAAAGTCGATAGATTTTTTTCCTTTTGTCCATATACGATTCGAAGCAATCGATTTTTGATATCAAGTAAATCAGCCGTTCGTGAAGCAATTAGCTGGTCCTTTACACCGCTAAGTATTGCTATATATCCATCAATAACAGAGCTAATCGCATAATCGGTACACTTTTTTTCTTTGTTTATCGCTCGGTAAATACTGTCTATAAGTTCCTGATCATCTAAGAGTAGCTTATGTGCCATAAATATCTTTGCTTTTGATTTATCTTTTTTATTCAGTTTTTCACCAAGCTTTGTTAACTCTTGCTGTGCAATCTTTCGTGATGTTTCAAACTTTTGTAAAAACTGCTCTTCTGATCCAACTTCAAAATAACTTTCAGGTACATTAAAATTCAATGATTGATATATATATACTGTTCCTATGACAATTCCAGGAGAAACTGATATTCCTTTTAGTATCATAAATTATCCTCCCATACACTCTGATTGATAGCTGATACCCTAATTATACCCCGAATAATTAGTAGTTGCAAAATAATTAAAAGGACTGTTGAAAAATACGATTCTATCAGTGAAAAGTTCTCATGATAAATCATATTTTTACAGTCCTTTTATAGTTATAACTGAATTACTCTTTGTGATCTTTGACTTTACTTCTTAACAAAGGTAAGATTGTAAATATTATTAAAGCTACTAATATAATATAAGCCATAGTATTTGTACTTGCGAAACCTATTGGTCCACTGCCCTTGACTACACCTAATACCTGAAGGATAATACCAACTAATCCAATAATAGAACCTCCTGCAACGAGACCAGAAGATAAACTAATACCATTACTTACCCGTGCGTCTTTCACTTTATCTGATTTCGTAGTTTTCTCGATGAATAAGCGCACAAGAGCACCAATTAATATAATGGATGTGGTTGAAATTGGTAGATAAAAACCAATCGCAACTGTCATGATTGGAAGCTTCAATAAAAATAGTACAACACCGATGATGATTCCAACAATAATCATGTGCCATGGCAATTCACCTGACATAATACCAGCTGTTAGAGTTGAGATTAAATTTGCCTGTGGCAATGCGAATGGCACATTATCCCCAGTCATTGAAAGCTGGCCAGAAAGTAACTGTATAACACCAACAACGACAAGAATACCAACAAAACTTGCAACTAAAAAGTACTTATCCATTTCTTTTTTCTCGCCACCGATGATGAATGCAACTTTCTGTGATTGAGAATAGCCACCGCCAATCGAGATAGCAGTAACAATAAATGTTCCAAATAACAATAGAGATTTATTGTTTTCAGGACTCACCCAGCCCATAATAACAAACAGCAAAGTTACAATTACTAAAGAAGCAATTGTCATACCCGACACAGGTAAATTGGAGGTTCCTATTGTTCCTGTAAGACGTCCTGAAACAATTACAAATAGTAACGTTAAAAAGAAGGAAATGATTGCTCCAATGATTGCCATTAGTATAGTTCCAGAGATAAGAAACGCTGCTACAAATCCAATTACAACTGCACCAAGTAAAATCAAAATTGCAAATGATGAACCTTTGGTTTTATCATCAGATTTTGCATGGATTGTTTCCTTGATTGCGACTACTATGGTTGGTATAAGCTTAATTGCACCGATAATACCACCTGAAAGCATCATTCCTGCGCCGATATATTTCACGTAACTTCCGGCGATATGGTTAACCTGCATTGATCCAAGTGTAACATCTGGATTATTCCAGATCACTGCACCCTCGTTCGCAAATTCTGCAAAATAGCTGATGAGTGGTAGTACTGCAAAATTTGCTAAGATAGAACCTGCAAACATTGTAATAGAAACCTGATGGCCAACAATAAATCCAATTCCCAATAAGAGTGGATTGACTTCAACCTCTAATTTCCATTTATAGAACCTTTCATTTACATAGCTAATAACATTATTCGCCACGTTTAAAAAAGAACCAGTAATAACAGTAATAACACTACTAATTCCGAATCCAATACCCATGTACTTCATGGACTCTCCAGCACCTTCTGAGGCAACTAATGTCTCAGAGATTGCCATTGATTCTGGATACGTTAATTTACCATGTTCTTCAACAATCAAGTTCTTATAAACAAGAGAGCCAACTCCTATGCCAAATAACACACCACCGAAACTAACAATAAATCCTTCAAAAAAGGTTACATCAGCTCCAATTAATAAAATAGCTGGTAATACATAAATGATACCACTTGCAACTGATTCACCACCGCTTGACATACCCTGAACAATATTTTTCCCAAGAATGCCTTTCTTTTTTGCAAAAATCGCGATAAATCCTGATCCAATGATTGACCCTGGAATACCAGCTGCTACAGTAAGTCCCGACTTCATACCAGAATAGGCGGTTGATGCTGCAAATAAAGCTGCTAATACAATACCAATAATTAAAATTGCAACATTTCCACCCGACCTAGGTCCGTCAGTAACATAAGGAACATAGTCTTTTCCATGAACTCCACCATAGGCATCTTTTGATAATTTTTTATGCATATGCACCCTGTCCTTTTTTTAATAATAAGTCAACTAGTAAACTTCGTAGGCTTTGAACTAGCTTTTTTCATAAGAACTTACAATATATTGTCGGTTGATTTAACAGAATTTATGTGATTTCTGACTTGATTGTAAGTGGGAAAGGGAAGAAAATTATCCAATTTATATGCATTTATTTATCAATCTTTTATCCATTCACTAAACTTTAGTAAACCTTCTTTGCACCCTGAAAGAAATAAGATATCATTTTTTCTAAATGTATAATCCGGCTTAATGACTTCTAGTACTGTTCCATTGTTTTCAATCGCGATTATGTTTAATCCAAAATCTTTACGTAAGTTTAGGGCTACAACTGTTTTTCCTATAATCTTATCAGCTGCTTGCATTTTTGATACATTAATCTTTTCACTTAATTGCACGAAATCAAGAACCCTTGCTGTTTCGAGACGGCTTGCAAGACGAATCGCCATATCCCTTTCTGGATAAACCACTTCAGCACCAAGTTTTTCTAATATAATTCCATGTTCAGCACTTATCGCCTTAGAAATGACGGTTGGAATACCCATAGAAACTAGATTTAATGTAGTTAAAATTGAAGTATCCATATGTTCTCCAATACAAACAACTGCTACATCACAGTTTTGTATTCCAGTATCAAGTAAGCTTTTCTTATCAAGCGTTTTCACTACAAATGCGTATTCTGTAACTTCACGTAGTTCTCGTATTTTTTCCTCATCACCATCTATAACAATGATATCAAAATTTGAGGCGGATAGCTCCATGGCAAGAGCATACCCAAAACGTCCAAGTCCAACTATTCCATACATTAACTTATCATTTTTTGTTTTATTAAACATCATTTATTCCTTTCTATCCAATTGCAATATTTCCTTCCGGATAACTAACTCTTTCACCTCTTGAAAAATACCAAAGAGATGCAACTGTAAGTGGTCCTAATCGTCCAATATACATAATTAATATTGAAAGCACTTTGCTACCATCGCTTAAATCAGGAGTTATTCCTGTTGATAAACCTACGGTACCAAACGCACTTGTTATTTCAAATAAACAGTCAATCAACGAGATGTCTTTTTCTAATATTGTCATTATAAAAGTACCTCCAAACACAACCGCAATAGCTAATAGCGTAATAACTGCTGCTTTATGGAATGCATCCTTTGGTATCGCATAATGAAAAGCTTTTTCTGATTTATTCGTTGCCGACGCCTTAATTCCTTGAATTAATACAAAGAAAGTACTAGTTTTAATACCACCACCTGTCGACCCAGGAGAAGCACCGATAAACATCAATAACGTAACAATAAGTAAACCTGATGTAGTAAATTTACCTAATGGATATGTAGAAAATCCTGCCGTTCGTGCAGATACACTAGTAAAGAAAGCTCCTAACCAACTAATATTTTCTGTAAGCCATATAAGAACCGCCCCAGATAGAATTAGAATACCACTTACTGATAATACGACTTTGGTATGCATCGAAAACTTATGCCATCGAAATCTTTTCGTCCACATCTCACGAAGAACTAAAAAACCAATACCGCCTGTAATGATTAAACCACATGTTGTTAGGTTTAAAAATACATTGCTTTGATATGGAACTAAACCTTGAAAATTCCCTAATATATCAAATCCTGAATTGTTAAAAGCGGCGACTGAATGAAACATACTTAATCCTACCGCTTTTAATGGTGGATAATCTTGTATAAATACGATAAAGCTAAGGATTGTACCTACTGTTTCAATGATTAATGTTGTTATAAATATATTCTTAACAAATACAACAATTCCTTTTCCAGATTCAAGATTCATTGCCTCTCGAACTAGATTACGTCCCTTTAAATTAACTCTCCTACCAATAGCAAGAATAATACCTGTTCCTATGGCAGTTACGCCTAATCCACCAATCTGTATTAATAATGCTAGAATGAATTGTCCTAATGGTGTAAATGTATCACCTGCATCAACTGCGATAAGTCCTGTAACACAAACGGCACTCGTTGATGTATAAAGCGAATCAATATAGCGTAAGACAACGCCCTCCCGTACACAACAAGGTAGCATTAATAAAACAGAACCAGTAAGAATTACAAATGCAAAACCTAATGCTATGATTCGTGCTGGCGATTGTGCCTTAATAAATCTGAACATATCTTATTCACTTTCTCCTTTCATTCGATAGACAAGATGTAGTTCGTTAATCGAAATACCATTTAATTACAGTGACAATAATAGCACCTCTTCTTTAAATAATCAACAGAGAAAATATATATATACAAAGCAAAAAGCAGGATATTTTCACTAAGAAAATATCCTGCTAATTATAAGTGATTACTAAAACAAACCTTAAGCTTGTGTAAACTGATCCTTACCTGCACCACAGATTGGACATACAAAATCTTCAGGAATATCTTCCCACTTTGTTCCTGGCTCGATTCCGCCTTCTGGATAGCCCTCTTCCTCATCATATTCCCATCCACAGATGTCACATGCATACTTCATATTAGGTACTCCTTTCTTAATCATTTCTATTATTTGTTGTTAACCTTATATGTTATATAGAAGGTTCATAAGATAGATGTTTATTACCTCTAGTTCTACAAAGGCCGAAAATCAGATGCTGGATGTTTACACACTGGGCATATGAAATCGGGAGGAAGCTCATCACCTTCATAGATGTAACCACACACGGTACAGATAAAACCTTTCTTTACTGTAGGTTTTGCCACTTCCTTTATATTGTTCTGGTAATAACTATATGTAACAGAAGCATCACTGGAGAGAATTTCTCCATCTATAACAT
The DNA here is from genome assembly GCA_023410575.1 of Bacillota bacterium. Lineage (GTDB taxonomy): Bacteria > Bacillota > Clostridia > Lachnospirales > Lachnospiraceae > Lachnoclostridium. Next base: position 33,210 of record JAEYPP010000024.1, on the reverse strand, counting down.
CTGCAAGAAAAAGACTATGTGTCTCCAAATCAATGATTGATACTACTTTTACACTGATATATGCATTAGTTTCTTCTGTTAGATAAATAAGGCCGTTCTCTGACCTAGAAAAAGTAATATTTTCAGCTTTATTAACTGTTGCACCACTTTGATATCCCCAATGCTTGTACGTACTAAACTTTGATTTTTCGCTCAGAATCGAAACGTTAAATTCTTTGGTCTTAACCATGATATCATGTGTGTAATTCTCTTTGTTTACTGCTACAACGATACGGTTGGGTGAAATTGTCACCTGACTAACCGTATTTACAATACATCCATTGTCTTTGTCACCATCTTTTACGGTTAATACAAACAAACCATATGTAAGATTATACATTACCTTATCATTCATTCAGCACCTCCAACATTTGTGTTCGATTCTTAGCTGTATTTCAAATAAATAATTGCTTTTACGACTGGGACTAGTAAAATAATATTTAACTCTTAGTAATTATATCTCATTTTCATGCAATTGTAAATAAGACCATTTTATCCCATAAAAAATATTATTATTGTTTCTCAACTGATGAAATCTGGTTCATGAATTCTTTTAACAACGGATTTGTTTCGGGATTTACATCAACGTGGCTCGGGATAATGTCGCATATTCTTCGGTTAGGAGTATACTCATAATTACTGTTGATTATTTCCTTGTCCAATCCCTCTGCTCTAAACCATCTATACAAAGCTTCGCTTAGCCTATCATTTTCGCACATCACCTTTACTGTAGAGTTTAGTCCAAAAGAATAAGGACTTTTTCCCTTTTTATAAACACGACAGATTGCAACATAGTCCTCTTCTCTTGATGAGGATGAAACAATAAGATCAAAATTGCCCTCCTCACAGAGGAAACGGTCATAATCCATATCAAAATACATAAAATCCTCCTCGGTCAGTACCAGATGAAACATCTTTTCTTCATTAGGCTGTAAGAATATTTTTATGTGTTTTTTTAGTTCTTTTACAGGCTTAGGAACACTTGAAACAACATCAGAAACATAGATTTGCACAACTTGTGCACCTGCAAGCTTACCTGTATTCTTTATTTTACCTGACACGGTTATGCTATCAATAAATTCAACTGAGCTTGCTTTTACATCATAGATTTCAAAATTTGTATAGGAAAGTCCATATCCAAAATGATACATCGGAAAAACCTTTTTTTTATCATAATAGCGATACCCCACATATATTCCCTCACCGTAATTCACTTCATTCCCTTCACCTGGAAAGTTGAGATATGTTGGAGTATCACGATAAGTTTTCGGAAAAGTAATTGGCAGCTTTCCGCTAGGATTTGCTTTACCACATATAAGCTGTGCCATAGCTTTTCCACCCATCATTCCTGGCAAAAACATGCAGAAAATTCCGTCAAGATAAGGTTCATATTCCATAAGTTCCACAGGACCACACACATTAAGGATAAGTGCTGTTTTTAATGTAGAGTTGCTTGTTTTTATATCAGATAAGCAATCAAGCACCTTGCAATCATATGCAGATAATAACATATCGGGGCGGTCATTCCCCTCCATTCCAGATAGAGAAGCAACTGCAATGATTACATCATCTGCTTTTATCTCTCGATCTAAAATATTCTCACAAACAATAACCTGTTCACTTCCGACTATTTTTTTAAGTTCTTCATAAAGTGAGGTGTTACGGTTCGTGGTTATTCCCGCACTACCAGATCCACAGGTGATGAGTGTTTCTCTTCCACTTCCTGTAAGAATTATTCTGTTACTTGAATTAAGTGGAAAAACGTTGTTCTCATTTTTAAGCAGAATAATTCCCTCAAGTGCTGCTTTTAGAGCGATTTCATCCGTACTACTCATTAACTGCTCAGCACTTAAAGTTACAGAGTAGTTTTCCTTCTTTTCTGATAAATTAAGGATCAGAGAGATGATATTTTCACAAGCTGTATTTAGCTTGTCTTCGCAAAGAGCACCGCTTTTTACCGCTTCTACAATAGGTCTAAAATCTATAGGTCCTGGCATAGCAAGATCGTTCCCTGCTGCTAGCGCTTTTATGGGATTGTATACAGCTCCCCAGTCCGACATAACTACACCATTAAACCCCCATTCTTCACGAAGCATATGATTCAAAAGCCACTCATTCTCAGTGCAGGCTATGCCATTGATTTTGTTGTATGCGCTCATTACTGTTTTAACTTTACCATCTGTGACACAGGCTTTAAATCCTGGGAAATATATTTCTTGAAGTGAACGCTTTGATATAGTTTCGTTAATGCCGACACGATTTGTCTCCTGATTGTTTGCGGCAAAGTGCTTAACATTTGCAATTACTGGATATTCCTGAACACCTCTTACAAGCTGTGGTGCAAGTGTTGAAACGAGATATGGATCCTCTGAATATCCTTCAAATAATCTGCCGTTTAAAGGATCACGATGAATATTAACGTTAGGCGTACCGAGAAGCACATCGATTTTATAGACGAAGGCTTCTAAGGCAAGCGCTTTTCCTACTTCATAAACTGTTTCAGGATTGAATGTTGCACCAAGAATAATTCCTGGTGGGAAACAACCTGGAACAAGTTCAGGCATACCTGTACGTTCATCAAGTGTTTTTTTAATCCACTCGTATACTAAAGTTTCCTCTTTCGTAAGCTTTTCTGTATTGTAAAAGTTGTTGATAACATTCTTAAGCAGGCTAGTGCCTATCACTTCATTTTTACTTCCTGTATCTGATAAAGCAGAATAAAAGTCCGCAAAAAGCTGCTCGAAATTAATACCTGTTCCTCCGTCTAGAAGCTGAAGTCTTTCTATACCTAGTCTCGGAATTTCAGTAGTGCCAAAAGTGCTCGCACCATTGACAAGCGCTGCCTTTTCCTCAAGTGTCATTTGATTTACTAAATCCTGTACTCTGTTTATCATAAGCACAATACCCCCATAGTTTCGTTCTTATATACGATTTTTTATGTATGTTTTATTGGATGTCTTATCACTGTTTTACTTTTTTCTGGTTTCACTTTTCTTGCATCTGTCATATAGATCTCATGATGCAAGCGTTTATCATTCATATCATTTACATAACCGTTTTCTTTTAGAAACTCATCCATCATTGCAACTGTCTTCGGCTCCTCATCATATGGTCCATAATGCATTATTTGAACACAAAGACCTTCTTCTATCGTCAAAAACTCTGCCTTAGAACAATCAAGTTTTTTCTTTACCGTTGCAGTTTTCACTGCCCATTCAAAATCTTTTTCTGTGACAAAATCAGGCAATCGAATAACAGAAATCCACTCAAAAGAATCTTTATTGCTATAATCCACTCCGTCTACTCCATCCTGCCACCAAAAACCTTCCAATGGTGGTACATTGTAAGCATAAAATCCTTCGATTTTGTAATCTGTTTTATAACTCATCTTTAGGGTATATGTCAAAGGATATAATACAGCTAATGCTTGTTGGTATTCTCCGCCTTCCACATTCGGATTTCCTTTCCCTCTAACAGCAATGTAATTCATCTTTGGTACATGAACAATCTCAGGTTTATTTTTTGGTAGATAGAATTCCTTAAATTCTTTTTTAAAATCAAATGCCATAACTATGATACCTCCATATGATAATCTATTAAAACATTACACTTGCTTTATGTTTCTATCAATTATCTCATACATAATATGACATCAATGTGTCATATTTGTACACATTTTTGTTTATCATTTTTTAACTATAAATGGAGATGAAATTTTACCAAACATTAATCTTAACAGGACCAAAATCAACTTTAATGCATAGTATGTCCTTTTGGTAGGTTGCTACAATTGTTCCTCCCATTCGTTCGGTTAATAACTTTGCAATGGATAACCCTAGACCAGTGGAATTGCGACCAGTCTCTACCGTATAAAAACGGTCGAATAGTCTGCCAACTGTTACTTCTGATAAGTTTTTGGCAGTATTGGAGAACTCGATGATACCCTCCTCACTCATTTTAACATGAAAGTCACCATTACTATATTTAACTACATTAGCGATAATATTTTCAAAGATTCGGAGTACAGCGAATCGATCCAATTTACATAATACTTTTTCGTCTGGTATCTCTACTGTCGGAACAATCCTCCTTTGAGTCAACGCGCCATATGACGCAGCAAGACTTTCTTCTAGTACCTCATTTATATTAATAAGTTCTATCTTAAGTTCCTGCTGCGACGTTATGACGGAATAACAGAATAATTCCTGGGTAAGAAGATTTAATGCCTCCGTTCGATTTGTTATCATATTAAAGTAACTTCGAACAGGTTCTTTTACCTCTTCTCGCTCTATAAGTTGAAGATATCCAAAGATTGCAGTTAATGGAGTTCGTAGATCGTGAGCAATATTCGTAACGGCCTCTTTTAGCTCTAGATCTCCGTGTGTAAATCGTTGACGTTGCTCACGTAGAAGCTTCAATTGTACATTAATTGCACTTGCAAGATTTCGCATATGTTGATCATGACTTGAGATATCAATTAGTGTATTGGTATCCATCCTAAGACGTTCAGAGAAAGCATTTCGAATCTCATCTGCCGACTTTTTCATGAGTCTTAGCTTAATTACTAAGACTACAATGATAAATACTAGTATTATGATAACGATCCATAACCCTATTCTCATTCAGATACCTCAACCCTTTCCCTGATAATTTTATTCTTTCTCCGATTATTTTACATTCAACCCTGATAATTTATTTTTTCTCTGATTGTTTTACATTCTTTCTCTAATTATTTTATATTCTTTCTCTGAAAAAAGATACTACCGACAAAAGAGGTGATTACTACAACTAGGAAAGAATATAACGGTAATTGCCACGTATGCACCAACTCAAGTTCTATGAATTGAACCGATTGACCTGTAGGCAAAAAATCAAGAACGAATTGATATATCTCACGTTTGGTACCACTGATATAGTCAGGATTTGGTCTGTTTTCTACCTCTTCAACTCCTCCTATGCTCATAATATAGTTATTCTGCATTGGTGGTTGTTGTAAGTCTGAATTGATTTTTAAAGCGATACATAACAAAGCTAAAAAGCTCAAGATACAAGCTACACTAGTAATAGCCTTATTCTGACATAGCATTGAGATAAGAATATAAATTGATGTAAATGCTAAGGACAATGCAACTGTTGTAATCAAAAGTAGAACCACCCAGGACATGTTCCTTGTAAACACACCAAGGCGAAAGATACCTATTGTTAACATAGGCAACATAAATGAGAAGCAAAAGATAAGTCCAGCGATACTACAAACAACCAGATTTGCAAAATAGATTGATTTTCTTGTATGACCTACAATCAGTTTATTACGTATTGTCCCATCTCCATGTTCTACTCCGATAAATACACTACAAAAAACGGAGGATACTAATCCAATCATCACTGCATAGACAAAAAACACACGATCAATCGGAAGTTCTGTTGTTGTTTTCAATGATACAAAGGTACCTGCAACAACCATAAATAGAATACATAACCAAAATGTAACATCTTTTTTTACTCGACTCAAATTTGCATATATAAGCTTACTCATGTTTTCCACCCCCAACTAGATTAATGTAGAAACTCTCCAAACTCTCATCGTGTTCATGGAGAGAAAACAGTTCACATTGTTCCTTTTCTAATAATCTTGTTAGTTTGGATATATTAATATTTGCAAATACATCTGCTTCCTGCTCAGAAAGGATTGTATATTCGAGGTGCAACGAATCCAAGACACGAACTAAGGCTTTTGTATCTGATACATTTAATCTCATGCATTTACGGCAGGCAGCCTCTAACTCAACTGCACTCATCTCCTTTACCATATGACCATTATCAATAAAGCCATAATGAGTAGCCAACTTTGATAGTTCATCTAGGATGTGACTAGAAATTAGAACTGTAATCTGACGTTCTCGGTTAAGTTTAAGAATCAACTCACGCATCTCGATAATTCCCTGAGGATCAAGTCCATTCACTGGCTCGTCCAACACAAGAAAATCTGGTTCTCCAGCTAACGCAATCGCTATCCCTAAGCGTTGACGCATTCCGAGAGAAAAGTTTTTCGCCTTTTTATTTTCTACCCCCTTCAAACCTACCAGATCAAGTAACTCCATAATACCATCATAGGATGGTAGTCCAAGAATCTGATATTGTTGCCTAAGATTGTCACTTGCACTCATATTCAGATAAATAGAAGGTGTTTCAACTACTGCCCCCATGCGACGTCGAGCCTGTGCAATTCGCTTGTCGGTATTTTTTTTACCATAAAGCTTAAACTCCCCTGTCGTTAGTTCTTGTAAACCACATATGAGACGAATCAATGTCGTTTTACCAGCACCATTTTTTCCAACAAACCCATAAATTGACCCCTTTGGGACATGCATGGAAAGTTCATCTAACGCCTTAAAATCTTTGTATTGCTTCGTTAGTGATGTCGTTTCTAAAATGTAATCCATAATCATCTTTCTCCTTTCCTTTGATACCGACAGTATATCGTACACTCGTTAAGAAAGTGGTAAAGGAAAGAGTAAAGATTTTGTAAAGATTATTCTTTCTCGTTAAAGCGAAATCCAATTCCCCACACTGCTTCTATATAATCTTTTCCAATAATATCCTTTAGTTTCTTACGTAAATTACTGACATGTACTTTTAATGAACTTTCCATACAATCTAATGTTTCTTCGCTAATACCATCTAGTATCATTGATTTCGTTAGAACTTGATCTGGATTTTGCATCAGCATCTTTAGTATTGCGAACTCAGTTTTTGTAAGGTGAACGAATTCATTATTTACAGTTACCTCAAGAGAGATTTTATTAAGCTTTATCCCACCAACCGTAAGAATCGAATCTAATTTTTCATTGTTTTTTCGAAACTGCACATGAATACGTGCAAGCAGTTCATCAATATGAAATGGTTTTGTTATGTAATCCACCGCACCAGCACGAAGAAGTTCGACTTTGTTACTCACTTCTATCTTAGCACTAATTACTATAACTGGGATGCCCTTAATTAGTGGGAGCACCTTTTCTCCTGTCATACCTGGAAGCATTAAATCCAATAGTATCAAATCTGGTCTTTTCTGTGTTAAGAGCATCACTGCCTCTGTACCCGAATATGCCCTAAGAATATCATACCCTTCTTGTCTTAGTACCTCTTCGACCATATCACCAATATAAATATCATCGTCGATAATAGCGATTGTTTTCATACATAAGATTCCTCACTTTTTCCAAAATAATAATCTATGCTACCTTTAATCCCAGTCGTTTACAACTCTTTTATTCTTTACAATTGCTTCATTAATATTAATATAAGATCTTTTGCGACACTTAATCAATACTTTTCTACCGGTTTCATTTCGAGTATAATAAGTTGAGAATTTCCCCGTGTGCTTTTTTAGATAAGCGGACAATATCTCAACATTTTCTTTTTTCGTAGCAATGACGGATGGACAACCATAGCTAAGTAAGTGTAACAGCAAGCTAAGTTTTCCTATCCCATAACTCTTTACTAGAATATAACGAGGATTATGAAATGAGGACAATAGTTCTTGCACCGCCCTTGCAAATACATGCTTATCATGCAAAGTAGCATTTGTCAAACAGCAATAAATGAAACTTCTACTGTTATCTGAAATTGTTTTGACCGTAGCCTCTTTACTCTCTATCTCACCAATATCCTTAAGAGTACTTAAGATACACGTTGATAGGGTTACAATTGTCTTCTTAGGTGAAAAATACCGCACGATTCTAAAGAATCCAACAAAACAAATATATACTAAAATTATTGCAACAAAAATCCCAACTACAAACTCAGAGAATGAATTTTTATTCTTCAAAGCAATAAATCCACTGATCGTACAGAAGTTAATCCCAATACTCATAATCAGTAATTGGATAAAATTGATCCATAAAAAACCTTTCGGTTGCACCGACTTTGGAATTTCATTCATTTCTTGAATTTCAGAATAATTTAGGCCACATACCGTGCCATCCCATCGGCTTTTCACCGTTTCTCTAGCAGTCGACAACGCTAGCATTTTCTCATTAATCTGAGATATACCACATTGATTAAAAGGGGGTTTTATAATATCAAGTCGCTCAATCCCATTCTCAATAATATCCTTTGAATAGGCAGGAGCTAAAAAACAATGAAAACGACGCTCGAGGGTTGAATAGTCATCACTCTCGAGTGTATCTTCATCTAATAATGGCTTGCTTAGTAGTTGAGACATCTTACTTTCTAATATAAGTGGTGGTTCCAACGTCACCAGATGCCATATGTTAGAAACCTTTTCCGGCTGATTTTCATCAACTCTAATCGCACGTCCTCGCATTTGATTCGAAAATACATAACTCCCAATAAAGCTAGCGAGAATAAGGGAATTAATGCATGGAGAATCCCATCCTTCTCCAAGTAATGATTTCGTTCCCACAAGCACTTGAAATAACCCTTTTGAAAATGCTTGTGTCATAATATCCACTTTATTTTTATTTGATCCACTAAATGTAACTTCTAAGTAATCCGTATTCCCAATCATCTTAGAAGTACATAAAACATTCTTTGCTTTAGCAATATATTCAATTTCTTGTTGTATCTCTTTATGGATGATCACCAATGTTCCAGATAAGACTGCTATCCTAACTTGGTCGCTACAGCTACGTCTTATCGATTCAAAGATTGGAACCGTACCCATCGTAGTAATCGCATCATCACTTCCGATTATTTTTACTAAATCCTTTTTTATGTAATCGGTAAGTATTAACATTCTCAAATTCTCTTTTAAGTTGCTTGATTCACTTTGTACAATTTTATTAATACTATCTAGCTTACCCATGGACGATAGTAACATCTTTTTCACTTGATCATTCGACTTTAACTGAACTTTCTTTTTCTCAATGAGAGCATTTTCTGAAAGTATCTTATTTAATCTTAATGACACTTCACTTGAAAAAATTGTCGGGGTATCAAGGATAAATTGAAATGCAGTTTCTGCATAAAGAAGAGAAAATGCTGGTAGCTTACCACTTGGAAATAACAATTTGATTAGTTGTTTTGGTAATTTCATTCCACGGTGTTTTGCCATGCTAAGTAAAGCAATATACCCATTTTCATGATCAAGAATATCTACTTCTCTTCCTTTAAAGTTACTTGGTATTCCTGCTTCCAATAAAGCATCATCAAACAATTGACTCTGTAAAATCTCTTCTGTACAAGTAATTGCCTTTTTCTTGTATTGGTTAAATATCTGCGTTTCTTCATTCGTTGGATAATTAAAGTAGATATAATCTTGATGTGGGCAAAGGTTTTTCTGAGCCACTAACTGAGGTACATAAATTTCTTCATCTATTTCACCACATAAATCGGTATACTTTTTCCACTCGCTTGGAGTACTATCATAAGGTGGTGTCGCTGTTAACGAAATGATCGCAACTTGATTTCCAATTGCATTAATAAAACACTGAAGTGCTTTATGCCATTCGTTTTTTAGATGATGCGCTTCATCTAGACAAATTGTCTTTATATTAGCTTTTTTTATTACATCTAGTAAGTCGAAATCTGAAAAATCGATAATATCAGTCTTTTCTGAAGTATCATCGTCATTTTCCTCACATATTGAAAGCTTATTAAATGCAGCATAAAGTGCCTGATAAGTGATTGATGTTATATGAGAAGGTCTATGTAGATCGTATGATAAATAATCAGTAATTTCTTGATCAGAAGAAAGAAAGTTATTTTTTATTCTTTCCCCCCATTGCTGTCGAATTGTAACTGTTGGGCTTAATATCAACGCTGGATTACCAAGGCGACAAATCAACTCAATCCCAAGTGTTGTTTTACCACTACCAGGTGCTGCTACAATATGAATTTTACCATCTTTAAGATACTGATTCGCATGTTCAAGAACGTTTTTCTGATAATCACGAAATACACCGTCAAACCTCAAATTAATAATCATACTTTTAATCTCCCACCTTCGTATATTCATTTCTTTTTTCTCTATATTGGACCTTACGCTACTGTCTTAATTTTACACCTTAACTGTGTACTTTTCCACCACCTATTTCCATAAACGTTGTGCCTAAATTAGCAAAACTCACTTTCTGCAAAAAAGGTGATGAAAGTGAGCTTGCAACAAGGCGATATCGTGAAATCTTAGAAAACCTACACTTATCGTAGAACTTATAAGGTAATCTAAAAAATGTTGGATATGTGAATATAACCATTTACAATTCCAACATTTTCTGTCCTATTTCCACTCTTCAACCAGAATACTATATTTTAATTCGTCATCCCAATTTCCATTTTTAAATCTAGCTTTTCTAAATAGCCCTTCCTTTATCATCCCTATTTTTTTCATTATCTGTTCTGACCGTAAATTATTTGAATTGCAACTTGCACAAACCCTATGTAGCTTTAATTGGTTAAAACAAATTTTTAATAGCATATTTGCTATTTCCGTAGCAAAACCATTTCCCCAAAACTTAGGAAGTAGAAAATAACCAATTTCACCACAACCACCGTAAATATTCTGATTATGTACTTCTATATCCGCAAAACCAATAAATTCGCCATTGGAGCGAAGATAAACAGCATATGCATAATTTTCGCGATTTTGAACCATTTTGTTATTATCTAAAAGCTTCCTAAAATAAGGAATTATATCTTCTTTACAGGTATATCGATCAAGTAGCGCGTATTTCATTACATCCTCATTTGAGAATACAGAGTAAAACAAATCGAAATCTTCTTCTCTAAATTCTTTAAAAATAAGTCTCTCACTATCATATTTCACTATTTAAAATCTCCATTCTATATTCTTTTCACTTTATATGTAATTATATTGACATTTCTGTATGCCTTTAGTATATTTTAATTCGGTCATTTTTTAATTATGTACTGATTTGCAATTTGTTACTTGCGCAATACATCATTATTTAATGTTAATAATTAAAAAGAGGTGTGAAAATGTGGTTTCTATTTGCTCTGTTGACTACCTTTGCCTGGGGTACTGCAGATTTATTTTATAAAAAGGGCTCTGATAGTAATGATAAATACAGTCACATTAAAATTGTGATTATGGTTGGTCTTGTCATGGGAATACATGGTCTCTGGTATATGTTGTCGAATGACCTTCAGTTCTCTTTTTTTCAGCTAGTACGTTATTTTCCTGTTTCACTATGCTATATCTTGTCGATGACGATTGGATATGTAGGACTTCGGTACATTGAATTATCAATCTCTTCCCCTATCCAGAATTCATCTGGCGTTGTTACTGCTATACTGCTTTTCATCTTCTTTAAGCAAGATCTTAGTTGGTTAGAAATAGTCGCAATCACGATTATTTCTGTTAGTGTATTTTCCCTTGCTTACTTAGAGAAAAAGAAGGAAGACGAAGAACTGGCTTTGAATCATGTAAAAATTGATCGAAAATATCAAATAGGTTTTCTAGCCATCATATTCCCTGTCCTATATTGCATTATTGATGGACTTGGAAGCTTTGCAGATGCAATTTATCTTGATGAATTGTCTCTAATTAGCGAGAATGATGCTTTATTAGCTTATGAATTCACTTTCTTTCTCTGTGCTATCATTGCTTTCATTTACTACACAGTCGTTAAAAAGCAGAAATTTAATTTTATCAAAGAACGAAATAAGGGGTTTGCCGCTATCTTTGAAACCATAGGACAATTCTTTTATGTTTTTGCGATGTCTGGCAAAGCGATAATAGCTGCTCCACTGATTGCAGCCTACAGCATCGTTTCTATTATACTGTCACGAATTTTCTTAAAAGAAAAATTGACAAAGAAGCAATATGTGATTATATTTTTTGTAATCATAGGAATCATCATGCTTGGAATATCTGATGAGTTATAAAACAAAATTTAAATATGATTTCACATGAACCAATGCATTTATCAGAACATGTTGAACACATCCCGGACAACTCGGATATATCATTTGGTGTTCGAAGTTTCGTATTTGTAAATGCATTTGATAATTTCTTACTGTAGCTCATTTTTACTTATCCCTTTTTAAATGTAAACCTATACCGAATTATGTCAAATTTAAGAGTTACAGTCAAGAAGATTATCATACTCTCCCTATTTTTTTAGCTCAAAGTAATCTAAAAAGGCTGGTGATGTGTTGATAAGCTTATCAAACGTCCCATTGTCGATGATCGTACCATTCTCCATGTAAATGATATTATCATACATTTCTAATAATTCTTTTTTCATATTATGAGTGATTGTAATCATTGTAAGACCTTCCATTTTTAATAGTCTACTCTCGATATCGAATGCTGTCTGCATATCAATTGCAGAAGTTCCCTCATCTAAGATTAGAATCGGTTTTTTTCTTATGAGGGCACGTGCAACAGCAATTCGTTGTCTTTGACCACCCGATAAATTAGAACCATTTTCTCCAACCTGATACGATAAACCATCAGGAAGTTGAGATATAAATTCATTAAGTCCACTCAATTCAATAGCTTCATCTACCTCTTTTTTAGAAAAGTCCTCATGCAAGCAAATGTTATCGTAGATAGATTCATCAAACATATAAATATTTTGATGAATCAAAGATGATAATTGAGTTATCATGCCTTTATCTAGTGAATGTAATTCTGTACTATCATAGAGAATCTCACCATTATATGACGAATAATATCCTATCAATAATTTAACCAGTGTTGTTTTTCCACAACCACTTTTTCCTACAATAGCGTGTTTTTCTCCTTTTCTTATATAACAATCGATATCTTTCAAAACTTCTTTCTGTTCATCGTACGAGAATGATAATCCTTTCATTGATATACAATGATTAAACTCTGATATTGATTGATTACTTGAATTTACGTTTCTAACCTCAGATAAATCATTTAACTTCTTAATAATAGGACTCACACTTTTTATTTTTGGAACATTATTAAATATCATTAACAGTGGATTAGCAAGATTACTGCTTGCTTGCACCATTCCCAATAAAGCTCCTACAGAAATTCTTCCAGTGATAATAAAGTAAGCAGATAAAAATAAAACAACCACTTGTACGATAAGCGCAAGAAAAGACGAAAGTCCTTCATTTAATGCAATCACTTTATCAACCAAATATTTCGTTTTCATAGTATTATCGTTGCTCTTATCAAACTTTTTTAATATATATGTTTTCATAGAGTAAGACTTTATAACTTCAAACCCTGATAATATATCTTTTAAATCTGAAGTTAATTCTGATAATTTTTGTGATAACACGCTCTGTCTATTTTCCATTATTTTACCAAATAAACTAGGTACAATGAACATAATTGCAATTGTAATTACCACACACACAGTAACAATAAGATCAAAGTATATCATAGTGCCAAAGGAAGCTATAAAAATAATTGAATACTGTATAACGTCAAACATTGGTTGTAAATAGTTATCCTCAATCATTTTTACATCGTTCGTAATCGATGATATGTAATCTGCTGTATTCTTTTTTTCAAAATCCTCCATATTATGATTCATTATTCCCATAAAAGTTTTTGAACGAATAAGATAAGTAACTTTACCGATTATTTTTTTACTGAACAACGATTGTAGAAATAGAAAGATGCCTAATAAAGCAAAGTAAAAAAGTGAAAAAATAATTATTTTTGCAAATTTTTGAATCTCTCCAGCCATCGCTATATCCAAAAGCTCTTGTAGCAATATCGCAATAAAAACATAACCAAGTGAGCTAATTAAACAGAAAAAAGCCGTTAAAAATAGTAAAAGTTTGTTTTGTTTTAAATAATGTCTCATAATATAATTCTCCTTTATTATACATGTTGTATGTATGTATATTCCTAAAAATAAAATTGTCCTTCGACAATCTTATTTTTTACCTTGTACATCTTCTTCACATAATCTGATTAGTTCATCATCAATTACGGGTAGTCCCATAGAATCTGTTATGTCTTTAATCATAAAAAAACGTTCCCATGCCTCTTCTTCTGTCGTTGGATAAATCGTTGGTATCGACCAAAAATTAGTCAAAAGAACAAATAACTCTGAAAGTAACTTAGAATGTTCTGAATTAATAGAACCATCTTTTATTCCCTCATCAATTAGTTCTTTATACATTAGTGTCAATTCTTTGTTGCTTTCCACTATTTTTTTGAGAAACATTGGACTTTCAAAAAGGTTCATAGATGCAAGCATTAATTTGTGATGATCTGATCCATCAAAAGTTGATCTCAAAACAAATTTCATTTTTTCTAGTCCATTCAATTCTTTATGCTGTTTCGCTCTTTCAAACGGATTAAATTCATAAAAGAGCTTTTCGCATAAAGTATCCATTACTTCTTCTTTTGACTTAAAGTGATGATAAAAAGCACCTCTTGTCAATCCACCTGTTTCTGCAATAATATCTAAAACCGTGGTATCCTCATAGCCCTTCTCCATAAAGAGCTTTAATGAAGCATCCAATATTTTCTTTACTGTTTCTTCTGGGTATTTATTACGTGGCAATTACTTCACCTCTCTTATACGTGCACTGTACACGTATATACTATCATGCAGTTTGCACGTATGTCAATAAGAATTTTACTAATAGTAAAAAGAAACAGATATACCATTCCGTTTAATCCTATAAACCAGTGACTCTATCACCTTGCTGTTGTCAGATTTTGTATCATATTGTATAATTAGGTAATAGATGAAGATTCTTATAATTAAGCAATAAATGAAGTTTCTTATAATTAAGTAGAACTACTATATAAAAATTTCGGAGATGTAGGTTATTCAACATATGGAGGTAACGATGGAAGACGATAAATTAATTAAGGCCTTAATTGGAGACTCCGTAACTGAAGACGATTTACGATTTGTAGACTGCTATGTTCATAAACATCTAGGACTCTTTATTCCAAGTGTTGGCGCCTGCCAATATGCAATCCGCCCAAATCATACCCATCCTTCTTATATGTTTATTATTAGTTTTTTAGAACATCCTTCTGGCATTAAGCCTCAAATCATACTAAAAGATAATCATTATTTTGCTACTGCTCTATCTCCGGATATACTACATCAAGAACATGATGATAACGTATTTCCGCATTATTATTGCATATTAATTGAAAAAGATTACTTCGAGTCACAATATCGCATGTACTCAGAAGAAATACCAGAATTCATATGGAAACAATTTGCCATCTGTCATGATGTCTTAAAGACTCTCAATACATTTGCGTTTGAATATAGTAAGAAAATGCAGAATTCAGATATCACTCTGGATGCACAATGTACTATTATTACACACTGGTTAATAAGAAGCATTCTAGGCGAAACATATGATATGCGTACCATCTCTTCTAACTATGCTGTCGCGCGAGCCGCGCACTATATCGAACATCATTATAGCGAGAATATCACCGTTGCCCGCCTAGCTGAACTTGGTAATATTTCAGTATCAAGTTTCAATCGAATCTTTAAAAAGGAAAGTAATCTAACTCCGAAAGAATACCTTATTGATGTTCGCATTGAGAAGTCCAAGCTACTGTTACGAAGAAATGAGATTCCAATCACGGAGATTGCACTTCGTTGTGGTTTCGCTAGCAGCTCACATTTTTCTAATAGTTTTAACCATAAATATAACATGACTCCATCAGAATATCGTAGCAGATATTGCATATAACTAGTTTAAAAGGAATCACTGATTTTTTCGCTTAGTTTAATGTTTTTGCAATATTTAATTTACTTTCGCTATATTTTAGTTTTCACTTTATTCTGACTTGTTTTTGCTATATTTTGATATGTTTTTGACAGTAATTATGGCTACATACAATTATAATTATTAGAAAAAATGAAAGGAGATAATTATGACTAAAAATGAAATATATCAATTAATCAATGAAAACCCCGTTTTTCACCTTGCAACTGTAGAGGATGACCAACCAAGGGTACGTGGAATGCTTCTTTACCGTGCTGATGAGGATGGTATCATCTTTCATACAGGAAGCAATAAGGATGTTTTTGAACAGATAATCAAAAACCCAAAAGCCGAGCTTTGCTTTCAAGTAGCTGGAAAACAGTTACGGATAACTGGCAATTTAGAACTCGTTGAAGATGAAACCTTAAAAGAAGAGATATTTAACCACCCATCACGAAAGTTTCTTCAGTTATGGAAGGAGAAGGGAATTGACGGTATTCTTCGAATTTTCCGAATGAAGAATGCAACTGCAGTAGAATGGACGATGGAGACTAACTTTGCTCCAAAGGTTAAGATTGAACTGTAGTCGAATGTATTTTACATACTTTTCTTAACACACTTCATAAAATAAGCCTGCCTTTTGGCAGGCTTATTAGTTATACTTATGAAGGGTATCTCAAAGTATAGTTTTAAATGCTATGAGATTTTCCAATATCCAAGGTAGCTCCTGTAAACACACAATCCCTAGTTGCTTTCTACATAATACTGATTAATGATATCAAGTGCAATTTCTTTTGCCATAGGCCCAGATACTTCTTTACTATCATCATTTAAGTGCACCGCAAAATAGTAACATTCCTCAGAGTTTTCAAACATTCCTACAAACCATCCATTATCCCTATGCTTTGTTATATCATCTTGCCCTGTACCAGTTTTACCATAGACCGATACACTCCCAATCGTCTCTGTCAACATTACATCCTTTAATATGTTGATATGAGCCTGCGAGAAATCCGTCTTACCGTCAAATAAGTTTGCTAATACATTAACCTGCTCCTTAGGTGAAATCTCTAAGGATGATTCCAACCAAAATCCATTTAAATCTGGTAATGGATTGATTCCGCTACCATTCCATTCATTGATATCACAATTACCATAGTTCAGATGATCAAGATAGCTTTGAACCTTACTCTGTCCTATGTCATCGATTACCTTTCTAAAGTACCAAACACATGATTCTTTAAAAGCATCTTTTAAATTTAAATCTTTACTCCATTGATCCATAGGATACCTTGTTCCATCATAACCCATGGTAGAATCTACAGATGTTATAGTCTGATGATCTAAACCCATGATTGTAGCTATAATTTTAAAGGTAGAACAAGGGGATATCCTTTTTTCGCACAACTCTTCATTGTACATCGTATAAGTATTAGATTCACTATCAAAAAATACAGCACACCCTTTAACTCCATTAAAACATTCACTATAATCTGCTTGCTTTACCTCTTCAGCTTTCGGGATTACTTCAATTTCATCAGACGCTGTATTATCTTCACTAGAAGTATCCTTGGGAACTAATGTAGTAGGTGAAACCATTGCTGTTATACTGATTTCTGGTTCTTTAATGTCATTGTTCTCATTTGCTTTATTACAACTCGTAAAGCCTAATAGTGCTAGGACAACCATAATAGAATATGTACTCATAAGCCAATGTTTCTTTTTATTATCATAAAATAACATCTTAATTGTGACTCCTTACAAATTTTTCTCTTATTTTACAGCGTAATATTGATTATATTACCATATGCTTCGCTCAATGCCAAGTCATCAATGCGACATTCAACATCGTCGGGGGCAGGAATACATTGCTCCATCTCTGTGCTAAGTTCGCATATAAATGCGCTACGTTTCAATCGGTTACGATTACGGCAGCAATTCAAAGAAATGTGTCGAGTGATCCGAGCAAGAAACGCATATAAATAGCTTTTCGGCTCATGGGGTGGAATGATGTTCCACGCTTCCATATAAGTATCGTTTTCACATTCTTCGGCGGTCTGCTGGTCATTGACTATCCCATAAGCTAAAGAGCGCAAACGACTTCCATATTTTTCTGTAGTCTGCTTGATTGCTGTTTCTTCACGCAGCAAATATAGCTCAACGATTCTGTTATCGTCCAAGGCTTTCATCTCCTTTCTTTTTGTATTGAAAGGCCTTCAGCCTAATAAGCACCGTTTAGGGTGGAGAGGTTACACTTTTTAAAAAATTATAGCATATATTTTTCTTTTCAGCCATTCTACAAGCTCACATTTGCCTTTATAGCTCATCTCATAAAGAACTAGGAGAAATGTATTTATCACAAAAATACGCATCCATTGTTAATAGGTATTTAAACAATGGGTGCGCTTTAATTTGTTTAAGTTTTATTATATAGTTTTATTATGCAACAAATCTGAAATGCCTATGGTATAAGTGCTAAAGTGCATTTATTATACTTTTTACCTTATATTAAATAATCGTGACTACTCTTATACAAACAATAAACTCGTCCTATCACCAGCGATTGATAATAATCGTAATATTGGTTATTAATTTCTTATGAGCACCCGTGTAAGATGAAGCTGTTTTTGTAATATCCTACTTACATAGATAAATTATAACGAATATTGCTTCATTCTTTCAATACAAGTTTCACTCTTTCTTAACCTTCTTTCTACCTTTGCCTCTGGCTATATATAAGATATGAACAGTAACTGCGATACCTATAAAAATAAGAATCGTTGAAATCCAGAAGTTCTGAATTATCACCATAGAAAGTAGTAACATTCCCCATAACCAGATCATACTGATTAAAACAGTTCTACGCGATAAGCCTGTTTTATTTACGTAATTCTGGATATGTTCTCTGAAAAAGGGAATATTTACTATCTTGTTTTTAATAGAAGGTGCTGACGATAAGCATGCAACCGAAGCCAACACAAAAGGTGTCGTCGGCCACACTGGTAATAGTATGCCAATCGCTCCTAAACATAAAAATAGAATTCCGAGTACTGTAAGAAAAATGGTTTTTAAACTCATATTTAAACCACACCTTAATTGATATTAAGCAATAGATCCTTTACTCATCTTCTCATGAGTGCGATTAATTATTTACCTATGAATATCTTCTTTTGACGCATATCTACAATTGCTTCAACTCCATATGGCAATACACATCGTGGCGTAGCATGCCCAAAATTAACATTATATACAATTGAGAGTTGTTTACGATCAATCACCTTTAACAAGATATCTTTGTATTCTTCATAGAAGGTTTCATTTAGAGGTTTCCCAACTAATACTCCATTCACTACATCAAAAACTCCTTTTTCTTTTAGCGTAATTAACTCTTTTTCAAAAATCTCTGGTTCCGGTTTTTCTTCACAAGTCTCCAAAAATATAATTTTCCCAATCCATTCTTCTACACTAGGGAATATGCTATATTTCTCACAAATATCTTTCTCATCTTCATATCGGTTAGCTGTCAGCATATCATACATGCTTTCTAAACATCCGCCCAATAACTCACCTCGAAATATTTCACATCCCTGTAATAACTCAAATCCTCTTTCCTCTTTATGAGCCTTTCGTTCTGTTCCAATTGCATCTCTTGAAAAATCATTTCTTTCATCGTACCATATGTCACTTGATGTTATCTCATCATCCGGATATCCTTCCAGATAATTCTCAAATGCCTTTTTCGTATATGGTAGCATATCATCTGCTATTTCACCCAAATCGCATATGAAACATGGCCCATAGAATGTAGAAAGACCTAACTTATAAAACATGAAATGATTGATAGTAGTATCAGAAAAACCCGTAAAAAGCTTTGGATGCTTTTTTATAACATCCCACTGGATAAACTAACAATTGCTACTTTATCACCCTTACGTAATTTTCTTGGTTTTTGCACATTATCATCCTCCCGCAATCAATATTTTTTTCCTTCGCTCATATACCTTTCTCTTAACTACTATGCCTTTCCATCACTTATATAACTTTTCCTTCACTACTGTGTTTCAATAATATATACATTTATCTTGCCGTTTAATACAATTCCTAAGCTCTTTCTGCTAAATTATTCTGCCACTATCACGATATGGGCATACACTCTGTATTAGCGTATGCCCATGCATGTATGTATTTATTTTTGTATCATCATCTATTTTAGTGCTTTGCAAGTGAACCATCAGCGTTAAAGTAATACCTCTTTTTAATGACTTTGGCGTACCTTAATTGGCACATAAATGTCAAGCTGGTGATATCCAAGTGCCACCTTAATTTCGTCGGTTGGGTTTACCATATGACAGAGTGTCCGATGACCAGGTTGATCGTCAAGCTCAAAACCACTGCTTTCTAGCCATTTTTTTATACCTTCATAAACTCTGCCGTTAATATCGTCATCTCCATCCACAGACATAGCGGCTGCATACAGTCCACCTTTAAAATCTATGAGTTCATATGGCTTTACATCTTCTTTCGTTACCCAATCTTCTACAGCCCAAATCCAAACTGCTCTCATATCTTCCTCAAACCAAAGAAAATCGGGTGCTCCATATATCATTTTCCTTACTAAATGGTTGTGTTCTTCCTGCCATTGCTGAAAAGTTCCCATAACATTGTCAATAGTGTCTAAACCTGAGGAAAACGCCTTGAATGGATTTATCTGAATAACTCTAACCTCAGGAGCTTTTTTCATCTTTTCAGTAACATCGAATAAACGATTCGCACTGGATGGGTTACCGTCATAAGGTACATTAATAAGCTGTCCTTCAATTTCCTTAGCCTTATCATAAAGCATCTTAACATCAGAATCATTGCCAAAATCAGCCCGCTCGATCTGATGGATGAACTCCAAAACAATCTCTTTGAGTTCATGCAGAAGGGCAACCTCACCGTCAATGTCCTCTACTTTTTTGCTCAGTACCTCCAAGACGGTTTCAGAACCTGAAGTATTGAATATACGCTGTATATCTCTGATACTAATGTTCAGCTTACGTAAAATAAGAATTTGTTCCAATCTTTTAACAGCAATTTCATCATATAACCTGTATGCGTAGTCGTTGCTTCTAGTGCTAGTGATTAACCCCATATCTTCATAATAACGTAATGTACGAGCGGATATATCATACTTGGACGATACATCTCTTATTTTAATTAGATCGTTCATGATAAAACCTCCTTAAGTATATGTTACGTTAAGTATAAACGCTTCCCTAACGACAGAGTCAACCGTAACACATAATTATATTTATCTTTTTTCCTTCAATTTTATCTTGATTTTGATACAAAGTTTTGCAAATAGTATTTGAGTAAACTTGTACTGTTGTTTCGGGTCTATCTTATTGAAATCACTACTTCAGAATTTAGCTCTGCAATAAATTCCATTGGAACAGTTCAACGTCGCTGTATAAAATCAATAAAAGCATCCGCTTGTTTTTCCAAGTAAGAATAGCTTGTTTTTAATGTAAGCTTACCTTCAGAGTCAACCTGCTGCATAGCGTTTGGTATCGTAAGTCGTGGAACATTCATAACATCCATGTTCAAAAAACTGATAAGTGTAACTAAATGGTCTTGGGCCATTCCCGTTCCAGACATACCAAGAGATATTCCGCTTATTGCGGCAGGCTTTCCAGCAAGAACCTGAGGTTCTTTTTCACTAATTGGGCGAGATAACCAATCGATGAGGTTCTTCAGCACGCCAGGGAAATAGTGATTGTACTCAGGCGTAAAGAACCATATACCATCTGCGGATTTCACTTCCTCACGAACGAGTTTTACAAAATCAGGTGTCGGATATTCAATATCCTGATCCAATAAAGGAATATCCCGATACTCGAGCAGCGTAAAATCAGCCCGATCTCCAATTATTTCTTTTGCCACTAAAGCTAATTGACGGTTATAGGATTCTTTTCTAAGGGAACCAACAATTGCTAATATTTTTATTTTTTTCATTATAATGTACTCCTTTGTCTTCGTTGTTATCGATACGAAATCTTGTTTTGTAGAAATGTGCCTTTTCTCAAATCATCGAAAGCTTTATTCAACTCTTCCTTTGTGTTCATTACGATAGGCCCTCCCCAAACTACGGGTTCGTCTAGAATTGTTGAACTCATAAATAGCACTTGGGAATTTTTTTCTGTTGCCTTTATCTCTACATAGTCACCTAATGTGAGTTTTACAGCCGTCTTTTCTTTTACCAACTCGCCTCCGATATATGCATCCCCTAAGAGGGTAAACACCATGACGGAGCGTTCGCGTTCTGTATGCAAGACAATCGACGCATTGGGGTCTAAGTGCAAATCGTAACAATCCAATGGCAAATATTTGCTTAAATATCCTTTTCTTCCTTCAAACTCACCTACGAGGAGTCTCAGCTTGCCGTTCTCAATTTCAATTTCTTCAATTTCAGAATTCTTGATACTGTGATAAGCCGGAGGAACCATTTTATCCTTTGCCGGAAGATTAAGCCAAAGCTGCACACCGAGCAATCTCTCAGCAGCCGGCAACTTTTCTTCATGCAATATACCGGAACCCGCTGTCATCCATTGAACTTCACCATCACCAATGGTATCCTCATTGCCTAAACTGTCCTTATGAGTCATAAACCCACGATACACATAGCTTATTGTTTCAATACCTCTGTGAGGATGCATGGGAAATCCTGCTGTATAATCATCAGGATTTATGCTGTCAAAGGAATCCAGCATTAAAATAGGATCATATTCCTGTACAGTTCCATTTCCCAAAACCCTGACCAAACTCACTCCAGCTCCGTCCTGTGTTCTAAAACCTCTAACCTGTTGTTTGATTTTTCTTTCCATTTGCTTTCCTCCTCAATGTAAACAACGTTAGCTTATAGTTTTTCCTACTTTTTTTAATCCATATAACGTTATAATTCCTGCACAGCAAAGTGTACCATAAACTTCCATTCCTATGAGTTAAATTATACTCTATTTCACAAACAGAAACAATGTTAAAGGAAGTGTTCCTTTTACTATTCAATTTGTATATTAATTTCGAGCTACTATAATATCTGTGACTACTTAATGTCACGATTAGTCCGCCTTTACACTACTTGCTTTAATACGATATAGTAATTATCACATATCTTTTACTTATCGATATAATATAATGTAGGACATTATAAGGAGTAAAAAATTGAATAACAACAATACAAATTTTGTGCGTCAATCGCTAGAGTTACACCTTTTTTTTGCGAGAATTATGAAAGAACATTCCTTCTTTCTTCAGCTAGGGTTTACTCCTAGAGATATAGAATATGCGCAAAGAGCGAATGAATTTCGAATGGATTTTGATAAACTGTTAATGGATGTTGTCTTGCTTTCTGATGGTGTTGTAAGTAATGATGTTTTGAAATCAGGGGAAGTAATAACACCGTACACACTTAAGGCTGAAAAAGCTTCAGCATTTTACACAGGGATAGATATACCAAGTGATATTACAGGAGCAGAGGCAAATTTAGCTGACGCAACTAACAATATGGCTAGCATGTCACTCGTAGATAAAGTATCAAGAATAAATAGTAGGGCTATACCATTAATTTCCGGTTTAATTCATTTTAAAACTGAAATATTAAATAATGTACTAGGCTGCAGGATGTTTACTGTCAATTATCCATTATTGATTGATCATATTATGAGGGAAGCAAAACTATACTTGAATATGGTAATAAGACTGGAAAGAAGAATGTTTACAAATCTGCACCAAGATGCACTAGAGCAGGAAGCTTTTTGGAATCGAATTATGGCTGAACATTCCAAGTTTATTCGGGGATTTTTAGATCCGACAGAAGAAGAGTTATTTAATACAGCGAATCATTATGGTAATGAGTTTGACGAGTTAACTAAGGAAGCTTTAAATGCTATGGATAGAACATTACCTATTGATCAAATTACCAAGGATAGTCTGCAAGCAACCCTAGAATTACGAGATTTCAAAGTTCAGGCTACTAAAGGATTGCTCGATTGCAAAATTAAATCCATCATAATCCCACTATTGGCTGATCACACATTACGTGAAGCAAATCATTATATAAGATTATTAAAAATGTTTGAAGATTAAGTTTTCTCTTTCCTCCTATATGCCATGCCATCTAAGCTTCAGTCGAACTGTGGTCTTTATCCCTGATTTAAAGTGGAATCTACCGTCAAACGTATTTTTCTCAAAAAACAGTTAGGTCTATATTCAAAGACAGGAGTCTCCATTTACTTCAATGGAGGCTCCTGCACTCTGTTGTTTCTGTATTTTAAAAATCTATATTCTAAGTTGTTTTCTTTCTGTAGTTCGCTTTCGTATACCAACTCCCAGTTATATTCCTTATCAAGACTCGTCAGATAACAATCTGCTATTTTTACAGTATAGAATTTGGTTATATAGGCGCTTTCGCAATATGGCAACAACTGTCGATAAATGGAACTACCACCTATGACATAGATCGACTCTTTAGGGAATTTGTCCACTAATGTCCATAATTGCTCTACACTGTTACAGACAAGTGCATCTTCTACCGCTGTAAGGTGTTTACTGATAACGATATTCGTTCGCTGTGGCAGTGGTCTGCTATTGGGCAAGGATAGCAACGTATTTTTCCCCATCACTACGATGTGATGTAATGTCATGGATTTGAAATATTGTTTATCCCCTGGAATATCAAATAATAACTGATTAAGGTATCCGATTCCCCAATTCTCGTCAATTGATGCGATCAAGTTCATGAAGCACCCTCCTTTAACTGGTCTAACATCTCCTGCACGCTCTTACGTAATACCGGATGTATAAAATATGGTTCGATCTGTGCTAACGGTGTTAATACAAATTCGCGTAAGACTAACTGTGGATGTGGGATTTTCAAGTCCTCTGTAAACAACACTGTATCACCATAGAATAATATGTCGATATCTAAGGTACGCTCTCCCCAATGTCTTGTCTTGACTCGGCCTGCCTTATGTTCGATTGTTTTACAAAATCTTAATAATTCAAAAGGTGTATATACGGTACTGATTTTAATTACGCCATTCAAGAAATCAGGCTGATCTGTAACTCCATATGGTTTTGTCTCGATGTAGCTGGATTTTGATAATTGGGTTACACAGGGGTCCTGTTCAATTGCCTCTGATATCATGTTTAAGTAAGACTCTCTGTCTCCTAGATTCGATCCTATCCCTAAGTAGCTGACGGTTCGTCTTCTCGTTACCATAACATTAACATCCTGGAATGGTGTTGCAATGGGAGCATTGGGTTTATGTACCGTTAAGGCTACGAATTGAATCATAGAGTATTTTACAAGGAGATGTCTAGCCAGTTCATTTGCTAACGTTTCTATTAGGTCAAATCTTGTTGCTGTACAATATTTGACAATTTCTAACGCAACTTCTCCATAGTTTACCGTTTGATCTAATTGATCCTCACATAACGAGGTGTCTAATGCTAAAGTACAATCTATGCTAAATTTCTGACCGAGCTCTTTTTCACTTTTCAATACCCCATGATAGGCAATAAACTCTAATCCTTTTAGATTGATGGTATCCATTTTGCTTCCTCCATAATAGACTTTGTCATCTTAATCGCATCCAGATTCGCAGCAATATCATGAACACGCAGAAAGGATGCACCTTTCATTACACCAACAACACTTGTCGCAACCGTTCCAAAGATACGGTCTGCTACCGGCTTATCAATACTGAGTCCTACGACAGATTTATTGGAAGCAGCGATCATGACTGGACAGCCAAGAGCACACAAGTCTTTTGTTCGATTCAATACCATTAGATTTTCTTCATACGTCTTTTGGAAACCGACCCCACCATCTAATATTATGTTGTCCTGTTTGATTCCAGCTGATTGTGCTATGTCTAAGATTTCTCTCATATCCTTCATGAAATCTGACCAGAAATCTTTATAGTAATGCTCTTTTCTGTTATGCATAAGACAACAGGGTATATTGAGCTTTGCTGTAACTTCTGCCATTCTATGAGTCTTATCATATCGAAACCCCCAGATATCATTTACCATGTCGATATACTGGCCTGCCGCTTGTACCACTTCACTCTTGTAACTATCGAGTGAT
This sequence comes from Bacillota bacterium, assembly GCA_023410575.1. Taxonomy (GTDB): domain Bacteria; phylum Bacillota; class Clostridia; order Lachnospirales; family Lachnospiraceae; genus Lachnoclostridium. The sequence continues at coordinate 7,370 of JAEYPP010000024.1, read as the reverse complement.
AACGGAATATCAAAGTTAGTTTTTAGTTTCTCTAATACTGGTAATACACGATTGATTTCTTCTGACACTGATATCGGTGTGTATCCTGGTCTGGTGGATTCTCCACCAATATCTAATATATCTGTACCTGCAAGAATCATTTGTTCTGCATGAAACATCGCAGCATCGATATGGTTGAATCTTCCTCCATCGGAAAAAGAATCCGGTGTGACATTCAAAATGCCCATAAGATACACATTGTTCGCGGTGTCAAATTCCCTATTGCCAATTTTCATACTATTACCATGCCTTTCTTCATAATATGTGAAAATTGTTCTTTTTTTTCACACGAAACCCATGCATATCGCAAGCTTGCTTACGATACTTCCTCAATATAAAGTATGAATTATACTTTTCATTCACACTGTGATCTCCTTATTCTTTCGTGCCTCCACCCAATTGCATTCATCGAGTGCTGTACATCGATAACAATTTCTACTTAACCAATCTGCTTCTTGTAACCAATCACTAAGTTTGTCTGTTGCAGCATTATTGTGATTAGCAATCGCATTGCATATTAACTTACTATCCTCTACATGAAATCCAGCTTCGATTAGTATCTCCTTTGCCATATCCGCACTGGCAGCTGCATGAGGACGTTTACGAAGCTCGTATTCTTCTGCTCTTCCCAAATCATGCAATAATGCGGTTGCATAAATAATTTCTTTATTCAAATTACTTATTGTGTTGTAATTTAAACTATTGATAGTCAGCGCCTCTAAATAGCGAATATACATGATACGCGCTACATCTAACAGATGCTCTAGTCCATGCTTGCAAAAGATACGCTCTCTTTCCTGTTGATTGATTTTTTCTAGCTCTTGGTTGAACTTTGCGTTATTTAATATTGCATTTACTTTATCCAAATCATTGAACTTATTCATTTGCTATATACCATATCCTGTATTATTTTTTGCATATGTAAATTTTCCTTAAATTGCCCTCTTGTAGCCATGCTGACTGTTTTGCTTCCTACTTTTTTAATACCACGCATGGTCATACAGGTATGCTCTGCTTCTACCATAATCATCGATAAGTCCTCTTTTGGATCTTCTTCATAGCCTGACATTGTTTCAGCATACATATTTGCAACACGTTTTGGAGTATCTGCTAGTCCCTCACGTTCTGGGTCCTCACCTATTGCTTCTAGCAGCATTGTTACTGCCTGTTGCACTTTTTCCAGATCAACCATCGTTATTTGCACCTCCATATTGTGATCATCCTCGTGTGTAAATCACTGCTCTGCTGTACATGGAACAAAAAAGCGGAGTAGGTCAATTTACCTATCCCGCCTTATAAAACTCCATTTACACAAAGTATGTTAACATGAAGTGCTATTATTCTCTATTATGTATTTACATAACAGCGGGATGCGAAATCTATACCGCAGGAATCTTCCCTTCGTCCTTTTGGCAACTCCCTGTCCAAAAGACACTTGACGCATAAATCTCTACTCTGCAAATAATTAACATTATTTGTATAATGAACATAATGTAGCATAAATAATACGAAAAATCAATATAAACCATATTTATAGCAAGTTCGGCCCACTTCGACTAACCTTCCCTTAAGTTCATAGCTCGCTTTTCCATCCTGGATTGCATCATTGATTTTAACTATTTCATCTTGAATTTCATCTAATATCAGTTTGACTCATAAGCAATGATTCCATTTTTAAATACTAATTCAATCTGGCGTAAGTTTGATATATTTTCTATCGGATTATTTTTTAATATGACAAAGTCCGCCTTTTTACCACGCTCTATACTTCCGACCTCTTCTTCTAACCCCAAAAGTTCAGCTGCATTTATTGTCGCAGTTCGAATAGCTTGATATTCATCCATTCCATGCTTGACAAACAACTCTATTTCTTTATAAAGAAAACCGTGAGGTACATATCCCGCACCCCCCATGCCTGCATCAACTCCTGCTACAATTTTTACTCCACATTTAATAGCATTTTGAAAGTTTAAAGGAAAATACCTCTGCTTGTAATTTGGCATCTCTTCATAGAAACGTGTCCATATAGGATCAGATTCCGATTTTATTGCTTCCCTTGTTTTTTCCAAAGCCCTTTTACCAATCGAATGATATGGTTCAGGGATAGCCTCCTTCATTTCCTCTCTGTCGAATAGTTCAGGATTGTCAATCAATTCCACCCAATGAAAAAAACAGTATCCCGTAGGAACCCAGTAGATTCCCTTTTCTTTCATAATCTTGAAAGTTTCTTCATCTAATAATCCAAGTGGTGTATGTTCGATACTGTCAACTCCAGCTTCAACCGCTTGTTTAATACCTGTAGGCAGACAGATCGAATGAGCAGATACTTTCAAGTCTTCCTCATGGGCACATTTAACAATAGCCTTTAGAACCTCCGGTTTCATACTTGCATCAAGCAAGCGTAAATTAACTTTTCTTTTTATGTAGAATTCTCTACCCTCGGGATTGTTCTCAATTAAAGATAAATTTGTCCCCGGAGTCGTTGTCTTAATAAAATCCACGCCATCCTTTTTTAACTTTTTAATAATTCCTGATACTTCCTCTGGTTTTTCTACATCAATTGATAATCCATGAGCGCCAAAAATAACACTCAAAATTGGTAGCAAAACCGAAGGAGCAGGAATAAACCGCTTTAAACTAAAATAACCGTAAGGTGCTGCCAATGCCGGGCCACTTGCAAAGATACGCGGACCATTATGTATTCCTTTATTCACCTGATCCCTGAACTTTAATATACTGTAACCGAAAGATCCAGGCATATTTCTAATTGTTGTAACACCAGATTTTAAAGTTAGGTACGAATGCCTTAGATATTTCTTTTCCATGGATTCTGTGTTAATCCTGCCATAATCGTCAACTCCTGGATGAGCCAGATGTACATGAGCATCGATCAATCCCGGAATCATATACCTTCCTGTTAACTCTTTAACTGTAGCATTTTCTGGGATGGACACTGTCAATGATGAAGCTATTTCACTTATCTTTCCCCCACGACAAATAATGGTACTATTTTCATGAATCACTCTTTTTGACACATCCACTACATTTACACCCGTTATTACCAATACCTCGGATTCCCCATTGCTTCCGTAATTTAGCTTCTCATGTATATTCTTTACTCTTGCCATACTCACCCTCCTATTCTTCTTGAAACAAATTATACCTACACTCAAATTGAACTCTCATTCCCATTATATCCAGTACGGATTAAATATAGTATTCATTTAAAAATGCACCCATCTTTGTCGTGAATCCACTTGTTTCGGATTTATGTCCAAGAAAAGCAGTTCCCTACAAAGATGAGTGCGTCCATCCATCACCTATTCATACATATTTCTCCCTACCCTCTGTTGGAGCGTATTAGCCCTTGTGCGTTTTTTTGTAGTCAGGCTATCATAACGATAAAAACTTGATTGCTATTTGCTTCCTCCTTTTCCGAGTCTCATTTTTTGATTAAAGTATGTATGCCGAATGTCGTCTGCTATTTCCAACCACCCATTAATACCTAATTTTTTCATCATGCAGAGATTGTAAAGCTTAAAATTTTGTGGATGAGTGGAGGCTCTGTCTGCGATAGGCATAAGATTTTCACACGGAAAATGATTACACTCAAAACAGTAATCAACTCCATTTTTGTTTACACACTCTAATGTTTGACACTTCTCACCTTGTAAATCAAGCACTAGACACTGATTTCCATTAACACAGCCTTTACAGATAATGCGTTTCTTGGATACTTTGAAAAGTTCTGCCATTCGTACCTGAAACTCCTCTGTCAGATTCTTCTCAAACATCTCGCAATTAAAACAGTCAATTCCACATGGTGCAATAATTTTACTATCCATAATCTTTCCTCCGAGTATCTTAATTTTGTCTTACAATAACTTAGACACTAGAAAGTAAAAAAGGTTACAAAATTATTTCTCTTAATTTTCCTAAAAAAATTTCTTTTGGAATTTTTCTTCCGACCTTATACATTGCATAGATATCTAAAGTTCCTCGAATGAACTGCTTATATTCATCCAATAAATCCAAATCCCTATAATCAGTATAGCCCATTGGAATTGGTAAATTGTGTTCTTTCATAAATTTAACCCATAAATAACATTTACATGGCTTCGAAGGATCTATTAAGCTACATCGGTCATAGTGTAGATCTTGGATCGTCTTTCTCGCCCTATACAAGGTTACTTTGGCACTGTTTTCCGTTATCTGTACTACCTCAGCAATTTCCGAAAGCTTCAGATCCAAAAAAGTTCTTAGTGCAAATACCGCCCTCTGCTGTTTTGGTAAACATCGCATAAATGCTGTCAAACATTTTTCTCTCATCTCATCAACCACTAATTTGTTATCAATTGGTTCATTGGACGACTCTAGTTCTGCGAAGAATTCTTCCTCACTCATACCTAATTCTTGAGTAATAGCCACAACCGGTAGCTTTCTTATCCTTTTATAATTATCGTTTCCCTCATTAATTAAAATCCGATATAGCCAAGTAGAAAGTTTCGCATCTCCCTTAAACTGCTGCATATGCGTTATCGCTTTAAGAAAAGCACTCTGCAAGACATCCTCAGCATCATGATGATTTCCAGTCATCCTAAAAGCGGTGCAGTACAATTTATCATACTCTTCATCATACAACTTTAACAATTCATTTTGAATTTGCTGCGTCTCCATACTATTACCTACTTTTAATAAGATTTTCTAATCTGTAATTTACTTATATATGTCAGTTGTTTCTTTTCCATTATAAACCACATTAATTGAATTTCAAAGTTTAATTATAATAGTAATAATAATCAACGATGGAACACATCCATCGCAAATCATTTTTTAAAAGAAGTTCACAAAAATCATCAGCATCTTCGTTATCAATATCAATGCTAGCCGATTCATCAGTATCTTCATTATATATATTTTCCAAACCATCTCATAGCCTTGCGGTTTTTCGATTTCCTTTGTTATTTTGGGTTTAATCTGGTTGAGTTGAATTTTAGAACAAAAGTGTGCTTCGCTTTTATATATTAGGAAATTCAGAGAAATTTCCTAATATATAAAAAAACCGAGACATTATTACCGTCTCGGTTTTTTTGTTACTCTATTCTATGATTTTAGTCCATTTTTCATTAATTAGTTGATAAGTACCTACCCCATCATTTTGATACACATTACGGAAGCTGTCGGGATCGTTGCCTAAGAAAACGTAATTTTCTAATGTAACATTATTGCCTATTGTTATCTTTGTAATGTTGTTGCCTATAAAGGCAAACGCACTGATGTTAAGATTGTCAGGGATCACTAATTCAGTAATACCACAGCTATTAAATGCGCTAGTTTCTATTTTAGAAAGGTTATTTGGTAGTGTTACTTTATTAAATTCGTTACCCCAAAATGCACCAATTCCAATCTCTAAAACTGTATTCCCATCGAAGGAATCCGGAATAGTAAGATCAGTTTTGACATCAGGCGTATTGTCGATGAATTTGATAATTCTTGCTCCAAGATCATTCAGTACATATTTATAGGTTCCATCTCCATTAGTGAAGGTTTCTGAACACTTTAAGGTTACGGGGATTTCTGCTGAATCAAGTGCTCCTCCCACTGTAACTGCCTCTCCTCTAATGACTGCTTTCATCTCTACATCTGCCGATATCTCATTCGTTGCCGGATTAGTAAAGGTAACTACCAGTTTGCCTCCTGTGTTTTCTACTGTATATTCCATCCCATCGGGAAGACTGTTGAAGTTAATTACATTCGTTGCTCCAAGAGCTTGTAAGGCAGCTGTATCTTTTAATGTGCCCTCTGATAAGGTGAATTCGAATACATCATCGGGTACTACTGTTTTATCCAGCATCATTACTGTTGAATCACTTGCTGTTCCTACAATTTGTATTGCTATGTCTTCTGACTTCAGAGGAATTACAACAAATTTTACTGCTTCCCATGAGTCATTATATTCACACAATGCAATTTGCTCTGAAGCATTTACATTTGTAATATTAGCTCCTGAATCAAACTGTTTATACGTACCGTCGTTAAGAAGATCATATATATAGCTTCCATAAATTGGCGTCGTAATTGAAACATCGCTTGAATATTTAGCATACCGTAGAACATTACCAGAACCCGCTTGATATGTAATTTTTGTTGACCCGCTTACTGTTCCCGGAGCTACTACATAGCCTGTTATTGGTGGCGATAATGCTATGATCAAATTGGCTGAGGCTTGTGACTCTACTGCATCAAGAATTAAGGTAGAATTTCCTTTTGCAATAACCTTATAGGTGTAGGTACCTAAGCCTGCTGTTTCAATATCCATAGAAAAATCCGGATAGGACACTGGCGATGATGTTACAAGCGGTTCCCCTAGCTTTAAGCCATCTTTGTAAAGCTGTACTTCATAGGACGATGCATTATCTACTTCTGTCCAGCGTGCCTCTTTTCCGGCCCAGTTTAGGCCGGAACTTACGGTTGCCAGTTGAATAACGGTCTGCGCTGAGGATGCCTCCGACACTGGTCCGTCTGTATAATTTACTCCGTCTCCCTTTGCGGTTACTTTAACTGTGTAGACTCCTGCCCCTGCAGCTCTCATGTCTTCTAACAGGTTCGTGGTCAGGATATCTGCTGCTACATTTTTTGCTACTCCCTGATTTACTCCATCCTTCAGAAGCTGGATATCATAGCCTGTTTCATTGGCCACATTGTTCCAGGTTACTTTGCCGTTTGCATCCAGTACTACGTTTGTAACCTTGGCCAGAACAAAGGTTGCTGTGGTGATACTTGCTGTTGCTGTAGCTTCATTCAAGCTGATTGCGACCGAGAAGTCTGCTCCATTGGCAGTAACTACTGCTGTTGTCGTTCCCTTCACTCCGTCAACGACTGCTTGCACTGCTGCTACTTTCTGAGCTACATTGCTGGTATCGGTTACTACTAGGTCCGTATAGGTTGCCCCTTCGATTGCAGTTTTTGCTGCTGCTACCTTCCCTGCATCATTGAGCACAAAGGTTGCTGTGGTAATGCTTGCTATTGCATTTGCTTCATTCAAGCTGATTGCGACTGAGAAGTCTGCTCCATCAGCACTTACTACTGCGGTTGTCGTTCCCTTCATTCCGTCAACGACTGCTTGTACTGCTGCTACTTTCTGAGCTACATCGCTGGTATCGGTTACTACTAGGTCCGTATAGGTTGCCCCTTCGATTGCAGTTTTTGCTGCTGCTACCTTCCCTGCATCATTGAGCACAAAGGTTGCTGTGGTAATGCTTGCTATTGTATTTGCTTCATTCAAGCTGATTGCGACTGAGAAGTTTGCTCCATCAGCACTTACTACTGCG
>JAEYPP010000019.1 GCA_023410575.1 Bacillota bacterium | reverse complement strand
GCCCTTTAGGGCTAGCCTGAGAAAGAAGCGCGGTTGGCAAATCCTTCAGGCGCCTTCCGGGCGCAAGCAAGTAAAAGCCCCTTATAGGGGCAGAGCAAACCACCGGCTAAGCCGGTGGTGTTGATTAAAAGACCCTAGTTGATTTGTATTTTATTCAAAGGCAATTATTTTTAGGAGAGTTCTAGTTTATACATAAGGTATTCCAAATGCCATTTTTGATAAATTTCAACTTATATGCTACAGAATAGGAACCTACATTTTTCAAATGACATCCCCAGATAGGTGTATATCCATGATATATAGCATACCAAACCATACGTGCTGCTGTAAGTGTTGCAAATCCATGTCCTTCATATCCAGGTTCTGTCTGAATACCAATATCCATACAATTGTTTGCAATGCATGATGAAAATGAGGAACTTACAATATGTCCATTAGAATTGACTAGACATACACCATATCCATTAGTTAGAAAGTCATCTGAGGACTTCCAGTAGTAGCGAGGAATAACTTTACCAGTTAATGTTTCATAGATGGTATGGTCGATAGGAATGATTTGATAGCCAGAGGGAAGTGGATAGTTTTCTATATGAAATGAATTGGAATCATGTTTAAAATAAAAACGCTGTCTAGGTAGGAAAGAAAGATCAGAAAATTGGAGTATACTTGATTCCCAATCTTTATTAGCGTAGAGAAGTACAGTCGGCTTTTGTTTGGAACGAAAAAGATTATGTAGTAGTTGATTGAATCCTTGATTATCAGGGTCACCTAAAGTATAAGCAAACCCACAACAGTGTTTCATGAGTGCAGAAGTAGGATGTTCATTATTGTCTACATAGATTTCTCCTTCTTGAGTACAGTTAACGATAGAATATGCGTAATGTGCATCAAACTCGATTTCTTTTATAAGTGCACGTACTTTGTAGAACTCATTTTTTTCTAGTTTCATAGCTATGCTCCTTTTCTTTATTTTGCTTATTTATATTGTATATCTCAAATTATAGTAGTACAATTTATATATAGTGCATCTGTACCGGAACAGGAGGTCGAATGATTATGTTATATACGGATGTGATTGAGTATATAGAAAAGCGAATAAAGAAAGACAACTTAAAATCTGGCTGCAAGTTACCATCTGTACGTTGTATCTGCAATGAGTTGAAATGTAGTAAGGAAACCGTACTTCATGCATATCATAGTTTAGAACAAGAGCATCGCATTTACATACTACCTAAGAGTGGATACTATTTATTAGTGGAGAAAAGAGAAGAGAAGAAAGAAAAACAACTTCTAGATTTTAAGATAGTGAATCCAGATGAACGCATGATACCCTACAGGGAGTTTCAGCATTGTGTAAATCAAGCTGTTGAAAATTATCGAAAAGAGTTATTTATGTATGGTGAAACAGGTGGAATTGCTTCATTAAGAGAGGTTCTTAAGAAACATTTAGAAGGAAAGCAAATCTTTACTAGTATGGAACAAATATTTGTCACATCAGGTGCGCAACAGGCACTTTACATATTATTTCAGATGACATATCCCAATAAGAGAAAGAAAATATTGATTGAGCAACCGACTTATGGATTAGTGAATCGGATGATGGAAGATCGAGAGAATCAACTTGCTTTTATTAATAGAACAAGTCAGGGAATTAATATGGACGAGCTTGAATCTATATTTAGGACGAATGAAATCTCATTCTTTTATTGCATTCCAAGAAATCATAATCCATTAGGCACAAACTTAACGAATGAACAGAAACAAGGGATTGTTAAGTTAGCCAATAAATATAATGTATACGTTATTGAGGATGATTATCTTGCAGATATGAATGGAGAGAAAAATGATTTACCAATGCATTACTATGATACAGAAGGAAAAGTTATCTATGTGAAAAGCTTTGCAAAAGCATTTTTACCAGGAATACGTTTAGGAATTGCAGTTTTACCAAGAGATTGCTGTGAGTCTTTTTATTTGGTGAAACGTAATATGGATTTAAATACATCTCAGCTCGATCAAGCAGCATTAGAGGTTTATATTAAGAGTGGAATGTATGAGAAACATATACAAAAAATGAGGAACACTTATCGTAAGAAAGTTACCTGGCTAAAACAATTTCTTTATTCAATAGAGAAACCAAATATTCAGGTCATAGTAGATGAAAGTGGATTTTTTATATGGATTGGGTTAGGTGGTTTGATAGAGGAAGAAGTACTTGTAGAACGTTTAAAAAAGAAAGGAATTTTAGTGGCAGAAGGAAAGAGTTTTTACTATATGAAGCCGACTAAGGAGAACGGTATTCGACTATGTATAGCAAAATATGAAATCGAAGAGGTATGTAGAGGCTTACAAAGTATATTTGATGAGATAGGTATATGAAATATGGTGATAACACTATTTTACATAGGAGGGTATACCCAAAAAGAATAACTGTTATAAATTTGTTATATCAATTGCGATATTGATTTTAAAAACTTTTAGTCATATAATCAGTATAATTGGGAAAAATTGTACGAAAGTAGGGATTTTTATGGGGAGAAGCAAAGGGAGAAGTCTAAGTGTGTCAAAATCATATCCGACAATAAATACGGGAGAGTTAGTAAAACCAATGGGCATAAATCTTGATATGCCCAAGTTATATCCGACAATAAATACGGAAGAGTTAGTAAAACCAATGGGCATAAATCTCGATATGCCCAAATTATATCCGACAATAAATACGGGAGAGTTAATAAAACCAATAAGGACATGTCTAGGTGTGTCTAAATTATTTTCGACAATAGATACGGAAGAGCTAGTAAAACCAATAACGACAAGTCTAGGTATGTCTAATTTATTTTCGACAATTAATACACCAGGGATAGTAAAAGCAGTAGAATCATTAGGAACAAGTTTAGATAGATTAAATGTTATTGATTCCACTAAGTTGCTGGGCATTTCCAAAACCTTAAGTAATACTCTTCCATATAAATCATTTGAATTAAGCGTTAATCATTCAATATCCTTAGAAAAACCGTATTTTATTGATGATACTAAAAAATTGTTTAATCATTTTCTTAATGCAAAAGAAGTAAGCGAAAATACAATAATTCATAATACTAGTAGTATTTTAGATTTTAATAGTATACCGTTAGATTATAATTTATCTAAAATAAGTAGTATTGCATTAGGCCTTAAGAAATTTGTTGATTCTATGTTCCTTATAGATACATCATTAATAAATTGTAATGATGAAAAATTGGTAAAGAACTATATTACTTCTAAGGTAGATTATATACATAGCTCTAAGATATGTGAATATATAAATAATGACAAACGTATAATAAGCATAAGCGCTAATGGTACAGAGATTATCGATGATAATACGAATGAAAGTATTTTAGTTGAAGATATAAGTCTAGTAGATGATGTGTTTGGATTAAATAATATAACTATAAAAGAAATTAGGGAATTTTATAGGTTTGTTTATAAATTTCCAATGTTAGCTATGGATGATGATTGTGGTATTGGCAAAAAAATTTATGGATTAATTAAAGCAAATTATGATAAAAATCTTATTATTGAAGATAAACTGGTTTTATATAGAGCAAGAAGATACGAAGAAAAAGATAAATTACCTTTTACCGAGAATGAAGTATACTTAGCGCCTTATGGTGTCTCTAGACGAGGAAGATTTAATTCACCAGAAATGAATCATTTATATTTGTCGACTGATTTACAAGCAACATTACGCGAACTTGGAGCAAAGCAACAGGATAAATTTGCTATATTATCATGTGAACCGAAACATCCACTGAATTTGTTTGATTTGACTAAAGGTAAATATGCACTTCAAGATTTTTGTATGCAAAGCATAATGGATTCTACTGGAAGAGAATATATTATTCCTAATTTTTTTAGTAATTGTTGCAGACGTGCTGGGTATGAGGGGATTAAATATAAAAGTGTTAAAGACGAGACACAAATAAATTATGTTCTATTTGAACATGATATGGGGAACTTTAACACAATTGACTTTGGTGATTACATAATAAATAAAGTATCAGTAGATATTATAGATTATGAAAAATTGTAAAGAGATTGTACTACAACTAGCATCAATCATTGGTGGTGTAGATACAACACTTTAATGAAAAAGAGGATGAGCATATGACCAAGATTGATACACCAATCCAAATAGGTAAGTTTCTTGTAAAGAATAGAATTACATTCGCACCAACGGTAAAGTTTGATTTTACTGACGATACGGGTATGGTAACCAGTAAACATATTGAGCATTATAAGGCATGCGCTCAGGGTGGAACAGGGCTTATCTGTGTCGAAGCTACTGCTGTGCTTCCTGGTGGACGGTTCGGAAAGAATCATATGGGAATGTGGGATGATTCACAGATAGAAGGACATAAGTCAATTACGAAAGATTGTCACAATGCAGGGGCAGTCGTTATAATTCAATTAAACCATACGGGATATGTTTCAAATCCAGAGTGTGGTCCAGCTATTGGACCATCTAAGCTTCATATGAATGGGTATAGAGGTGAGTACATAACACATGCGATGACAATCGATGAAATACATAATATTGAGCAAGCTTTTGTGGATTCGGCAGTGAGAGCGCAAAAAGCGGGGTATGATGGAATTCAGCTACATGGCTGTCATGGATATCTGATTAATCAGTTTGTTTCTCAAGTCAATAATCTCAGAAATGATGAGTATGGCGGTAGTGTAGAGAATCGTGCACGTTTTGCTTGTGAAATCATTAAGAATATAAGACAGCTATGTGGGCCTGATTTCCTTATTTCAGTTCGTACAACAGGAATGGATGCGACTGTTGAAGATGCTATAGCGGTTGCAGAAGAATATGTAGCTGCTGGCTGTGATTATCTTCAAGTTTCCTCTGGGATGACATCACTCGATGAACTTCCGGGATTCAAGAATACAGATATTGATAACTTGCCTAGGCTTGGTGTATATTTCAAACAGCATTTTAGTGGAAAAGTTGCTGTTTCGTGTGTTGGAGGTATTAAAACACCTGAGATGGTTAAATACCTCATTGAAAATGAGTATATAGATACCGTTGACTTAGGTCGGGCTATATTGGCGGATCCTGGATTTGCAAATGCAGTAATCAATGGCAGTGAGTATACTAAGTGTTACGGATGCAAAGCATGTCAATATGGACCTTTTACGAAGCTTCATTGTCCAGCAGAAATTATACGAAACAAAACGTAAAGGATTTTATCTTTTACGTTAAGAATGAGATAGAAAATTATGAGGAGATTAGGTATGAAGATACTAAATTTCGGATCATTAAACTATGACTATGTATATTCTCTAACACATATTGTTACTCCTGGCGAGACGATAGCATCTACGAAAATGGAGACATTCTGTGGTGGAAAAGGTTTAAATCAATCCATTGCACTAGCAAAAGCAGGTGCCAACGTATATCACGCAGGAATGGTAGGAGAAGATGGCCAAAGTCTTTGCGATATCTTATCTGAGAATGGAGTAATAACAAACTATATCAAACAGATTCAAGGAAAAAGTGGACATGCGATCATTCAGGTAGAACAAACAGGTCAAAACTCAATAATACTTTTTGGAGGTAGTAATCGAAGATTAACAAAAGGTTATATCGATACAGTACTATCACAGTTTGAAGCAGGAGATTACTTATTATTACAAAATGAAGTAAATATGGTTAGTTATCTAATTGATCAAGCATATGATAGGGGACTTAAAATTATAATGAATCCATCACCTTATGATGAACAGTTAGCAACCTGTGATTTCAGTAAAATCGCATGCTTTCTATTAAATGAAGTTGAGGGACATCAGATTACAGGGAAAACGGAACCTGATGATATTCTTCATGAAATGTTAAAGCAATATCCAGACGCTTCGGTTGTGCTTACATTGGGAGATAAGGGAGCGATATACCAACAAGGAATGCAACGATACGTTCAGCCAATTTTTGCTGTAGATGTAGTTGATACAACGGCAGCTGGGGATACATTCACAGGATTTTATCTTGCACAAATCATGCGTGGAGAACAGGTTACCAAGGCACTAGAAATAGCCGCTAAAGCATCTTCAATTGCGGTTAGTAGAACAGGAGCAGCAAAATCGATACCAAGTTTGGAAGAATTATAGAGTAAAAAAATATAACGCTATTTCATAGATAGTCTCTATAAAAAAGATAACCCTTCTTTTAAGTGCCATAAATAGGTTTTGTTAAAATATCATATGTATTTAAGAAAGGATACAATCATTGAGTTCGATGGTTGTATCCTAAGTAGTTATCAATCTTCGTAAAGATCACCGCTGTTTTCTTTATTTAGCGTGCCTTCATACTCTACCATTAAAAATTTAGCCAGGGTTGTCACTACTGGACGATGTAATGTCCCAGCTGGTACAATTACAAATTCTCCTTCTTTTAGTGGTATCAGACCCTCCTGTGTTTCTAACTGAAACTCTCCTTCTAAAACACAGAACATTTCATCTGACTTAGCATGTATGTGAAAATCCAGTGTCCGATTCTCAACCTGCACCACACTGAGTACATTTCCATTCATATGTCCTATTTTCTTATATAAGTATAATCCATCGACGCTATTGACTTCTTTCATTAGATTCTTTACTTCTAACATAAACAATTCCCTCCTTGATTTTCTATTGATTTCCTTATTTTTTGATGGTATCATAATTTTATAGAACTGTAAAATAGATAGTATCTATCATTTTAATCTGTTTTAGCGATTGTACGGAGGTGAATTGTCTATGGAAATAAAACAACTAAAAATATTTCTCACCTTGGCTAGACTTCGGAATTTTACAAAAACAGCGGAAGAACTACACTATGCGCAATCGAATATCTCCAGCCATATTCAAAATCTTGAAGAAGAATTACAAGTCCGGCTGTTTCATAGGATTGGGCATACCGTTAGCTTAACTGACAGTGGGAAGCAGTTAGTGCCTTATGCTACACAGATTCTTAGTTTGCAAGAAGAAGCGATACATAACATCTCTACCATTGGGATACGTAAGATTGTCATTGGTGCCAGTGAATCTCTTTGTTCCTATTTACTCCCTGCAAAAATACAGACTTTTAAGCAATTCTATCCCCATATTGAAATTGAGATCGTACTCCTTGATACCGATAATTATCTATCTCTATTTGAACAAGGAAGTATAGACCTTGCATACATTCTAGATACGAAAATGGCCAACTCTAGCTTAGTATGTTTATCAAGCGCACAGGAACCGATTACTTTATTCTCGGCATCCACTCATCCACTTGTTTCAAAAAAGAAGATTCAACTGTCGGATATGGAGCACGAAAATTTGATTGTAACTGGAAAATGCTGTTGCTATCGGAAAGCATTAGAAGCAGAGTTTCGAATGGCGGAAGCTATCTTTCATCCAATCTTAGAGACGAGTAGTATTCAGATTATAAAAAATTTTGTCCTACATAATCTTGGAATTGGTTTTCTTCCGCTATTGGCTATTCAGGAAGAAATCGCACAGAAATTACTTACACCGCTTCCATATCAAACAGATTATCATATTTTCTCCCAACTTTTGATACACAAGGACACATGGATTTCAAACGAGTTACAAACATTAATTGATTTATTGATAAAGTAATCACATAACTATTTTAGGTATTTGATTGGACTAGGGGTCTTCTAGTCAAAACTTTTGGGTAAGGCATAAGCGCACGAGGAGATGCGTAGTATTGACAGTGCATTTTTATTATGATAAGTTGATAAAAGTATTTAATTAAAATATGTAAACTGATTAAGATAAGTTGAATGGAGGAGTTAGATGGAAGAGAAATTCTCTACTCTTGTTAATTTATTATGGGAAGAATGTATACGAAATCTTAACGCTATGATGACAGAGGAGGAAGTAAACAAATTTTCAAACAATGACTATTATTACTTACTAGTAATTCATTCCTTGCAGAAACCAAACTTTTCCCAGATTGCAGAGAAATTATCATTGACTAAGCCTGCTGTTTCGGCAATTATAAGAAAACTAATTAGTATGGGGCTAGTTGAAAAACAACAATCAATTGAGGATAAAAGAGTGTATTATGTTGAACTCACGACAAAGGGAAGAGGTATCTTACAAGGTGATAAAGCAGTATACAAATGGGTTACAGATACCATTAAAGATATAGCAACTGACGATAAAGAACTAAAAATAGTAGAACGTATTTTTACTGTATTAGTAGATAGATTAGAAAAAAAAAGACTCATATAAAGCGTACTATTGACAGTACGCTTTCATTATGATAAATTAGTTAATAGAATTTAATTAAAATATATTAACTAAATAACCAATTTATGATGATTAGAAAAGAGAATAAGGTGTTATTATGAAATGTATAGAAAAGAAGAAGATATATAAAGTCATTGCGCTTAGCCTAATTGTAATTTCCTTTACGTTATACGCAATTATGCCATTTAATGCTTGCTTGCCTTTTCCTGCAGCTACGGTTGCAGGTATAACTTTAGCAATGGTGATCGTCAGCGAAATCATATTTTGGATAGGAAGCCTAATGCTTGGTCGTGAGGTTGTATTAAAAATTAGAAAGAAATTCAGTATTATGAGAATAATCAATGCTATAAGGCGTCAAAAGAAGAGAAAATAGGAGAAGAAGTATGATATTTTATTTTAGTGGAACAGGAAATTCGAAGCATATTGCAGATAAGATTGTAAATAGTACAGGAGAAAGACTCGTATTTATGTCTGAAAGTATCATTGGGAAGAAAGAGACTTATGAAATTGGGGAAGATGAAAGTGTAGGTTTTATCTTTCCTGTGTATTGGTATTGCATGCCAACAATAGTTGAGAAGTTTATAACGGAATTGAAATTATCGGGATATCAGAAACAATATGTCTATGCAATAGTATCTTATGGTATAGCTCCTGGTAATGTGATGGGTAGGTTTATTAAAACCTTGAGTACGAAACAGATACCAATCGATGGAGTCTTCGGAGTTAAGATGATTGACAATCATATGTTTGGATTTCAAATTGTGAGTATTGACAAGCAAAAGACTATCTTAGATAGTGCTGAAGTTGAAATAGATAAAATTATATCGATGATAGGGCGTCGAGAAAAAATATGTTACATAACAAAGGGAAAGATAGCTTTCTTAACTCCAGTCGTTGGGTATGCTTATAGAAAAACCAAACATGCAAAAAAATTCTCTGTTACAAAAGACTGTAATGGCTGTGAACAATGCGAGAAAAGCTGTCCGTGTAATGTAATACATATAGTTGGTGGACAACCTAAGTGGGAAGGGGATTGTACCTTTTGTCTAAACTGTATTCATGGATGTAAGCAATCGGCGATTCGGTATGGTAAATTTTTAAAAACTAGAACTAGATATCAGTATGGTGGACAGTAAAAATGAGCGGTATGTAAAAAAGTGGATGTTGTGGTAACAGTATATATATGCTAATATATATTTACATATAATGATAAGCTACTTATTGAGTAGTATAAATTCCAGTTGTCAGTATAAAATAGTGATTGGAATTAAGAATAAGAACAATATATGTAGATTTAAGGAGTAACACATGAATTTAGAAAAGGACAAGTATGTAAAAGTAAGAGAAGCTCAAGCGAAAGGAGCTAGAACTGCAGAAGAAGTAAAGGAAATGACTGATATTGTCATTGAAAATGATGCCGAACTTAACGAAGTCGAAGCAGTATTAAAAAATGCTTGTAGATGTAATAACGTATCTGTTGAAGAAGTAGTTGCTGCAGTAAAGAACGGCGCAGATACCATTGAAAAAGTGGCTGAGGCTACGAAAGCAACTAAGGGTTGTGGAAGATGTAAAGGTGTTGTAGCTAACATCATTGAAAATAAAAGATAATACAGTAAAAAAAGAACCAGAGAATGTACTAGTCTCTGGTTCTTTTCTCGTTCATAATTTGCTTTTCTGCAAATGATATGAAGCTTTTCTGACAAGCAGATAGTTGCTTATCTTTATGCCAGATGATGTGGGAATATATATCATAGTTACATGAATAATTAAGTACAGACAAGGCACCATTTTTTAATTCTTCTTGAACGGCTACTTCTGGCATAATGCTTATACCAAGGCCATTCTCAGTTAATTTTTTGATGGCCTGTATGCTCTCAGTTTCTATTATAATCATTGGCGTAATATTATTGATTAAGAGATCTCGTTCAAAGTTTATGCGATAGTAAGCTGCTTTTTCGGCGAGAATAAGTGGTATTCCTGAAAAATCTTTTGCGGTTAAGCTATTCTTCTTAGTAAGTGGATGATTTGGAGAAGCTAACACAGCTATTTTTTCTTCCATTTCTGCAGAATAATAGATATGTTCTTCTTTCTTTAAATATCCAATTGTAAAAGCGAGGTCTAGCTGATTCTGTGTTAATTTTGAGTAAAATTCAGAACATTTTAGTATATCTAAAGTAAATGTAACATTAGGATATTGTTCTTTAAATTTACAAATGATTTTCGGAACGCGGTTAATGCATAAAGAATCACACACACCAATACGTATAGTACCAGAACCTTCATCATCTTCGATATGAACGATTGACTCTTCAAGGTTTATCATCTTTGCTACGATTGGAACTAGCTTTTTTCCTGTTTCAGTCAGTGTAATGTTTTTCCCTATTCTATTGAATAATTGAGTATGTACTTCTTCTTCTAGAGACTGAATCTGTAAAGTTACATTTGCTTGTGTGTATCCAAGTTTCTCTGCTGCTCTGGTGAAATTTAGCTCTTGTGATAGAATATAAAAGCTTTTTAGATATCTTAAATCCATCATAAATCTCCTTTATTATTGTTATAAAAACTATTAATTTCATTTATTGTATTTATAAATGTATTATAGCATTATAGAAATAAAATAAAAGGGGGATGATTAGTTGAATCATGAATTTTGTAATGCGTTACTAGCAGAAAAGAAAAATGAGTCAATTCCAGATGATTTCGATTGGTTTGGGCCATTGATTGGTGAATGGGATTTTATGTGGACAACTAGTGTAGGACAGGAGAATGAGAAAACAGAAAAAGGTGAGTGGATTTTTTCAAGAATACTAAATGGTTGTGGTATTCAAGATTTATTTATTATTCCACCGAGAAAGGAATGCGTCAGATTAGGTATACCAAATACCGAATATGGAACAACGATTCGAACATTCAACATCTTTAACAAGGGATGGGAAGTATATTATACTGCCATGGGAGAATATACTCGGCTAAGTGCTCGTAAATTGGGAGATAAAATAGAGCTTACAGAGGAGCATGGAAAGATGAAATGGGTTTTCTCTGAGATTGAAGAAAATAGTTTTCATTGGCAGAATATTATGCAAAATCAAGAGGATGAGTGGAAAGTAGTATGTGACTGTAAGGCCACTCGTAAATTAGAAGTGGAATCCGAGAAATAGTAAATTGAAAGAAAATAAGGATATAATCACATCTGAAATTTGTGGTTATATCCTTATTCTGAGTTGAACTTGTTGCATATTACCACCTTTACTTTAGTATGCTACTATGCTATTATGGTAAAGGAAATAGCATATTTCAAGGAGGGAAAATTATGAAAAATAAAATAGCAATTACACTCGTTTTAGTTTTAGTTATGAGCTTGGCATTTGCAGGATGTAGTAAGGATTCAAAGAAAACAAGTACTGATGGAAAAGATATGGTATATGCAGTAGAAGCTGGTTCTGCTGGTGAAGCAGCAGCAAAAGATAAGGGATATGAATATAATTCCGTAGCATCCCAAGCAGATGCATTGATGGAAGTAGCTTCAGGAACTTCCGATGCAGCCATCATTGATTTATTAATGGCAGGAGCCATGATAGGAGAGGGTACAAGTTATCCAGATATGATACATACGGAAGAGTTAACAACAGAAGAATATGGTGTTGGTTGCCGTAAAGGTTCCGATCTTGCATCCTATATCAATCAAGTGCTTGCAGACACTTATGCAGATGGCTCTATGAAAGAGATTGCAAAAAAATATGGTGTTCAAGAATCTCTTGTTGAGCAAAAGGCAACCGAATACATAGCAAGTCAAGAGAGTGATGTATCTTATATTCAAGGAAAAGGGACTTTAATCGTTGGTATCACGGATTTTAAACCAATGGATTATAAAGAAGGCTCTGATGAGTGGATTGGTTTTGATGCAGATATGGCTCGTATCGTAGCAGAAAAATTAGGTGTAGAAGCAAAATTTGTTGAAATTGATTGGGATAACAAAATCATGGAACTTGATTCCAAGAATATTGATGTTGTATGGAATGGTATGACATTAACCAATGAAGTGTTAGAAGCGATGGAATGTAGCAATCCTTATTGCAACAATGCACAGGTCGTTGTTGTTAAGGAGAAATAAAAACGTCATCTTTGATTGAATTGAAACAAAGGAGAAATTATTATGTTTTTTACTGTGACGCAATCATTGCTTAGCGGTTTACTAACCACATTTCAGATTTTTATACTGACTCTTATGTTTGCTCTTCCATTGGGACTGATTATTTCGTTTGCATCAATGAGCAAATGGAGAGTATTGCGTTTCATCACACAATTTATTGTCTGGGTAATTCGTGGTACACCGTTAATGTTGCAATTAATTATTATCTTTTATGGACCAGGGTTATGGTTAAAGCATAATATATGGAGTGGCGATGAGACTGGTCGAATGATGGCTACTGTGGTGGCATTTACAATTAATTATGCATGCTATTTTTCGGTCATCTTTCGAGGTGGGATCAAAAGTGTTCCAGCAGGGCAACGAGAGGCTGGGCAAGTACTTGGTATGACTAAGAGTCAAATCTTTTTTAAGATTACTTTATTGCAAATGGTGAAGCATGTTGTTCCACCTATGTCGAATGAGATTATTACGCTTGTAAAAGATACTTCTCTGGCACGGATGATAGCAGCGTATGAACTGACATTTGCGGGATATTCCTTTATGAAATCAGAAGGTCTTACTTGGCCACTTTTTTATACAGGTATTTTTTATTTACTATTTGTAGGCATTCTTACTTTATTATTTAATTACATAGAACGAAAACTAGAATACTTCAGATAAGGAGGGCAAATATGGCGATTTTAGAGGTAAATGGCATACATAAAGATTTTGGTAGTACACAAGTCTTAAAAGATGTTAGTTTTACACTAGAAGAAGGAAAAACTTTGGCCATTATTGGTTCTTCTGGTTCTGGTAAGACTACATTATTAAGGTGTTTGAATTTTTTGGAGTCACCAAGTAGTGGAACTATTGAGGTAAAAGGGGAAACATTGTTTGATGCTTGTTGGCCAACTTCACAAAAAGAGATGGATTTGAGGACGAAGCGTCTTCATTTTGGTATGGTATTTCAATCCTTTCATTTATTTCCTCAATATACGGCACTTGAGAACGTTACTCTAGCGGAACGGTTGTTAGCGAAAGAAAGAAAAGATTTTAAGCAGAATAAAAAAGATATTTATGAGGAAATTAGTAAACATGGCGAGGCATTATTACTGCAGATGGGATTAGCAGATCGTATGTCCCATTACCCTCACCAACTTTCTGGTGGACAACAACAGAGAGTTGCAATCGCTCGAGCATTAGCATTAAAACCTGATATTCTATGCTTTGACGAACCAACTTCAGCATTAGATCCAGAGCTTACAGGTGAGGTATTAAAGGTAATCAGAGGGTTAGCAGCGAAAAAGACGACGATGATTATCGTAACTCATGAGATGGCATTTGCGAGAGACGTAGCAGATCAAATCATATTCATGGATGATGGTTTGATTGTGGAACAGGGACCATCAAAACAAGTCATTGATTATCCGAGAGAAGAAAGAACCAAGCAGTTTTTATCGAGATATATGGAAGGATAGGATCCATCTTCCTTAAGTGATTGACATGAGACTATTTATTGCAATTAATTTTACACCCGAGGCGAAAGAAAAATTAGATCAAACAATACAGGATTTGAGGAAAGAAGCCGTATGACTTCTTTCCTAGTCTTAAGATTCTATAGGGGGAAAAGAATTAATGGAAAAGATCTATTGGATTCAGGAATGGGCAAAGATACGTCAAGATGAGGTCGTGCGATTACCAGATAATTTTAATGTTCATAGTAGTTTCTTAAATTCCATTTCTAGATCTGAATTTGATTCTGTATTTAAAGAAATATGGAATATGTTTGTTAACATATACGGAGATATTTTTACATCACCAGAGACATTTGGAATGCCTATGTATAAAATAGAAGAGTATAACTGTTTTTCTACACAGGCAAGAGATTCAAGAATTGCTCCATATCGGCCATTCCATCTCTTGTACAATATGCTAATTTCGGGTGATTATATAAACGGTGTTTTTATAGTGGATAACAATAAGTTCAAAGTAATCAATAAGATTAAAAATGTTCACACTCTTTTTGAACGACTTAGTGATTATGGCTTTTTTTTCGAAGGTTTAAAAAACTATAAAGTTACGAATCATGATATAACAATGGTATACCCTGACAACTTAAACCTTATATTAGTACTAAAACTTATGGCAGATAAAGCCTATTTCATGAATCGACTAGAGGATTTTTTCTGTTGTCATAATAAATTGTTTCAGGATGATATGAATACGGTAAATTATGGATATGGTGCAGATGTGGTGGCTGATAAAATGCATACGAAAGAAGAACAAGAATTCATATATGCAATGGATAATGAACTCAAAAAAAAGGGGTATTTTGCTCATCTACGGGGTTGGATCGAGGGTCCTGGCTATGCTTATTACGACAAAGAAAGAGTAATGAAATCTAAGGGGCCTTACCTTTATTGGTTACTATCATGGAAAACACATCTTATTTTATATTTGCGTATTAGAAATGCATCAAAGTGTTTGGAATATATTGAGCAATGTCCAGATTCTGTGAAACAAATCTTTTTACATGGAGACAGTGGGTGTGAAAATCGTGTAAATGGAACATGTAAATTTGGACAAGAGTATACAATCGATGGGAATACTTATTGGAGATGTGGTTGTTGTAATGCACCATTCTATTTTCAACCGGTGAAAGAAGATATCCCTCATTATATAAAATTAGTTGAGCTAGGTGAAAAAAAATAACATTTACATAATATCACACCCTTCTGAAATAATTATAATATAAAAAGTAGACAAGGTGGTTATATTCCTTGTCTACTTTCATTTTACAACTTCACTAAGCCGGTGGATTTATTATTCATGAAAATAGCTCTCGGAGCTATTTTTTTGTATTTTGTTTTAATGCTTCTACAATCTGATAGAACCAAGAATACATATCGGATTCTGTTAGTAAGTTGAGCCTATCATATCGAAATGAGATTATATCGCCCTCAAGCTTTACCAATTTGTTTAGTGGATCATAATTTAACTCGCTGATTGAGTGATGTAGTGACCATTCTTCAATACTGATTTCTCCTTTTTCATATAGCAAGCATAGAGTTTGATAGGAACTTAGATGCATGAGATTTATTCCATGAGGGCAAGTGGTAAGTTCACAAAGTTTAGTATCTAACTCATTCCATAGTTGATGAAACGCTGACTGGCGCTCAATCAAGCACGGTAGAGAGGAGTCTTTAATACAAATCAGTTCTTCTAATTGTTGTTCATAACCTTGTGGAAGCCAAGCCAAAGAACGACTCATATGTATTAACCATTTTTCATGAGGAATGTATTCTTTGTTAATAATATATAAAGCGGAAAGCAATGGCGTAATGGCGGCGTTTAGAATATAGTTGCCTTGAGCGGTATCTTCGCGTGCAATCCAGATATCTACTGCCAGTCGATAGTGCCACCAAGCATCAAACATATATCCACAAGCACTAGCATAGTCTATAGATGTTTTTAATTTTTCGTTAAACATTTGTTTTAATTCTTCTTTGGGATCATATAGAATATGTGCATATGATAGGTCCCACAATTCCAATTGTTCATAGGTTCGATTTCTTTCTTCTTCGTAACAACATAATTTAATATCATATAGATAGTAATCAATCATAGTGATACCAAGAGCTGTCGGAGTAATTGTGTTGTAGTAATGGTTAAACTGTTCCTGATGTAAGAAAATCACAACATCAATTTCTGAGAGGGAGTCAGCAAAACCACGAGACATACCACCATTAAGCATGATACCCGCAATATCTTTGAATTGTAAAAACAGTTGAAGGTGGTTGTGCAATTCGTTCATTAGCTCATTCAATAAGTTTGTTCCCTTTGCCTGTACATATGGTCTTTTCATTTTTTTTCTCCTTTATAATTTTTAGAAAATAATGGTGTCTCCACGACATAAAAAAGCAGTGGAGAGAAGATAAAAGAGTAACACCAAATAAGCTATTGTTATATAGCTTATTACTTGGTATTAAACTCTTTTTATCTTTCTTTTCCACTGCATATCTACATTTTTGAATGAATGATATCAGATATGACGGATTACATCACCTCAATAATTTTCTGCTTTTATTATAATGCGAGTAAAGAGAAATGTAAAGAATATAAATATATCTTATGTTAGTTACTAAATTTGCGTTAAATTGATCGAAACGGAACATTTCTCTTTTATGGGTCATAAGCTGATGATCTACCAGTGGATTGGGAGTGTATGTATATATTATATTTAACCTTTTTGATATATAATGAAAAATATATGCAACGATTTTATAATACTGTCGTCTTTATTGGTATAAAAACATTTAGAAAAATAAAAGGAGATGCTATGGAAGACAGCGAAATTATTGATTTGTTTTGGTCACGTTCTGAGTTTGCAATTAAAGAGACAGCGGATAAGTATTCTCGGTATTGTTATACTATTTCGTATCATATACTGAGCAACCATGAGGATGCAGAGGAATGCGTTAATGATGCATATCTCAACGTATGGAATTCGATACCTATAACTCGCCCTAGTTATTTTAGAGTGTTCTTGGGAAAAATAGTACGTAATATTTCTTTAGATAAATATAAGAGATATAAGACGAAAAAACGAGGAATGGGGCAGATTGAACTGGCTCTCTCCGAGTTAGATGAATGCATCCCAACGACATCAAATATTGATGAAGAAATTGACGAGAAAGAACTAGTTAATATTATTAATAAGTTTCTAGAAAGTTTACCAAAAGAAAAACGTATCATATTTGTAAAACGTTATTGGTACCTTATGAAGATAAAAGATATAGCAGAACAATTAAGGGAAAGTGAGAGTAGGGTAAAAAGCAAATTATTACGTATAAGAGTCGATTTAAAGAAAATTCTAGAGAGAGAGGGGTTTACTCTATGAAACACGAGAAATTAATGAATGCTATTGGTAATATTGAAGATAAGTACATAGAGGAAGCAATAGATGATAATGTAGTGTTTAATGTTGCGAATGAAAGAAAGAACGAAAGAAAATATAGCTTACCTAAGAAATTTATATTTACTTTATTGCCTTTTGCTGCTTGCTTTATGATTTGTTTTGTTGGAATGAAAGCTTACGCTGATGGTTATATCCAAAAAAATATAAATTCATTTTATCTAAGATATTTATCTCCAGAAGACATGGCAGTAGCTGATTCTATCGAGAAACAGAATGGAATAGATGTGTATTTTGAAGCACTTAATTCAGATGATATATATAAACAGTATTTTGCGATAAATAAATTAGTAGAGTTCTATAATGATACAAAGATTCGTAAAGAGGCTATCGAAAAAATAACTCCATTCCTAAACCATCAAGAGACTAAATTAGTGGATGCTGCTACGTTTGCACTCTCAATTCTTAATAAGACATTTGATGATTCTCGAATTGTTCTTATGGCGAATGGAGCCGTTGTATTTACTTTATTTAATGATTATTCGGATTATGGGTCTTATAATGAAATATGGATGATAAAAGATGATAAATTAAGTAAACTTATATCCTTTGATAATCCAAAGATGTATATTAATCAGATTATTCCATCCCCAGATCAAAAGCTTTTTGCAGTTACAACCTCTTCGAATAAAAGCAATTATGTTATCATTTGGGATTTAGTTGATGGAAAGATTAGTCCGGAGTTAGTTGACAGTGCGAGAATTATGGTAGCAAAAAATTTGGAGTATATGTTTTGGCAACGCTCAGATTATGAGAATTATAGTGTACTTAATTCTATTAAATGGGTAAATAATGATTGTTTAGAGTTTCAAGCTTCGTTATCTTATGATGGAGCGGAAATTGTAGAACAAGCAGCTGTTAAGTATTATTTTAATGAAAAGAAGATGGAGTGTGAGGTTATCAAATAAAATTTATAGCATGTGATAAAAGTTTATGGGGATTATATACAAAAAAAGGAATAACGATAGCCCTTAAGTAGGTGTGAACTACAAGGAGTAAACACAGATACAACTACATGGAAAGGAAGTCAAGATTATGAGTATATTAGCGACTTACATGGTTCCTCATCCACCACTTATTGTTCCTGCCATTGGGAACGGACAAGAAAAAGAGATTCAAGCTACAATTGATAGCTATAAAGAAATTGCAGCGGAAATTAGACATTTAAATCCGGATACGATTGTAATTGTTTCGCCACATAGTATTATGTATGCTGATTATTTTCATATTTCACCAGGAGATTATGCGAAAGGAGATTTTGCCTCATTTCGAGCACCTCAGGTTTCATTTCAAATTCAGTATGATAAAGAATTTACTGATTACTTAACATCTTTATCAGAGAAGACAGGAATCTTGGCTGGATTTTTGGGGGAACGAGAACCAAAACTTGACCATGGAACAATGGTTCCTCTTTATTTTATAAGGGAGGCATGTGGTGGAAGTTTTTCCAGTAAATTTGTTCGAATTGGATTGTCTGGGCTTTCTGTTGAAGAACATTATAAATTAGGCCAGTTAATTCAGAGGACATCAAAGGAGCTAGGGAAAAAGATTGTATTCATTGCAAGTGGTGATTTATCTCATCGATTAAAAGTAGAAGGACCTTATGGCTATAAGAAAGAGGGGCCTGATTATGATGAGAAAATAATGGAATATGCTATTCGCGCAGATTTCTTTAATATGTTAATGATGAAGGAAGAACTCTGTGAATTAGCAGGAGAATGTGGGCATCGATCTTTTTGTATGATGGCGGGTGTTTTGGATGGCATCGAGGTAAAGTCAACGAAGCTCTCCTACGAAGGTCCATTTGGAGTTGGCTACGGAATAGTGTCATTTCATCCAACTGGTTTTAATGAAGAAAGAAAGTTCCTAGAAAAAGTAGTCAGTGAAAAGAAGAAACAACGTAAGCAGAAAAAAGATCAAGAGGATTCCTACGTTAAATTAGCAAGAAAATCACTTGAGGAATATGTACTTTCAGGAAATAAGATCGCTGTACCTAAGGAGATTGAAGAAGAACTTCTTAATAGAAGGGCAGGATGTTTCGTTTCTTTAAAAAAGAATGGGATGCTTCGAGGATGTATTGGTACGATTGCACCAACAAAGCAATCACTGGCAGAGGAAATTATAGAAAATGCAATTAGTGCAGCAGTCAATGATCCTCGCTTTGATCCAATTGAACCAGAGGAACTAGATTACTTAGTTTATAGTGTTGATGTTCTAGGTGAAACTGAGAAGATAAGCTCTCATAAAGAACTCGATGTTAAAAGATATGGTGTTATTGTAACCAAGGGATATAAAAGAGGTTTATTATTACCAAATCTAGATGGGATTGATACAGTTGAGGAACAGATACGTATTGCAAAACAAAAGGCGGGAATCTTAGAGGGCGAAACGGTAACACTAGAGCGATTTGAAGTAGTTCGACACTTTTAGATTGTATAAGTTAAGTTTAATTAGATAGTAGGTGTGGAATGGACGAGAATGAAATAAGGTGTAATGTCTGTATGCATCATTGTCATTTAAAAGAAGGACAGATTGGCAGATGCAGAGCAAGAAAAAACGAAAAAGGGAAAAGTAAATCGATTAATTATGGATATTTAACAAGTATAGCACTTGATCCTATTGAGAAAAAACCATTGGCCTGTTTTTATCCTGGGAGTATGATTTTGTCGGTTGGAAGTTATGGTTGTAATTTAAATTGCCCATTCTGTCAGAATGATTCCATTGCAATGGCAAGTCACAATGAGGTTGAAACTCTAATTCTAACTCCCGAACAGTTAGCTAAAAAAGCGTACGATTTGAGGAATCAAGGAAATATCGGGATTGCATTTACTTATAACGAACCATTAGTTGGTTATGAGTATGTACGAGATACGGCAAAAATAGTTCATGAATATGGGATGAAGAATGTAGTTGTTACCAATGGTTCCCTTTCAGAAGAAGCAGCTAATGATATTTTACCATATATTGATGCCTATAATATTGACTTAAAAGGATTTACAAACGAGTATTATCATAAATTGG
The DNA here is from genome assembly GCA_023410575.1 of Bacillota bacterium. GTDB lineage: Bacteria > Bacillota > Clostridia > Lachnospirales > Lachnospiraceae > Lachnoclostridium. Next base: position 63,828 of record JAEYPP010000019.1, on the reverse strand, counting down.
GCGGAAATTTGGATTATGTGAAAACGTTTATTTCTCTCGCTGTAAAGTATGCTCATGTAGAGATTACAACGTTGATTGTGCCTGGGGAAAATGATACAAAAGAGGAAATTGGAGAACTTGCAGAGTGGTTGTCATGTATTGATAAAGACATGCCTCTACATCTTACAAGATTTTTTCCAAGAAGAAATATGAAAGAGAAAGAGCCTACTAATGTTAACTTACTATATGAATTACAAAAGGAAGCGAAGAAATACTTGAATCGAGTATTTGTTGGAAACGTGTAGCAAAGTACAAAAGATTATTATTAAAGACAGTTAGTAAGCGTTATGAAACCTCACATTTACTGAACGAAAAATGTGAGGAAATAATAAGTAGAATCTGTTATTATAATAGTAGAAGATATAATGTTGATGGCATTAGTACTATATTACGACATATACCTAGAGGAAACGAGGGAAAGAAGGATGACAATTACATACGAAGATTTTTTACAAACAGTTACATTAGATAATCACCCATTTGTAGAGAAGTTGCATGAGAACTTCATACAACATAATTGCAAACTTGAAGTAAAGGAAGCCAAGCAAGGTTATGTTGTTACATACTCATATATGAGGGAAAAGAAAAGAGTTGCGTTAATGAATTATGTGTTTCGCAAAAGTGGAATGATGGTAAGGATTTATGCCAGACATATATCAATGTATCAATCTGTATTAGATTCTTTGCCAGAGAGTATGAAAAAAGAAATTGGAAAGGCTTTAGATTGTAAACGACTCAATGGAACATCCCAATGTAGTCCAACTTGTACGGCGGGATATGACTTTATCATGGATAAAGTTAATTATAAAAAATGCAAGAATGGTGCTTTTTTCTGGAAAGTAGGTACTGAAACTATGGAGTATATTAAGAAAATAGTAGAAAGTGAACTTAAGTATATTGATATTGATTAGATAATGGAAAATGGTTACATAAAATAGACGTATTGGGCAATTTAATGACAAATAAGGATATAGCTGCATTTAACTTTGAAGCTTATATCCTTTTTTATTTCATAGAAAAGTTCTTTGAACTTCCCTATGAAATAAAAAAAGCGTCCAAAAGGAAGGACGCTATGATATTGAATGGATTGTAAGATTGATCGTAATGAATTATAATTATACTGAGTCAATAAACGGAAAAATTATTATACTTAAAACCTAGCAACTGGAATCAAACCGAAAGGGAAAAAAGATGTATAAGTTTCAAAATACATCATATAAAATCTATGAATAAAAAAGCGTATTTATATAGAGTATTGCGACCATTTTTTACGTTGCTATTTAAACTGTATTATCGTCCAACAATCGAGAATAAGGAATCTATTCCTAAAATAGGTGCTTGTGTTATTGCAGGTAACCATAAACATGCATTAGACCCAATTTTTGTTGACGCATCAACAAAAAGGGTGATTCATACTCTTGCCAAGAAAGAACTGCATGATGGCATGTTAGGCTGGTTTTTTCGAGCATTAGGAACGATTTCTGTAGATTTAAAGGCAGAACATAATAAATCTGCTTTAGATAGTGCGATAAGTTATTTGAATGAGGGGTGCTTAATTAATGTATCACCAGAAGCAAAAAGAAATTATACAGAGGAGATTTTATTGCCATTTAAAGTTGGTGCAGTAGTTATGGCGCAAAGGACAAATTCCAAAATAGTACCATATTCAATTACAGGTGATTACTGCTTTCGAAGTAAAAATCTAAAGATCGTATTTGGAAAACCAATCGAGGTTACTGAATTATCAGTTGATGAAGCAAATGAATTATTGTTTGAAAGAGTAAAGGAACTGATCGTAAATTCGAGAAAGTGAGAAGTACATATGCAAACAGAAATAGTTACGCCTTGGTATCAATTTTATGATGGTGTAAAAGAACATTTGGAATATCCAGATATATCAATCTATAAGTTGTTAGAAGAATCAGCGAATCAGCACTTAGATTGTGTTAGTTATAACTATTTCGGGAATAAAAAAACTTATCGCGAGTTTCTAAAACAAATTGATGATTGTTCGAAGTCTTTAAAGAAACTTGGGATTAAGGCAAATGATATTGTAAGTATATACATGCCAAATACTCCAGAAGCGCTTATTAGTTTCTATGCAATTAATAAAATAGGTGCAGTTTCAAATATGATTCACCCATTATCAGCAGAAAATGAAATAAAATATTACGTTAATACTTCATCAAGTAAATACATAATAACGATCGATATCGCATTCAATAAAATAAATCACATATTAAAAGAAACGAATTTAAAAAAAGTAGTTCTTGTTTCGGCATCAGATTCTATGCCTACAGCACGAAAGTGTGGCTATTTATTAACGAAGCAAAGAAAAATTAAGCTTGAGAAAAATGATTCGACGATAAGATGGAAACACTTTATCAACCTAGGACGAGAATATACCAAAAAAACGTATGTTAAAACGATAGGTAATGATACGGCAGTTATACTATATAGTGGTGGTACTACAGGATATCCCAAAGGGATTGAATTAACGAATTTGAATTTTAATGCCCTAGCGATGCAAAGTTTTGAGGCCTGTGCTTGTTTAAAAAAGGATGATACAGTTTTGGCAATTATGCCTGTATTTCATGGATTTGGTTTAGGAATATGTATCCACACGGTTCAGTATTTTGGTGGGACTAGCATTATTCTTCCACAATTTAGCGCTAAATCTTTTGATAAGTTATTAATAAAATATAAGCCTAATATTATTGCAGGAGTACCAACGCTATACGAAGCATTGTTGAAAACAAAGAATCTTGAAAACTATGATTTGTCGTTTTTAAAGTGTGTAATATCAGGTGGAGATTCCTTGTCGGTATCATTAAAGAAAAAGGTTGACCAATTTTTAAAGGATCACGGTGCTGATATACAGATAAGAGAAGGATATGGACTAACGGAATGCGTTACGGGAAGTTGCTTAACACCTGTTGATCATTATAGAGAAGGTAGTATAGGTATCCCGTATCCAGATACCTATTATAAGATAGTGAAACCTAATACATTAGAATTAGTACCTTATCAACAAGAGGGAGAGATCGTAATAAGTGGACCTACGGTTATGAAAGGCTATCTAAATGATAAAAAAGAAACAGATTTAGTAATAAAAGAGCATTCAGATGGTAGGGTATGGCTTCATACAGGCGATTTAGGAACTATGGATGAGAATGGCTTTATCTATTTTAGGCAAAGATTAAAAAGAGTAATTATTAGTTCTGGGTATTGTATCTATCCACATTATGTTGAAAATGTCATCGATTCACATCAAGATGTTTTGATGTCGTGTGTGATCGGTATCAATCATCCTTATAAAGTTCAAGTGGCGAAAGCATTTATTGTTCTAAAAAACGATAAGAAAGCAGAAGAAGATACACTAATTTCGATTAAAAGTCATTGCGAAAAGAATTTAGCTAAATATTTATGGCCTTATGAATACGAATTTAGAGATGTGTTGCCTAAGACACTGGTCGGAAAAATCGCCTATAATAAATTAATGGAAGAGGAATTGAAGAAAGATGAAAAATGACAAATTAACGTTTCTTTTAATTCATCCAGAAATATCAAGAACAAAGTACAATTTTGTGGGAGTAATTGAAAATGAGTGCTTGGAATTAGAATATATTGTGACAATCTTAAAAGAGAGAGGACATAATGTATATTTATATGATGGACAAGTAGAAAAAGAAGGAATCCCAAAGAAATTAAGAAAAGTATACCCAGATGTCGTATATGTTTGCGGTAGAACAAGGCAAGAAAACTTTATGCTCGAATATTGTAATAATGCAAAGAAATATAATGACAAAATTATAACCATCATTGGTGGGTTGCATGCTCAGCTATGTTATAAGAGAATGTACAGAGAATATGTAGATTACATCTTAACTACATTTGACATCTATAAGCTATTGGATCTTGTTGATTTTTCTATCTACCATAAAAATATTAGTTTAAAAGATATTGATGGTATTTGCTATCAAGATCATGGTAGATGGTTTCACAATCGATCAAAACCATTTGATATCAACCGATTACCATTACCAGATCGAACTTATTTTTATGAACATCCGAATAATTATCGTTATTTAGAATTGGAGCACGCTGCTTGGGTTAGAACCGCATACAGTTGCCCATATCGTTGTAAATTCTGTCATCGTAATAAGATGAATCATAGTACATATGTGTGTAGAAATATAGAAGATGTAGTAGATGAAATCGAAAAAATCAAAAGCGATAATATCTATATCGTTGATGATGATTTCTTGTATAATGAGGAGAGATTAAAAAGATTTATATCACTACTGAAAGAAAAAAATATTCATAAGAATTATATCTGTTATGGAAGATCAGATTTTATAGCGAGTCACAAACAATTGATGCGTGAGTTAAAAGAAGTAGGATTGTATTATGTCTTAGTAGGTCTAGAAGCAATTAATGATAATCGCTTAATTAGCTATTATAAAAATTCGAATGTAATGAATAATATGAAAAGTCTTCGAATTTGCAAGAGTTTAGACATCAATCTTATGGGAATGTTCATTTTGGATTTAGATTTTAAGAAAAGGGATTTTATAGACTTATATCAATGGATTAAAAAACATCAACTAAAACATGTTGCAATATCGATTTATACACCAGAGCTAGGGATTGATAATTTTAGTGAATACAAAGATAGAATCATTACTAACAATCCATCTCATTTTGATTATCTTCATCTCGTTGCAAAACCAACGTATATGAGCGTTAGGAGATATTATGTTAATTACTATATACTACTTATTAAGTTATTTTTAAAAGCAAAAAAAGAAGGTGTATATCACTTTATCGATTATAAAGATTATATAAAATCATTTATCGTAAATATGTTTATAAAAAGGAGTAACGAAGATGAGTAAGCAAAATACAGAGGTAGAAAATATCGATGAAGATAGTAAGGTGATAAAGATAGTTCCTAGTAAGTTGGAACATGTCTTATATAAGATACTATACAAATATGTAGGAGAACATATTCCTGATCATATTACACCAAATCAAATAACTTTAGTTGGTGCTTTGGGCGGATTGTTTGGAATCTTATGTGCATTACTATCAAAAATTAGTATATTGTTTTTAATTGGAACAATTATTGGAATCATCTGTCACTTCATATGTGATGACTTAGATGGATATGTCGCAAGAAAAAGAAATATGACATCACAGGCTGGTGGATATTTTGATTTATTAACAGATATTTTGCATATTACATATCTCATAATAGCACTTGCATTTGCTAGTATTGTAAGTTTTCAAGTCGGAATCTTTCTTGTGCCAGTTTATGCATTAATTATTTTTACTTCTATGAACAGCATATTGTATTTAAAAGAATTTCCTTTTCCAAGGCTAGGACCGGTTGAAACTCATATTTTCTTTATCGTTATATGTATAGGAGCAATGGTTTTTGGAAGGGGTTTTATACTTTACATTAAAGGATTTGGGTTAAAACTTGCAGATATCATATTTATCATTGGAGGGTTACTAATGTATTATGAAATGATAAGATTACAAATCCAGTTATTTAGGAAATTGAGAGTAAAAGATAATGAAAGATAAGAGTGAGTATATTTATGTTGTATTAGTCAAAGCATTAACTGGTTTAGGCAAGTTTTCCAGAACGTTTTGCAAATATGAATATACACATATCGCAGTATGTATGAATGAAGAAATGAATGATTTTATCACGTTTTCTAGAAAAAGGCATTATTCACCTTTTGATGCTGGATTTATGCACGAAACACTTGACTGTTATGCTTTTGGAGAAAAAAAGAGAGTCAAATTAAAGATATTTAGAATTCCTGTTCTGAAAAAAAATAGGATTACAATTGAGAATTATATTCAAAAAATTGAGAGTGATCCTAAGTACATTTTTAATCTATATTCTATGATAACGATGCCTTTCTTACATGGATTAAAAATTTATAAGGCACATAATTGTATGTCATTTGTATCTAAGATAATTAGTTTATCTGGACAAGTTTCAATGGACCGGAAATATTATCAATATAGTATCAAAGATTTGGATCATTTATTACACGAATATATCTGGAAAGAAGGATATTTTATTAAGAGAAAAACAGAGTCTAGAAATTACATGAATAGAGTTAGTGTTACCGAAAACATGAAATTATTTTTTAGACTTAACAGCCAATTGTTATCTAGAATGATAAAAAAGGAATGATAAGTATGAATAATATGCCAGAAAACAGAAGAAAAAAATTAAAGGAACTGTTAGATAATAAAGAATTTGTTAGAGTAATGGAAGCGTCGAATGGTTTATCTGGAATTATTGTAGAAAATGCAAACTATGACGGAAAAAAATATAATGCGATATGGATAAGCTCTTTTTGTGACTCAGCATTAAAAGGGAAACCAGATAATGAGGTAGTTGATTTTACAAGTCGTGTTCAAACAATCAATGAAATAATGGAAGTAACGACTAGGCCTATCATTTTTGATGGTGATACTGGAGGGAAAATAGAACACTTTGTAAGAAATGTTCAAACATTAGAAAGATTAGGAGTGTCTGCAATTATCATTGAAGACAAGCAAAGTTTAAAACAAAATTCTTTGTTAGGCAGTAATGCAGAACAAATATTAGAAGAGAAAGAAAAATTTGCGTATAAAATACAATGTGGCAAAAAGGCATTACAAACGAGAGAATTTATGATTTTTGCAAGGATTGAGAGTTTTATAGCAAATAAAGGTTTGGATGATGCGATGGAAAGAGCAGAAGCATATATCAAAGCAGGTGCCGATGGGATCATGATACATAGTTACAAAAAGGATGGTAAAGAAATAATTGAGTTTCTACATCATTTTAGAAAAAACTATTTCGACGTTCCTGTTGTATTAGTACCAACAACATATCATTGTTTTTCTGAAAAAGAGCTAATTTCCTATGGTGCCAATATCGTGATCTATGCAAATCATCTATTGCGAAGTGCATACAAAGCGATGAAAAACACGGCTAATATGATATTAAAAGATGAAAGTTTAATGAATGTAGATGAAGAATTATGTGCTTCTATGAAAGAAGTATTAAATTTGATAGGAGATTCTTATGATTAATACAGGAGAATTTTATAACAAATTATTAGAAAAGAGCTTCGACTATTTTGTTGGAGTTCCGGATTCACTATTAAAAGATTTCTGCGCTTATATCACTAATTCGTCGAAAGAGAATCATATGATAGCAGCAAACGAAGGAAATGCGATTGCAATTGCTAGTGGTTATCATATCGCAACATCACATTATGGAGTTGTATATATGCAAAATTCGGGAATTGGAAACGCAATCAATCCCTTATTATCACTTGCAGATGAAGAAGTATATAAGATACCAATGTTATTAATTATTGGTTATCGAGGGGAACCTCATACAAAAGATGAACCGCAACATATCAAACAGGGGAAATTAACATTACCAATTTTAGATGCCTTAAACATAAAATATTATATTGTAGATGATGATTATGAAAGCCAAATTAATGCTTGTAGTGAGTATGTGAGAAAAGAACAAAAGCCGATTGCTCTCATCGTAAAGAAAGATACGTTTTCTAAGTATGACTTAATTACGAAAGAAAATAAGTATAGAATTACTCGGGAAGAAGCTTTGAATGCAATCATTGAAAGTATTTCTGATGACGATTATATCGTATCTACGACTGGAAAGACATCAAGGGAAATATTTGAAATTAGAGAAAAGAATACTATGGGCCATAGCAATGATTTTTTGACTGTAGGCTCCATGGGGCATACTTCTTCCATTGCACTTGGTATTAGTTTGAAAATAGATAAAAATATTTATTGTATTGATGGCGATGGTTCATTTATTATGCATATGGGTGGATTAGCAGTTGCAATACAAAATGCAAAAGATAATTTTAAATACATACTAATCAATAATGGTTGCCACGAATCGGTTGGAAAGCAACCTACGATTTCTTACCAGTTGGATTTAGAGAAAATTCTGATAGGATTTGGATTTCATGAAGTGAGATTGATAGATAATTTTGTCGATTTAACTGAGGCATTATCTGAAATTAAGACAAAGGGAAAGATGGCATTGGTTGTTCATACAAACAGCGAGTCCAGAAAAGATTTAGGACGACCAACTTCATCGCCAGAAGAAAACAAACTTAACTTTCAAAATAGAATAAGGAGTTAGACGGATGAAAGCGTTAATCTTTAATTCGGGTTTAGGAAGCCGAATGGGAGAATTGGTAGAGAATAAGCATAAGTGCTTACTTAAACTAAATAATGGAGAAACAATTTTACATAGACAAATTAGGTTATTAAGTGAGTGTGGTATTAAAGAGTTTATTATTACAACTGGACCATTTAAGGATCAAGTTGTAAGTGAGACAATGACATTTAAGGATTTAAAGTTTACGTTTGTCGAGAATAAGGAGTATAAAAATACGAATTATATCGTTTCAATGAACTATGCGAAGGAGTATCTCGATGATGATTGCTTACTTTTACATGGGGATTTGGTGTTTAATAAAAATCTGGTTATCAAGGTTTTAAATTCACCAGAAAAGAATATTTGCTTATATCATGAGGATAAAGAACTACCGGAAAAAGACTTTAAAGGAAGGTTTTTAGGTAATCTTTTGAAAGAAGTATCTGTAAGTATTTTTGACGAAAATTGCTATGCCTTTCAACCTTTTTATAAGTTAGATAGAGAAACATTATCTATTTGGAATAAGGAAGTGGAGAATTTTGTTGAGAATGGGATTACTAAAGTATATGCCGAGGATGCATTAAACAAGGTGACAAATCGAATGAGTATCGTCGGTATGTCGTATAAAGAGGATTACATGGATGAGATCGATAATGAAAGTGATTATAAAAGAGTTTTAGACGAGATACAATATTATGATGATAGAGAGCAAGTGATTGAGGAAACGAATTACTACAGTCGATCTTTAAGTAAGTATATCGATAGATATGAAAAAATATTTCTCGTCTGTGGGAAACATCTATTAAATGATGTGAGAGAAGAATTAGGAGAATACCATATTACTTATTTTTCCGACTTTAGCCCAAATCCAAACTACGAAGATATAAAAAAGGGAACAAAACAATTTGTTGCCGGTAAATACCAAAAAATAATCTCAATTGGTGGTGGGAGTTCTATTGATGTAGCAAAATGTATTAAGATATTTTCTACATTAGATGGGGAATTAGATTTCTTAGAGCAAAAATATAACTATAACGATATCCTTCATATTGCAATACCTACAACAGCAGGGACAGGAAGCGAATCAACGAAGTTTGCAGTGATTTACTATAATGGGAAGAAAATTACGATTGAACATCAAACGTTGCTACCCCAAATCGTAATCATGGATGATACATGGTTAGAAACACTACCAGAATACCAAAGAAAATCGACGATGCTCGATTCCCTATGCCAAGCAATCGAGTCATTTTGGTCGAAAAAGACCACAAAACATAGTATTGAATATTCAAAAAAAAGTATTGAAATTACGTTGAGCAATTATTGCAAATATTTACATAATCATAAAGAAAGTTTCAAAGCTATGATGGAAGCTTCTAATTTAAGTGGGAAGGCAATCAATATTACGAAAACAACTGCTCCACATTCTATGAGCTATATATTAACTACAAAATATGGAATCAGTCATGGACATGCAGTGGCATGTTGCTTGATACCTTGTTGGAAAAAGTTATATGAGATGTGTGAACATCGAGAAGATGTCTACATCGTATTGCTTGAATTGGCGCAAGCTTTAGGGTTCGAAGATATCCCTAGTAGTATTAATTGCATTGAAAGATTAATCAATGATTTGAATTTGCCACAAATTGATATTAAGAAAGGCGATATTGATGAATTAGTGAGTTCCGTTAATGTAGAAAGATTAAACAATAATCCCATTATATTTGATAATCAAATACTAAAAGAGTTATATTACAAGATAAGTAGTAATAATGGTTATTAGTTTATTGTTCTATAATATTGATTGAAAAGGATTTACACAAGATTACTATAATAGATTGAAGAATTTGAAGGACTTATCAGGTCGGATGTGTTTTAAATTGAGAATAAATAGATTTTTAAATTAACCAATATATCTTTACTTATGAGATATATTGGTTTTTTTTGATGGAATAATGTAAAAATACACCATATAGTCTTAAGTGTGGTTTTTAATCATAAATATTAAAAAAGAAAAGTTTAGAGTTTACTTTTTTGTTAAGAAACCACAACAATCCCAATGTTAATACAAGGATTATTATCAGATAAAAGGATAAGGAGATGTAAATTAGGATAAAGGCGAGTTTAATCTCTAATTCACAAGATGGATAATGATTGAAAACACACGGATTGTTCTATAAAATGAAAAAACCTAGTATGTTAATTTACGGAAGGGGATGATAAGTGTTGAGTAAAAAAGCGAGCTAAGCTCGAGAAAAATATCAGCAATGAAAAAACAGAAACGAAGTATACAAGATACAAAGTATAAACAAGGAACAACTCAGAGGTGATGCATAAGTAGTATAAGTCAATTAATTATAAGATAATTTTTAAGGGTAAGAATAAGGAGGAGAATGTTTTGTACGATCAATCTTTGCAAGAGAATAGGTTAAGTGTTAAGAGACCATGGATGAAATATTATCCAGAGCAATTTCAGCACATAGAAATTCCATATTGTTCTTTGAATCAATATCTAAAACAAAGTATAAGAAGTTATGATAGTCCAATTATTAATTATTATGAAAATACATTGACTTGGAATGATATTCTTACAAAAGTAGAGATTGTAGCAAAAGCACTAAAAAAGTTGGGATGTAAAGAAAATGACCAGATACCAGTATTTTTACAATCTGTGCCAGAATTTATATTTATTTTATTAGCTGCTGAACAAATTGGAGCAGCCGTTGTATGCTGCGATGGATTACCAGAGGAAAATAAAAATGCATTTAAAAAGACAAACTCTCATATATTGTTTACACATGATTATCTCTCACGAGAAGAAGAGGAATTGTATTATAAAGGAACCAATCTGGAGAGAATCATAAAAATCTCACCATATCATATGGCAGATAAAGATAAGATGCCAAGTTATGTAGTGGATAATATAGAATCTAAGTACTCAAAAGAGCTTGCATGTAATCCGGCCAACTTAACGTGGGAAGAGTTTGAAGCTTTGGGGAAATCATATGTTGGAGAGTATGAAGTTAGTTATAATCCATCAAGACCTATATTCTGTGCTTATACAAGTGGATCGACAGGGCCATCAAAACAAGTCATTCATTCCTCCGCCAATATAGTAGGAATGATGCATCAAACAGCAGTCTTTACAGCAGTCATTCGTTTTCGCCTTAGCTGGTTAACGGCGTGCTTACCACCCGCATTACTTGCTGTTATCGTTGCAATGATTCTTACACCAATGGCATCAAATCAACTTTTAATTCTTGAGCCATTTTGTCCTATTAAAGATGTGGATCTAGCATTAATGAGGCATAAGCCAAATTGTTGGGCATTAGTACCGCAGTTAGTTGATGTATTGGTAAGTAGTGAACGTATTCCTAAAGACTTTTCATTAGAACAATTATATGCTGTTGGTTCAGGAGCAGAGGCTTTGAACAATAAGCAAATAAGAAATTTTCAAAAATTCTTGAGAGACCACAAATGTAACTCGTTTTTTAGTGTTGGATATGGGATGAGTGAGGGTGGCTCTGGTTTTACGATGCCATGCCAAGCAAAATCGATTGAAAATTGTTGTTGCGGTGTTCCAATGCCAGCTACAACCATTGGTATTTTTGATCCAACAACAAATGAAGAAGTGGATTCAGGCCAAATTGGTGAGATCTGTAAGAATGGTCCTGGCATTATGTTAAGTTACCAGGATGAGGAAAGCAATCATAAAGTACTACAACGCCATGAGGATGGAAAGATATGGATGCATACAGGAGATTATGGCTATATGACGGAAGACGGTGTTTTGTACGTGATGGGTAGAGGATTGCCAGAAAGAGCAACTGGGGGATATTTATTTGCAGTTCCAATGGAAAATAAAATATGCGATATCAAAGGCATTAAAGATGCTTTTTTTGTCATCGTTGATGATATAAAAAATAAGGGATATTCTCTTCCTTATCTATATCTTGTATTGGAAGACGGCGTACGATTAGAAGACGTGCAAGAGAAAATTACCAATGCACTAGAACCACATGAGCATCCAGTTAAGATTACAATCCTTGAAAAGCGTCCTTATTTTCACTTTAAAACAAATAGAAGAGGGCTAGCAGCAGAGATAATTGCTATGCAGTCTGCAATTGAAAACAGACGTAGTTCTATAAAATAATAAGGCTGAATAAGTTAAATTTTGGAAGGAGATGATACATACACATCAGAGAAAAAAGCGAGCAAGCTTGAGTAGAACATCAGCAATGAAAAAGTATATGGACAAAGTACGTGAACGAAATTTAAATACGCATATGAGGTGATGCGTAAGTTGCATTTAGTCTTTCATAAAAAGGCTAATTTCAATGATAAGAATGAGGAGGAAACGATTTTGAAAAAAATTTATGTACGATTTATTGCAGTGGTAGTGACTACCATGTTAATAATAAGTACATTCCCTACACTACCATCTTCAATAGTAATTGCTGCTCAAGTGAAATATAATAATGTGAATCAAGATGTAAAATCGACTAATAAATCGACTAATAATTCACAGACATCATCAGGACTTAAGCCATTTACTAGTACAGAAGACCTTGTAGCTGGAATGAAAGCTGAATTGTTAAAAAAAGGCGTTAATACGATTGATGAAGAAGAGGAACAGAGACTTGAGATACTTTCAGCTACCATAGAGAAAAAAAGTGGATATACTTTAACAGAAATTAAGTCTTTGCTTGCAATTAGCATCTTTCAGGACAGAGAGCAGAATGTAGTTGATGTATTAGAGTATAACTTAAGTAAAGATGAGATGGAAGAAGTAATCAACTTAGTGTTAGAAGATTATTGTGCTACTAATACTGTTAAAGTTAGTATTAATGTGAATGAGAATGGTATTGCACAAACCATAACTGTAGATATGAATAGCGGTTTTAAAGCCGGATTGGACGCACTTGATGAAATTAATGGTGTTGGAGAAATTTATCCAGCAACTGAAAATATCGAAGAGAAAGAAGAGACGACACCAACAGTTGAGAGTTTAGATAAAATAACTGAAACGTTTCCCAAAAGAGCTCAAATAGAGGGAAAACCATCCACGGAAACATCGAATCCAACGGGGCTTGATAATACAGGAGCTCCAGATGGAACAGAAAGTCCAGATGGAAGGGAAACCCTTTATGTAGAAGTAATTCAAGATGAATTAGGGAGTCAAGAATCAGGAAGTCAAGAACCAGATACAGCCTCTTGTGATGAAGGAACACATATCTTTGGGGAACCAGTATTTACATGGAGTGAATTTAACCTTTTACTGGAAGCTGATAATAAAATGCCATACACTTGTGAGGCAAAATTCACCTGTACGAAATGTAAGAATGAAGAGGAGTCCATAAAAGTAGAATGTTCGGTTTCTAAAGTTGAGCAACAAATGCGTATTGAATATAGAGCAACTTGTGAATTTAATGGTAAAGAATATTCGAATGAAAGAGATGCGACAACAGAGCAGCTTTATGCTCATTGGGGAAAGCTTTGTGATTTCTATGGTGAAAGCTCAGAGTACTTTGGTATTTCTGCAGAATATTGGACATCAAAGAGTACAGAAAATAATCCGTTTGGTGCACTTAAGGTATTGGCAGGATATGACATAGATACCGATATTCCAGCGCCAAATATGGATGAACTTATTTATGGGATTACACAAGCATTTAGTGCATATGTTTACTGGTATGGAGATGCATTGTTAGCAATGAGAGAAGAAGCATTAAGTTGTCTTGATGAAAGCATGACAGATTTACAGAAGTGTTTAGTATTACACGACTATCTTGCAACGCATGCAGTATTTGATATGGCTTCGTTAGTAAAATACCAAACAGGAGAAGGACAGAATGATCCAATATCAATGACACCATTTAGTACGCTACTATATGGTAAGATTGAAGGGCTAAATGGTAGTGTTTGTCTTGCATATGCGACTACTTATACTTATTTAATTCAATGCGCGTTTCCTGAAATATATAGAGATGAGAGTGGTGCTTTCAAAAATTATGAAGAAATTTTAGAAAGTGGTAATGATATGGTCGACTTTGTAATGATCAAGTATAACTGTGATGTTGCAGTTGTTGGTGTTACAGAAGGCGATGGTGGATTTTCAGGTACATTTAATGAGCCACACTACTACAATGTAGTGAAGTTAGATGGTGAATGGTATAATGTGGATGTATGTTATGATGATATTAAAACAGAAACTTTAACGCAATATAGAGTAGAAACAGATGGAAACTTGAGTCATATGTATTTTCTTGTTTCACAACAAACAATAGAAGACTGGTATAAGGGTTATTATGATTATATAGATACATTACATGGAATTAATAGTGAAGAACCAAGTAGTAACCAACAGTATGAAGATGCTTGGTTTAGTAATATTAACTGTCCAATTTCATACGACGATGAATATTGGTATTTTGTAGAGGCACAATTTTCTGAGCTTGATATGATGGATCAGGATCAAGGCGATATGTTAGCCGGTATGGATAGCGATCAACTTGCTGATATGATGAAGGATTATGGAGATCAAATGAAGTTACGTCCTCGTACTGCTCCTGACTCTTCGGCGGAAGAAGGCACTATCATATTTGATTATGGAAAAGGAACTGTAACTAACCCAAGTGGTAAAGAGACGAAAGAAGGTTTGTTAGAAGAAGATTGTAATGATGACCTCCAGATTAATAATATTTATCCAGATCTAACTCACTCAGTCTCTCTTTATAATAATATACTTTATTTTAATCTAAATAATAAAATATATATGTACAATTTAGCAGATGGTGCGGTAACGCAATTAAAAGAATATAACACAGTGCATGCAAACAGTAATGGTACACCATTTACTGGTAGTTCTTACTATATTACAAATGCACAAGATGAGAACCTTGAGTTTACTATTAAGAATCATCCATTAGCAGGTCTTTGTATTAAACAGGATGGTATTATGTATGTTAGCGTAGCTACAAATTATAGTAACAGTGAGAACTCAAAATATAGAATAGAATCGGTTAATTTTAATCCTACATATAATCGATTTGCTGATGATAACCCTGATGATGCTAATAGCAATAAAGAGTTTATGTGGTGTGCCAATGTTAAGGATAATATAATTATGGATGATGTCGAAAATTATCTTTCTAGTGGAACGACAGTTGAGAATGTAGTGGTGGATCCTTGGTGTGGTAAAGAAGGCTATACAGAAGGTAGAGATACTGCACATGGTTTCAGCTCAGGGACTCAAAAATCAGATATTACCCAGCCAAAAGAACATCATTACATTGATAATGAAACGGAAAAATGCTATATCTGTGCTCATTGTTATAAAATGATAGATACTGAGAAAGTTGCAGAACAAGGAGTAAAAACAGGACACACCTATTCTGAAGATACAAAACCAGTTTTTAGTTGGGATGAGTTAGAAGATGGCGGATATACATGCACTGCAACAGTCGCTTGCGATGAATGTAGCGATATACAAAAGCTTGATACGAATGTAACAAGTCAATCACAGGATGGAACAGTTATATATACAGCAAACTGTAATTTTGATCAAGAGTCATACACTGCAACAAAGATCGTGGAAGTTTCACAACCAACGGTAACAGTAACACCAACAGTATCACCAAGTACACCAACAGTTTCACCACCATCTGGTGGCGGAGGCGGTGGTGGTGGTCCAGTATACGTACCTGTAATCGTAAATAAGCCAATTACCAAATTGGAAATTATGAATGGTAATATTAAGTTAGCTAAGAATAGTAGTATCGGTTTGCAACTTCAAATAACACCGAGTGATGCAACTGAAACAGGATTACAATACACTTCTTCTAATGCTACTATAGCAACTGTATCAAAGGAAGGTATTGTCACTGGTAAACAAGTTGGAACTGCTATGATTACGGTAGCTACACAAGATGGACATGTGACAGCAAAGGCAACGGTTGAAGTTGGAGAACCAGTAACCTCAATTGAACTAAATCATAAGGAATTGTATCTACTTATTAATGAATCTTCACTAATATCTGCAACGTTATTACCAAATAATGCAATTAATAAAGAAGTGAAATATATAAGTCAAGATGCATCAATTGCAACGGTAGATCAGATGGGAAAAATAACAGCAGTTAGTACTGGAACAACGCAAATTATGGTGAAAGCCATGGATGGTAGTGAAGTCATGGCTACGTGTTTAGTAACAGTTCAGCAAAAAGTTGTAAACCTTTCAATTACCTCCATTAAAACACAAACCTATACGGGTAAAGCAGTTAAACCAAAGGTCATCATAAAAGAAGGTGACTATACGTTATACAACGGAATAGATTACACACTAAAATGGAAAAATAATACTAAAATTGGCAAGGCTAGTGTTACAATTGTTGGAAAAGGTAACTACACAGGCACAAAGACAATTTATTTCGTAATTAAGCCGGCAAAAGCAGTACTATCCTCCTTAAAAAGTAGTAAAGCGACAACAGGAGTTGTTACTTGGAAATCGATGCAAGGAGTCTCGGGATATCAAGTGTACTATAAGACATCTGTAAAGGACTCTTACAAATTAGCAGGGACGTCAAAGAAAACTAGTTTTACTATTTCTGAACTAAAGTCAAAATCAACAGTTTATGTGAAGGTAAGAGCGTATACGGTAATCAATGGAAAGAAAGTGTATGGGAATTTCAGTGACATGAAGAAAGTAAAAGTTAAATAGTTTATTGAAAACAAAAGGGTAGGAAAGCTATATAATACATAGCATCTTCCTTTCCCTTTTGTTTGTGACAGAACTTAGACAGCTTTATTTTAATTGATTTCTGTTGTGGTTTGAAGTATAATTTATAAATAATGTATGATACATTATTATTTTCCATAAATCCCAGACTTTTAGAGCCTGAGATTTATTTTTTTCAGAAAATTGTGAGAGTGAGAGGAGAACGTGTTTTGGGAAATATTAATTTTTTTATCGTTTTTGTTGAAGGATTATTATCAATCTTTTCACCATGTATATTACCTATACTGCCAATTTATCTAAGTATGCTATCAAATAGCAGTGTAGATGTGATAAAGAGTTCTGATTTTAAGAGTAAAGTCTTAATAAAGAATACCATCTTTTTCGTATTAGGTATTTCGACAACATTTTTTATACTAGGTTCATCAATTAGTGCCCTAAGCATATTTTTTCAAAAGAATAGAAATATGATTATGATCTTTGGTGGTGTTATCATTATCATTATGGGGTTATTCTACATAGGGATCCTAAAAGTAGACTTATTGAACAGAGAGAAGAGATTAAGTGTCAAGCATAAGAAGATGTCTTCTTTTTCTGCTTTTGTTTTAGGGTTTGCATTTAGTTTTGGATGGACGCCTTGTATTGGGCCTATTCTGGCTTCTGTTCTTGTCATGGCATCAAGTGCAGAGAATTTTGTAATATCTAATCTATTAATTCTTACTTATACCATTGGATTTATAGTACCATTTATGGTGGCTTCTCTATTTTATAGTAAGCTTTATAAAAAGTTTGAAGCAATAAAAAAACATATGAATGATATTAAAAAGATAAGTGGTGCATTTATTATCATCGCTGGTGCGATTATGCTCGTAGATGGAGTTTCGAATATAAATAGGGCATTAGCAGTAAAGCAAAACCAAACGAACAAAACTGTAACCAATGAAGTAGATGATGTAAATAAAACAGATAAAGAAACTGGAACAGATGAAGCGAATACAACAGATGAAGTGAATACAACAGATGAAGTGAAGAAAACGGATGAAGAAACTGGAACAGATGAAGCGAATATAACAGATGAAGCAGAGGAAGACAAAGGACTGTTACCATTAGATTTCACACTTTACGATCAGTATGGAAAAACGCATACACTTAGTGATTACAAAGGGAAGGTTGTCTTTCTAAACATATGGGCGACTTGGTGCCCTCCATGTAGAGACGAGATGCCATATATCGAGGAATTGTATGAAGAATACAATAAAAATCAAGATGATGTAGTTATGCTAGGAGTGGCCACCCCTAATATAGGACGAGAAGGATCAGCTGATTCAATTAAGGAGTTCTTAGAAGAAAATAATTTTACTTTCCCAGTAGTATTTGATGAAGATGCCACTATGGTTTTTGGCTATGGTATAAATTCACTTCCATCTACACTCATCATAAATAAGGAAGGCTACATTACAAACTACATTCCAGGTGGAATGACGAAAGAAGATATGAAGAGTTACATTGAGGAAGAAAGAACGGATTCTGCCAAATAGTTGGGACCACCCTTAAATATTAAGTGGTACTTTTTTCCTTTTATGCTATAATAATAAAGTATCTTAATAAAAACCAACAGAGGAAGACTATTTAGTAGACTCACAGAGAATTAAACATAAAATTGTTTTTCTTCATTGGAGAAGTATTATGGTGAAAAATAAATAGAAAACGGCATAGATTACATTGGAGGAGATAAGGAAAGTGAAAGACAATATGAGAAAACTATTTAAAAATGGTTATGGCGAGACACGTTCTGGTTGGGTGGTTATTGTGGCTATACTGCTCATCACTGTCGCATTAGGTATAGGTGAGAGTTTTGCTGATTATAATGGTCTTCTAGCTAAGCTTGTAGGTACGGGGTTATATAACCTAATTATAATTGGTGGGGGAATTCTTCTTTTTAAGTTAATTTATAAACGTTCTTTATGTGAAGTGGGTCTCGTTAGAGATAGGTGGTTGCGCTGGATATTTTATGGTTTTTTAATTGGTACGATATCGATTGTGTTGATATTTGGAATTCTTCTTTTATGTGGTCAGGTTCATGTATTAGGTACAGATGTGCACAGGCTCTTATCGATATCATTTCTGATTGAGTTTATAAGTTTATGTATCACAGTCTTTTCAGAAGAGTTTATTGCGCGTGGCATTATTATGACAGCACTCAAAACAACACGAAAGCAATGGGTTGTTTATTGGACATCAGCTGTTATTTTTTCCTCATTTCATCTTATGAATCCTGGTGTGACGATACTCTCGTATGTAAATACATTATTCGCAGGTCTCCTTTTTTCCTATATGTTTATCAAATCTGGAGCTTTGTGGTTACCGACAGGATTTCATATTGCTTGGAACTTCATACAGGGTGATATATTTGGAATGAATGTAAGTGGAAATGAACAAACTGCAGTTTTCATTACAAATATGGGAGATAACAGCATTCTTACAGGTGGAAGTTATGGCATAGAAGGCGGAGTTTTAGTAACTGCAGTCCTCTTACTCGGATTTTTATTTGTTCGTCTTTTTGTTAAAACACCTGATAATCCAATTTGGACAATAGATAGCAACTTACCGTTAACAAAAGAGAATCGCGGAACTATTTTATGATATAAAGCTAAAATTTACCTATATCAAGAGAGGCTATATGAGAAAGTATGACCATGTTTCTGTTATACATTTGATTTGAGAATGGACAGATGAGATGACAGAATGTTTAGCATATATTTTACAGTTGACAGATATGTCGAATGATATATGAATTTAATCGAATAATAATATATTATGAATAAAATTGGTTGACAATTCGTGGTACATATGGTAATATAAGTTTACAAACAAAAATTCCTGAAAAACTTATTCCTTTTGAATTCAAAGTAGAAAGAGGTTTGTGAAGATTAATCAGGATGTTTGTAAAAGGAGGTTGATTCCATTGGAAATGATAACAGACAGCCGTCAATATGAAAGTGGTAGTGCATAGCAATTCTCTGCAAGAAGACCTTAATCAAGAGTGATAATCCCAAATGAAAGCTTTCAACAATTCGAAAGAGAGGATTATATTAAGGTGTACAAGCTAGCATACATATTGAGTATTTACCACAAAAGTAATATGCAAGGTTCCGAATTTGTGTAAAGAAACAAAGGCTGGAATGATATAGTATCTATATGACTTAGACGTTTCACTAACTTTATTTATCATTAGTTAATAAGTGGAGAAACTAAAAGAATTTATGGGTTATGTATTATGAAATTATTAGGATTGTTGTATCCTAATTAATGAAAACTTGGTATTATGAAAGATTATCCTTGTAGTAACATTCTAAGTAAGTGAAACGCAGAACTTACGAGCAGAGAATAAATAACATATCAATCAAAGATTGAAGAAAGCAGTGAATAATTGAATAACGAAGAATTTTAGAACGGTCATTTTATCAATAAATCTAAATTGATAAGGTGACCGTTCGTTGATATAAAGATATAGAAACACATCTACTAATTTCATATATTGTGGAAATAGTTGAATATAAATAAGTAGAATAGAAAGACGAAATCACACGAGGATTTCGTCTTTTCTCATGATGGCGCCAGCTATAGTTCTATGGTTTTATAGGGGAGTGATTGATTATTGTGACTATAACTGATAGGGCTGATATGCAACAGGTTCAATAAATTGACATAAATTACATTATTTTGTAAAATTGTATTTAAATATCAATTCATAATATGTAATTACCAATACAGCAATGAATGGCTTTTATGAGGAGATGAAGTTAAAGTTACAGAAGAACAATGTAGTATTCAATAAAGAGGAGGGAGTATGAAAAAAAGAGTATTATTTTTTATCTTACTAATGATATTATTAATAGGCTGTAGACATAATGAGAAGCAAGTGGTTGAAGATTCAAGCTCTATATCAAGTATTGATTCTTATGTGGCATTCATTGGTATGTCAGAACAAGAGGTAATAGATCAGTTAGGTAATCAGTACGAATTACGACCAATGGGTATTTCGAAATTAGATCAAGGATATTATTTTACAGATATAAAAACAGCATTCTTTTTTAATGGTGACCAACGTTTACAGTATATCGAATACCAAGGAGAGACGGAATTTCTAGATAAAGGAAGATGTAGTGATTTTAGTTCGATTAAAAAAGAATATGGAGAAACTGATATTATTACATATGAAATTGTCGATGATGGAAGTGAATATGATGGAATGGTTCGAGAGCATTCCTACGGGAGTGTAGAATACTACGAGATTTCATATATTGAGAAGGAGTACTTAGTTTCATTTGTATCAGAAGAAGAGACAGGGAAAGATTATACAATATACATATATAAACCTGTTGGATTTCTTAGCCAAAACAAGATGATAGAATTACTAAATGATTCCTCAGATACAATTCAAGACCATTTTGGTAAGGATTGTATTATAAGCAAGCAAACAGATGAATTGTATCCTTCTTTGGACTATTACAGAGCAATAGGACTTTACTTCGGACAAAATCGTGACGAAGTAGAAGAAAATAGATTCATTCAGTTTGCACCATGGATAGAGTTTTCTCAAGTTCATGCTGGTTTAAATTTTGAAGAAGTAAAACAACAACTGGGAGATTGTTTAATTATTAAGGAAAGCAGATACATGTTGGGTTGTGTAGTATATACGATGGAATTTCGTGATGGAGATTATTTTCTATCCTTTGAGTCAAATGATGTGCTAGGGACTGATTCTAAGATGCAGATTGCCAAAACAAAAGAAGGTTACCGTGATCACATCCGAGAGGATGTTTCTTGGAACTTTTATGAGAATAAAGTAGGACTCGAATTTCAAGGAGAGGAGTATATCCTTAGTCTAGAAGATACAGAGATGATTTTACCTCTGTATAATAGTATTGAGTATGAACGGTATCAGATACCAGAGGATGTTTTGGGAGCAGGAATTTATTATGGCGGCAGCGATGGCAGTATAGAAAGTTTTTATGTAGCCTTCGATAGTGATGAGAATATGAATTTATATGTTAGAAGATTTAGTGATTCAGCTACATATAGCATAGAACAGGTATTATATGAGAATCAAATCGAATCCAATGACAATCATTATGATGAGGCTTATTCAAAATATGAATTCGAGGATAACGAAGTTAGTGATGAGATTTTATCAAGCAATCTAAATAAGGAACAGAAGAAAGTTATTCGTAACATCAATGATACATTGCAAAGGTGTCAGTTGTTTGAATGTTTTAACTTAGATAGCTATGATTATAGTGAGATGTCATGGCCACAAGTTTTAGAGAAAGAAATTGTTTATGACTTTAACCTAGACGATAAGTTAGAAGTACTAAGAATTCGATATTTATTTGGAACGCAGGAAAAGAGTGAGGGGTCAGAAGTTAAAGATACTATAGTAGAAATAGCCTTAGGGAATAAAAAGGTATTGTTTAAGACAAATCCAGAGGAATATCAAACCTTTGTGATTGGTATCTGTGATGTTGATATGACAGATGATTTTATAGAAATCTACACGACGGAATATGCAGATTGTTATGGGGATTCCGTATTATTCCGCTTAGATGAACATAGTTTAGAAGAGGCTATTGACTTGAATTATGATGAAATAGTTAGCGTATCTGGAGATGGAAAGATATATGTTTGGAGTGGCTGTTATCGTTCTCCATCTTTCGAAGAAACCTATGAAGACTTAGTGTTATGGTATGTTGATTATAAGACAGGTATGGGTGTATCAAGCAATCAAATGATTGGTATGCCATACCGTGCATCTTATGGGGATATTTTATTCCATGATATTGAGCAAGTTCCTTGGGGACCACCAGTAGAAGTGACTATGGAACTTGAAGGTGCTTTTTATAAACCAGAAGAAGGCGAAATACTTACAGTAATCGATAAGGATGATTCAAGACAGGTAATTAAAGTACGAACTCAGGATGGACAAGAAGGTTGGATTGGTGGGCATCATATGGTTTGGAATTAAGTATGAACTTATGCTTGACTCTTCCTTTGGGGAAACCTTTATAATAAGCTTATCCCTAATAAATTGAAGAGAGGTGGAAATAAATGAGTAACCTAATTAAAATCAAAGATGTGTCAAACAAGTATGACATTACAGCTCGTACATTGCGTTATTATGAAGACATGGGGCTGTTGTCAAGCACTCGAAGTGATGATTATGCGTATAGAATGTATGATGATAACGCTGTGAGGCGCCTCGAACAGATACTGATATTACGCAAATTGAATATCAGCATAAAAGACATTCAGCGTATTTTTAACACTTCTAGTTCCTCTGTAGTTTTAGAAGTACTGGGGAAAAAGGTACATAGCATTGACGACGAGGTTGCGCTTTTGCATGAGTTAAAAGAAATCATATTAGATTTTATACACGAATTTGAGCAAGTGAACTTTACAGATAACTCCGACATAAAACTGTTGTATAACAAGGCGAAAGAGATTGAAACACAGTTGATTAGTGTTGAGTACATCGGCAAGCCAGCCAATATTAACCGATTGATTGATATAACGGAAAAATTAGATAAGAAAATTCCTGATATCATGGTGGTCAGGATACCAGAATTCAAAGCATTAACATGTGGTAATCAAACATGGGGAGATATGTTCAAAGAAGGAGGATATATGTACCAGCTGTGGCAGTATTGCCATTTATATCAGAGTGTGATTTTTGATTGTTTTGACTTTTTACTGACTAAAGATGATAAAGCTGAATGGATATGTGCCGTGAAAGATGGCGTAACTAATACGGATGTAGCTCCTTTTGAATTAATTGATTTTCCAGGAGGCTTATACGCTATGGCAGTTAATATTGATGAAGATAACGAGAGCATAGAAAAGGTAGAAGGTAAAGTTCTCCAGTGGATTGAAAACACTAATTTTGAGATTGACACTAGTCGCAATGTTATGTTCAATATGCCTTATTTATATGAAGAGGGAAGAGATATTATTTATAAAGACATAGAAAAGGGACTTGGCTATAAACAAATGCAAAGATATTTTCCTATCAAACTTAGGGAAGGAATATAAGTATGTAAGGATGTTCCCATAAGTAAGTTTTATTACTATTTGTAAAATACAAACATCATAGAAAGTGAATAGATCAATATGCAAGTAGGAGATAAAATATTATTTGGTAGTTACGATTGGCGTGTACTTGATATCAAAGACGAGAGGGCTTTAATTATTACGGAATATATTATTGAACAACGTCCTTATCATGAAGCCTATAAAGATATCACATGGGCTGACTGCTCACTACGACAATATCTCAATGGAGAATTTTATGACAAATTCTCTACTGATAATCGATCAAGAATAATTCCAGTGATAAATAAAAATCTTAATAATCAGTGGTATGGTACCAATGGCGGAGTAGATACCAATGACAGCATATTTTTATTAAGTCTTGATGAGGCGTGCCAGTATTTTGGCGATAGTACTTCAAAATTGTACAACAAGGGAAAGAATCAAAGATATTGGTTTGAAAGAAAAGATGAGAATAATAGTAATCGAACAGCAAAAGTTCTAGGAACGGATTGGGATTGTTGGTGGTGGCTTAGGTCTCCTGGTCGCCTCAATATAAAAGCCGCATATATCTGGGGATCGGAAGGTTTTATTGGTATTCAAGGAAACAATATATTGAAGGGCAACATTGCTGATGGGAGATGTATAGGTGGCATCCGTCCCGCTTTGTGGCTAAGTCTATATTAAGTAGAGTTTTACTTGATTTTAATTAGTAAGGAAGAACCTTCTATAGTTTGCATAAATAGCACGAATATATCAAGAACTTTGAGGTATATTAGTGCTATTTTGTAGTTATTGAGAATTCGGTATTGAATTTGGTGTGGTTGATGATAAATCCCCAAGATAGATCAAAAGCTAATTGAGAATGAATTATGAAAGAGTTTGCCTAATAATACGTCGCATAAATTATTAGGACGCTGTATCAAGAAGATACATATCATTAAAAGAAAGATGGAATAGCCTAGTATAAAAACTTGGCTATTCCAAGACTAATAAACCAGTCATTATTTGACTATTTATTTAGATTTAGGCCAATTGAAGTAATTTTCAAATATGATATTATCATCTTTATCGTACCCTCTAACAAACATTACCAAATAATCGTAGTAATCATCCTCTGTAATGCATGTGTATGTATAATCATCTAATGGAAGAAAGCTACTCTTGTCATAGGTACCAGGGTATTGAATATATCGGTCATAAAGTTCTTTATCCATCCTATCCTTAACTAGCACATAAAGACTGAATTCAAAATCTGGATCGATATCTTCAAGCGTTCTTTCGTTTCCAGTACATCTATAACCACAGTCTACATGTGCTATATTATTACCAAGATATATACGTACGCCTCCATTTTGTAGCTTGCTAAGGTTAATTTCCTCTCCTGCTGGAATTTCTATACCATCTTCGTAAACAAACACAGCATATGTCTCATCGGTACCGCTAAAAGATATACCTGTGCTAATTTTTTTCGGCTTCACAATAATTTGAACAGTTTTACTGGCTTTTTTGTATGTATTAGTTTCACTAGCACTAATTGTTACTTTAGCAGTACCTTCACCTACAATACTCACATAACCATTCTTGCTAACTGTTACTATTTTCTTATTACTAGTTTTATAGGTTAATTTACCATTACCACTTGTTTTGGCTTTAAGAGAAAATTTTTTATCACCGACTTGCTTTGAATATTTTTGTTTTCCGACTGATATAACTTGTTTCTTTTTCTCAGATGTCTTTGCTTGTGCTATAACATTAAAGTTAGATGATGTCAAAGCAAAAAGTATACATGTAAGAAAATAGAGGGAATATATAGAATGCAATTAATGCAGCAGTCAATGAGAGTATGTGAAACACACTTATGTTCTGTAATGTTTTTTTACAGCCCTTGGAAGTAAGACAGAGAGAATAAGGGATTAGGTTTTATATTGTAGACGAATACTTTGTGTAATATAATGAGGAAAGAAGGAATAAGGAATAAGGCATAAGGAATAAGGCATAAGGAAGAAAGGAAACCATATGTTGAACATCGTAATTTGTGATGATGAAATAAGAATATTGACAAAGTTGAAGGATGAAATAAGACGAGTTTTTTTAGAATATGGAATTGAAGCCAACTATCATATGTATGAATCTTGTGAGCAATTACTTGAAAAGTATGAACAGCAAGATATCGATGTATTATTTCTAGATATTGATATGCCAGGAATGTCAGGATTTGAACTTGCAAAACAGTTATGCAAGCAAGATTTGAAGGCATGTCTCATCTTTGTAACAAACCAAGATGCATTGGTTTATGAATCGTTTACGTTTCATCCATTTGCATTTATACGTAAATCTTTTTTCGAACAAGAGATTGAACAAGTAATTAGTCAAGTTATTTCTCATCTGAGAAAAAAAACAGAATATTATGTATTTATGGTTGGTAATGAATGTATTAAGTTACCACTAGATCAGATATTGTACATAGAAGCGGAAGGTAATTATATAAAGTTAATAACGAATGACCAAGAATATCGGATTCGACAAACGCTTACTTTAGTCGAGCAAGAGTTAGAACCATATGGATTTATTCGTATTCATAAAGGTTTCTTAGTAAATCAGGTGGCAATACATGCCATTAAGCAAAATGAGGTAGAGCTAGTCAATCATACTTTACTACCAATAGGTAGAACGAACAAAGAACAAGTAAAGCGAAAGATAATGCAATATATGCGTTAGGTGGAAGTATGAATAAATATCAAATACTAAAAACACAATATGAGCAATTGGAACAGCAGCTGATTCAGTGCAAAGCAAAACTAATGGAGATGACATATCAATATAACACATTAAGAGAAGAATATACTGAAAATGTAGATCAACAAAAGGAAATTAAGGAATTACATGAATCTACACGAAGGTTAAAACATGATATGAAAAATCATCTAATGGTCATTACTGCATATTTAAATGATAATGAGATACCATTAGCCATAGATTATATCTCTGGTATTATTAATAAGTTAAATCACATGTATACTTATATCGAAACTGGTAACTCCATCGTTAACTATTGTGTAAATTTAAAACTTCACAAGGCACAGGAACATAATATCCTATTTAAAGTAGAAGTGGAGAATTTATCATTCCAACGAGTTGAGGGAGTAGACTTATCAGCAATATTAACGAATTTATTGGATAATGCAATTGAAGCAAGTTATCATGTGTCTCAACCATTGATAGAAATTTGTATTTCAAAGAAACGTTCTTATGAAACAATAGTAATAAAAAATAGAATCGAGGAATCAATATTACATAATAATTCATCTCTAACATCAACCAAACAAGATGAGAAGGAGCATGGAATTGGTCTAAAACAAGTAAAGCGATTAGTTGAAAAGTATGATGGCATGATAGATATCTATGAGGAAAACGACATGTTTTGTGTAATGGTAGCAGTTTATCCCTGAATAAATGCAATTTATCCCTAAAGGATTGATATGTAAGAATACGTCGTTATAATGGGAGGAAAGAAATGATTGTAGTTGATCAAGTGAGTCGAACTTTTCAAAGTGGAGAGATTGTATTAGATCATATCAGTTTTTATATTCCAAGAGGAGAGTTTGTTGGTCTGATAGGTCTAAATGGAACAGGTAAATCAACCTTACTACGAATCCTAACTGGAGTTATAGCACAGACATCAGGAAATGTCAGAGTGAATGGATTTGATCCAATGAAATATCATAAAAAACTCATCAAAACCATGACTGCTATCTTTGAAAATTTTTCTAGCCTTATCGAAGATGCAACGGTAGAAGAAAACTTTCGTATTACAAAAATGATATATGGAATGAGTAACGAATTTTTTTCTCAGAAATTTGAACAATTGGATCAAATGCTTAAATTACGAGAACTCTTTATGAAAACTAAGGAAGAGCTTTCGATTGGGGAATCAAAACGAGTAGAGTTTGGGTTAGCACTCCTTCCTGAGGCGCAAGTAATCTTTTTGGATGAAGCAATGATTGGTATGGATAGTATGTATAAAAAAAATGTCCTACAGTACCTAAAATTGCTTTGTGTTCAAAAGAATATAACAGTTGTTATGTCCTCCCATCAGATGGAGGAATTGAAGGGTGTATGTTCAAGAGTAATGGTATTGCATCAGCATAAGATTCAATACTATGGAACAATTGAACAGTTAGAACGAAAATATGCAAACTACTCTGTTATAAAGATTATACTTCAAAATGGTATTCCTGATATGGAAGATTTAGCAATTCATAGTTATGCGTTAACTCAGAATGAATTGACGATTGTATACAACCGAAACCGAATTTCATCACGATTTATCTTAAATCATATCTTGCAGCAGTCAACAATATCAGATTTTGTAATGGAAGATGAAGGTTTAGAGAAAGCAGTCACTCGCCTTTTCGACTATTTATCATCAAATCAAATAAGTGAGGAATGGTATGGAGAATGAATTGATTCGGGTAGAAGCGGTACAAAAATCATTTCGGGTACATAAAAGGGAAAAAACAATGCTTGGGTCTATCAGGCAACTTTTAGCGCCAACCTATGAAAAGAAACAAGCAGTCAATGGATTATCATTTACGATTCAAGCCGGAGAGATGGTTGGGTTTGTTGGACCGAATGGTTCGGGTAAATCAACGACAGTTAAGATGCTGTCTGGTATCCTACATCCAGATGCTGGAGTGATTGAGGTCGCAGGATATCATCCGTATCGCCAACGTCAACAATATGTTCGCAACATTGGAGTTGTATTTGGTCAGAAATCTCAACTATCATGGGATTTACCATGCATAGAAAGCTTTGACTTATTAAAACATATTTACAGGATTCCTGAAGAACTATATCAACAAAACTTAGCTCGTTATAGTGAACTGTTGGATTTGGGGACTTTTATAAATCAACCGGTACGACAATTATCACTAGGGCAAAGGATGCGTGCTGATATCGCTGCAGCATTGCTCCATTCCCCTAAAATAGTGTTTTTTGATGAGCCAACAATTGGCGTTGACGTGGTTGGAAAAGAAAAAATTAGAGAATTTCTAGTAGAACTTAATAGAACCGACCATATTACTATGTTATTTACGACGCATGATATGAAAGATATTGAAACAACTTGTAAGCGTTTGATGATTATTGACCATGGGAAAAAGATCTATGACGGAGATTTTGAGAATCTTAGAAATAAATATGGAAGCATAAAAACGTTAGATATCTTACTTGATAAGAGATGTGAGATTACGCCAATCCCCTTGACAAATTCTGAGTATGTGATTGCTAATGGAGTTGAGAAACTCCGTATTACATTTCAAAAGGGGCAAATTGATGTGAATCAATTGATGAAACAAGTATTAGAATTGTATCCAGTCAAGGACTTATCTCTTCAAGAAACAGAAGTGGAAACGATCATTCGAGATATCTATGAAGGGGGAGTTTAAACCATGCGGGCATACCTCGCTTTCGCTGAAAAAAAGTTCAAAAGTAGTGCTGCTTATCGATTTGATAACATCATGGGAGTTCTGTATTCTTTACTCAATGTTTTCATCTATATGTCTATCTATCAAGTGATGTATGGTACAAAGACGGAGTATGAAGGCATAACACTTTCGATGTTAGGCACAAACTTTGTATTAACTTTTGTTGTTGGTAAAGTTTTTTCCTTGGATGATTCTTTTATCAATTCTAAGGTTCGAGATGGTTCCATTGTTAATGAATTTCTTCGACCAGTTAGTCTACGACTTCGATTGTTGTTTGAGAGTATCGGAGAAAGTGCATATTCTCTTATATTTCAAGGAGTTCCAACGATAATCATTGTATATGTAATATATCGGTTTGAAGAACCAAAAAACCTCTTGTGTTTTGTACAATTTTTCATAAGTTTAGTTCTGGGATATCTGATTCTATGGAGCATAAGTTTTATTGTTCAAATGATATCATTTTTTATCATCAACGTATGGAGTGTTTCTACGATTAAAAATGTATTTATTAATATATTAGCTGGCGTCTATTTACCTGTTTACTTTTTTCCAGAAACACTGCAAACAATCGTATCATTTACCCCGTTTGAAGGAATCTACTATCTACCTCTTCAATTCTATTTTGGAAACTTGTCAATACAACAAATGATAATCAGCTATACTAAGCAGATCATCTGGATTTTTATCTTATTACTAATTGGTGATGTGCTCTATAGAAAAGGAAAGAAAAAACTAATCGTACAGGGAGGTTAACATTGAAAAACGATAATTTCTCTATGTTTTATTACTATTCGAGGGTAAATGTAAAGTCATGGTTTCAATATCGTGTTGATGCAATCTTGCGTTCTCTTGCTGTTTTTTTACGTGAGGCAACCCAAATTATCTGCATGGTATTGTTATTTATCAAATTCGATGGTCTAAAGATTGCCTCATGGAATTTGGGAGAATTAATGTTTTTATATAGCTTTTTATTCATTACGTATGGAATCTTAATTATCTTTTTTACTGGCTTAAGAGATTTTCATTATAATGTAAGAAATGGTTTATTCGATCGTTTTTTACTTCGCCCTAGAGGTGTTCTGTTTCAGTTAATAGCTAGTGATGCAGACTGGTTCGCTGCAATTGGACATGGAAGTTTAGGAATTGTTCTATTTGTCGTATCCTCTCGCATGGTTAACATTCAATGGTCTTTTATTCATGTAGTGTATTACATTACAAGTATTGTTGGTGGCGTATTAATTCAAGCATCCATCTTTATATTTATTGCTAGTCTCAGTTTTTATTTTGTAAAAACGGACAGTATTAAAAATATCATGTTTTATTCCATTCGTGAGGTCGCTGGTTATCCTATTTCTTTGTTTCCAAAGCTTTTACAAAGTATAATGATGTTTGTAGTTCCATTCGCTTACGTAAATTACTTTCCAGCGCAGTATTTTATTCGCGCAAATGACATGGAACAATACAGTAATATAAATATGTATCTTACTTTAATTATAGGAATCACGCTTTATTCTTTAACTTATGCCTTTTGGAGGTTTAGTATGAGATTCTATCAAAGTACAGGAAATTAATTATTAGATTTGGATAGAATGATGTTATGAGAATTCTAAAGACGAGATAATGATAGAAAAAGTCGGGTTTATTTTGATGAAAGGTGATAACATTAATTTATCTTAAGATAAATGAGGGAATTAACACAATCAGGATACAGATATTATACGTATTTGCTGAATATGAAAAGAACCTTCATACTTAAGGAATACACTTTTTTTCGAAAGGAGCGATTTTATGGACATAAGATTAGCACAGAGTAATGAGTTGGAGAGGTTAACGCAATTATCAAAAGAAGCATTTGATACAGATATTAATGTTGGCAATTCGGAAATTGGTGGACCACCTGAATACGATAATGTTAACTGGCATAAAGAGATGTTAAAACAAAAATGCTTGTATAGTGTTTTTTCTGAAACACAATTGATTGGAGGAGCTCTGTTATTTCGTGATCAGAAATATTCTGAAATCATGTATATAGGAAGAATATTTGTTGATCCAATGTTACATAGAAAACACTACGGGATAACAATGATGAATATGCTTGAGAGTATGTTTTCAGACATCGTGTATTGGAAGCTTGATACTCCATGTTGGAATATTCGTACCAATCAATTCTATCAAAAACTTGGCTATCATGAAGTTGGTCGTGATGATGAATCGGTTTATTATGAAAAGAGAATACAGCGTTTGTAGACTCTTATGATTGATAATGAGGGGCTGTCGCACAAAGGGCAGTATGAATAAAGAATGAAGGATGATGGTATATTTTCGCTGTAGCGCTATGCTCACAAGCCCACAAAATGCATGTGGACTTGTAAGGCACTCTGAAAAATACCATCACCCTTCATTCTTCAATTCATTGTTTAGCTAGTGCGACAGACTCTATTTTTATCTTCTAGTTTAAAATTCTAATTAACATAAAAGAGACTAAAATGATTGAAAAAAACACATAATTACCTCAAATCGGTGTAAAAATATTAAAGTTAGCTGATGGTGTTAAGGAGGAATTATGAGAACAAAAAAATCTATATTGAAGTTTAGTGTTGCAATAATGCTAGCTATGGTTGTTATAATAGGTTGCAAAAGAAATGATAACAACAATGATTCAAACAATAATACTAATAATGCAGGTAATAATGCAAACATTAACGAGAACAACAATGCAAACAATAATCAAGTAACTAATCAACCAGTTACCCCATCGCAAGAAGAAACTACGCAGGACCCAGCTCAGAATAGAACTTATGCTGACGGTGAATATCGTGGTTTTTATCATGATGGCGGAATTCAACAAATCTCTATTCAATTTACACTCAAAGATGGAAAATTTGAGGATATGACTTTCCGCGGGATTAATTACAAAGATGGTGATTATCTTGCAGAGAATGCAAGTGATATTCAAAAACAGATTGCAACACAATTTATGCAGGCTGCTGAATATATGATTGGTAAGACACCCGATGCAGTTCCTGATCTATTAACACCAGGTAATTTCGTTAAAGATATGGATGCAGTTAGCGGCGCTACTTTAAGATCGAATAAATTGGCCTCTGCGATTAACGATGCATTGAATCGAGGCGTATATCGCTTAACAGATACTACAAAATTATCGGATTTAAATGCAGTAAGTGATGGAATCTATCGGGGTTTTTACTATGATGATGGAATAGAGCAAATTGCAATTGAATTTGAAGTAAAAGATAATAAGTTTGATGATATTGAATTTAGATCTTTAAATTATAAGGACGGGAACTATCTTGCTGACAATGCAAGCGATATTCAAAAACAGGTAGCTGATCAATATGAAGAAGCCATTGATTACTTGGAAGGAAAAAAGGTTACAGCCATTAATGATCTATATGAACCAGGAAAATTGGTGAAAGATATGGACACTGTGACAGGTGCAACGTTACGTTCTGGTAAACTGGTCTCGGCATTCCATGATGCATTTTGCCGTGGAGTATATAAATTAACAGATACAACTGAGTTAGTAGCTGATAGTAAGAAATATGAAGATGGAGTATATCGAGGATTTTATTATGATGGTGGAATTGAACAGCTTGCAATTCAATTTACACTTATTGATAATAAATTCACAGAAGTTACGTTTAGAGCAATGAATTATAAAGATGGTAACTATCTTGGTGAGAATGCCACTGCAGTACAACAGCAAGTCGCAGCTCAGTTTAATGAAGCAGCACAGTATTTGATTGGAAAAGATGTAAATTCGGTGAATAATTTATATTTGCCAGGAGAAATCGTAAGTGATATGGATACCGTGACAGGAGCTACGTTACGTTCTGGTAAAATGATTTTGGCATTACATGATGGGCTAAATCGTGGAATATATAAAAAAGCGGAATAGTAAATAAGAATAATTAATAATATAATAAAAAGTCTTTTAATATATTATTAATTATGATGTATAAGTTAGACTTTATAGCGAAGTAGTATTTACTGCTTCGCTATTTCTATGCTACTCATGATTCGTTGGAATCATTTACCCTAATAAGTGAAGGTAGAAGTGAATTGGTAAATAATTACATTAGAAAATATAATTGCCAGAATAATGATATAAAACAAGGAATTAGTCAGAAAACTAGTGGAAAAATATAGAATTCTATGGTAAGATGAATTTAGATAGATAATCGTAACATTAATACATGGGAAGGGTATGGTGAATGAAAAGAGATAAGAGATACTAGGTATTTATCATTACAGTAAACTAAGATAAAAGGCAAGTATTTATATTCACTGTTTGGTAAACAATATATTTACAAAACAAAAGGAGTGATATACATGCTATTGAATGAATTGGGTGTCGGTACAAAGGTAATTATTACAGTTTATCTAAAAGATAATAGAAGATATAGTTTTACAACTAAAGTTAATAACATAAAAGATCAATCACCATGTGTAATGGGAATTAAAATTTTACCCTTAGACAACATATTTGTAGATGTCACTTTAAACAATAGAATTTCTGCTAAGCGTATGACATGGAGAAAGGTAAGGGTAAGGTTATTAGCTAATGGAGACTATTGGCTACACAGTGATTGTGAATCAATAAATACCAATAGAAGAGATAATGTTAGAGTACCGTATTGTGAGTACATATTTATTCATGGTGTTAAATGCACAATATCAAATATATCAAATAGTGGTGTTGGATTTATTAGTAGCATCGAGTTTAAGATAGGTGATTTAATTACATTTACTCTAAATAATCAAATAGTTGCAGCTAAAATAGTAAGATATGTAGAAGAGGAATCTTATTATGCAGCAACATTTGAGAATGATTATAAATCAATAAGAGATTTAGTGTGCTGCATTCAAAAAGATATTGCAAAGAGAAGAAACAGTAATTAAATAAGTGTATAAAATGTGGTGATAGGGGCTTAGTTGAAACCCCTATTCATATAATTGCAAGCTTTAACCCTACGATTCTTCTATGATTTGTTTGCGTATCTTTTTGCTAAAACTATTTAGCACAGTATCATAAGCAAGGTCAATCATACGAAGTAATTCTTGGTCTGGGAAATCGTCCAAATAGATGGTATTCCAATAAGGCTGTTGTACTGGAGGACAATGATATCCTCTTACAACTTTACCTGGATATACATCACGATAAAAGTGACCTGCATCCACAGTACATTTGAGTGTTATTTTATAGTCATGTTCACTTGGATAAATTTGTGCAAATACCTTTCCATTTAGTTTATAGCATATTGGAATTTCTCCAAATGGATAAGTTTCATATGATTTTGGCTTACTTAAGCAATATTTCTTTATTTCTTCGACTCTCATAATATCCCACCTGTCATTAAATATATTTCTTCTTATTCCGTGCGTATAAAAGAATTAACATAGATTTTTTTCGCAGGAACCTCCTTATCTTTATAAAGAATTTCATCTTCTTTGGTAGGAACCGAATTTAGCTTTTCTTCATAAGCTTTACGCTCATCATACTCATCTTCTGAGTTCAAAGCAGCCTCTAGAAGTGCTTGAAGATTACCACTTTCAATCTCTTCTTGAGATATATTGGAAGCATTCAATCCAATGGAACAATCGAATCTACTACTTATATTATAATATGTTATGTTAAACCCATTACTCTTTAATTTATCATTCAGATCAATCAGAATATCAGAATATTCTTTCAATGTTGGAGAATCGGAAATTGCAGTAACCCAAAGCTCCAATGGTAAGTTCATCGATTTGTCATAATCAGAGTCTAATTGTATATTCTGTAGATCCATTGATTCTAACCATTCTTTACTAAAAGAAACATGAAGATCTTCCAGATCAATTGTAGTTACATCAGATAAAAGTGTACGAATCTGAGAAGCAGCTTCTTTTTCATAACGTTGAACAGTATTCAATTTATTAACAACATTGAATTCGTAAGAATCGTCTGTTATTTTGCCCTTTTTCCAATAAATCGTAAAATAACTGTCTTTACTGGAAGGTGATATAACATTACCACAATACTCATCAAATTTGAAATTAAAGTTTACGGACTCTAGTATAAAATCTCTGTGTGGATACGTAGTATCTAGATATGTTTGAATCGCTTTACTTGCTTTATGTTTGGTGAATGGATTCCCAACAAAAGAAGTAGTGATCTGAATAATAAAATAAATGATAGCTAAGGCTGCTAAAGCAGCAGTAATTCGTAATGATTTTTTTTTCATAGTATTAGAAAGCCTATAGTTTAGAGCTTTCTTCTCCTTTCCTAAACGCATAATGTAGTAACCAAGCAATTAAAACACCTAATAATTGAAAAACCATATAGTTTCCTGTTATATAAAAGCTGTAAATAAAGAGAGAGGAGTCATATCCATCGGCAATGCTAGTAGATACTATAATCCATACAAAGGCAATAATGCCAAGAGTGACAAACGGAAAATACCATTTCTTTTTAAAAATGATATAGGATAACGATCCTACGATTGGCATGATCATAAAATTGTAGAAGATATTATTACTATTTGATAAGGCAAGTCCGAATAATCCTCCGAAGATTAGTAAGAAAAACATACTGATATAAATGCTTTTTTTAATCTTTTTCATAATTTGTTGATCATTTGTTACAATGGACGATTCTAAATCCCCTTGGCTTAATATCTGTCGACAGGAATCACAGGATGCAACATGTTCAGTTACAAGAAGTGTACTATCTTTGCTTGCGACGTGATCCAATACAAGTGGAATCAAGTCTTGACACACATCACAACTTATTTGAGAGGTTGATTTCATAAATATAAATTCTCCTTTTCTAAGATAGTTTTAATACACCGTTTTGTACGAAATTCGATAACTCTCGCAGAACTTTCAGATATATGTAATTTAGAAGCTATTTCACGATAAGAGTAACCATGAATTCGCATAGAAATAATTTGTCTTGTTTGCTCATCCTTCTCCATAAGTAATTCATGAATCCGAGCAACCGCTTCTTTTTTGACCATGTTATCTTCTAAGGGATTTGAAAAATAGCAGGTTGTAATTTCTTCTCCTAAGAGAGGTTCTTCGCGTTTGGATATACGTAGTGACTGTAACCATAGATTGCGTGCGATTCCAAATAACCAGGTCTTTATGGTTGAGTCTCCTCTGAAAGTGGAGAGCGACTTAATAGCACAGACAAATGTTTCTGAAAGTAAGTCTTCCGCTATCATATGGTCATGTGTGAGACTTAATAAATAGCAGTATAAATCTCGCTTATGTGTTTCATATAATTCCTCTATATTAAGCACAGTTCCCCTCCTTTCATAACATAAGTCACAGTAGAAGCATTTTTGTTACAAGAAAAATTATTTTTTAAATTAAAACCATTATACATCTAATTTGATAGGTAAGGGAAGCTAAACAATGCATGATTCAAGATCTGGCTTTCCATAAAAAGTACTCCTTATTTGGTTAAAATTAGTAAAAGGTATTGACACCTCCAGACTATTGTGATAGTATGCAACTATACTATTATAATAGTCTGGAGGTTATATTTTGGATATTAAATTATTTGACAGTGAATTAAGAGTTATGGATATTGTATGGGAACGAGAACCAGTATCTGCAAAAGAGATTAGTATAGCAGCCGATGAAGCTTATGGATGGAATAAGAATACAACGTATACGATTATTAAAAAACTCATTGATAAGGAAGTGTTACTTCGAACGGAACCCAAATTTATCTGTACTTCCATTGTGAAGAAAGAACAAGTACAGAAAGCTGAAACCAATCAATTGATTGATAAGTTATACCAAGGTTCCAAGAGAGCATTTTTTGCTACGTTTTTAAAAGATGAAGGTTTGACAAAAGAAGACTATGAGGAGTTGAAAAATCTAATTGCTGATTCTGAAAGGAGTAAATAATTGATGGGACAAATCTTTTACTGGGTTCTTAACATGACGATTGTTGGCTCCTTGGTTGGAATCATTCTATTAGCAATTCGAACGATTCGAAAGCTGCCTCGTAATCTCATCTATGGATTGTATAGCATTTTACTGATTCGACTTATTTCTCCCTTTGGTATTGTCAATGGCTTTAGTTTTTTAAACTTATTACCAAAGGGGATGATTCGTCAGGTAGATCTAGTCACCGGTGAGACGGGATTGCAGGACAGTAGTTTAATACTATCAAATGTAATACAAAGTGCCAAAACCTATCAACCATTACAGCAAAGGAGTAGTGGCTGGACACTAGCTTATGAGGTTGGTGCCACTGTATGGTTAATTGTTGGAATTGCTTTAATATTATGTTATTTATTCATGTACATACAAGCAAAACAAGAATTAAAGAATGCTATAAGGATTGAAGATGGGATTTATCAAAGCGAAGTTGTGAGTTCTCCAATTACAGTCGGGATATTAAAACCGATTATCATATTACCATTAGAACTTAATAGGGAAAGTGCGAATTACCCTTATGTAATTGCACACGAGAGAACTCATATAAAAAAGAAAGATAATTTTTTTCGAATTATTGCAATCATAATAACATGTATTTATTGGTTTAACCCTCTGATGTGGATATTACAAAGATGTTTTTTCACTGATATGGAACTTGCTTGTGATGAATCGACCATTCGAGCATTGGATTCGAATGGTCGAAGGAAATACGCTCAAGCCTTGTTAACAATGTCAGTAAAGAAACCATTGATATATGCAACAGGTTTTACAGGGGGCAGTGTTAAAGTGAGAATTAAACGTGTCATTAGTTATAAACAGATAACTCTATTGTCTGGCATATGCCTACTAGGATTTTTCATCGTGTGTGCAATATGTCTTCTATCAAATAAGTGAGGAATTGATATGGTAAATAATAAGGGAATTCGTTGTAAGATTGGGATTTTATTAGTTGTTAGTTTTGTATGTACATCATGTGGAACGAAAGAAGGTCCATCTAAGGTTGGTAATAATGTGGAATTAAGTACGATGGACGTAAGAGATGATAGTAGTTTTACATCCAGTGATAGTAGTGAAAAGTCTCAGAATATGAACGAAGAATCAACAAGCATACAGGCTAATATAGGGGATGACAAGGAGTTGCTACCACAGGTGGAGGAGGTAGTATCGTATCCTTATTATTATCTGTGCCATGGTATGAGTGAGCAACAAAAGCAAGATTATAGAAAATATTTATTGGATCAAGGTTTTGAACATACGAAAGAAGAGATAGTTTCTAGCTTCACATATGAATACTACGCAGATGCTAAGAAAACAATACTAATTGTTGATACAGGAGAAGTTCTAATTGTATCGATAGCAGATGTATATGAGAATATGGAAAAAGAAGAAGAAGCATTTCCATTAGAGACAGTCTTATCATACGTACAAGAGGAATACAACAATCAAAGAAATCCATCGGTATCATTTGGCTATCCTCCAGAGATATTAATTAAGTGTTGGATTAATGACTTATATA
This sequence comes from Bacillota bacterium, assembly GCA_023410575.1. Classification (GTDB taxonomy): domain Bacteria; phylum Bacillota; class Clostridia; order Lachnospirales; family Lachnospiraceae; genus Lachnoclostridium. The sequence goes on along the minus strand of JAEYPP010000019.1, from coordinate 24,781 downwards.
GTAAAACAAAGATACAAGCATATCAAACACTTACATGGAGTGGAAGAACATCAGGTATGTATTTAATTGCGGGTGATCAAGCGTTACGTATTACAGATGAATTAGGTAATATATGCATAGCAGACATCGATGGTAATGGCACTTATGAATTACTTTCCTTGTATGGTTTTGGTTCTGGAATCTGGAGATGTTGTTTGAATGTATATCAGTATTCGAATCCAATTTATTATAATGGATTACAAGAAGTTCTTCACTGTTCTTATTCTAATTGTTATGTACCAAACCAAGGATATGGTCTACTTGCATTCCGTAAAGTAAGTGATTCTGAGATACATCTAGTGGAAGCTAATATTAAACTGATTGATGACACTGATAAGGAAGAAATAATCTATGGAAAGGATTATGGGAAACTAGTTATTGATGGAGACAAAATTGACATTGAGCCTGAGAAAAATGATGAATTTCCATACTATAGATGGGAGGACTCTTTTCAGGACAATAGCAAAGACACAAGTCAGAAAGAGAGTTTTGAACTATCATTAGAAAATATCCCGATTACGGTAAAAGTAGGAGATACCATATTAGAAAATATTCCAGAACTTACGGTAAAAGTGGGAGATACCATATTAGAGAATATGTCTTGGAAAGAATTATGGGGGGAAGAGACAGAGGAAGCAATACCTTTTCGTGATATGATGAAGAGTGCTACCGACATCCCAAGATTTGCTTGTCCAGATGGATTCGGATTTAAGGATGAGATTAGCTTATCCTTTGCCGATGGTATCAAACCACAAACGATTCAAGTTCAGGATTATCTCATTAATGAGAATGGAGAAGAACTGTATAATAAGGCTGGGATTATTGAAAGAGAAGTGCGATATGGAGAAGATGGTAATCTTTACATTGGATTAATGACGCACTATGCACTTTTACTTAGTTCTAATACAGGTACGTATACAAATCCATCTTATCGTGGCTTTCGTGTAAAGTGCCAATTTGATGAACAACATACTTGTGAGTATGTATTTGTGTTATCAGTGGAACCTGCATGGATAGAAAAATAGGATAGTTTAATTTTGTTATACTTTAAATGGTATTGAGAGTTGCAATTGAATATTCCTTCATCCGAAGTCATATGGTAGCTATTTAGATGACGATAATTGTAGATAAAGTCGGGTACGTCTAAATAGAATATGATAATGTGAACATATGTAGAATATGTAAGAATTGTTTTCCTACATAATATATCAAACATATTGACGGAGGGAGAAATAATTATGAAGAAAAAAATCGCAAACAATACCGAGAAGGAAAAGGTGACAAAATTATCGAATGAAGCAGTTAATACAGACAACGATGTACGTGTATTCTCTAATCCACAATTAATCGGAGGGAGTATTCTGTTTCTAGATCAGAAGATCTTGGATAATTATATGAAGTGTTTATGGAATATGTAAAGGCATGGGCTCTAAAGAGAACACTCTGTAGAATAGGAGTAATATTCTATGGAGTGTTTTGCTATTTGTATTAATCTTATGCTTAAAAATCTTACCTGGCTTCTGGAGAAAAAAATGAGTTAATGAGAGGATCGATTCGTAATATTGAATTGAGTTAAAACGAATGATATAATCAATCTAAAATAGATGAAGATAAAAATTGAAAGTTTTATTTTACAAAGAATAGCATCATGTGAAGGAGATTAATAATGCCAAAGGTAACGCAAGAATATATAGTTGAAAAGAAAAAGAAAATTGTTGAAGCTACAATTGAAATATTACATCAGCACCCTTTATATGAGATTACAATGCTAGATATTATTCGACAAGCTGGTATTAGTAAAGGGGGAATTTATCTTTATTACAATGATATTGATCAAGTAATTATTGATGTGGTCAATTACCTGTCATCTCAACAAACGCCTTATGTTTTACCACAAAATGACGAAAAGGAAAGTATTGAGGTAAATATTCTCAGATTGTTCGAAAGCTTAGGAAAATATATTGATGAAACACCAGGAGATATTTTTAAAATTCGATTTGAATTAATGGTATATTTGGGAAGTCATGCTGAAAAGACTGAGAGAATTATGAGTCAGCTGATATTGCAAAATGTTGGAGATGACTTCATGAAGTATCTTGGTCATCTGGTTGAAAAAGGAGTTACTATGGGTGAATTCAGAAGCAATATACCAATTAACCTGATTATGACAAATGCTTCTGTATATATAGATGGAATCTGTGATACTATTGCAATGAGTGTTATGCAAAAAAGAAAAACGTTTAACTCTGCATTGTACCTGTATTTTCGAGAATATGCATTTGCTATGATTCAATCAATGAAATAAAAATGAGACAAAGGTCATTTTAAGATTGACAAAAGGGGAAAATCATATATAATAAAAATGAGAGAAGTCTCAATTTTATTATATTGGAGGAAAAAATGAAAAGTCATATGTTTAAGTACATAACCACTACCTTTTTATTCTCATGGTTTTTTTGGATTTTGGTAGCAGTAGCAGGGAAGATAGGAATCTATTGGATGTCATACGATAGTATTCTTGGAAAGATTTTTTACGTGATAGGAGGACTAGCACCAACAATATGTGAGGTATGGTTACAAAGAAAATCAATTAGTAATAAAAAAGAATTTCGTAAATATTTAAAGACAATTGTGAATATTAAGCAAGCAAAAATATTATATGTATATGCAATCGGTGGTGCAGTCGCTATTTTTGGTATTCCTGTATTTTTTGGTTTTGGTACTTGGAAATCTCCGTTTTATATAGGTGTATTATTAATATTACCTATGATTCTTGGTGGAGGTTTAGAGGAAATTGGATGGAGAGGGTTTCTTCAGCCAGAATTAGAAAAGAAATTATCTCATTGGAAAGCTACATTATTGGTTAGTATAATATGGGCATTTTGGCATCTTCCGTTATGGTGGATTGATGGAACAAATCAATCCAATATGAATTTTGGTTGGTTTTGTTTATATGCTATTACGTTATCACTCTTTATCGGTTCGGTCTATTTTGTTTCAAAAAGTATCTTTATGGCGATATTAGCCCATGCAGCAATCAATGGTTTTGGGGAAGTCTGTCAAGTAATAGATAGGATTTTTCCAACGATATGCATTTTGATAGTCGTAGCTTGTATAACACTTTTTATCGATGGTTACGTTCAGAAGATGCGGATACATGCCAAATGAATTAAGTTAATAAACATGTATTTATATCGACCTTAAGAGATAACTACTAAGTTCAACAAATTTTAGTATTAAGAGCTTTACCTTGCTTCGGAACGTAATGCAATAGCACTTGATTATGTTTTTAAACACTCTATAGAAGTATTATTCTATAGAGTGTTTTTTCTATGCACGTAGCCTGTTAGGCGTTCTCTATCATAAACAGGTTTCTACATGATGACCTTTATGCCACAATATTCTGAACTTCGTAAGCATTGACAAGCGTATGAGCTAGGTTTAAGATGATTGAAATTCTTTCAAATTTTCTACCGCCTTTATTTGGATTTATTGTTGGTATTTACAATATCTATCATCAGAGAAAAACGATTCATAATAGTAAAATGATAATATTATCTGCGATAGGAATTGTGATTTCATTATGTTTAACGGTTATCATGGTGCTTGGCTTTGCATTAGAGCTTTAGAAAGGATATATTATGAGAAAACATCGTAAATTATTGTTTATTTGTGTTGGTGGAGCATTTATTATAGGTATACTTTGCATTCTAGTTTTTGTTTTGGTAAAGAGTGGGAAGTTGATGCTTCCTGTATCGAAAAAGGAAAGATTCGAGTTGCAAAAAGGAGCAGAATATGCTCCTTCTCTTATAGTTCAGGATACGAAAATATTCAATGAAGTTGGAGAACAGGTTTTATTAAAAGGCTTTGGTAAGTGGTGTTGACTATTCTTATGATTTGTCCTATTGGGCAGAACATCCTATGAATAAGACAAATAATGCTTATACTGCACATATCTTTCCAAATAGAAAAGGTTGGATAGAAAATTATGAGACAGTTACAGATCAATTGCCAGTTGTTATTACAGAATGGGGATATATTCTAGAGGAAGAGCTTACAGAACATAATTATTTAGTAGGAACTAGATTGGATTATGGAGAACCAATGATTCAATTTATGGAAGAGAAAGAAGTTTCATGGATTGCTTGTTGGTATGACGACGAATGGGACCCGCCTATATTTTTGGATGATAGGAATACAAAGACAGATTGGGGAGAGTTTGTATTAGTTTTCCACTTGTGTAATCCTTAAATGAGGAATTGATTTGAATATACTAGGGATTATGATAAAATGTAAAAAGATGTTTTATTGGACAATCTTAGACTTAAGAATTTATAGACAAATGATGGCATAAAAAGACGAGAACTTTTATTATATAGTGTTATACTTAAGCGGAGGTATACAGATTGGGAATGATTGAATACTTGAATCGTGCGATTGATTACATTGAAGAAAATATAACACAGGCATTAGAAGTAGACGAGATTGCGAAAAATGCTTTCTTATCGAAATATTATTTTCAACGTGTATTTCACGTTATAACAGGGGTAACGGTAGCTGAATATATCAGAAACCGTAAGTTAACACTTGCTGCAGAAGAATTAATAGCAACGGATAAATCAGTAACTGAAATAGCACTCTCTTATGGCTATGAAAGTATCGATGCTTTTACGAAAGCATTTCGTAGATTGCATGGTGTATCTCCATCGATCATAAGGAGAAGAGAGGTTCAACTTAAGTCATTTCCAAAATTATCATTACAAGTAAATATTATTGGAGAGTGTGAGATGAAATATCGGATTGTTGAGAGAGAAGCATTTGATATGATTGGCATACAAATGGAACCCACCCCTATTGTAGATTTGGTTGAGGAAGTGATGAGATTCTGTAACAAAGTTTGGGAGGACGGAACGCATCATAAGTTAAACGAGTTCTTAGGTTTACCGCTTATGAATATGTTAGATGGAGTCCATTTTGATTTTCAACAAGATGGCAGCCGAAGTTATCTATTAGGCTGGGAAGCTCCAAATAAGGAAGTCCCAACAGATTATAAGAGTTTACATATACCAGCACATCAATGGATTGTGTTCGAACATCGAGCAGATATGAGTAATCCTGTTGCAAGCAGTGATTTATGGAAACGTATTTATACAGAATGGATGCCAGGTGCTCTGTTTGAACAGGTGGAGGGACCTTGTATTGAAAAATATTTCTGGGAGGATGACGACTATTATACCTATCGTTGTGAAATCTGGCTACCGGTAACGAGAAAAAAAGAGGAGATATTGATAAGATGATAATAATTCAACAAGCAAAAGAGGATACCAATGGATGTGCAAAGGAGAATGTATTCTTAGCTTTCGATGAAAAAGAACAATATTTAGGACATGGATATGTTTATCCAACAGTCAATCGACATCAGACGTATGAGACACCTTATTTACTTTATATCGAAATCAATGTGGAAGAACAACCACAGGCAGAGGAGATTAAGAAGTTGTTATTTGAGGCAATTATGGAAAGGACGAAAGCACTTCAAATAGAAAAGAAAGAACTTAATTGTAGGATTTATGCGGGATTTGCATCGAATCAAAACATGATGGACTTTTATACTAGGAATGGTTTTGAAGAGGATTACAGTATTTTTATGGAGGCTGATCTTACTCAGAAAACAGAAGATTTTAGTCATCAAAACTTAAAAGTCGAAGAGTTTAGTATTACTGAGAAAGAGCAATATGAGGAGTTTAAAAAGCTCTATGATGAGATGTTTGTAACTCCACTTGATGAAGGATTTGCAAAGGCTCAGAAAGAAGATGACAGTTATAAGAATTTTAAGTTCTATGTTAATGAAGAAATCGTAGGCGGATTCAGTCTACGAGTAGAAGATAATTGTGGATGGATCGAGAACTTATATTTATATGAAGTACATAGAGGAAAAGGGCTCTCCAAAGTAATGATGAATTATATACATAATTATTTTCGTGAAAAAGGATTAAGTAAGTCGAAATTAGAAGTATGGGAACTTAACAGACGAGCTGTTAAATTGTATAAAATTTTTGGATATCAAGAGGTTCAAAAGAATCTTATGTTTCCAGGAATAACAGTTTACTCAGGCTCTAATATGAGCGATAGAAAATAAATGGAATAAAGAAAGTGTTTTGCACGAGATTTAATATGCAAAACACTTTTTTATATATCATAGAAATTCCTCCGAATTTCCTATGATATATAAAGGCTCCGCAGGATGCGCGCTAAGCTGCGCTACGGTGCCAAACAAAAGTTATGTTTGCAAAGTGTTGCTCGTGAGAGTGTACGAAACACACTTTTGCTCTTGGATAGAATATACAGAAAAAGGAGAAAAGGGTAGTAATGGGGATACATGTGTTTGCCTATAAAAGACTTGACGAAAGAGAGGATTTTATTTATTATAATATTGATAATGAGAATTATTATTAAAAACATTTTAAAACTACAACAAAAAGGTTAAATCTTTTAAAACGAATTTTAACTTTGGAGTAAAACGTATACAACGTTAAGTATCTTTAATAAGAAAGGAAATAGTTACTTCACTTTAAGTCATAATGAATTATGACAAGTTGGTAGTAACGGTTTAGGAATGGATTTAAGAATTTTGGAACTTAGTGCATCTCACGCATTTGGTGTGGGTAAAAATGAGGTAAAGGATAATTTTATAACAATAATTGATGAATATGAGCTTGGATCAACGGATTTGTCCAATTACAATGTATTAATGATTACGTATTTTGTTGATCAAGAGTATCTATATAAACACAAACAAATCATTGAAGATTTTCTAAATGCGGGCAAAGTGGTTATTTTCTGTGGTCATTTATTCCGTCAGTGGTTACCTGGTTGCTCGTTATTTATGCCGAAAACCATTCATAATTATAAAGACTATTATGTGCAAGCAGTCCCTGGAGCCCCTTTGTTTGAAGGTGTTGAGATGGAGGATATGGTATTTAATAAAGGCATTGCGGGATTTTTTGCACGTGGCTATTATTATGCACCAGAACATGCTGAAGTTTGCTTAACTTTTACAGATGGCAAAGTTATCACTTATATTGATCGACATACAACAAATGGAACAATTATTGTTCATGGTAGTCGTAGTATTTTAAGCTATCGAGATGCAACCAATACAACAAAGAAAATTTATAATCAGTTACTTGATTTATTAAAAGAAGAGGTATGTGGAGGGGAAAAATAATGAGAAAAATAGCAGTGATTTACAGTGGTCATGCACCACATTATCGTACTTTCCATGAGCCTAAGTTTGCACAATATATTGAAAAACTTATATACTTGCCAGAGCTAGAGGATACTGACCTAACTTCATTCGATGTTTTAATTGTACCATCTCAATTAAACTCCAATTTGTTATTAAAATCTGTGCATAAGATTCGTGAGTTTGCTGATTGTGGAAAGACTGTTCTTGTATTTGGTCCGCAGCCTTGGGAATGGTTACCGAATCAAAAGTGGGAATTTCGTCCTACGAATTTTTGGTGGTGGGTCGAAGAAAATCCCGACAGTGGGTTACGAGTAAAGAACGAAGATCATCCGTTCTATGATTACTTTACATTAGAAGATTGTACATGGCATCAACATGGTGTTTATTGGCCACCAGAAAACACAACAACCTTAGTTGCAACAAAAGATGGAGGCTCTGTATTATATTTGGATGAATCGTCAACAAAAGGAACTTGGATTATTGCGACCTTAGATCCAGATTACCATTATGGTTCTTATTTTATGCCAGCAGCAGAACGTTTTCTTGAAGCATTGTTCCCATGGTTAAGCTCTGGGAAACTTACAAAATAGACAATGGACCGCCATTTCGCACAAGGAAATGTTAAGAGTATGGGATGACAAACATAATTTATGTTAGGTGAGAACTACACTGCATTTATTGAAAACTTTCTATTATTTGAACATTTTAAATACCTAATGAAAGGATTTAGCCGAAAGACAATGTTTAATCATAAGGTAAAGCTATTTAATGACGATCAGATTGAGATTGTCAAATATCCCGAGCGTGTAAATCAGTTAATTAGCAATCACCTTTTAGAGAAAGATATAAAGTAACACTTTTTTAAATAAAAGGATATATGGAACCGTAGTAGATTTTAGGAATTTCTAATCTGTTATGGTTCCTTTATTGTTTTTATGCATATACTGGTAAGTCCATATAAGTTAGAAACTGGATTAGATTTCATGATATAATAAGGATATCTTGATTAGAAAGGTTATGTAGAATGAAAGATTCATTATTTAATATATTATTGACGTTAGACCAAGAATATGGAACTTCCAAAGAAAGTTTTTTACATTATGAAGAATGGCAACTCTTATTAGCAATTATGTTAAGTGCACAAAGTACAGATAAACAAGTGTACGAAGTACTGCCAAAGTTGTGGGAGCGATTTACTACGATTGAGGAAATGGCAGAAGCTAGTGAGGAAGAAATTGAATCCTATATTAAGACAATAGGCTTATATAAAAGTAAAGCAAAAAATATGAAAAGATGCTGCTCACAAATTATTCTGAATTATAATGGAATACTTCCAAAAAATATCGAGGATTTAGTAACGCTTGCTGGAGTAGGAAGAAAATCAGCAACTTTATTTTTGGCGGATGCTTATGGGATTCCTGGTGTAACAGTTGATACCCATGTACTTCGTATCGCAAAAAGGCTTGGATGGGCGAAAGGAAGTAATCCAGTACAGGTAGAAAAGGAGTTAATGCAAGTTTTACCAAAGGAATATTGGAATCGTATCAACTTTCAATTAATCTACCATGGTAGAACAGTATGTATGGCAAGAAAATGTCATTGCGAAAAATGTGCATTGGAAAAGTGGTGCGAAAAAGTACAGATTTGAGAAGGTAGTGTCTATAGATGAAATATTTAGGATACAATAATCATTATGATGTGGATTCAAGTGAACGAAAAGGGCTAGCGAATTAGTCTAGACTGATTTGCAAAGAGGAGAATTTGGTCGCAACATCATTGCAAGATGTGGATAACGATTAGTGTATTGTATTAAGAAGAATGATACAGAACAGTAATAGTAAAATTAATATTGATAAAGGATGAAATTAATTATGGCGATTAGATTTGTGACTGATAGTGCATCAGATATTGAACAGAATATGAGAGACGATGTTACCATTATTCCATTACACATATGTTTTGGAGATAATGAATTTCTAGATGGTGTGAATATGACACATAGAGAGTTTTATGAACGATTGATAGAGACGGATGAACTTCCGACTACAAGTCAAGCAGCACCTTATGATTTTGAAGAGGTATTAAAACAGGCGAGAATAGATGGAGAACAGGTGATAATCGTGACTGTATCAGGAAAATTATCAGGAACTTATCAAAGCGCTTGTATTGCTGTTCAGAATTATAAGGATATGGCTTATGTAATTGACAGTGAAAATGTAACTGTAGGTGAGAGAGCTTTGATTGAGTATGGGTTACGTTTAAAAGATAAGGGGTTAGACATATGCACAATTGTTGAAATGCTTGAAACGAAGAAAAAGCAAATCCACATGATTGCTCTTTTAGACACACTTGAGTACCTAAAAAAAGGTGGGAGAATCTCTAGTACAGTTGCAGCAATCGGAGGAATGTTTTCAATTAAACCTGTCATCGCTATAAAAGATGGTGAAATTGTTGTACTAGGAAAGGCACGAGGTTCTAAAAAGGGTAATAATCTATTGGAAGAGCAAATTACTTTGACAGGTGGAATTGATTTTAACATGCCATATTTTTTGGGATACACAGGTCTTGATGATACACTCATACAAAAATATATGAAAGATTGTGAAAAACTTTGGAAGGAATCGACAGATGAACTTGACATAATAACGGTTGGAGGTGCCATTGGGACTCACGCAGGACCTGGAGCTATTGCGGTTGCTTTTTTTAGTTCCAGTTGTGAAAACAATAGGTAGCTTAGGGTTCTTTCTTGCCTAACGTATTAATATCATTCAAAAGAGCACTTTATGTCGTGGAGAGTACTTAACTTTCTATTTAGTAAGTATCGCACAATAAAGTGCGTACTATCTTCATGTTTATATCTGTATTATAATAAGCACAACCTAATTAGTAAGGAAAACATATGTAAAAGTGCTGATGAAAATCAAAAGGGATAATACAAGGATAAAGAAAGGGAGAAAAGTGAATGAATATTGAGAAAACAATAGAGTCATTAGAAGCTAATGGTTATAAGGTGAACTTCTTTCCTACAGGGGATGAAGCAGTTAATTATCTAGAGGACACCATTGAAAGCAAAACAATAGGATTTGGAGGATCTAGAACATTAACGGACTTAAACCTATTGGAAGCATTATCAAAAAAGAATATTATCTTGGCGCCAGATTTTCCGAATGAGGGAGAAACTAACGAAAGTACAAAAATGAAATCCTTAGATACTGAGTACTATTTTTTGTCAGCCAATGCCCTTACTGAGAATGGTGAGATTGTGAATTTAGACTGTACTGGAAATCGCCTAGCTGGCTCCCTGTTTGGCCATAAGAAGGTATTTTACATTATTGGAACGAATAAGATTGAAGAAAATTTAGAAAAGGCAATTTGGCGAGTACGTAATATAGCATCTCCAAAGAATGCCATGAGATTTGGGGTAAACACACCTTGTGCGAAAAAAGGCGATCATTGTTACGATTGCAAGAGCCCACAGAGGATTTGCTGCAGTTTGTTAATTCACTATTTGAAGCCATGTGGTACAGAGGCAGAGGTACTTCTTATTGATGAAGAACTGGGTTTTTAAGTAGAGCGTTTACATACTCGTTAATAATAACATATTTTTTGCAAAAAATAATCTGAACAACAATTAGTTACTCAGATTATTTTTTTAGACTTAAGTGTGCTTTTTTTGGGGAAATAAACAGTGATATCAACGTACATTTAATCTGCATTGTATAATTTACACATAAAAAATACTAAAAATAAGGTTAAATAGGTAAAAATTATGCTAATTGAAGTAAAAATATTACATTCCTGTTCTTGGAAAATAAATATATAATGGGATAAGAAAGAGGTAAACATATGAAGAGAAGAAATTATTATTTATTTTTTTTCGTTGTAGTACTTGTGTTAATGTCGGTGACAGCATGTAAAAGTAAGAATGCTAATAGTAAGTTATCTAAGGAAGCATTAGAGATATGTGGAAGTTGGGCGTATTCACACGATGAAGAGACGGAAATAGTAGTATTTCGTGAAGATGGTACTGCCAAGTATGAGAATAAGGAATATACCTTTGAATGCGACAGTCAATTTATAAAGTTAGAGGATGCAGACGGTGAGGCATTACAGTTACGCTATGAAGTTAATGATAGAGGAATAGTTTTGTACATGAGTACTACATATACATATTCTGGTGAGGGTGAGCCAGATGGGCTAGTAGGTGAATGGTCCGCTAAGGATGGTAAATGGTCTTATATCTTTACTGAGGGTGGAGAATTCCTTGAGGATGGTTATTTTCCAGGTACCTATACAGTTAATGAAAAGGATTCTACATTTAATCTTAATTACTTAGAACAATATTATGACGAATTAATGTGCTATTACCAAATAGAAGGCAATATGTTACATATTAAATATCCATGGCAGATGGTCAAGACAGAAGCCAAGTAATTAGATGATAATGTGAGAAACTTAACTAACATACAGCGTCATGCTGTATGTTAGTTAAGAGTTTTATCACATTAACATAAATTAAAAAACATTTTTATAGGAGGAGAATTATGAAAAAAGTAACCGCTTTATTACTGACTGTGGGAATGGTATTCTCTTTAGTTGGATGTAATTCCGACAAAAAAGAGGATCCTGCACCTACTACAGCACCTGCAGCTACTGAAGCACCAAAAGCAACTGAAGAACCAAAAGCAACTGAACCGGTTGCAGCTGAACCTGTAGACATTACTATGTGGTGTATCGCTGTAGAAAGTGATTCAAACCGTAAAGCTTATGAAGACGCTGTCGCTGATTTAAAAGCAGCTCATCCAGAAGTTAATTTCACTTGGGACGCTACTCAGAATCAGGATTACAAACCAAAGCTAAAAGCAGCAGCAGCTGCTGATGAATTACCTGATATCTTCTTTACATGGGGTATGGGCTTCTTGAAGGAATTCGTTGACGCTGGTCGTATTTACTGCTTACAAGATGAGTATGAAGCTAACTACAAAGGTCAGATGGCTGAGTCTATGTTAGGCAACCATTCATTTGATGGCAAATTATATGCTGTACCTTACTACTTTAATATCGTAGGTTTGTTTGCAAATATGGATCTTCTTGCTCAAGTTGGTTATGATCATATTCCAACTACATACGAAGAGTTAACAGCATGTTGTGACGCTCTTTTAGCAAAGGGAATCTCTCCTTTCGGTTGTTCTGGTAAAGAGCAATGGGCTGTATCCGAGTATTTTGAGCCAATGGTTGTAAAGAGTGTTGGTGCTCAGACACTTAAAGATTTTTATACAAAGACTACTCCATGGGCTAACGATAAGTTCTACAGTGCTGTTGATAAGTTACAGGAAATGGTTAGTAAGGGATACTTTGATCCAGCTAGTGCTGCTCTTACTAACGATGAAGTTAAAGCTAACTTTATGGCTGACAAGTATGCTTTCTATCAGAATGGTACTTGGAACATTGCCGATTTTGCTCTAAATGGCGTTACTGCTAAGATGCAGGTTGGTCAATTCCCAGAGTTAACTCCTGGTGAAAATGCTGTTATTGGTGGTTCTAATGACGCACTTGCTGTTTCTGCTAGCTGTGAGAACCCAGAAGTAGCTGCAAAATTATGTTTTGAACTTGCTAAGAATCTTTCAAGACGTGGTGACGAGGGTGGTAATGGTATTCCAGTATTCACACCTGATTATGTTGTAGAAGGTAAAGATCCTTTAGCACTTGCTGTATCTGATATCGTTGCTAATGCTAGTGGTAGTGTATTGTTTGGTGATAATTTCTTATCAGCTGAGAATCAAGGCATTTACCTTGATTATGTAATGCAAGCTTATGGTAACGTAATTAATAGTAAGGATTGTGCTGCAGGTCTTGATGCAGATCTTCAGTAATAGCGGGAAGTATATTGTAATTTACTAATGAACGAGAATTCATAATATGATATTCTCATTCGATTAAAAATAAGCGGTTCCCTAACGATTGTCTCGATTAAAGCCATCAGGGAACCGCTTTTTATCTATAGGGAAGGAATCAAGATGAAAAAACTTTATAGTAATAAACTAACAATTTTATTATTTATTCTCCCTGCATTATTATTATTTGTACTTATTCTTGTTGCGCCGATCTTTATTTCTGGATATTTTAGTTTTTATGATTGGAATGGAATTGGAAAGAAAGTTTTTGTTGGATTTGATAATTATAAGGAATTGTTTACTAGTAACTCAATAGGCTTTGTCAAAGCTTTAGGAAATTCGTTACTGTTAGCATTACTCTCAGTTGTAATTCAGTTGCCTATTTCATTGGGTTTGGCTCTTCTTCTTGGTAAGGGTAGAAAAGGTGAGCGTGGTTTCCTTTCAATTTATTTTATGCCTGTGCTAATTTCAACGGTTGTTATTGGACAGCTTTTCTTAAAAATTTACAATCCAGACTACGGTCTTCTGAATGAATTTTTTAGAGCAATTGGTTTGGAAAGCTGGGCAAAGATGTGGTTAGGTGATAAAGCAACGGCACTAGGTGCGGCTTTCGTGCCTACCTTATGGCAGTATGTTGGTTATCATATGCTATTATTATATGCAGGTATTAAGAGCGTTCCTACCGAGTATCGTGAAGCAGCAATGATTGATGGAGCAAAAGAAGGACAGGTAAACCGCTATATTGTTTTACCTTACATAAAGCCTATTTTGAAAATAAGTGTAATTTTTGCAGTTACTGGATCTCTTAAGTCTTACGACTTAATCTATGTATTGACCAATGGTGGACCATTCCATGCAACTGAGGTACCAAGTACATTGATGATTTCTATGTTGTTCAATCGCAATAGATATGGTATGGGAAGTACGATTGCTGTCCTACTCATCTTATTATGTTTTGCTTTTGCTTTGGTAATTGGCAGAATATTCAAGAATAAGGAGGGCTGAAAACGTGAAAAATAGTAGAGTTACAGACTATAGAAAACAAAAACCCGCTCATAAGAAGAAAAAGAGTGGCAAAGAGATAGCAATCTATATTATATTAGGTTTCTGGGCATTAATTAACCTATTTCCTATTTACTGGATGTTTACTTTTTCGCTCAAGGACAATACCGAAATATTTGGCGCAAATGTTGCCGGTCTTCCAAATAATTGGCTCTGGAGTAATTATAGCGAAGCGGTTGAGGTAGGAAATATTGGTTCAGCAATGATAAGTAGTATCATAATTGCCATTGCTACTATTATGATAGTTATGTTTGTATCTCTTATGGCAACTTTTGCACTGACTAGATTCGTCTGGAAGGGAAGAAAGGTTATGAATAGCTTTTTTATGCTTGGATTAACAATTCCTATCCATGTTTCCTTAGTGCCAATCTATGTTACTCTTTCAAGATTGCATTGGCTATATACTTATGCTGCATTGATTATACCTTACGCAGCATTCTCACTAGCTATGGGCATACTTATATGTACAGGTTTTATGCAAGAGATACCGATGGAACTTGATGAAGCAGCATGTATTGATGGCTGTAGTACATGGAGAATCTTCTTCAGAATAATTGTGCCTTTGATGAAACCAGCTGTGGCAACAGTATCTATCTATACATTCCTACAGTGTTGGAATGAGTTGATGTTTGCAAATCTCTTCTTTAGTAATTCGCAACATAAGACATTGCCTACTGCTGTTCAGTCACTGGCTGGGCAGTATACAGCTCGGTGGGGCCCAATTGGTGCTGCGTTAGTTTTGGCGACGTTCCCAACACTTATCTTCTACATATTCTTTAGTAAGAAGATCCAAGACAGCTTTATTGCTGGTGCAATTAAAGGTTAGCAGTAAGTTATATTTTGTTAATTAAGGCTTCGAACTCTGTTTTAAGTAATGGCAGAGTCCGGGCCTTTTTTATATACTAGGAGAGTGTCCAGCGAAGCTTTGCACACTTCTAGTATATAAATAAAGCGTCCCAAAAGAAGGAAAAAGGAGGCTTGTTTAGCTTACCTTATCATAAATATTGAAAATGGCATATATATGTGATATCATGAAATTATGGTAAAGAGTGGCAATTAAGTTTTAGAGTTTACTTCAATATACAAGGATGAGGTGTAGATATGAGACATAACATCAATAGAAAAAAAAGTGATTTTAAGATGACTCTACAACAAAAAACCTTGTTATTGCTAATTATTTTGCTATTGTTCTTCTGCATGATGTTTATGGTAGCAACCTCTATTATAAGTAAGCGAACGGATGAAGACTTTATGATGAGAACATCAGAAACGTCAGTCAATAATGTGGTGTCAACCATAAAAGCGACACTGGTGAACTATAATTATTTAACACGATTGATTATGATTAATGATAATGTTGTTACCTTTTTAAAAGCTGAAGAGACAAATAAAAATATGGAGTATGAGGCTCGGTCAAGTATATCGGAGATACATTATTTATATAGTAATGTTGATTCAGTATTTATATTTAGAAATGATAGAAAGTATCTAGCAAGCACAGGCGGTGCTAAATATTATATCGATGAAAACAGCGCGGAGCGGAAGAATGTGCTTGATGCACGTGGATCTTCTATTGTTTCGATTAATGCAAATGGTATGATTAAAAGAGAAGATGGTAAACAATTACTAACTGTGTCGCGTGCAATCTATGACATAAACTCGCAAAACCTTATTGGAATGCTTTTCATGAATATAACATGCAATGTATTTGATAGTGCTCTTACACTTCAGAATACTAGTGGTATGTGTATCCTTGATACTAATGGCACAATTCTTGCTGGAAATGATAGTATCGGAGATTTGTACAATGTTGATTACGATAGTAGCAGTATGGTTTTTAAGGATGTTGTGTTGGAAGGTGAGAAGAAGATAATGGCAGGAAAACTAGCAATAGAACCACTTGTGGTTTTATGTGTGAGTGCCAATGGCTCTAGGACTTTGCCAAGGGATACATTGATTGCCATGGTAATCATTCTGGTAACGTTTATTTTATCGGTCATGTTTTGTGCAGGTTTCATTACAATCAATTTAGCACGACCGATTGGAAATCTGAGTGCTGCAATGCAACGTACGAAATCGTCGGGATGGCTTGAGAAAATTGACGAAAGAATGCCAAATAATGAAATTGGTCAGTTGGCAGAAAGTTATAATAGCATGATAGAATATCTGAATGCATTATTTAATCGCTTATTGGAGGATGAGAAGAATGTACAGAAGGCGGAAATGCGTGTACTACATGAGCAAATTAAACCGCATTTTCTTTATAATACATTAGAAACAATTAGCTATATGGCAGTACAGGAAAATGCAAGCAAAGTACATGATGCGCTTGAGACTCTGGGTAACTTTTATCGTAATTTTCTTAGTAAAGGGAACCGTGAGATTTCATTAAAGCGTGAGTTACGAATCACCCAAGAATACCTTGCATTACAGAAGTTGCGGTATGGAGATATATTTGAAGATGAATATATCATCGATGATGCTACTCTTAATATTATGGTACCAAAACTGATTCTTCAACCACTTGTGGAAAATAGTATCTATCATGGAGTGCGACTAAAAGGAGAAAAGTGTGTTATTCGAATCACTACCCATGTGGATGAGAATGGTTTACATATTATTGTATACGATTCAGGTATTGGAATGAGTGCTGATAAGATAAGGAGTATTATAGAGCCAAATGAGGAGGAAAAAGGGCTCTTGTTAAGTTTCGGTTTACGTGGCACAATCAATCGAATACGCTATAGCTGTGACTACGATAACGTAATACAGATACGTAGTGAGCCGGGCGAGTATACCGAAATAGAGATATATATTCCAAATATGAGAGAAACGAAAGCAGAAGAGGAGGGTGAATAATGTACCGAGTTATGATTATTGATGATGAGATGTCTGCTCGTAGACTGCTACAAGTATCTATTGATTGGAACTCGCTTGGCATGGAAATCGTTGGTGAGGCAGCGAGTGGTATTGAAGCTATTAATATCATTGATGAGTTGCGACCAGATATTGTTTTTGTGGATATTTGCATGCCGTTTATGAATGGGATAGAGTTTACCAAGGTTGTAACAAAGCGATATACTGACTTAGTAATAATTATACTGACTGGTTTTGATGATTTTGAATACGCTCGTCAGTGTGTATGTTTGCCAGTGGTAGAGTATATGCTAAAACCAATTGTTCGGCAAGAAGTGATTGAGGTATTAACAAGAGTTAAGAACAATCTGGACAAGAAGAAATCGAATACACAGGAGGTTGTAGAGGATATTACACCATCTGGGATCGAGCAGATAATGCAGTATTTACGCGATAATTTTACAGATTCAAGCATCAATCTAACCTCTGTGGCACAGTATTTTGGATTTAATCCGAGTTATCTTAGCCGTAAATTTAAACAGGAAACAGGAAAGAGCTTTGTTGAATTCCTGATTAATTGCCGAATGGAGAAAGCGATTGATCTTGCGAAAGCAAGCACAAAGATGTTTTGTACGGCCATTGCAGTCGGAATTCCAGATCCAAACTACTTTGGACGTTGCTTTAAAAAATATACTGGTGTTAGTTATTCGGATTACATTAGCTCACATACCTCTCGATAAATTTATAGAAAAGTTAATCTTAAATGTAAATTGAGCCAAAATATCAATAATTATTTTGGCTTAATGTGACTTAAAAAAGTATTGGTACTATATTATGTTTTTGGGTATTTGTTAATACAGAATCTTTCTTTTGGTAGAAAGAATCATTTTAGATAATAAATGTAGAAAATATCGGTATTTCGAGCATAAAATTAAAGAATACTACTTGACAACTTTTCAAAAAAAGGGTAGTTTAGTAACAGATAAGATAAAAGTGATGATTAGAAGTAGTAAAAGCTATTTTCAGTTACAGAGAGTTATCGATTGGTGGAAGATAACCTGGAAAACTTTGAACTCGTCTATGAACTCCAAGGTTGAATTTTTTAGTAGGCTTTGGCGGGAGTTCCCGTTATAGAATTAAAGTGCAGGAGCTGTCTCCTGAATTAGAGTGGTACCGCGGTAGGTTAATGTCCTTTCGTCTCTGTAACAGAGATGGAGGCTTTTTTTGTTTATATGCTATGTAAAAGCGTACATTGCACCACAAGATAGACGATAAAAGTCTAAAAAAATATATGAAGGAAGAATGGAGAAGAAGTAATGAAACTATACAATCCAGCAAGTATTGAAAAAAAGTGGCAAAAATACTGGGAAGAACACAAGACATTTAAAACAGATGTTTGGGACTTTTCCAAACCTAAATACTATGTACTTGACATGTTCCCATACCCATCAGGGGTAGGTCTTCATGCAGGACATCCAGAAGGTTATACAGCAACTGATATCGTTTCCCGTATGAAACGTATGCAAGGGTATAATGTATTGCATCCAATGGGTTATGATTCTTTTGGTTTACCAGCTGAACAATATGCGGTTAGCACAGGAAATCATCCAAATGGATTTACTCAGGAAAATATCAAATCCTTTTCCAAACAGCTAAAAGAGCTAGGGTTTGACTATGATTGGTCGAAAATGATTGCAACAAGTGATCCAGAGTTCTACAAATGGACACAATGGATTTTTCAACAATTGTATCTTGATGGATATGCAAAATATGTAGATATGCCAGTAAATTGGTGCGAAGAGCTTGGTACTGTTTTATCAAATGACGAAGTAATTGATGGTAAATCAGAGCGTGGTGGATATCCAGTAGTACGTAAGAATATGAAACAGTGGGTAATTAATCAGCCAGCTTTTGCAGAAAAACTGTTAGAAGGCTTAGATGAAATAGACTGGCCAGAATCCACAAAAGATATCCAAAGACATTGGATTGGAAAATCAGAAGGTGTTGAGGTCGACTTTAACATCGTAGGTGGCGGTCAATTTTCAATTTATACGACTTGTATAGAAACAATTTATGGTATTACATTCATGGTTCTTGCACCAGAGAGTGATCTTGTAAAAGAATTAATGCCAAGAGTTGAAAACCCAGAAGAAGTACAGGCTTATATTGATGAAACATTGACAAAAAATGATATGGATCGTACACAGTTGAACAAAACAAAATCAGGTTGTATATTAAAGGGGCTTTATGCAATCAACCCAGTAAATGGTAGAGAAGTGCCTTTATTTATCGGAGATTTTGTGTTGGCAAGTTATGGTACTGGTGCTGTTATGGCTGTTCCCTCTCATGATCAAAGAGATTTTGAATATGCGAAAACTCATAACATTCCAATGATTCAAGTTATCGATGGAGCAGATGTTAGTGAACAAGCATTTGAAAAACAAGACTATCTTGGTAAGGGCTGTAAACTACTTAATTCTGAGGAGTTCACAGGACTTACGGTGGAAGAAGCAAAAGAAGCAATTACAGATAAGTTAGCAAAACTTGGCGTAGCACGTAAAACGGTTAACTATCGTTTCCGTGAATGGATTTTCGCACGTCAAAGATATTGGGGTGAGCCAGTTCCTGTTGTATATACAGAAGATGGTGAAATCCATGTATTAGCTGATAGTGAATTACCACTTGTTTTACCAGTACTTGAAGATTATAAAGGTAAGAATGGACAGGCACCGTTAGAGAATGCAACCGAGTGGAAGCAATATGACCATAATGGTATTAAGGGGAAACGTGAGACTTCTACAATGCCAGGCAGTGCAGGTTCCAGCTGGTATTATATGAGATATATTGATCCTGATAATAATGATGAATTTGCGAATCAAGAATTACTAAAACACTGGTTACCAGTTGATTTATATATTGGTGGACCAGAGCATGCAGTTGGACACTTAATTTATTCGAGAATATGGAATCGTTATCTTTATGATAAGGGGTTATCTCCAGTAAAAGAGCCATTTCAGAAATTAGTTCATCAAGGTATGATTCTTGGTTCTAATGGAATTAAGATGGGTAAACGTTATCCTGAATTTGTAGTTAACCCAAGTGATGTTGTAAGAGATTATGGTGCAGATACCTTAAGATTATATGAAATGTTCATGGGACCATTAGAAGTATCCAAACCTTGGAGTGATCAAGGTGTAGAAGGCGCGAGAAAATTCATCAACCGTGTATGGAACTTCTTTATGAATCCAGAAAATATTACTAAAGAAAATGATGAAACGTTAACAAAAGTATATCACCAGACGGTAAAAAAGGTTACAAGTGATTTTGAGCAATTGGCATTCAATACTGCAATTAGCCAAATGATGATCTTTGTGAATGCAGCTTACAAAGCAGGTAAGTGTCCAAAAGTTTATGCAGAAGGATTTATCAAGATGCTCTCTTGTATTTGTCCTCACGTAGGTGAAGAGATGTGGAGCCTGCTTGGACATGACGATAGCATTGCATTTGAAAGTTGGCCAGTTTATGATGAGGCAGCAATCAAAGAGGATACAGTAACAATCGGTGTTCAGATTAATGGAAAAGTAAAGGGAACAGTTGAAATTGCTGTGAATGAGGACAATGCAACGGCAATTGCGAAAGCAAAAGAAGTTCCAACGGTTATGAAGGCACTTGAAGGATTAAGTATTGTAAAGGAAATCTACGTGAAAGGAAAAATCGTAAACATTGTAGCAAAATAGATTATTATGATCATTGTTTGTGATTTAGAGAATGAATAAAGAAGGAGTCGGATGGTATGTTTTCTTCGGCGCGCTTATGCTCACAAGCCCACAAAGGACATGTGGGACTTGTAAGGCACTCCGAAAACATATCCATCCGACTCCTTCTTTTTGGCAAGTTTTATGATCACAAACAATGAGGGGAGGTGTAGTAGTTTTCTACGGCGCGCGATGGAAACAAGCCCACAAAGGGCATGTGGGACTTGTAAGGCACTTCTATTTTACGACTTCATAAGGCCAGTCAATAATACCACCAAAGTCATTAACATCGGTATAACCTAGTGAGATTAGTTCTTTGGCTGCAATCTCACTTCGACGTCCGCTTCGACAATAGATGAGTATTTTTTGATCTTTATCGGGAAGTACAGATTCTGCTTGTTCTGATATCAGGTCATAAGGTAGCAAGATAGAATTTGCAATATGACCTGAGAGATATTCTGATTCCGTTCTAACATCTAGAATAGTTATATCACTTTCCTCTGAAATAATATCCTGTGCTTCCTTTGCTGTTAATTTCTTATAGTCTGATGATTTCGCTTGATTACTAGAACTACATCCAGTTAAGGAAAGCAGAGCGGTCATAATTAAGTATAGTAAAGATTTTTGCTTCATAGGTAAGTCCTCCTATTTGTAATGTTATTTAATTATTGTGTTGTTTTTACATTTATAGTCGTGTTTGAAGAACATAAGTGCTTTTTCTTATCGTAAGTATATCAATATTATGATATGATTTCTGTAACTAAGTTACAAAACAATTTCTATGTGACAGGAAATCCTATCGAATTTACCACTTGGTAGAGTGTTTGATTGCATACCATTTTTCTATTGTAAATATTTAATAGACAAGAATTTTTAAATAAGGACCAAATATTCCATTTTATTCAATACTGATATAGAGTATACTTAAAAAAATATTATTATAAAGGAGACAAGCATAATGGTCAAGTATCAGAATCCTGTTGTTCGGGGATGTTATCCGGATCCAAGTATTTGTAGAAATGGAGAGTGGTTTTATCTGGTAAATAGTACGTTTGAATATTTTCCAGCTGTACCAGTATTTCGTAGCAAGAATCTTGTGCAATGGGAGCAAATCAGCCACTGTATTAGTAGAGAAAAGCAACTACAACTAAGTCCAACCTTAAGACAGAGCGCATCTGGTATTTTTGCACCTACCATTCGATGCAAGGACAATGTTTTCTATATGGTTGTGACGAATGTTACAGATGAAACAAAAGACAAAGGGAACTTTTACGTATGGACGAATGATCCAGCAGGAGAGTGGTCAGATCCTATTTTTCTTGGAACTTTAGGTATTGATCCTTCTTTCTTTTTTGATGAGGACGGCAAAGAATATTATATTGGTACTTCAGAACATCAAATATATATTTGCGCGATGAGTCTAGAACAGCAGAAAATCATAGGTGATCGTATCGTTATTTGGACAGGAACAGGAGGAAGTTATCCAGAGGGTCCTCATATTTATAAAAAGAATGGATGGTATTATCTATTAATTTCTGAAGGTGGTACGGAACGAAGTCATATGATTACAATGGCAAGGAGTAGAAAGATTGAAGGGCCATATGAGGCATGTCCGTATAATCCGGTATTAACAAATCGTAGTCTTTTAAGACCAATCGAGTCAGTTGGACATGCTGACTTAGTGGAGGATGCTAATGGAAACTGGTGGGCTGTCTGTCTTGGAACAAGAACCTTTTCTTATCCTCCAAAACATAATCTTGGTCGTGAGACGATGCTTGTGCCTGTTAGCTGGGAGGAGGAATGGCCAATATTCGGTAACCATGGAACGCTAGATCAAGAATTTGAGACTGACTTACTTCCAGCAGAGTATGTTCCTGAACAAAAGAGTAAGACCTATTTTTGTGAGTTTACGTCACAAAATCTAGATTTTTCATGGAATACGCTATATACACCAGAGGAGAAATTTTGGAAAACTGGAGACGGAGTGTTAGAATTGCTAGGTAATGAACATTCTCTTTCTGATATGGCTTCTTACGCATGGATGGGGAGACGACAGTCGGAACATAATACAGTGACTACAGTCGAATTGATGTTTGAACCAAAGGAGAAGGAAGAAGCTGGGCTTACAATCTTTATGAATCATAAGCATCACTATGAAGCAGCAGTAATTTGGGAAGATGGGGAAAAGAAACTAATCTTTCGCAGACAAATTGGATCTTTATATCGAATCGAACAAACCATCGCTGTAAATGAAGACAAGATTATACTTGAATTAGAGTCTAATTTAGACAATTATATTTTTTATTACCGACTTCAAGATTCAGAGAGGAGATTTCTTGGTCAAGGAGAAACTGTATATTTGACAACAGAAGTTGGAGGCTCATTTACCGGTAATTATATTGCACTTTATAGTATGGGCAATGGTAGTAGATGCACATCAAGTGCAAAATTCACTAATTTTACATACAAAGAGAAAGTATAAAAGTCATCTTTTGAGCAAACACATCTTTAAATTTTTAGAGACAGCCAGAACATAAATGAACCGGCTTCCCAATAGTTAGATTTGTAAGTCTAATTTTTGGGGGTAGGTTGATTTATGTTCTGGCTGTAATTTTTAGTTTCTGAGTCAAGTATTGCTCGTGAGAGTGTGCGAAGCACACTTTTTTTGTTGAATAGGAAAGTTCTCAGAACTTCCTATTACATAAAAAAGCGTCCAAAAGAAAGGACGCAATTATGCACACAAGCGCGTTAGGAAGGTGTCGCTTACGCAACCGCGCTTGGCGCGAGTGTTTTGCAAGCAAGACATTTTTTTCTCAGATAAAGATGCTTTATATGGTAGAAAAATAATGTGATAAAGTCACAGAAACTAGCTGAATTAATTGGTATGATACAAAAAAGTAAAGTAAAGGAGATTTTTAATGAAACGATATGCTAACGTATTTCAGAGAGAATGTGTTGCCTGTGGTACATGCGTTAAAGTATGCCCGCGTGATGCAATAACAATTATCAGTGGTATGTTTGCTGAGGTAAATCCGAATAAGTGCGTAGGTTGTTCTTTATGCGCTAAGGCTTGCCCAGCATCTGTTATTGATATGAAAGAATATGATGAAACAATTAATTAAGTTAAATTTGAGGTGAAATATGAAAAATAGTATAAAAAAGGGAAAGAAAAAGTGGTATGATTATTTATGGATTACATCTGTTTTATATTTAATCCTAGGATTTTTTAATATTATGTTTGCGTGGTTAGGTCTAATCTGTTTTTCTGTTCCATTGATTATGTCAATTAAGACAGGAAATAAGACATATTGTAATCGGTATTGTGGCCGAGGACAGTTATTTTCGTTACTTGGAACAAAGCTGAAGCTTTCGAGAAATAAAACGATACCATCTTTTTTACGTAAATCTTGGTTTCGATATAGTTTTTTAGCTTTCTTCTTGTTGATGTTTGTAAATATGATAGCTACAACGGTCTTTGTATTTCAGGGAACAAATAGCTTGAGACAAGTGATAAAATTATTGTGGACATTTAAACTTCCATGGAACTTTGCATATCACGGTACAGTGTTTGCACCATGGGTTGCACAATTTGCTTTTGGGTTCTATAGTGTTATGTTAACGTCGACAGTTTTGGGTATCATTACAATGATTTTATTTAAACCAAAGTCATGGTGTGTATATTGTCCAATGGGGACTATGACTCAGGGAATTTGTAAGATTAAACATAAGGTTTCATCTAGTTCATTGAAGAAGTAATTGTGAGTAACATAAAAAAAATAAAGGACTAAAAGGAGGAGTTTATGAGCCGTAAAATTGTTATTATTGGAGGAGTTGCAGGTGGAGCTTCTACTGCAACCAAATTAAGAAGAAACAGCGAAGAAGATCATATTATTATGTTTGAAAAAGGACCACATGTTTCCTTTTCC